>JAHYYI010000027.1 GCA_019425045.1 Collinsella sp.
GTCATGCGGACTCCAAACCGGACCTGATGGTCCAACTTTTTGTCCGCAGCCCCCCCCGCGCCAAATGAGCTAGGTGAGAAGCTGGGCCATGGCGTTGACGAATTTTTGGACTTGGAGGGTGGGCTCGAGCGGGTAGTGCAAGAAGACCGGCACCTCGCGGCCGCATAGGAACGGCACGCCCACAAAGGCCGGATGCACGCCCGACCACGCTCCGCAGGTGAGCACCGCATCGCCCTTTTCCTCCGCCTCGTTAAAGAGCACAAAGTCGAAGCTATCCACGTCGATCACGTCCACGCCGCCGTCGGCCAAAAGATCGATACGCAGGCTGTCCATGGCGTCGTTGCCGTGGCGAAGCACGCGAAGGCGCATGCCCTCCAGGTCGGCGACCGTGATGCGCGTCTTGCGCGCAAGCGGGCTCGTGCGCGGCACATCAATATAAAACGGTACGTTGACGATAAGGAGCTTTTGGCAGGCGTCGCCCCAGCGCGGGGTCGAAAAACTCGACTGCACCACATCCACTTCGCGACCAAGACTGCGCATGACGGCCTCGCGCTCATCGTAGAGGTCACTCACCGGCACAATCTCAAAGCGCAGCGACGGCTCCAACTCGTGCACACTCGGCCACATCGACAGCGTCTGGCGCCCCGGGCACATCATCGACACGCCCAGGCGCACGGCGCCGCCATCGCCCGCCGCGCGTCGGGCGCGGCGCAACGCATCCTCGGACTGGCGCATGATCGAGCGCGCATCGTTCACCAGCAGTGCACCCGCCGGCGTCACCTTGACGCCCGAGTGTGAGCGCTCGAACAACGTGATGCCAAACTCGGCCTCGAATCCCGACACCTGTTTGACGAGCGCTGGGGTCGACACGCGCAGTTTTGCCGCGGCGCGCGAGAAGCTTCCCAGCTCCGCGGCGGCCGTTATGGCCTCGAGTCGTCGATCGTACACGTCAATCTCCCGTTTCCAGACGTATGGCCGTGCGCCGCCGAGGGGGGAGGTGTTTTGGCAGGTCACACACTCAATAAGGGCTACTCGTCTTGCGAACTATAAACCGTAGGTTTACGCCATTCTAACAAATATGCAATTCACCTGCGCAAATGCAAATCATACGATAACCAGCGAAAACCACGTGGGTCGATTAATGGGAGCGGCCCACAGGGAGGCACAAGAAGGGAAGTTCCTATGAGCAACTGGCTTAAGCTCGAGGGCGATGTCTGCGCTGTGACCGGCGCGCTCGGCGGCATGGGCGTCGAGATCTGCCGCGAGTTCGCCCGCAACGGCGCCAACGTTGTCCTGCTCGACCTGGACGAGGAGAAGGTCAAGGCCACAGCTGCCGACCTCGCCGCCGAGTTTGGCATCCACGCCGAGGGCTACAAGATGAACGCCACCGACGAGGCCGAGGTTCAGGCCGCTGTCGATGCCGCCATCGCCGACTTCGGCCGCGTCGACGTCCTCGTCAACACTGCCGGCATCCTGCGCTTCGCAGCCATGGAAGACCTGCCGCTGAGTGACTGGAACGAGGTCCTCAACGTCAATCTCACCGGCTACTTCATCACCTCGCAGCGCTTTGGTCGCGAGATGATCAAGGCCGGCCAGGGTCGCCTGGTGCACATCTCGACCGTTGCCAGCCACTCCCCCGAGACGTTCTCGGGCGTGTACAGCTCCACCAAGGCGGGCGTCAACATGATGTCCAAGATGCTGGCTGCCGAGTGGGGCCCCTACGGCGTGCGCTCCAATTGCGTCGAGCCCTGCTTTGTTAAGACCCCCATGTCGGCGAGCTTTTACGCCGACCCCGAGGTCGAGAAGAGCCGCAGCCGCCTGATCGCCACGCGCCGCATCGGCGAGGTCAGCGATATCGCCAACGCCGTCATGTTCCTGGCGTCCAAGCGCTCGGACTTTACCACCGGCGACGCCATCAAGGTCGATGGCGGCTTCTCCAATATGATGGGCGACCTCACCGCCAAGCCCGGCGGCCGCCGAGCCTTTGCCGACAACTACCTCAAGAACAAGGGTGTCGAGCTTTGGTCTGACGAGTCCGGCGTCGCAAAGCCGACCGACCAGTAAACCAGCCTGACAGGGAGGCCCCGCGGACGTGTCCGCCCCTCCCCCGCATCGATTAGAAAGAGTCCAATGGCTTTTACCAACTCCAACAAGGGTCGCACCGTCGTGCTTTCCGCCGCGTGCGTCACCATGTTCTTCATCAGCTCCATCGCGCTGTATTCCGTTGTGAGCAAGAACCTGCTCGCCGTCTATCCCGAGTGGTCCAGCGCTCTTACCTGGGCTTTCCCGGTCTTTCAGACCATCATGGCCGTGACGGGTATCTTCGCCGGTCGCATCTCCGATAAGATCGGCCCCCGCAACGTCGTGATCGCCGCCGCCGTGTGCTACGGCCTGGGCTGGTTCATGTCCGGCACCGTCACCGAGCCGTGGCAGTTCTACCTGTGGTTCTCGCTCGTCGCCGCCATCGGCAACGGCCTGGGCTACAACCCGGCGCTCACCACCGGTCAAAAGTGGTTCATCGACAAGAAGGGCCTTGCCTCCGGCATCACCCTGGCCGCTTCGACCGCCGGCCCCGCCGTGCTGTCCCCGGTGCTCGCCTCGCTGCTCATCCCAAGCCTGGGAATCTTTGGCGCCCTCAAGGCACTCGGCGTCATCTTCTTTGTGACGATCGCCGCCTCCGCCCTGTTCCTGAAGGCCCCCGAGGCCGGCTGGCTGCCCGAGGGCTTCGAGGCCCCCAAGGGCGGCGCACATGCCGGCACCTTCGGCGACCTCACCCCGGGCGAGATGGTCAAGACCCCGCGCTTCTGGGTCCTCATCGTCACCTTCGCCTTTGCCGCCACCGCGGGTACCCTGCTCGTGGGCAAGGTTGCCTCCATCGCCGCCGTCCAGCTCTTCGCCGACCCCACGAGCGCCGCAGCCGTCGCCCTCGGCGGTGTGGTGGTCTCCGTCAACACCTGCGCCAACCTGGTTGGCCGCCTGTCCTTTGGTCAGATCATCGACAAGCTCGGCGCCTATAAGTCGCTGCTCATCAGCCTTGTCGTCACCATCGTCGCCCTCGTCATCATGTCGATGAGCTTTACGCAGAGCATGTTCTTTGTGGCGCTCGCCCTGCTCGGCTTTAGCTTTGGCGCCCTGCTCGTCATCTACCCGCCGCTCACCGGTGGCGCCTTTGGCACCAGCAACATCGGCGTCAACTACGGCATCATGTTCTTGGGCTACGCCGCTTCTACTTGGATCAGCCAGCCCATTACCGCCGTGCTGTATCACGCCGAGGCCGGCAGCGCCGCCTACCAGCAGTCCTTCTACGGCGCCATCGTGATCGCCGCCATCGCCGTCGTGCTCACCGTCTACATGATGGTCTCCGACAGCAAGAAGAAGTCCGCCTAGTTTTACCGATGCGACAAAGGGACAGACCCTTTGTCGCATTCCACCGGTCACCAGTATTAAGGAGTCGAAATGTCTGAGCTCAACCCCGTCCGCATCGCCGTCATCGGCGCCGGCGCCATGGGCCGCAACCACATCCGCTTTGTCACCGAGGAGCCCGAGGCCGAGCTCGTCGCCATCGCCGACGCCTTTGAGGGCGCCCGCGCCACGGCCGAGGCCGCCGGCGTGCCGTTCTTCACCGATCCCGCCCAGATGATGGACGAGATCAAGCCCGAGGCCGTCATCATCGCCACCCCCAACGACCTGCACCTGGGCGTTGCCCGCGAGGCCATCAAGCGCAACATCGTGCCGTTGGTCGAAAAACCGATCTCCAACGATCTCGAGGATGCCCAGGCCTTCGCCGCCGAGGCCGAGACCGCCGGCGTGCCCGTGCTCGTGGGTCAGCACCGTCGCCACAACCCCTTCGTCAACAAGGCCAAGGAGATCATCGAGTCTGGCGAGCTGGGCAAGCTCACCGTGTCGAGCTTCCACTACATGATCTACAAGAACGACGAGTACTTCGATGTCGAGTGGCGCCGCAAAAAGGGTGCCGGCCCGATCCTGGTCAACCTGGTTCACGACGTCGACCTGCTCCGCTACCTGCTGGGCGAGCCCGTCGCCGTCCAGGGCATGCAGTCCAGCGCCGCCCGCGGCTTTGAGACCGAGGACTCCGCCGTGGTCAACGTTCGCTTTGCCGACGGAGCGCTCGCGAGCATGACCATCTCCGACGCCACCGCCAGCCCCTGGAACTGGGAGGCGACCGCCCGCGAGGATCCGCAGTACCGCCCCTTCGACGCCGACGCCTACTTCATCGGCGGCACCAAAGGCGCCCTGTCGCTGCCCCGCCTGCACCAGTTCTCCTACGACGGCGCCTCCAACTGGCACAAGCCGCTGCAGATGGAGATTCCGGCCGTCGACCCGGCACTGCCGCACAAGATGCAGCTCAAGCACTTTGTGAAGGTTGTCCGCCGCGAGGTCGAACCCGTCGTGACCCCCGCCGACAACGTCAAGACGCTCACGCTGCTTAACGCCATCAAGGAGGCCGCCGAGACCGGTCAGCTCGTCGAGCTGTAATGCCTTAAGAGCGGCCGCGGCAGAAACCCCATGCCGAGTCCCTCGGTCCGCCACAAATAAGCCCCTCTTCTTTGCCCCACGAGCAGCCTCCTGCCCGCGGGGCTTTTCTTTGCAGCCGCGGCGCGCGGGCGGGTGGTAGACTGGGTGGCTCATGCACCTGTAACGTACTCACAGACAGGAATTCCCATGGATCTTATCGCCCAGCTCGCCCGCGAGCTCAACCTTAAGGCCGCCAACATCGAGGCGGCCGTCAAGCTCATCGACGAGGGCAACACCATCCCCTTTATCTCGCGCTACCGCAAGGAAGCAACGGGCGGCATGGACGACGTCGCCCTGCGCGCACTCGACGAGCGCCTGTCTTACCTGCGCAATCTTGAACAGCGCAAAGAGGACGTCATCCTGCTCATCGACGCCCAGGGCAAGCTCACGCCCGAGCTCGAGGCGCAGATTCGCGAGGCCACGCAGCTCCAGCGTGTCGAGGACCTCTATAAGCCCTACCGCAAAAAGCGCATGACTCGCGCGCAGAAGGCCCGCGAGGCCGGCCTGGAGCCGCTCGCCAACATGATCATCATGCAGGCCTCGGCCAAGGGCAGCGCACTCGACGCCGCCGCGGCATACGTCAACGAGGAGGCCGGCTTCGACACGCCCGAAAAGGCGCTCGCCGGCGCGGCGGACATCGTGGCCGAGACGGTGGCCGAAGACCCCGAGAACGTCGCCGACCTACGCGCCTTTACGCAAAACACCGCCGACATCGTCGTCGAGGCCACCGACCCCGCCGAGAAGACCCCCTACGAGCCGTACTACAGCTATGATGAGCCGCTGCGCCGTATCCCCAACCACCGCGTGCTGGCGATCGACCGCGGCGAGCGCGAGGGCAAGCTCCGCGTGCGCGTGAACGTCGACGGTGCTGCCGCCACGGCACGCCTCGGCAGCCGTTGGCCCCGACGCCAGGGCGTCTTTGCGCCCGTCTTTGACGCCGCCATCGCCGATGGCTACAAACGCCTCATGGCCCCCTCGCTGGAGCGCGAGGCCCGCGCCAAGCTCACCGTACGCGCTCAGACCGAGGCCATCAACGTCTTTGCCAAGAATCTTGAGGGCCTGCTCTCGGCGCGCCCCGTGCGCGGCGCCCGCGTGCTCGCGCTCGATCCGGGCTACCGCACCGGCTGCAAGGTCGCCGTCATGGACGAGACCGGCAAGCTGCTCGACCACGGCGTGGTCTACCCCACCAAACCGCGCCACGACGTCGCCGGCACTAAGCGCGAGCTCGCCCGCCTCATCAAGAAAGACGGCGTCAACACCATCGTCATCGGCAACGGCACCGCCAGCCGCGAGACCGAGGAAGTCGTCTCGGAGTTCATTGCCGAGCAGGCACCCACCCTTCGCTACACCATCGTCAACGAGGCCGGCGCATCGGTGTACTCGGCTTCCGAGCTCGCCAGCCAGGAGTATCCCGACTTGGACGTCACCGTGCGTGGCGCCATGAGCCTGGGCCGCCGCCTGCAAGACCCGCTGGCAGAGCTCGTCAAGATTCCGCCCCAGTCCATCGGCGTTGGCCAGTACCAGCACGACCTTGACCAGGCCGAGCTCTCGCGCACCCTGGGCCACGTGGTGGAGGACGTCGTCAACCGCGTGGGCGTCGACGTCAACACCGCGAGCGCGAGCCTGCTGGGATACGTATCGGGCATTACGCCGAGCGTGGCCAAGAACATCGTGGCCTACCGCGAGGAAAACGGCGCCTTTACGGATCGCCGCCAGCTTAAGTGTGTCCCCAAGCTGGGCCCCAAGGCATATCTCAACGCTGCAGGCTTTTTGCGCATCAGCGGCGGCAAGAACCCGCTCGACGCGACAAGCGTCCACCCCGAGAGCTACGAGGTGGCCACGGCCGTCCTGGAGCGTGCCGGCGTTGCGGCAAGCGAGCTCAGCGGCGGCGGCGTGCCCGACATCGAGCGCCGTCTGGGCAGCATCTCGGCGCTGGCAAGCGACCTGGACTGCGGTACCCTGACGCTCATCGACATTGTCAACGAGCTCAAGAAGCCCGGCCGCGACCCGCGCGACGACGCGCCCGAGGTGGTCTTTAGCCGCTCGGCGCTTTCCATCGAAGACCTGGAGCCCGGCATGGAACTCAAGGGCACGGTGCGCAACGTCGTCGACTTTGGCGCCTTCGTCGACGTGGGCGTGCACCAAGACGGCCTCGTGCACATCTCCAAGCTGGCCAACCGCTTCGTCAAGCACCCGAGCGACGTGGTGCGCGTCGGCGATACGGTCAAGGTGTGGGTCGAGAAGGTCGATCGCGACCGCAAAAAGATTTCGCTCACTATGGTGCAGGGGAAGTAACCGCCAAAGCAAAGGTACCCCCTCTCGCGATGTGCAAAATCGCGAGTATTCTGCAATTTCCGCCGCTCCAAACGCCCCTCAGAGGCAATAAAGTCAAAAACAGCCCCCGTTTTAGCGTCGTCAGAGCCAAAACGGGGGCTGTCCCATGCTTCGGTTAACTGGTAAAAGCCTTTACCTTGCTGAATACTCTCAATTTTGCACGTCGCAGGCGGGGGTACCTTTGCCTACGGCAGGATATGGAAGCCGAGTGCTAACTTGCCGGCAAGCTCGTGTCGGCAGCCCCGGCCTTTTCTTTGCCTAGCGCGACCCTCGCGAAGCGCGTGAGCGATAGGGAAAGGAAAGGCCGGGGCGAACAACCCGCGGCGCAGCCAGTGTTCGCGTTACGGCAGGATATGGAAGCCTAGCGAGGCGATATCCTTGGCAAAACCGCGCACGGTATCGAGCGAGACCTCGTACGGATCGCGACCGATGTTCTTGCGCTTGGCCAGGATGCTGTTGGGCACCGTGATGATCTGGCAACCGCAGGCTTCGGCCTGGTAGATGTTGATGAGCTCGCGCGTGGACGCCCACAGGACCTCGCAGTTTGGCTTGGCGGCGGCCTTCTTAACCGACTCCGTCATAAACGGAATGGGGTCAACGCCGGTATCGGCGATACGGCCGGCAAAGAGCGAGATGATAGACGGCGTCTCGGCGTCAACGGCCTCGACCATCTCATCGACCTGCTCGGGAGTAAAGATGGTGGTAACGTTGACCTTGATGCCGTCGGCGGAAAGCTTGCGCACCAGCTCGGCGGTGGACTCGCCCTTGGTGGTCACGCACGGAATCTTGACGTAGACGTTCTCGGCCCAGGTAGCGATCTCGCGGGCCTCGACCTCCATGGTCTCGACGTCGTCGGCAAAGACCTCAAACGACACGGACACATCGGTGATGTGAGCCAGGACCTCCTTGGCAAACGCGCGGTAATCCGTCACGCCACCCTTTTTCATAAGGGACGGGTTGGTCGTGAAACCCTGAACGTTGCCGTTCTCGTACATGTCGAGCATGCCCTCGAGGTTTGCACCGTCAGCGAACACCTTGATTGCCATCTGCCTGATTCCTTTCGTTAGCATACGGCCGATAAACTGCTAAACACTTTACCTATGTTTATCAAGGCGTGAGCTGCGGGTTTTTATCTTCTCGGCGAACGGTATAAACACCTCAGTGTTTGGATTGATAAATCGATTGAGCACGCAAAAGCAAAGAGTCGCAGCTTGAGCAAACGTTAGAACGCGGGATTCATTAGATGAGGCCAAAATGCTGCATCGCTGTGACGGTGCCGTCGTTCGCGACATCGTCGGTCACGTAGTCGGCGACCGCCTTGACCTCGGGCATGGCGTTGCCCATGGCGACAGCTGTCTCGACCGCAGCGAGCATGCCCAGGTCGTTGCCCGAATCGCCAAAGCCAAAGGTGCGCGCATTTCCCGCGCGACCCAGATACTCCAGCGCCCGCACCACGCCCACGCCCTTGTCGATGCCCTTGGGGCTCAGCTCGCGATTCTGACCACCGGTGTTGCACAGCTCAAACTCTCGCTCGATAAAGCCGTCATCGTTGGCTACGCGAGCCAGGTCGCACGCGTTAATGCACACCTTGCCTACGCGCAAGCGGCCATCGACGCGCATCTGATCAACACCATGCACCACGCCGGCGCCTAGCAGAAATGACTGTTCGACACCAACTGGCTCAAGTGAATAGGTGGCACCGTTCGTCTCGAACAACGCCTCGCCGCCCGCCACAGTAATGCGACGCGCGAGCTCCTCAACAATGTCCTCGTCAATGCAGTCCTCGTGTGCCACGCGGCCCTCGACCTCTAGCGTGGCCCCCGCCATGGCAACGATACCCGCCGGGTTCAGCGCGCGCAAGCCATCGGCAATCAGCCATAAGGGGCGACCCGTGCAGATAAATGCCTGGTGACCTGCATTGCGCAGGCGATGAAACGCCTCGATGACCGCCTGCGAGGGGCGCACCGCCGAAAAATCTTTATCGGTCATATCGTCGGGATCGAACGACGTCAGCGTGCCGTCCACGTCAAAAAAGAGCACGGCGGAATCGGGGCACGCATCAATCATATGGGTTCCTTTCGAGGGCGATGGCAAACGAAGCATCCATCATATAATGGAGCGACGCAACCAGAGAGGTCACCCATGGAATTTTACGCAAGCTGCCCCGAGGGCTTTGAGTCCGCACTCGCCGACGAGCTTAAACGGCTCGGGCTTTCGCATGTACGCCGCCTTAAGGGCCGCGCTACGTTTGAGGGCGAGCTCGAAGAAGGCTACCGCGCCTGTCTGTGGTCGCGCCTGGCCAGCCGCGTGTTTGTGGTGCTTGGGCGCTTTGAGGCGCAGGATGCCGATGCGTTGTACGACGGCGTTTACGACATCGCCTGGGAGAGCATCGTCCGCCCCGGCGCCACCATCGCCATCACCGCCCGCGGCGTGACCGAGCAGCTGCGCAACACACGCTTCTCGGCCCTGCGCGCCAAGGACGCGCTATGCGACCGTCTGGCCGAGACCACGGGCCGTCGCGCCGATGTCGATGCCGCCGACCCCGATGTCCACCTGCTGCTCTCGCTGCGCCAGCGCCGCGCGAGCATAAGCCTGGACCTTTCGGGCGATCCGCTGTTCAAGCGCCTGCCGCCCGCAGCGACTCGCGCCGGCGAGGGCACTCACGTGCTGCGCCCCGACTACGCCGCTCTGGTGCTGGCTCAAGTTGGCTGGACCGCATTGTGCGAGCGCGAGTTGACGGCCGACGACTACGAAAACGAGGCCCTGCCCACGCTGATCGACGCCTCGTGCGCCGGCGGCGGCCTGCTGCTGGAGGCCGTGAACATTCTGACCGACCGCGCCCCGGGCGCCGCACGCGAGCGCTGGGGCTTTGAGGGCTGGCAGCTGCACGATGCCGCCCTATGGGAGCAGCTGCTTGCCGAGGCGCGCGAGCGCGAGGCGGCGGCGCGCGAGCGCCAGGCGCGCATCGTGGCCGTGGACATCGACCCCGCCGCCCGCAAGACCGCCGAGCGCATGGTCAAGTGCGCCGGCTACAAGCGCTTTGTCGATTTTTGCGCCGCTAAGCCCGCCACCGTGCTGGACCATGCGGGTGCTGTCGCCGGCGTTGCCGTGGTCGCAGACACCACCGAGACGCCGCTTTCGCTCATGCACGATGCCATGACGTTGGTCGGCGAGCTGCGCCGCGCGCCCGAGCTCGCTTCGGCACCGGTCGCCGCACTCACCCGCGATGGCCTTATGGCCCGTGCGCTCCATGCCGAGCCCGCGCGCTCCATCGCCGTCATGCCCAATAACGAGGAGGCGGCTCTTGAGGCTTGGCCCTCGCTCGACCACGCCGCCGCGGCATTCGAAGCTGCGACCAGCGCAGATGCCGAGGAGCAGACCGCAGATGCCCAAGGCGAAGCCGCCGACACCCTCATGCCCGAGCCTGCCGCCACTATCGATTTGGGCGATGGCAATCCGCTGCCCGTGCTCATCCCCGAGTCCGAACAGTTCGCCAACCGCCTGCGCAAGAACGCTCGCCTGCGTCGCAAGTGGGCCAAGCGCGAGGGCGTGAGCTGCTACCGCGTCTACGATGCCGACCTGCCCGATTACTCCGCCGCCATCGACCTGTACGAGGGTTGCCCGCAGACGCCGGGCCGCTGGCTCGTCATCGCCGAATACGCCGCGCCCAAGACCATCGACCCCGCACTGGCCCAGGCCCGTATGCTCGATATTCTGGCCATCGCGCCGCGTATCCTGGATATCCCGGCCGAACACGTGCACGCCAAGGCCCGCATGCGCTCGCGCGGCGGCTCGCAGTACGGCAAGCAGGGCGCCGGCAAGGGCGGATCGGGCGAACGCGCCAACATCGCGCGCCGTCGCCTCCCGCTCATCGAAGAGGGCGGGCTCACCTTTGCCGTCAACTTTGACGACTACTTGGACGTCGGCATCTTCCTGGATCACCGCGTCACCCGCAACCTGGTGCGCGAGCACGCCAAGCAGGCGCGTCGCTTCCTCAACCTGTTCGCCTATACCGGCACCGCCACCTGCTATGCGGCAGACGGCGGCGTCGAGGAAACCGTGACGGTCGACCTTTCCAACACCTATCTGGACTGGGCCGAGCGCAACATGCGCCAGAACGGCTTTGTTGGTCCGCAGCATCATTTTGTGCGTGACGACGTGCTCGCCTGGATTCGCGACCAGCGCCAGACGCGCAACCGCTGGGACCTGATCTTTGTCGACCCGCCCACGTTCTCGAACTCGTCCAAGATGGGCCGCCGCACCTGGGATGTCCAGCGCGACCATGTTGAGCTTTTGGCCGGCGTATCTCGCCTGCTCGCACAGGGCGGCCATGCCATCTTTAGCTGCAACCTGCGCGGCTTCCGCCCCGAGACGCGCAAGCTCGCCCGCGCGGGCGTAGTGCTGGAGGACATTACGGCACAGACCATCCCCGAGGACTTCGCGCGCAACCAGAAGGTGCACCACTGCTATATCGTGCGCCGCCTGTCCATCGAGGACGCCATGGCCGAAGTCGGCTTTAGCGCCGAAGAGATCGCAGAGCGAACCGAGGAGCTGCGCAACCCCGAAGCCCGCAAGCCCCGCGCGGCTACACCCGCGCACGCGCAGACCGGCAACGGCAAGTCCAACTTTGCCGGCAAACCCTCCCCCGCCGGCAAGCCCAAAAAGAAGAAGTTCTACGCCAGCAAGCCCAAGGGCAAATAACAAGGCTCTGTTAGACCAAATTTGACACGACCGGCTGTTCGTCGAACCGGAAAATAATCGGGCTATCCCCGCCCATCGCGGTCCCCGCCCTCCCCGTCAGCCTTCCCCTCAGATCCCAGCCTGACGTCGAAGGGCAGGCCGCCCTCGCGGATCACCGCCCTGAGGAATATGTTCATGGCGCCCGACATGGAGAGCCCGAGCTCGTCGAGCACGGCCACGGCCTCCCTTTTGACCTCGGGATCGATTCTTATCGTGGTGGCCGGGACGTTCGATGTCATTGCCGCTCCTTCCGCGGTCGCTGCTCCGTGGCCACCATTTTAATTCGCTAGGCCGCCCGCCCGTCCCAGTAGTCCATGAGGGGAGGCTCGAGGCCGAACATGCCGCGGGCGCGGGTCGAGCAGGAGCCGTTGGCGAGCTGGCGGGCGACCGTGGACTCCGCCGCGCGCGAGCCCGCCGCCATGAAGGTGCGGCACCAGCGGAACCAGTCGAGGTAGGCCCCCAGGTGCTTGGTGGACACGCCCCTGAAGCGGGCCATGAACGAGCCGAGGAGCGAATGGACGGCGTTGATGCGGTTGATGGTGCCCTCCGAGCGGTCCTTGGAATCATAGGATTCATGCGAGGCGACCTTCAGGTCGCGCAGCACGTCGATGTATGCGGCCGCCTTGTCCGTGGCGACGACCGCGCCCGCGCCGATGCGGCCGCGAAGGGCCTCCGCCGCGCGCCTGCGCGAGACAACGCCGCGGCCCGAGACCTCGAAGAAGGTGGCGTCCGTGTCGCTGACGCCCGTCATGACGCAGACCTGCTCGCGGGAGAGGCCGCGCCTGCGGACCTGCTTGCCGCGGTGGCGGGCCTTTCTCGGCAGGGTGAAGGGGCCCTTTGAATGGTTGCCCTTGAAGGACTCGGGGAAGTACGTCTCGTCGAGCTCGCAGGCCTGCCCCTGCCCCACATGGAACTCGGGCGAGTATTCCTTCAGGCACTCGATGAGCCTGTGGCGCATGGTCCAGGCGGTCTTGAGGCAGACGCCGCAGCGGCCGGCGCACTCGCGGAGAGGGAGCATGAGGGCGAAGCACTCGGCGTAGGCCATCCAGGTCTCGCGGGGCAACTTGCTCGCGCCGAGGATCCGGTCGGTGGAGCCGGAGAACGTCCTGCCGCAGTCGCGGCAGAGGTAGCGCTGCTCGCCGTTCCCGGACTTGCCCTTCTTGACGATAGCGACCGAGCCGCAACGGGGGCAGCGCTCCACCTCATGGCCATCTCCCGCCGCATCGTCGAACATGGCGGCGCGGACGACGTCCCCGACCAACTCGACGGCTTTACGGCGCTCGGTCCTGCTGAGCTTCGCCAGGCTCTTCTTGAGGGTGATGACCAGGTCGTCTGCATCCATGGGCGCTCCTTCGACGTTAATTGAAGGGTACCGCCTCGCGGTGACATCGTTTTTATGTCAACCTTGGTCTAACAGAGCCAATAACAAAGTTGCGGTGGAATACGGACTGTTTTGCCTGAAATTAGACAAATTTAGACCGTATTTCACCGCAACTCATATTGGGATGGTGGTTGGCGATCTAGCCTTGGGTGACCAGGCGATAGCCGATACCCACATGCGTCTGGATATAGCGCGGATGCGCGGGGTCGGACTCGATCTTCTTGCGCAGCGTGCCCATAAAGACGCGCAGGCTCGCCAGGTCACTCTTGGTCGCCGTGCCCCAAATCTCGTGCAAAATAAACTGGTGCGTGAGCACCTTGTCGGCGTTGTGTGCCAGCAGGCACAGGAGCTTATACTCGATCGGCGTCAGGTGCAGCTCCTCGCCGTCCATCGTGGCGATGCCGGCGTCAAAGTCGATATGCAGCTCACCGGTATCGAATGTACCCTCGGACGCACCCATGCCAACCTGTGCATACGAGAGACGCCTGAGCGTGGTGCGAATGCGTGCGAGCAGCTCCTCGACCGAAAACGGCTTGGTCAGGTAGTCGTCGGCGCCGGCATCGAGTGCGCGAATCTTGTCCGCGTCCTCGCTGCGCGCCGAGACCACGATGATCGGCATGCCCGACCATGCGCGCACCGACTCCACCACCTTGACACCGTCCATATCGGGCAGGCCCAGATCGAGCAGCACAATGCTCGGTGCCTGCGATGAGGCAGCGGCGATAGCGGCATGGGCGGTCTCCACAGCCATATGGCGCAGGCCGTGCGCCTCGAGCGCGGCAACGATGAGGTTGCGAACGGCGGGATCGTCCTCGACAACCAAGATGAGCGGTTTTACGGCAGAGTTCGGCACGGCGCTACTCCTTATCAAACGAAACATCGGCGACGGGAAGCTCGATCGTAAAGACCGAGCCGTGCGGGTCCGCCGCGGCAACCTCTATGCTACCGCCATGCGCCAGCGCAATGGAGCGGCAAAGCGAAAGCCCCAGGCCCACGCTGCGGTGGCTGTCGGCCAGGCCATGGTTGGCGGTGTAGAACGACTCAAAGATGCGCTCACGGTCCTCGGGCGCAATGCCCGGCCCGTCATCGGCCACCGAGCACGCCACGTGCCCATCGTCGACGCCAATCGAAATCACGATATGCGAGCCTGCGGGCGTATAGGTGATGGCATTGTTCACCAGGTTCACCACGAGCTGTACCATCAGACGCGCGTCGACGTTAACGAGCGCCGGTTCATCGCACGCCACCACCTTAAGGTCGTGCTCGCGCACGGCCGGATTTACATGGCGCAGCGCCTCCTCGACGATATCGTCCATAAGCTCGAGCGTTGTCGACAGATGCATGCCGCCGCCCTCGAGCTTGGTGATGGCAAGCAGGTTCTCGACGGTGGCGTTGAGCCACAGCGCATCCGAGCGAATGGATAGCAGCAGGCCGCGGCGCGTCTGGGCATCGAGCACCGCGGTGCCGGTCGAGCCCTGGTCGAGCAGCACGTCGGCATTGCCCGAAATACTGGTGAGCGGCGTACGCAGATCGTGTGAGATGGAGCGCAGCAGGTTGGCGCGCAGCTGCTCGTTTTTGGCGAGCACCGCCGCCTCCTCGCGGGCCTCCATAGCGCGGGCGCGATCGAGTGCCAGCTCGCCTTCGCTCACGATGGCATCGGCAAGTGTCCGCTCCTCATGCGTCAGCACGTCGGACTCGGCAACGACAGCCAGCACGCCCACCACCGAGGCGGGGTCGCCCGAGCGGACGAAGCCGTCGCCCGTGCGAACCGTCAGGTAGATGCCATAAAACGCCGAGCCGCCATAGGTGGCATCGAGTGGCGTTCCCACATAGGCGGACGCCGAGAGCCGCGGCGGCATCTGCGGCGCCAGTTCATGCACCGGCGCGACATCGCCCACGGCCGTGTATGTCGCACGCGGCAGTAGGTCATCGCCCTCGGCGTCGGCGCTGTACCACACGACCGGACAGCCCGAAAGACGCGCCAGCTGCGTTGCCATGGCATGGACAATCTGCTGCTGATCGGCGCACCGCTGCAGCATGCGGTTGGTCTCGAGCACCATATGCGTGCGGCGGTCGCTGGCGGCAGCCTGTGCCAAGGCACGGCGCAGGGCCAACGCAATCGAGCTCGACACAAGCGAGACCACAAACATGATGAAGAACATGCCGGGATAGACGCGGTCGATAAACGACAGCGAGTAGCGCGGGCCGACAAACAAGAAGTTGTAGAGCGCCACGGCGGCAGCCGAGCTCAGCAAGCAATACAGGCGACTCCAGGTAAAGAATGCGCACAGCTGAACGGCAAACACATAGACGATCATGATGCTCGGCGCGAGACCCGGATGGTCGAGCAGCGCGCCCACAATCGTCGCTGCGACCAGCAGCCCCGCCGATACGCAGGCGTCATACAGAGGAGTGCGACGCGTCAGCGTTGTACGCCGCCACCAAAAGTTCTCGGCAATATCGCCGTCCGCACGGACGTCCATCAGCGCCCCGCCCCTCTCTCAAAAACAAAAACCACCACAAAGGGACAGGCACCTTTGTGGTGGTTTCCCTTGTGGTGGCTCCAAGTGTAAAGCCTTTGCAACCTGCGGTCGTTAGACAAACAGCACGTGCGCAAGCAGCGCGCAAACGCACGCCGCGACAAGCAGCGTCACCACGATCGAGATCACGCGGTCGGCCATGTCCATGTTGGCACGATTCGTAAAGAACCGATCTTCGGCGGCGTCGACGCGCGCCTCACGCACCATTTCGACCACCGCCTCGCGGCCATCGAGCGCCTTTGTATCCATGTTTGCCTCCCCGGCCTCAATCTTGTCCATCGAAAACCAACTCCATGCAGCCCGTCGGCGCCTACGGACGCTCGTCGGGAGCCAGGCGCTGCATCTTGCTCACGGCCTTAAACTTGGTGAACAGCGGCACGTACTCAAAGCTCACGTTGGAGTTCTCCAGGCCGTACCAGCGCGCAGGCGTGCCGGCGGCGCGGCGGATGATGTACTTGAGCGTGATGGCCGTACGCTCGCTGGGCTCCACGTCGCTTTCGGGCGCCAGCAGCTTGCGGATCATGACGAACTTAAACGTACCGATGTTGCCCGGGTCCTTGTAGACCGAGTAGTCATGCGTCTGCGCCGGCAGCTCGCCGCTGGCAGCCAGGTCCTGAACAACCTGGCGCAGGTAAGCATTGACGCGCTGGTTGATCTTATAGCCCAGGTACAGATGCACGCGGAATACGTAGTCGGTGCCGAACGTCTCGACCGAGTAGGCAAAGGTATGCGGCTCCTCCATGGTCTCGACATTCACGAACCACCAGGCGCGAGCGCGCTTGGGGTGCTTGTCCAAAATCGAGTAGACGATATCGCGGTCGATATAGTCGGTGTTGGTGTCCTTGGTCAGGTACACGATGTTGTCGCTCATGAGCTCGTAGCGATCGTCGTCGCGCAGGCGTTTGAGCTGCGGCAGATAGCTGCGCAGCGGCAGCAGCGTAAACTGACGTTGCTCGACCGCCGTACCGTTGTACCAGCACACCATAATGCCCATGATGAGTGCAGCCATAAGGATGGTGAAGTAGCCGCCGTGGAAGAACTTGGTGAGCGAGCTCACAAAGAAGAAACCCTCGAGCAAAAGGAAGAAGGCAGCAAAGATCCACGGCGCGACCTTGAGATTGCGCTCCACGTGCAGATAGAAGAAGAGCAGCATTGTCGTGCACATCATGGTCAGGGTAATGGCCAGGCCGTACGCGGCCTCCATGTGCGCCGAGTTCTGGAACAGCAGCACCACGACGACGCAGCCCACGAGCATGACGTTGTTGACCATGGGGATGTAGAGCTGGCCCTTGGTCTCGGCAGGATAGAAGACCTGCATATGCGGCATGAGGTCCAGGCGGCTGGCCTCGGACACCAGCGAGAATGCGCCGGTGATGAGCGCCTGCGAGGCGATGATGGCCGCGACGGTGGAAAGGCCGACGGCAAAGGGGCGCAGACCCGGGGCGAGCATCTGGTAGAAGGGGTTGAGGTCGGCGATACCCATGAGCTCCGGGTTGCCGGCGTTGTTGATAAGCCACGCGCCCTGGCCCATGTAGGACAGCAGCAGGCAGCACTTAACGAACGGCCAGGTGGCATAGATATTGCCGCGGCCCACATGGCCCATGTCGGAATAGAGCGCCTCGGCACCGGTGGTAGCGAGGAAGCAGCTGCCCAAAATCATGATGCCCGCATGGTTGTTGGGGCTCAGCAGAAAAGCGATGCCACGCAACGGGTTGAGGCACAGCAGCACCGCGGGATACTGGCAGACAAAGAACAGGCCCGTGCCGCCCAGGAACAAAAACCACAGCGTCATGATGGGGCCGAAGGCGTGACCGATCTTGGCCGTGCCGATGCGCTGCACCAAGAAGAGCGCGATGATGATGGCAAGCGTGATGGCGACGACACGACCCTGGTCGTCACCGAGCACGGCATGGACCGCCGGGATGGTGCGCAGGCCCTCGATGGCCGTGGTGACGGTAACGGCAGGCGTCAGGATGCCGTCGGCGAGCAGCGCGGCGCCACCCAGCATGGCGGGGATGATAAGCCACTTGCCGCAACGCTTGACCAGGCTGTACAGGGCAAAGATACCGCCCTCGCCGTGGTTGTCGGCGCGCAGCGAGATCAGCACGTACTTGACGGTCGTCAGCAGCGTGACCGTCCACACGACAAGAGAGAGCGCGCCGAGCACGAACTCCTCCGTCACGCTTCCGATGCCGCCGTTGCCGGCAACGAGCGCCTTAGTTACATACATGGGGCTGGTGCCGATGTCGCCGTACACCACGCCCAGCGTGACGAGCATCGCCGAGATGCTCACAGGAATCGCAGCGTGCGAGGCTGCCTCCTTGGCCTTTTGTTCCATAAGCCGGTTTCCTCCCAACTTTAATGTTCGAAGGGATTATAGGCAATCGGCCCATGTTTTAATGCACTGTTTTCCCAGCTAAATAAACATTTATACGGCCTTTAGGCCACCTCGGCGATATGGAATGTGACAAAGGGACTGTCCCTTTGTCACATCACCGCATTCGTTACTTGCCGAGCCAGTTTTTGAACCACCACTCCATGGAGCGGCTCATCTCGGCCATAAAGGGGCTCGTGTGCTTGCGGGTGTAGATATCCACGACGCGCTCCCCCACCTCGCGGGCATGCGGACGGAACATCGCGTCCATCTCGGCCACCTGCGCGTCCATGGTCGCGGCATCCGCACGGCAGTAGCGTTCCTCGTGCACCAGGTTCACTACGGGATGCGCAATGGCCGGGCGCTCCTTACGGGGCGTGCCGATGATGAGCATCGACAGCGGCATGGTATAGGGCGGCAAGTCCAGCAACGCGGCAACTTCCTCGGCATTCTCGACGATGTCACCGATGTAGCAGCTCCCCAGCCCCAGGGCCTCGGCGGCAATCACGGCGTTTTGCGCGGCGATTACGGCATCCTGCGCCGCGATGGCAAAGTCGCCCAAACCCGGCGCGCGGCGGGGCGCCTTGCCCGTACGCTCTACAAACTCGGGCTCAAAGCAGCCCACGTGCTCAAACAGATCGATCCACTTGGCATAGTCGACCACAAATATAAGTGCCCAGGGCGCCTTGGCGATCATGGGCTGGTGATCGCACAGGTCGGCCAGACGGTCCAGCGTAGCCTGCTCGCGAATGCTCACGATGGAATACATCATCATGGCGCCCGCCGACGGTGCGCGACTCGCCGCATGCAGAATCGCCGCCCGCTGTTCGTCGGTCACCGCCACGGGGCAACCGTCGTCATCACGCGCGAAGGCACGCGTAGAGGAACGGTGCTCCAAGATGTCCAGCACCGCATTGCCCGTAGTCTCGACCGGATAGCCGCACGTATCGACCGCCGCTCCATCGCCGCCCATGTCCGCCTTGCAAACCTGCTCGCTCATCGCCCTACCCTCGCCATTTCTTTAAGAAGCCTTTACGTTTCCGTGTAATTCCCGTCCATTATCGCGCAGGTCGCCGCTACATTGCGCAACACCGCCACGCACGCGCGTTATTATGGCTGGTTGTTGTGCGCAGTCACCAAATGCAGCGCATATCTTGGTAACAATCGGGTAAACCCCCGCTTTCGTAGGTTTTATTTTGTGAGGAGTCTCAGCATGTTCGCAGCCGCCATCTCGCTCGTCGGTCTTGCGGCGACCGCCTACCTTGTCTTGCGCGAGGCCAAGGCCATTCGCGCACAGTCGGGCACCGTTGCCAAAGGCACTCTTGGATGGAGCGTCGCCTTCGGCCTGTTCCAGGTCTTTTTGACCATTTGGGGCGCCGTGGGCCTCGTCGCCCAAAACGAGCCGCTCGCCTTTGTGATGCTCATCCTGACCAATGCCATCCTTACCGGATGCGCCTGGGCCAGCATCGCCCGCGACCGCATCGCCCCGCGCGTCTTTGCGTTCGCCGGGTCCGATGCCCCCGTCCCCACCGGCAAGCTCGCCCGCCTGCGCGGAGCCTTTGTGGGCAAACCGCTCGTCGCCGCCGTCCTGTGCCTGCTGCTCGCCGGCGTCTTTGCGCTGCTGGGCATGGAGGTCTCGTCCAACCACGACTTTACCTGGGTCTACCCCCTGTGCATCCTGCTCGAATGGGCCATTATCACCGTGCTCATGGTCGGCTTGTTCTTCCTATTCCAGCGCCACGGCGCAGCTCCCGCGGTCCTGGCCTTTGCCCTCTTTGTCCTAGGCATTGCCGAGTTCTTTGTCATCACGTTTAAATCCATGCCCATCCAGCCGGGCGACCTTTCGGCCATCTCCACCGCCGCCGCAGTCGCCGGCACCGGCTACACCTTCTCGATCTCGCTGTTCTGCGTGCTATCCATGGGCTTTACCGCCATCGCCATGCTGCTGTGCGAGTACGCCGGCCTGGTGGCACCGCACCGTCAGAAGGGCGCCGCCAACGCCAAGCGCATGCTGCTCACCAACCTGCTCGTGGCGGTGCTGTGCCTGGGCGGCGTGACCGCGCATGTCACGCTCATCGACTACTACAACACCCTCGGCATCACCGTCTACACCTGGCGTCCGCTCGAGAGCTACTGGCGCGAGGGCTACCTGCCTGCCTTTATTAGTGCGGCGCAGTCCATCAAGCCGCCCAAACCCGCCGACTACTCCGTCGACGATGCCAAGGCCACGCTCAAAAAGTACGCCAAGGCCTACGACAAGTCCGACGCGGCCAAGAGCGACGAGCGCGCCGCCGCAAAGGAGCAATTCGACAGCGAGAAGCCCACGGTCATCGCCATCATGAACGAGACCTTCTCGGACCTGTCCATCTACCAGAACATGCGCGCCGGCTACGAGGGCCCGCAGTACTTTAAGAACCTGTCCAACTGCCTCAGCCGCGGCAAGCTCTATGTGAGCGCCTACGGCGGCGGTACCGCCAATACCGAGTTTGAGTTTATGACCGGCAACTCCATGGCCAACCTGGGCTCGGGCGTGTACCCCTACACCATCTACAACATGGAGACGACCGGGAACCTGGCAGAGCAGTTCAAGTCGCTCGGATATTCCACCACGGCCATGCACCCCAACCACGCAACCAACTGGAACCGCGAGAACGTCTACAAGGACTTTGGCTTTGACCAGTTCCTGTCCATCAACGATTTCCAGGGAGCCGACACCCTGCGCGGCATGGTGACCGACCAGGCGACCTACGACAAGATTCTGGAGCTGCTCGACCAGAACGCCGATCCGCAGTTTATCTTCGATGTGACCATGCAGAACCACTCGGGCTACGATACGGGTCTGGTGCCGGTCGACAAGCAGATGCACCTGAATATCGACACGACCGATCTGGACGCCAAGACCGTCGAGGACGGTACGCTCTCCGATGTCGACGAGTATGTCTCGTGCATCGAGCAGTCCGACCAGGCGCTGCGTTACTTCCTCAACGCCCTGAGCAAGCTCGACCGTAAGGTGGTCGTGGTGTTCTGGGGCGACCACCAGCCGTTCTTCCCGTCCAAGTTCAACGATAAGTGGTTTACCGGCGAAGACGATGCTACGCATCAGGAGCGCCTGTGGCAGACCGACTACATCATCTGGGCCAACTACGACGTTGCCGGCTGCGACCAGACGAGCGAGACCGACGACCTGTCCACCAACTACCTGTCCACGCAGCTGATGCAGTTGATCGGCGCCCCGCTGACCGACTACCAGAAGGCACATGTGACGCTGCGCGAGTCGCTGCCCGCCATCAACTCCGTCGGCTACGAGGACGCCAGCCTGCGTTGGGCGCTTTCCTCCAACGTCACCGGTGACGACGCCGCTGCCGCAGCCGCCACCAAGGCGCGCGAGGATTACGCCAAGATGCAGTACTACGAGATGTTCCGCGACGGCAAGAACGTGTATACCGAGCACTTCCAGACCGAGGCCAACGAGACCGACCCCAACCTGGCGCCGGGTACGACCAAGATCAAATAGCGACTAGCTGCGAGTTCATAACTGAAACGTCTGTCCGGGTGGAGGCATATAAGGTTCCCTGCTCGGACAGTCCTGCGCAAGACGGAGGCCACATTAAGTGGCCTCCTTTGCGTGCGGAACACGCGATGAACCTTATATGCCTCCGCCCGGACAGACGCCTTGTTGTTGGAGCACGGCTTGTCATGGGGGTATCCGCTGAACATATATAAGTTGAAGGCCACATTAAGTGGCCTTCTTTGTATTCGGAAAGTGTGTCCCGGAATTCTTGTCTGGAATGGGATGCAGTTTCCGCTTGGGACCCGATTGGGAAAGTGTGTCCCACTATTCAGCTGGATTCCGGGATGTATTTTCCGGTTGAGGCTCGTTGGGAAAGTGCGTCCCACTTTGGGGGCTGATTCTGGGACGTGGTTTCCGGTTGGCTCTCGTCGGGAAAGTTCATCCCATTTCTCGGCCTAATTATGGGACGCAGTTTCCCGTTGAGGACCCTTTGGGAAAGTGCGTCCCGGTCTGGGCGCTCAAACTGGGATGGATTTTCCGGATGAGGGCTTGACGGAAAATGTGTCCCGTTCCGGGCGCTAATTGTGGGATGCAGTTTCCGCTTGCGGAGTCTCCACTCAACAGAAAACCCGGGTGGCCTGTTTTTTGGCTACCCGGGTTTTTGGGTTGTCGATATGTTCGACTGGCTACTAGTGGGTCTTGCGGCGCTTGATCAGCATGATGAGGGCTATCACTACGAGCGTTGCTCCCGCTGCTGCTGCGGTGGCGACTAGGGCGAATGTTTGGTCGCCGGTGTTTGCGAGGTTCTTCGCTGTGGTCGTAGTCTTGACCTTGGTGTCGGTCTTAGCTCCGTTGTCGGACTTGGGCTTGTCCGGGTTCGTCGGGGTCTCAGGGGTCTCGGGGTCCTTTGAGCCTTCGGAATCGGTTGGGCCGGCGGTGTTTACCAGCGTATGGTCCAGGAACTTCTTGGCGCCCGCACTTGCCTGTGAGAACAGGCGGCGCGTGCGGATCGGGGTGGCGTTCACCGTTGTGGGCGCCGTCTCCTCGGCCTCGATATTCACGAGCGTCGTGCCGGTGTCGAGGCCCACGTCATTGTATCCCACGTGGCAGTAATACTGCGCACCGTCATCGTCTGCGGTCAGGTCAATCTCGAGCTTTGAGGCCGTTCCAGCCGCGAGGTTGCCATCGGCACCCACGAGCTTAAACTCTGTCTCGCCGCGGCCCTTGCGGTACCACATATAGGTCGGTGCCAGCCCTGTTTCGCTATCGTCGGCACCGAGTTGCTTCACATGGCCAATCGCCGAGAGCGTCAGGTGGCTTCCCGCCGTGCGCTCAACCGAAGAGTCGTATCCAAGATCCGACCCCTCCGCAGCATCCGCCGCAGGTCCGCTCACGGTCATCGTCATGCCATCGGGCATGGTCTTGACCGTGATGATTGCCGAGCGAATACCTGTTTCGGTCGTGGATCCATTCTTAACGGCGGCGATGGCGAATCGATACTCCGTATTGGGCTGCAGCCCATCCCACTTGAGCGAGGTCTGCGTGTTGTCGGCAATCTTCCAGCTATTGACGACCGCATCCGCCGCATTGCTCTGCAGCATGCCCACGCCGTAGCTAAAGCCACTCTTGTTTGCGAGTACATCGTCCCAGCTAAACGTAACGCTGGTCGAATCGACGGCGTTTGCCGTAAAGCCCGTCACGGCCGGCGCGTCGGGCATCTCGACGTCCTTAACGTCATAGCCCACGATCCAGAACTGGTCGGTGTCCTTGGTGCCGAGCTTGTCGCCCGAGTCTGCCTCGAACTTGTCGACATCCACCGCGTTGACGCCCAGACGCCACACAAAACCGTACTTGCCCTGCGCGGCCTCGGGCAGGTTGTCGACGGTGCCGCCGTATTCGGTCGATTCACTCGAGGAGTTACCCGTAGTAAAGCCGGCGTTGGCACCAAAGCACAGGCCGCCAAACAACTCGTGCTTTGCGAGCTTCGCGCCCATGACAACGCTGCCGTTCAGCGTCAAGCCGAGCTCGAGCTCCTGTTCCTTGCCCTCCTCGACTTCGATGGTCTGCTCAATGCTCGCCCCCGACTGCGCGGCGGCGCCGTTAAACCCATCGTGCGTGTAGGCGCGCGTTACGCCAGGCTTGCCCAGGCCAAAGGAATCCCCAACGGGAGTCTCGCCGTTGAGCGTCGTTTGATAGGTTCCGGGTTCTCCCGACCGGTTGGTCAAAAAGTAGCTGAGCGGCGTCATATTGTGCTGTTTGGCAATGCGGTCATAGGCCTCGACATTAACGACCGAGGTCTGCGCGCCGAGCGACACGGGCGCCGCCATCACGCCCTTGCCACCAGTTTCCTCATTTTCGATCTCATACTCGTAATAGACCATCGGAATCGTGTAGAGCACGGCCTTGTCACCCTCGCCGGCATGCGACTCATAGCTTACGCTTGCGCTGACCGTGCGCTCGCTCCGGTAGTCATAGCATCCCTCGGCGGCAAAATCGACTGAAGCATTCATCGCGACCAGGGGCGGACCGGTCTGCACCTCGACGGCAACGCCCAACTCGGCGCCAATGGTATAGCCCTGGGATGTCCCCGTGCCCTTTTCCTCTCCGTATGACGTGCCGCCCAACACCAGATAGCCGTATGCCTGCTCCAGATCCTCAACATAGGGCGCATCCTGCAGCACGGCAAGCACGCGCGGGTTGGTATAGACCTTGTAGCGGTCCTTGTACGTAATCTTGACGCTGTCGTTGTCGACATCGGGCAGCGCGAGCGAGATAAATGTGCCATAGGTAGTGCCGCGACGGTTGCTCTCGCTAATCACCTGCTCCTCGCCGCGGCGCACCTTTCCGTTCTCGTCGAGCGAAAAATGCGAGGCGGTCATCCAATAGTAGTCATCGTTCTTGCGCAGGTCCTCGTCGCGGTGCTTGCCCACCACGGCGATAAAGCTCTCGTTATAGCGGTCCGAACCCGAGACGCTGCCCGCCTTGACGTCGCTGATCCACACCTGCTCTATACCCTTGTGGTCATGCTTGTTGCTGCTGTTGTATTGCTGACCGCTCATGCTCATGGTTCCGACCATGGACCCCAAGCCCTGAGCCCCGCTCTGTGCCGTGTTGCAGGCAAAGTCGCGGAACACATCGCCGCCCACGAGCACCTCGTCGACCGCCAGCTGCTCGGACAGGCCGTCAAGGTTGGCAGTGGCAAGGGCAATAGGCGCCAAGGTGCACGGATAGCGCTTATCCTGAGCGCTATCCTTCCATGCGCTGTTGGGCACATGCATCAGCCCATAGGAGGCGAGGAGCCCGTCTCTGTATTCCTTGCAATCGGAAAGCTTGAACTCGCCAGACTCCGAGTCAAAATACGCGTAGCGGTACAGCGCGCCGTACAGCCCCTTGCTGCCGTCAGAAGCGCCGTAATCAAAAGCGCTGCGTTGCCAGTCATAGCCCGCAAGAATAAGGCCCGTGACGGTTTCACCCGTCTTCTTTCCTTCTTCATCGTAGGCGGCAAACGTGCCGAACGTCGCATTCGCAGCGACCATGGTCTTGTCGTTCGCGGAGAGGGAGATTGCGCCCGCGTCGCCCAGAGCATCGACATGGACGAGCGCACCCTTGGATGCATCCCACGAAAACAGCTCGCAATGGGTCGACTTATCAATATTCTTCTTGCCGTAGGGTGCCGAGACCACGATGGCGAGGTCATCGCAAAAATCGCGATCGAGGTCGCCGGCCGCTAGCGAAACGACAGGAGCTGACTGAAGCTGCGTCCAGGAGTCGTTCCCGCCCTTGTTGTGCGTGGTGTAGTCCGCGGCGTTACCGGCATCGATCTTGACGACACTTTGCTTCCAGTTGCCGCCCTCCAAGTCATACATGTCGACTACAGCCTTGCGCACGCCGTTCTCGTCGACATAGCAGCCCGCGTAGACAAAAAGCTCGTCGACGCCGTCGCCATCGACATCGCCCGCCTCGACATCAAAGACGGCGTCGTGCTCTTGCAGGTAACCGGCATCCAGGTACTTAAAACGGCCTTCGTACATCATATTAGTGTTGACCGTCACCGGCAGGTGTGTGTCGAGAGTGCGCGTACGCCCGTTGCTAAACGAGTAGAGGACCAGCTCAACCTTTCCGGCGTATGACTTGCCGTCAATCGTCGTGGAGGAACTGTCGCCGTAGGCACGGAGCTCGGCAACGCGGCTCTTTTTGCCCGTGCTGGCGTCGCTGCAGAACTCAACACTCGTGGCGTGAATGCCCGAGAAACCGTTGTTGTCGTTGGCGAGCACTGTTGAGGACTCATTGTTGCTTAGGTACGACCAGGTGCCGCCACCGTAGTCGCTATGCTTGTAGAGATCGCTGTTCGTATCGAAGTTGTTGACGTTTTGCCAGAACTTTGCGGCGCCCCACACACTTCCATAGCCATCGGTGAGTTTGCTGCTGCCGCCAATGTCACCGCGCTCGACGTTCTCGAGCTTGTCGCGCAGAGTGTAGCGATTGCCATGGCTACCGTTAGCTGCCATATAGACCTCGCTGCGCGTGGCAAACGTCGTGGGGGTATCAGTGGAATAGGGGCCAACGGTATCGGCCGGAATGTCCTCGCTCGTGCCCAGACCCAGGGCTTGATAATCCTGCTCGGTCATATCGGTGATTGCGGGCGCGTCTGCCGCCTGGGCAACCTGGGGCGTGGCCGTGAAGCAGGCGACGCTCGTGGCGATCAACGCAGCAAGCGCCGCCGTCCCAACAAGCGGGATTTTCGACAGCCTACGGATACGGGGGTGTGGAACGTACATGAGGGACCTCGCTTTACTCGAGTGGAGTGGACTCATTTTTGCAAATGATACGTCCGATGCCCGATATCACGTGTCTCATTTTCGCCAACGGCGTGTCTCATTTTTGAGAATCCGAGATGCCGCGGAAATCCTATCCCAGCTCAAAGGCCATTTCTGGGATGTATTTTCCGTCGAGTGCCTCATCGGGAAACTGCATCCCATTTCAAGCGTCGATTCTGGGACGCACTTTCCCCTTAGACCCTCAACCGGAAACCGCATCCCACTTTGAGCGCAAATTCCGGGATGCATTTTCCGCTTGAGCCTCATTGGGAAACGGCGTCCCACTTTGAGGGCTGATTGTGGGATGCATTTTCCGGTTTTGCTCTCATTGGGAAAATGCATCCCGTTTCTTGACCGAATAATGGGACGCAATTTCCCGTTGGAACGGGGCTGCGGACAAAAAGTTGGACCATCAGGTCCGGTTTGGAGTCCGCATGACAT
>JAHYYI010000028.1 GCA_019425045.1 Collinsella sp.
AGCTGCATGTCGATGGTCGCCTTGTCGTACACGCGCCCGCGCACGCCGATGGCGGAGGCATCGCGGCCGAGCACCATGCTCGCCAGGCCAATGTCCTGCGTCACGACCACGTCGCCCGCCTGCAGACGTTCGACAATGGCAAAGTCGGCACTATCGGCGCCCACGCTCACATCGAGCGTGGTGACCCAAAAGCCGCGTCGCGCGTGCTCGGCATCACGTGGATCGTCGCGGCGAATGTGCCGCTCCAGGTTCTGCGTGCTGTTGCCGGCAATCACCACGGCGACGCCCGCCCGCCGCGCGCAGTCGATCGACTCACGCGTGACCGGGCAGGCGTCAGCATCAATAAACAGCGTTCGCGGCATCTAGCGCACCAGCTTGCCAAAGCGGATAGCGCGAATAATCAGCGTCACCCCAAACACCAGGAGCGCGGCGCCGCTAAAGATGACGAGCATCTTTGCCGACCACAGTGGATAGATAAACACGAACATGCCGGCGATGATGGAGAGCGCGCCGCTCAGGATGGCGAGGGCGCGGTTGGACGAAAGCTCGGACTCCAGAATGGACATGACACCTTCGACGATCCAGCCAAAGCCAGCCACGACCACCACGAGCGTGGTGAGCGTCGCGGTCGAGAAGGCCTGATTGCGCAGGATTATGACGCCGCCCAGGATGATGAGCAGGTTGGAGATGATGCTCGTCACGCGCCAGCCGGCGGGCAGTAGCGGCTCAAAAATGGCGGTGAACAGCCTGACGCCAGCCGTGATCACAAAGTAGAAGCCCAGGACGGTCGTCAAAAAGACGAGGGACTTGGCGGGCGCAAACAGCAGCGCGATGCCGGCAAGCAGCGCGATGACGCCCGTGACGGCGTAGATCCAGCGCACGGCCTTGATTGCCTTGCCTGCCATGCTTTTCTCGTCAAATCCAAACAGGTTCGACTGCTGGTCGTCGTTCTTAAAGATGCCCATGAGGTCTCCTTTCCGCGCGGCGTTTGCCGTCATTGTTGTTTTTGCGGCGTATGCCGCAGTTGCTACAACAAGTATCGCCTAAAGGCACCGGCGTATGGGTCGGGGAGGGCGAAGTGTAACCCAAAGGTCCCGATTTGTTCTCGTTGTTCCCCATGTCGCGTTTTTCTATTCAACAGGTGTAGAACATTGCGGCTCTGTTCGTTATTGCCTGCGTTTTAGGTTAGATTTTCCTAAGAACAATTGGCTTGTATTGGGGGGTTCCTATGAACGAAGCAGTTCCCGAGGCACCGTCGAGTGTCGAATCGATGGCAAAGCAGGGCTGCGAAAAGCTCGGTCTGGAATCGTTTGACGCGCTGGTCCGTCGTGCTCGCACATGCCGTCGCTTTGACGAGTCCATGCGCGTGCCGCGCGAGTTTTTGCTCGAGCTGGCAGAGCTGGCGCACCTGGCTCCCTGCGGCGCCAATGCTCAGCGCCTACGCTTTCATGTGGTGAGCGACGCCGAGGAGTGTTCGAGCTTATTTGAAAAGCTCGCATGGGCTGGTGCGCTCAAGGATTGGTCGGGTCCTGTCGAGGGCGAGCGCCCGACCGGCTATATCGCGATCCTTGCCGAGCGTCCCGCTCCGGGCATGCCTGCCGCGCCAATTACCGAGGCAGACGCTGGTATCGCCGCGCAGACGATGATGCTCGCCGCCCGCAGCGCTACGCCCGAGGTGGCGGCGTGCATGTTCAAGGCTTTTCCGCCTCGTGCGATTGATGTCATGGGACTTGACGGCGACAAGTACGAGGTCAAGCTGATCATGGTCTTTGGCGTTCCCGCCGAGACACAGGTGATCGATGCAATTGATTCCAACCCCGACGGCTCTATTAATTACTGGCGTGACGAGGCACAGGTACACCACGTACCCAAGCGTCTACTCGCCGACGTACTGGTGTAGTTGAGCGTCGCCGCGGCGTGATCCGGCGGTAAACCACCACAAAGGTGCCCGTCCCCTTTGTGGTGGTACGAGGGGAGGGCATGTGGCCGATCTGTATTTGGTGCGGCATGGGCAGACCGAGCTCAATGTGCAGAACATTTTGCAGGGCTGGCACGATTCGCCGCTTACGGCGCGCGGGCGCGAGCAGGCACTGGCGACGCGCGCGGCGTTTGAGGCGCGTGGCATCTCCTTTGACCATGCGTATTCGTCTCCGTTGGGTCGGGCACGCCACACGGCCGAGCTTATTGTTGGTGAGGGCCTTCCCATAGAGCCGGTCGACGACCTGCGCGAGTGGCGCCTGGGCTCGCTGGAGGGCACATCAAACCGCGAGATGCCGGCGCAACCCTGGGGCGATTATCCGGTGGCCTTTGGTGGCGAGTCGGAAAGTGAGCTTCGCGCACGTATGGTCGCGGCGCTGTCTCGTATTATGGCCCGGCCTCGGCACGACTGCGTGTTGGCCGTTTCCCACGGCTCTGCCTGTCAGGAGTTTCTTGAGTATGTGGCCGGCGGGGGAGGACAGCCCGACAACGGTGCCGTGCTTCATTTTGGCTATTGCGACGGGGCGTTTTCGCTCCTTGACTGGTAACGAACGAAAGGACCCCTATGAATAAAGACCTGTATCTGGTCCGTCATGGACAGACGATATTTAACCTCAAGCGCATTATTCAGGGCTGGAGTGATTCGCCGCTCACGCAGTTGGGCTGCGAGCAGGCGGCGCGCGCTGGCATGTTCTTGCGAGCGCGTGGCATCGAGCCCGACCACGCCTACACCTCGACGCTGCATCGCACCGAGCAGACTATCGCCAACCTGTGGCCGGGCCTTGCCTACGAGCGCCTTGATGGCCTGCGTGAGTGGTTCTTTGGTGACTTCGAGGCCGAGCGCGTGATGCTGATGCCTGGGCGTCCGTGGCGTGACTTTTACCGCCAGTTCGGCGGCGAGGGGCAGATGCAGGTGCGCGAGCGCATGGTGGCGACGTTGACCGATCTTATGCGACGCCCGGATCATTCGTGCGTGCTCGCGGTAAGCCATGGCTCGGCTATCAAGGAGTTTATGGATTACGTGAAGGGCGCGGCGGCAGACGAGCGCGACCGTGTGCCGGGCAACTGCTCGGTGCTGCATTTTGCATTTGACGATGTGACCGATACGTTTGACTTGGTCGAAGTCTTTACGCAGGAAGATTATGCGCGCGAGCTGGGTCTTGAGCCGCTGGTGGCGGCAGCGGGTCCGCAGCGCGGGTAGCCTGGGCGTGGCGACGTGGATTGCCGACATCATTGCTCGATGTGAAAGGGGCGGGGATGCATGCGCATGTATCCCCGCCCCTTGTTTGTTGAGCTGCCGAGTCTTTGTGCTGGGCGTTTAGACCCTGTTAGAACCGTGCGATCTGGTGGGTGAGCAGACCCGTCGGAACCTGCGGCGCGCCGCCGGCGACCTGTGCGGCGGGGAATAACGCGGCAACGGTAAAGTTGAACGGCTCTTTGCCCGTGTAGGTGCCGGCTGTGCGGGCCTCGTCCGCCAGGAGCTGCGCCGCCCCTGTCAGCGCGGCGGCATAGGTGGGGTCGTCAGCCGGCGCTGGCTCTGGTGCCTGGTCGAGCATGGCTCGGATGGCGGCAACGGCGTCCTCGCGCTTGACCTCCCACACGCGGTGCGTAATGCCGGCGGGGTCGGTGACGGCATAGAGCGACGCACCCTCTTTGGCGGCGCCCAGGATGATATCCATGACGGGCGACGCCTCGTAGGTAAGCGACACAGGGCGCGGCTGGACCTTAAGCTCGGCGATTGCGCGGGCGGCTGCGGTGGCACCTGCGGGGGTCGCGCCGTCGCCCGCCAGTACGCCGACCGGGCAAATCGCCACAACGCCCGTCACGCGCCCCGGCTCTCCGGAGCATTCGTACGCGTAATACGCCGCGCCCGGATCTTTGAGCATAAGCCCGTCGGCGATGGCGTCGCGCAGGGCGTCGTTGCTGCTCAGGATACCGCCCATCTGCGGCAGCGCTTCGAGCACGCGGTCCTGAGCTGGGCGGATGCAGGGAAACGGAAGTGCTTTCATGGGCGGTCCTAACGCGCGAGTCGGTTTGTTCGCGGCTTATTATGCCCCAACTTGGACGCTTGCGTCCCAGAGCGTGTTGTCAACAAGCGCGATGAGCACGTTCTGGCAGCGAACGATATCGGCATGGCCCCGGCTCGTTGGGCTTATGCGCGAGCACCAACGAGCCGGGGCCGTAGCTCATGCAATTGCGGTTACCCGTCTTGCCGGCAATGACGGCGGTATCGGTGCAGCCGGTAAAGAAGCTGGCGGGCACGTCCGCGTCTGTCACGTCATCGGCGGCGCGCTTGAGCGCAGCTAGAAGGGGAGAGTTCGGGTCGCGCTCGATGGCGGGGCGATCGCCCGTCACGGCGAAACTGCCATGGCAACCGGGAACCGCGGCCTCGGCGGTGGCAGTGGCCTGCTCGACCATGTTGATCGCGGCGGCCGTATCGGTCGGCGGCGTCAGGCGCATGTCGACCCAGACCTTGGCGTGGTCGGGCACGACAAAGGGGCGATAGCCGCCCTCGTCATCATCAACCATATGAAACCTCAGAATCAGTTTGCTTTGCAAACCGATTGTAAGTCACCTGCAGATTCGCGACGTGCACGTAGCAGCATTTACCGTTCGCAGGCCGAGCCATCGCGTTTGCCGTCCGGGCGGGTTTACAAACGACGCAGTGGGTACGTACTCTCCATGGACGACATGCTGTGCGACATATCTGCCTTTCGGTATCACCGGATACCCCCACAGGTCTTGGCGATAATGCCGGACCTGCCCGATTCTGCGGACGATCCGCGCAGGGAGCGCCTTTGTGAACATCCACTCGTCAAGCATTTCCTGCGCACTCCGTTACATGTGTTGGCGCAGGGCGGCTGCGGACGTAAGGGCGGTCGCATTGTCAGACATGTTTGGAACGGGGAGAGGCCGTTTGGCTCCGTGCAGCAGACGGAGTTTGGCCTTGATGTCGCGTCCCCGCTCTTTACCCTGCTGACCCTGGCTTCCTCGGTTTCAAACGAGCGTCTGATCATGTGCATGTTTGAGATGTGCGGCACCTTTGCCGTGTGCAAGATTGCACCTCAAGTAAAGTTGGCGCTTGAGCAGGCATATGGGAGCCGGTGGGGTGACGCACGGTCGGGCTGGGAAAACGTAAAGGATGCCTCGGGGAATCCAACGGACTTGTGGAAACGACCTCCCTTGATCGAGCTCTCTGACCTTACGGAGTTCGCCAATAAGATCCAGGGACTCCGCGGTGCTAAATCATTCACACGTGCCGCGAAATGCATTACGGGGGTTGTGGCATCGCCGCTTGAGGTCCAAGCTTCGATGCTGTTTGGCCTTTCGAGGCTGCGCGGCGGCGAAGGGCTGCGCCTTACCAATAACGTCGAGATTCGCATGACGCGCAGCGCCCGCCTGATTTCGGGGCTTGATAGGCGCTACGCCGATATCTTGCTGTCAAATAAGGATGGCAGCCGAGAGTGTCTGGTTGAATGCCAGGGTAAAGCCATTCACGGATCCATAGAATCCAAGATCTCGGACTCCGATCGAACGACGGCCCTGCAGACGATGGGATATCCCGTCGTTCTGATGACCTATGGTCAGCTGGTCGACTCCGATGCCTTCCGCGTGGTGACGGAACTCATCATGTCCTATCTCGATGTGCCACTGAAAGACAAGACGCCGCGGCAGCAAGAGCTCGAACGGCGACTTCGTGAGGAGATTTTTATCGATTGGGCGGGAATGTAGCCGCGCGGGTGGAAAACGGTCGCGGAAGCTAGGGTTTTAGTTGCGAATAGCCTTCAATTGCTCCTTGGAATTGGCTTGAAAAGTGCTACCTAGAGCAAGTTATTTCGGAAAATGGACAGTCAACTTTAGTTTGGCATATAGAGATCGATTTTTACCTACTAAAACCCCTGATAAAGCTGTTTGTAAAAGCAGTTGTGCTTAGCGACTAGGGCCTCACTGTCGATTATCCGAAAAAACTTATTATGGGTAGCATTTTCAAAACCAGCCGGAGCAACGAAATCGGCCCCCGTTTCGTGAAAACGGGGGCCGAATGGGCTTCATGGTCTGCCTGGCAGGCTTGGCGCCGGCGCTATTTGATCACGCGCACGCGATACATCGACGGAATTTGCTTGAGCGCCTCGATGGTGCTGCTGTCCAGGTGCTCGTCGGTGTCGAACATGGTGTAGGCGTTCTCGCCGGCGGACTCGTTGGTCATACGCTGCACGTTGGCGTTGTCCTTGGCCAGGATTGCGGTGATCTGGCCGATCATGTTGGGCACGTTGGCGTGCAGGCAGGCGATGCGGCTCGCGGCGCGCGCCTTGCCCATGCTGCAGGCGGGGTAGTTGACGCTGTGTGCGATGTTGCCGTTCTCCAGGTAATCCTTGAGCTCGCTGATGGCCATGTCGGCACAGTTGGCCTCGGCCTCGCCAGTGCCGGCGCCCGAGTGAGTGGTGATAAACGTGTTGGGCATCTTGACGGTCTTGGGCGTGGCAAAGTCGCAGCTAAACCAGCTCAGCTTGCCCTCACGCAGGGCAGCGTCAACGGCGTCCTCGTCAATGATGGTTTCGCGCGCGTAGTTGATGAGCACGGCGTCGGGCGCCAGCAGGTTAATCTGCTCGGTGCTGATCATGCCGATGGTGTCGGCCTTGCTGGGCACGTGCACGGTGAGGTAGTCGCAGCCGCGGCAGAGGTCCTCGAGCGTGCCGACGCGCTGCACCTCGCGGCTCAGCACCCATGCGTGCTCGACGGAAATGAACGGATCGTAGCCGTAGACGTCCATGCCCAGGTCGACGCAGGCGTTGGCGACCTTGGAGCCCACGTTGCCCAGACCGATAACGCCGATGCGCTTGCCCTTGAGCTCGCGGCCCACAAAGGCCTTCTTGGCCTTTTCGGCGTCGACCTGAATCTCGGGGTCGTCGGCGTTGTCGCGCACCCAATTCATCGACTGCACCACGCCTCGGCTCGAAAGCACCAGCATGCCCAGGACGAGCTCCTTGACGGCGTTACTGTTGGCACCGGGGGAGTTAAAGACGACGACGCCCTTTTTGGCGTACTCCTCGACGGGGATGTTGTTGACGCCGGCGCCGCAGCGGGCGATGGCGCGGATGCCCTCGGGCAGCTCGTAGCCGTGCAGGTCGGTGGAGCGCATCAGGATAGCGTCGGCCTCCTCGGCGGTGCTCACAAACTCGTAGCCCTCGCCAAACTCGACCTTGCCGTCCTTGGTGATGTCGTCGATGGTTTTGATCTTGCGCATGGAAAACTCCTTAGCAGGTTTGGTTTAAACAGGTGGTTTGAAGTGGCTGGTCGGCCCGCGCGTTGCGGGCTAGTTAGATCGCGGACTCAAACTATGCTGCGCCTCGAAGTCCTTCATGTACGTGGCCAGCGCCTGCACGTCCTCCATGGTGACGGCGTTGTAGACGCTGGCGCGCATGCCGCCCACCAGGCGATGGCCCTTGACGTTTTGAATCTGGTGTTCGGTCGCGCCTGTGACAAAGGCCGTATCGAGCTCGGCGTCGCCGGTGCGGAAGGTGACGTTGGCGATGGAGCGGCTGTCGGCCTGCGCGGTGCCATGGAACAGCTCGCTGTGCTCGAGCAGGTCATAGAGCAGGTTGGCCTTGGCCCAGTTACGCTCGGCCATGGCGGCAAGTCCGCCGGTCTCCTCCACCCAATGGAACACCTTGCCGCACACGTAGATGCCAAAGGTGTTGGGCGTGTTGAGCATGGAGCCTTTGGCGGCCTGGGTCTTAAGGTCCATGTACTGCGGCGTTTGCGCAAAGGCGGGGCCTTCGGCGATCAGGTCGTCGCGCGCGATAACCACGGTGACGCCCGCGGTGCCGGCGTTTTTCTGCGCGCCGGCGTAAATGAGCCCGTAGCGCTCGAGGTCGAGCGGCTGCGACAGAAAGCAACTCGAGACATCGGCGACCAGCGGCACATCGCCGCAAGCGGGTAGCTCGTGGTACATGGTGCCAAAGATGGTGTTGTTCTGGCAGGTGTAGACGTAGTCGAGCCCATCGCTCGCGGCCTCGGCGGCAATGCGCGCGTTGATGTCGGCCATGTTGGGAATGCGGTCGAAGTTGGTGTCCTCGGAGCTCGCGAGCAGCACGGCCTCGCCGTACTTGGCGGCCTCCTTGTACGCCTTGTTGGCGAAGTTGCCGGTCACGACGTAGCCGGCGCGGCCGCGGCGCATGAGGTTCATGGGGATGCCCGCAAACTGCAGCGTGGCGCCGCCCTGCAAAAACAGGACACGGTAGTTGTCGGGGATGCTCAGCAGGCGGCGCAGGGTTGCCTCGGCGTCGTCGATGATCTGCTGGTACATGCTAGATCGATGGCTCATCTCGAGCACGGACATGCCGCAACCGCGGTAGTCCATCATCTCGTCGGCGATCTCGGCGAGCACGCTTGTGGGCAGCGCGGCCGGGCCAGCTGAGAAGTTGTGCACACGTGCCATCTTCTAGTTCCCCTCGTAGTCGTTTGAACGTTCGGGATACTTTAGCACAGTGGAGCGCCAGGCGCGACCGTATCACGGTAAAACTCGAGTGCGCCGCTATGATTTACAGGATGGTTACATGGGGGAGGGCGGTCGTTAGGTCTATATCACCGGGATATACCGTGACAAATACTCCTTGAGTGCCGGGTCGCATACATAAAGAAACGTTCCCAGCATGCCACGCGTCATGAGGACATAGTAGGCGTTGACGATGATCTTTCGTAGGTCGTCGTCGCTTGCCTTTTTCTTTGCGACGGCATCTTTGAAATTCGCCTTGTTAACGCAGACAGCTCCTTTATCGGTGTTGTAGTAAATGTCGGGACCCAGAATTACGAATCCGTAATTGAGGTCGTAGCCCTGCACTGTGTGAATGCAACCAACCTCATTGACGGCGTTGGCAGAGTTGACCCAATCCTTTTGAGTTGAATTCCAGCGTTTATGAATGCCCTCGATGACGATATCGAACGTATCTTTATTGGTCTTGGTTTCCCACTTCCACGCAAAGCCTGCCGTCATGCGGGATAGACCAACTTCTTCTTCCTTGGCTTGCTGCAGGGAACAGAAATCCTCAAATCGGTCGACGATTCCAAACTGGTATCTGGGGATATCGCTGTCCGGATCCCCGGCTCGCGAATCGTAAGGCTCCGATGAAAAGAGATCCTTGAATTTCATGCCGGCATGCATATACGCTTTGTTATCGAGTAGATCATATACAAAGTCGAGATACTCATCGCCGCCGCGTACTCGCATTTGCGTGCTTAGGCTGAACTCTTCAGTTTCAATGCCCTCTTCTTCGAGTTGGTTAAGTCGCCGCTCAAGACCGTCTCGATTGAGGCCGGATGCCCTGACTTGCTGCTTGGGGTCATAAAACAGATATGCCTTGTCGCAGCATTTGAATATCCAGTCAACTTGGTTGCTTGTGTGCGGAAGGTCAAGACGATCACAAGTGCTATAGAAGGCCTTGATGCCGGAGCCCATGCTTAGATAATTACCCAGTCGATGTGCTTCATCGACAAGTAGGATGTCATAACGATCATTTTTGGTTACGTCACTGGGGCTCAAGATATCGCCAGGCTTTAACCCTGGAAGGAAGTGCGTGAGTTTCCTGAGGGTCTTTTTCAGGGAATCCATGGGGGTGACAAAACCGACTCGCAGGCCGGAAAGGTTGGGCTCATTTTTGATTTTGAACATGAGACTGATGGCGAGGATTGTTTTACCTGTTCCCGGCGCGCCATTCACGACGGTTATACGTTCTCTTTTTGAGCCGCCATGTTTTACGTCTTCATGCTCCTGTTCGAGACGTTTAAAAATCGTCTCGATCGTTTCGTATTGGTCGGGCGTAAGCGTCTTGAAAGGCGAGAACTTGAACAGATCGGAGTTCTCGAGCTCTGCAATCGGATGAATCGCGTAGTTTTCTTCGCGAAGCTTTGTCCAGAGGTCTCGGAACCTCTGGCGATACTGAGGCCGCTCAAAATAATCGAATTGGGCATAGCCGTTGTTGGCATTGGTGACCTGGTATTTTTCGTCGGCACAGAACAGCTCAATAAGTCGATTCTCGAACTCGAACGTTGCGGATTGGTTGAAGGTGGGATTGTCGATCAGAAGGGTCCGGTCGAAGTCCTTGTCCACGTTTGCAGCGTGTTGTTTCATACGGCGCTGGTAATTGGTTGTTTGGCCGATGTATGCCGTCTTGTTTTTGCTGTTGGTAAGAATGTAAAGGACGGGCCAGCTCTCGTCATGATGGGTCCCGGGCTTTGGCGTGCCAAAGTCCTGAAGCGATTCGCTTGTCTCAAAGGGCTGGGGTAGGGGAAGCGTGTATTGCCGAAGGGCGAACTCATTACTCATGATGGTCCGCCTTTCTGTATTCGTTAGATGATGCATCGACGGGGTAGCGCTCGCCATTGCGCTTGAGCTTGGACGAAAGCGCCGCTGGCAGGTCGATTTCATTTAAATCTGAGAAACGCAGAAGGAAAAGAAGCGTGTCGGCGACTTCGTCTTCGATAGCTTGGCGTTGCTCGGTGTCTTCGAACATTTCTGCAATGCGCTCGTCGCTCACAAAACGAAAGAGCTGAAGGAGCTCGGAGGACTCAGTTGCCATGCCTATGGCAAGCTCTTTTGGCGTGTGATATTTGCGCCAGTCGCGTGCATCACAAAAGTCCCTGACTTGTTTCGTCATGGCATCGAGCTTATCCATCGTCCGCAACCTCCCTGATGTTCATTGTTTTATTATGGCCGTATCTGGTATTTATTGCACATCATTTGGGGTGTGCGGTTTGTTCGGTCGCGATTGGCCGGTAGGAGGTTTCACCATGAAGATCGAAGTTGACGTAGGTCAGCTGCGCGAGAGCCTGCTCGACCGCGTGGGGTCTGCGGCGGGCGTGGGCTTTCCGGCCGCCATGCTCGACGTGATGGATATCGAGGACGAGTCGCCCCAAGAGCTCCTAGCCCGAGCCGAACGCGAAGGCCTCGACCTCCGTGCCTTCGCCACAGGCGATGATACGGACGACGGCTGGTAGCCATAGCCACCCCTCAACCCCATCCCCTCAATAACTTGCGGTGAAATAGGGACTGTTTAGGCTGCTAGAAGGCCTATTCAGTCCCTATTTCACCGCAAGTTATGGGTGGGGATGGCTACGACGCTAGCGTGGCGATGACGGCTTCGTCGCCGGCGTATATGAGGGTATTGCCGTCGGGGATGATGGTTTGGCCGTCGCGTTTGAGCATCACCACGATAAAGGGGTGCTTGCCTTGCGGCACATCGCGAAGACGCTGGCCGGCCAGGCGACCGTGGGGCGTCACGGTGACCTCACGCAGCGTAACCTCGGCACGCTCTTCAAACGTCGGCGCGGCCATCACCAGAAGGTCTCCTTCCTCAATTATGGTATCGCCGTTGGGCAGCACGGGGTGTGCGCCGTCACGCAGCACCAGGACCACGAGCATGTCGGTGACGCTGCCAATGTCCGCAAGCGAGCGACCGGCAAACGGATGACCCGCGCCCACCTTGAGCTTGACAAACGACATGCCGTCCTCGTCGCGGTAGTCGTTAAACGTACGGCGCACGTCGCCTTCCGCGTCGATCATGTCGAGCTTTTTCGCCACCGCCGGCAGCAGCGATCCCTGCACCACAATGCTCGACACGGCAATCACAAACACCAGGTCAAACAGATCGTGCCCACCGGGAACACCGACCACCACGGCAAAGAGGCTGAATACGACCGAAGCCGCGCCGCGCAGACCCGCCCAGCTTACGAGCGCGACTTGGCGAGGATTGGTCTTAAAGGGCGCCAACAGCAGGCCGACGGCGATGGGGCGGCTCACGAAGAGCATAAACGCCATGAGCGCCAGGCCCGGCAACAGCATTTGCGGCAGGCGCGCGGGCGTGACGAGCAGGCCCAGCAAAAAGAAGATGGTCATCTCGGCCATTTCGGTGAGGGTATCAAAGAAGTGGGCCATCTCGACCTTGCCGGTGATGTCGCTTGCACCCAGCACAATGCCTGCCAGGTATACGGCCAAAAAGCCGTTGCCGCCCAGGTAGCTCGGCAGCGCGTAGGCAACGATCGCCACGGCGAACAAAAAGATGGTCTGCGCGCCCTCGGCCGTTGCGTGCGCGCGTTCAATCAGGCGGCTGGATGTCCAGCCGATGGCAAGGCCCAGTCCCACGCCCAGGGTGATCTGCTTGGCCAACAGCACGGGAATGTCGATGTCGCCGCCCGCCGCGAGGGTCGCGAGCACCGCGGTAAGCATGTAGGCGACGGGGTCGTTGGAGCCCGATTCGACCTCGAGCAGCGAGTCAGTCGCGCCCTTTAGCGAAAGGTTGTGCTCGCGCAGCACGCTAAAGACGCTCGCCGCATCGGTCGACGCCACGACCGAGCCCAGCAGCAGGCCGCCGATCCAGTCGAAGCCTAGTGCAAAATGCGCAAAGGCGCCCGTGATGCCGGCGGTGGCGATAACGCCGAGCGTGCTCAGCAGTACCGCGGGCGCGGCGACGGGCTTGGCGCGGTCGATGTTGGTGTTAAAGCCGCCGTAGAACATGATGAACAGCAGCGCCGTACTGCAGACGGTTTCGGTAAGCGCGTAGTCGCTAAAGTCGATGTGCGCCGGCCCGTTGACGCCCAGCAGCATGCCGAGCGCGATAAAGATGAGCAGGGTAGGGAAGGGGAGCTTTTTGCCGACGGGTTTGATGGTCAGACACAAAATGATGACGAGGCCGATAAAGAGAAGTATCTGGTTCATGGGTAGTGTCCGCTCCTGGGTGGTTGGCGTGGCACGGTCAGTTGTCTGCGGTTATTTGTACCCAAAGATGGTGGGTTTATGGGGCCGAGCCGCGGGCGTTCGCATTATCGACACGAGGCGGGGGGCGCGGGCGGTGCTGGTTGGGGCGTTGGTGCTGGTGGCGCGGTGTTTTCGGGGCGTGCGGGCGGCCGCTTGTGACCGTTGGCAGCGGTGGCACTTTCCAGCTTTATTGCAACGGAGTACAATGGGTAACGTTTAAGTTCAACTTGAAGTTTTAGTCGTGGCATCGGGCTTCGGCCGTAATGCAGGGAAAGGCGTTCCATGGCGATCTATGTGACATCTGATGCTCACGGGCACGTGCGCGCGCTGGACGAGGCCCTTTCCAAGATCTCGCTGACGTCCGACGACACGCTGTACGTGCTAGGCGACATGATCGACCGCGGTCCCGATCCGGTCGGCGTCATTAACTTGGTACGGTCGCTGCCCAACGCTCGCGTGCTTAAGGGCAACCACGAGCAGATCATGCTCGACGCGATCATTGGCCAGGACCCGCTCGATGCCGAGACCTGGGATATCAATGGCGGTTGGACCACGCGTCAGCAGCTCAACGAAATGGAATTTGAGGCATACGAGGGGCTGGTGCGCTGGGCTGCCGCCCTGCCGCTCTACGCGGTGGTCGAGACTGCCGAGCGACCGTATCTGCTGGTGCACGCCGGCGTTCAGACCGAGGCGGCGCGTGCGTTTTTGCTTGAGCATGGTGTCGATTGCGGCGACGGCAGGGGAGCGGTCGATGCCGATAGCGAGCTGCTGCAGCAAATGCTCGCCGTGCAGTCGTCCGATGACTTGCTGTGGATTCGTCACGGCTACTGGGATGCCCCGACGGGGCTGCTTTCTGCCGAGGGCAAGGGCCCGGTCGTGGTGAGCGGCCACACGCCCACGGTGTCGCTGGGGCGTTATTGCGAGGTTGGCGGCCTGGCAGGGCTCGATGAGGAGTCGGGCCGCGGGCGGATGGTGCGCTTGGGTGGCGAGGATACCGCCGGCGTGCCCGATCGCATCGATATCGACTGTGCGGCGGCCACCGGTTCCGAGTTCGGCCGCGTGGGCATCCTGCGCCTGGACGACGGGGCGGAGTTTTATGCGAACATCAACCCGGGCGAATAATCGCTGCAAAGGGTAGCTAATTTGGGACGGGGCCTTTTTGACTACTTTTGCCCTTCTGCCCGCTAATTGATTTTTCTGGGACGGGGATTAAATAATCATTTGGCTGCCCGCTGGCTAAGTGAGTAGACTTTTTTGGAAATGCCGAGCACCCAACTTATTTGCCTCAATAAAACTGCAGGTCACAGACTTGTGCTTTGCTGGCGTGGTCGGGGATTCGGTAAAAGTCTACTCACTTAGTTTTGCGTGATGCATATTGTTCGCAACGAGACCCCAGTCGGGGAGATTCCATCGCAAATTCCGGTGACCGGGGCAGCTAATTAGGCGCCGTACGGGTTGCGGTCGCGTTCTATGCGTTGGCGAATGTGGGCGTATTCGACAATCAACAGCACCAGCAGTAGGGCCATGATAGCCAGGTAGCTCACGACGGCACCCATCAGGCCCAGCAGGTTGATCAGGATCACCGGGAGCACTACGCTCACGGCAAAGCAGGTCAGGTAGATCTTGGTGACGTCTCCAGCGTGGCGCAGCACTGTGATGATGGCGTAGATAAAATCGATGGCCGCGGTTACGCCGCCGGCGACGACCATCAGCAGCGCCAATGTGCGGTAGCGCTCAAAGTTGAGGCCGTACATAAAGCTCATGAGGGGAATGCCGGGACCTGCCATAAATACGGCGCACACGCCGGTGATGGCCACGATCAGCGCCATAACGGCAATAATAATCAAGTCAAAACGGCGGCGTTTGCGCGGGTTCGCCCAAATGCTCGACAGACGCAAAAGCTGCGGTTTATAGACAAATCCGATGCTCAGCAAAATGGCCTGAGCCGGAAAGAACAGGGCATTAAAGTACAGCTGATATTTGTAAGCCAGCGCACCTTCCATCACAAACTTGGGCATGCTCTCGATAAGGTTGAACAAAAAGAGCGCGCCAAAGAGCGGGGCGCATTGCGCAAAGAGACGGCCCACTTCGCGCAGGCTCACGCGCCGCGATTTTTCGGTCTCGAGCAGGGCGAGCGGCGCGGTGACCAGCACGAGCGAGGCGATGGCGGTGACACCCATGGCCATGGCCGCGATGGGCATGCTGCGCGTAAGGAACAGCGCCACGCTAAAGACCGCGATGACGCCGACGGAGCGCAGCGTTTGGCTCATGCCGGCCAGGTAGAGTTTATCGGCCTGCTGCAGGCGGCCCTCGTACACGTCCGCCACGCCGTCGATCGCCTTATACAGATAGACGCCCAGGCCGATCGTTGCCATCTGCGCGTCGTAGCCGCGGGCACTGCTGTATGCAAGGCCGCAGGCCAGCGCGAATGCTCCGCAAAGCCAGCGGTTGAGCTGGTAGGAGGCAAAGGACGTCGTTTCGTCGATGTCCGAGACCTGAAAATTGCGCACGCCGTAGTTGCACGCGATCATGATGAGCGTGCCGGTGACAAAGGCGATGGAGAACTTTCCGGCTTCCTCGGCGCCCGCGAGCTGCGTGGACACGATGGTGAGCAGCGGAAACGCCATGCCCCACACGGCAGTGCCGAGGGTGTTCCAAAGGTAGTCGCGGCTGGTGGCGTGCTCCTCGTATTCGGCTTCCTGCGTGGAGAAGCCTCCGCCATAGACGGCGCCGAGCAGACGGTTCCACCAGGCGTTCACCATGCGGCGGACGGGACCGGGCTTGCGATCGCGCTCGCGCCGGCGACGTGTGGCTTGGTCGCTATCGGGGCCGCCGGCGTTGCGCTGGCTCAGCTCCTGGATGCGCGCGAGCTCTTCGGCGGTGTGCGAGGCAGGGAAGAGACCGTTCTCGATGCGTCCGCCCTGAGCCTTTGCTGTACCGCTGCTCGCTACAGTGGGGCCGGCGACGCCATTGCGGCGGGCGATGGCGCGGCGGATGCTATCGAGGGGCGTGATACTCAAGGCGGAGTCCTTTCTAATGCTGCGCTCTAGTATAGACGCGACGGCGTTTGCTCGTGTTTTTGAACAGGTTGTTCAATAATTTCGGCGGCGCCATTCAGTAGTCGGCACTTAGGGACGTTCCTTATGTGCCGGCACTTTGGGAACGTCCCTAAGTGCCGGCATCCGGGGACACTGCTTGGTCGTTGCCTGTTCAAAAGTGTCCCCAATGACTAGGCCGCTTGCCTGCGATTTTTGACCGTTGGGCGGTCGCTTCGCCGTTGCCGCAAAAACGTTTTTGCATATCGGGTACAACGGGCTTTACGTGAGTAAAGTGCGCGCCGCGTCCGCGCGTCGCGTTTTTAAGGAGGCCCCATGCCTGGTGTTACCCCTGCAGAAGTTCTGTCCAACTTTGGTATTACGCTGGTCGAAGATCCTGCCGAGAATCAGCCCCGTCTGCTGGTCGATCTACCTGCCGCGGAGCTCGTCGAGCACGCCATCCGCCGCGAAGAAGGCCGTATGGCATCCAACGGCGCGCTGGTGATCGAGACGGGGGAGCGCACCGGCCGTTCCCCCAACGACCGCTTTATCGTTGACACTCCCGATGTTCACGACAAGATCGCCTGGGGCGCCGTCAACCGACCGCTTTCGATCGAGAGCTACGAGACCATCAAGACCGGCATCGTCGACTACCTCAACGAGCGCGACGTGTTTGTCACGCGCGGTATGGCCGGTGCCGACCGCAACCATACGCGTCGCCTGCTCGTTGCCTGCGAGCGTGCCAGCCAGGCGCTCTTCATTAAGCAAATGCTCGCCCGCCCGCTCGCCCGCGAAATTGCGCGCACCGGCGAGCCAGACTTTTGCGTGCTCGCGGCACCTGGCTACCAGTGCGACCCCGCCATCAAGGGCCTCAACTCCAGCGCTGCCGTGGTCATCAACTTCCAGGAGCGCGTGATTCTGGTTGCCGGCACCGGTTACTCCGGCGAAATCAAAAAGTCCATCTTCAGCGTCATGAATTACCTACTGCCCGTCGAGGACGACGTGCTACCCATGCACTGCTCGGCCAGCATGGATCCCGTCACGCACGAGACGGCCGTGTTCTTTGGCCTTTCCGGCACGGGCAAGACCACGCTTTCGGCCAACCCCACGCGCCTGCTGATCGGCGACGACGAGCACGGCTGGTCCGACATGGGCATCTTCAACATCGAGGGAGGCTGCTATGCCAAGTGCGAGGGCCTGGACGCGTTCCATGAGCCCGAGATCTTCAACGCCGTCCGCTTTGGCGCCATCTGCGAAAACGTGGTGCTCGATGAGAATCGCAAGCCTAACTATGATGATGTCTCGATCACGCACAATACGCGCGTGGCCTATCCCGTCGAGCACATTCCCAACGCGTGGACCAAGGGCATGGGCACCACCCCGAGCGTTGTGCTGTTTTTGACCTGTGATGCCTTTGGCGTGCTGCCGCCCATCTCGCGCCTGACGGCCGACGCCGCCATGTATCACTTTGTGACGGGCTTTACGGCCAAGATCCCCGGCACCGAGGTCGGCGTCACCGAGCCCACGCCCACGTTCTCCTCGCTGTTTGGCGAGCCGTTTATGCCGCTCGATCCCATGGTCTATGCCAAGATGCTCGGCGAGCGTATCGCCGACGGTCGCACCCGCGTCTATCTGGTCAACACTGGCTGGATTGGCGGCGGCTACGGCGTGGGCCATCGCATCGAGCTTGCCTACACGCGTGCCCTGGTGGCCCGCGCTCTCGACGGTACCATCGAGGACAGCGAGTTCGTGCACGACGACATCTTTAACGTCGACATTCCCACCACGTGCCATGGCGTGCCCGACGGCATTCTGGTGCCGCGCCAGTACTGGCAGAGCACCGCTCGCTACGACGAGGCCGCGCACAACCTGGCCGTGATGTTTGAGGAGAACTTCGAGAAGAAGTACTCGCACCTGCCCGAGTCCGTCAAAGCCGCCGGCCCGCACGCCCAGGTGTCCGCCGAGGCCCGTCATCGCGGCCGCGGGTTGCTGGGACTCCGCCGCTAGCGCCGCCTTAGACCCAAAACCACCACGAAGGGGACAGGCACCTTTGTGGTGGTTTTGCTCGCGCGGATGACTCAGGTTACAATACGCCTGACATATCGTCCCCTTCTCCGGATGGGGACAGCGCAAGCGCTCTTGTGGCGGCACCGTAGGACTTTGAAGGTGGCCGTCGTAAGGGCGCTTTTTGTTTGGGTGCCCTCGCTCGGGCGCGAATCGTGAAGGGAGCACGTATGAAGAGCTTTATTGCCGAGGATTCATTTTGGGAGCTGTTTCCTCAGGCGGCGGTCGGTGTTGTGGTCGTGGAGGGTATGAAGCCCGCGGCCCAGATACCTCAAGAGGATGTGGACGCGATAGCGGCGCTGCTCGACCGTGCCAATATCGATGCGGAGCGTCATCTGACCAGCGATACAATCAGCGAGAACGCACCGGTCAAGGCATGGCGCGAGGCCTATCGTCTGTTCAAGACCAAAAAGGGCGCGCGCTGTTCAATCGAGAACCTGCTCAAGCGCGTGCTCAAGGGCAAGCCGGTGGGCCACATTACGCCCGCGGTGGATATCTATAACACGGTGTCGCTGTCCTATGCACTGCCCGTGGGAGGCGAGGATCTGCATGCGATTGAGGGGGACCTTCGCTTGAAGGTGACCGACGGCGGGGATGCGTTCCTGCCGCTTGGCGAGGAAGCGGACGACCCGACGCTGCCCGGCGAGCTCGCCTACATTGACGATGCGGGCGCCGTGTGCCGCTGCTGGAACTGGCGCGATGGCGTTCGAACGGCTCTATCCGACGATTCGGCCGACGTGTTTTTGGCGATTGAGTGCGTAGAGCCCGAGCGTATGGGGGACTGTCAGGCCGCCATCGATCGCTTAGCCGAGCTGCTTGAGCGCTATCTGGGAGCGACGGTTGTCGTTAAGACGCTTGTGACCCGCGACAATCCCCGCGTGGAGCTGTAGCAACTTCTGCAAATCATACTCGCCGGTCAAAACCACCACAAAGGTGCCTGTCCCCTTTGTGGTGGTTTTTATGTTGATGGGTTAACAAATAGGGCGTGCAGGGCTGGCGGTCGTTAAGTACGGCTAAGATGTTTACCCGTTAGCATTATGCAAGCGAAAGGCGGTCGTCTCCCATGCAACAGAGCGACGAGACACGTTTCGAGGACTTTGTCGGACTGATCAGCGGACTCTACAAGGAGATCCAGCGCATTAAGACATCTGAGGGCGCAAGGCTGGGCCTTAAGGGCTCCGATATCATGTGCCTGTACTATCTTGAGCGCAGCAAGGACGGTCTGACTGGTGCCGACCTCGCCCGCATGGCTGGTGTGACCCGCGCTGCCGTCTCGCGCACGCTGGCGCATCTGGAGGAGGGCGGCTACGTCGAAGTTGACGATTCGGGCGATGCCGCCGTTAAGTATCGCGCCCCGGTTCGCCTGACCACGTTGGGCGGCGAGAGCATGAACGAGGCCGATTGCATTATTCGTGAAGTGCTCGACACCACCGGTAAGGCCATGGGCGTGGAGCAGCGCGAGCAGATGTATGCATCGCTGCGTACGATTCTCAACACCTTGCGCGAGCTGTAGGGCCACCAAGGCATTTGCTTCCCATTAACAACTGCATCGTCCCGTTTGAGCGCGTATACCGTGCCGGGGCATTGCTGTCAAAATTCCCTGCGCGGGACCTGCGCAAGAAAGGATTCGTTATGTCCGTTCGCATTATTACCGATTCCGCAAGCGATATGTCGCCGGCCGAGCATCCGGCACTGGCCGTTTTGCCGCTGTCCGTCACCTTTGGAACCGATGTGTTCATGGATGGCATCGACATCGATCACCAGCGCTTTTACGAGATGCTCGTGGAGCGCGATGAGCTGCCCAAGACCGGTCAGGTTAACCCGTACGCGTTTTCGCAGGCTATCGCCGAGGTTCGCGAAGCCGGCGATGAGGCTGTGATTATTACCGTGGGCGCTAAGCTCTCGGGCACCAATCAGAGCGCCCGTACCGCACTGGCCGAGGCGCCGGGCGGCGATGTGTACGTGGTTGATAGCAACAACGTCACCCTGGGTGAGCGCGTCCTGGTCGAGTATGCGCTGCGCTTGGTGGACGAGGGCCGTAGTGCGGCCCAGATCGCGGCGGCGGTCGAGGCTGTGCGCGACCGCGTGGTGGTTATCGGCCTGCTTGAGACGCTGGAGTACTTGGTGCGCGGCGGCCGTCTGTCTGCTGCGGCCGGCGCCGTGGGTACGCTGCTCAACGTAAAGCCCGTGGTGGCTGTCGAGGACGGTCTGATTGTGCAGCTGGGAAAGGCGCGCGGTTCCAAGAACGGCCGCAATCTGCTGAACCAAAAGGTCGAAAAGGCGGGCGGCATCGACTTTTCCATGCCGCTGGCGCTCGGCTATACCGGCCTTTCGGATGCGGTGCTCAAGAAGTATATCGAGGACAGCGCGGCACTGTGGGCTGGCCACGCCGAGGGCGAACTGCCCGTTCACACCATCGGCGCCACCATCGGCACCCACGTAGGCCCCGGTGCCGTAGCCGTAGCCTTCTTCCAGCCCGCCAACTAACCAACCTGCCAACAAATGATCCCTTGGGGACGGAGGAAAACGGATCATCGACCGCACGGAGGCCGCGAATGATCCGTTTTCCTCCGTCCCCAAGGGATCATTTCTTTATGCTGTTAATGCGGAGAAGGGAGCGAGCGATGGCGTCTGGGGGCTTTTTTGAACGGGTGTACGAGGTGATCGAGCAGATCCCCGAGGGGATGGTCGCCACGTACGGTCAGGTGGCGCTGCTCGCCGGTCGCGCGCGAAGTGCGCGGTACGTGGGGTATGCCCTGCACAGCAATCCGCGCCCCGGCGAGATTCCCTGCCATCGCGTGGTGTTTGCCGACGGGCGCATATGCGAGGGTTTTGCTTTTGGCGGTCCCGATGCTCAACGTGAGCTTTTGCTAGGGGAGGGTGTGGCGTTTAAGGACGACATGCATGTAGACTTGGCCGCCTGTCGCTGGCCAGCAGGGTTCTAGCGGCTCTACTGTGGCCAAAACCGCCACAAAGGTGCCTGTCCCCTTTGCGGCGGTTTTCCGTTGTAGGTTTACCGGGGCTAACTTATGGAGAAGCTATGGCGGCTCATATTGATGCTGCAAAGTAAACCACGGTGAACTATATTTTATTCAACAACGGAGCGGGCAATAGGCGATGAAAAAGCCTGCCCTGTTGAGTTTGATTCGCATCCCTCCCCTCTGTGCGATTCAACGGTGTACTTCGGGAACGGGCCCGCTGGCAACTGACTGCCGGCGGGCCCGTTCCCGTTTGTCGGGGGAGTGCGATGGGCGGAGCCGAACCGGTCGGGCACCAAAAAAAGGCGGACGCCGTAGCGCCCGCCCTATAGCAATCGAAAGTTCAAGCCAGCAGGTCGGTCTAGTACACCATGCCCATGGCGTCCCGAACCTCGGCCAGGGTCTGCTCGGCGATCTCGTTGGCGCGACGGTTGCCCTCGTGCAGCACGTCCTTCACGTAGTCCAGATCGTTCTCGTAGCGCTGACGACGCTCGCGGATCGGCGCGAAGTACTCGTTGACGGCCTCGGTCACGTACTTCTTGAGCTGGCCGGAGCCGCCCATGCCAATCTCCTCGGCAATCTCGACCTCGGAACGGCCGGTGCAGATCGCGGCGGTCGAAAGCAGGCCGGAAACGCCGGGGCGGTTCTCGGGATCAAACGTGATCATGCGCTCGGAGTCGGTCTGGCTCTTCTTGATGCGCTTGGCCGTCTCCTCGGCGGTCATCGAGATGTTGATGGCGTTGCCGTAGCTCTTGCTCATCTTGCGACCGTCCAGGCCGGGCAGCAGTGGGGTCTCGGACAGCAGCGCATCGACCTCGGGGAACACCTTGCCGTAGCGGTTGTTAAAGCGGCGGGCGATGGTGCGGGTGAGCTCGATGTGCGGCAGCTGATCGCGACCGACGGGCACCACATTGCCCTTGCAGAACAGGATGTCGCAGGCCTGGTGCACCGGGTAGGTGAGCAGAAGGCCGGTGAGCTCGTGGCCCGAGGCCTCCATCTCGGCCTTGACCGTGGGGTTGCGCGCCAGCTCAGCCTCGGACACCAGCGACAGGAACGGCAGCATGAGCTGGTTTGCGGCGGGCACGGCGGAGTGCGCGTAGATCATGGTCTTGTCGGGGTCGATTCCGCAGGCAAGGTAGTCCATCACCATGTTGTACACGTTGTCCTGGATGTGCTCGGTGGTGTCGCGGTCGGTGATGACCTGGTAGTCGGCGATGAGCACGTTGGTCTTGGCGCCCATGTTCTGCAGCTCGACGCGGCCCTTGAGGGTGCCAAAGTAGTGGCCCAGGTGCAGACGGCCGGTGGGGCGGTCGCCGGTAAGCATGGTGAACTTCTCGGGCGTCTTGGCCAGGCCCTCGCGAATGGCGTTGCTCTTTTGCAGCGCGACTTCGTAGCTGTTCTCGTTTGGCATGATTGCTCCTAACGTATGTTCATGGGTCAAGATGATAACGCGTTTATTGGAGGGTCGGGGCGTAAGTAAGCGAGGGGCGGGGGAGAGGTGGCTTGCACGATGGGCACGGGGCTGCGCATGGTCAGCGGCGCCCGGGCACATCCTCGGCAGCTTACCCTAGAGCTTGTGGTGGCGCTCTTCCTTACATTCCTCGGCTGCCTGCTCCTCCTGCTTAAAGGCGGGGTCGTCGGGGGTTACCAGCTCGTCCTCGTGCGTGCGCTTGTTGTAATGGTGGCGCAGCACGGGCTCAAACAGGTGCAGGTGCTTGGCGAAGGCCGCCGAGCCAATGGCGAGCACGGTAAAGATGAGCACGCGCGTGGGCACTTCGACCTGATTGATGGCGGCGGCGCCGGCCGAAAGCATAATGCACCACGCATAGATGAGCAGTACGGCCTGCTTTTGGTTGTAGCCCTCTTGAATGAGGCGGTGGTGGATGTGGCCCTTGTCGGCCTGCCCAATGCTAATGTGGGCGCGCTTGCGGCGCACAATGGCGCTAAACGTATCGATGATAGGCACGCCCGCCACGATGAGCGGGATGATGAGCGAGGTGAGCGCGGCGGTGCGGCTCACGTTGAGCAGCGAGATGGAACCCAGCGCAAAGCCCAGCAGCAGCGAACCCGAGTCGCCCAAGAAGATACTCGCGGGGTTGAAGTTGTAGCGCAAAAAGGCCAAGCAGGCGCCAAACAACGCGATGGAGAGCGCGGCGGCATCGATGCGGCCCGAGAGAACGGCCATCGAGAACATCGTGAACGATGCGATGCCACAGATACCCGTCGCCAGGCCGTCAAGGCCGTCAATGAGGTTGATGATGTTGGTGAACGCCACCAGGTAGACTACGGTGATGGGGTAGGCGAGCCAGCCGAGCATAATCTCGCCGGGGGCAAGCGGGTTGATGATGACGCCGATTTTTAGGCCGCCCACGCAGGCGATAAGCGCGGCGAGGACCTGGCCGGCCAGCTTTTGCTTGGGCTTGAGCTGGAGGACGTCGTCGATCGCACCGGTCGCAAAGATAACGGTAAAAGAAAGCGCAAGTATGGGGTAGCTGATGTGCAGACGGGGGTGGGGCACCAAAACGGGCGGCCAGCCCAGGTACCAGGTACCTAGGATCTGCACGATGCAAGCGACGACGAGGCCCAAAAAGACTGCCGTGCCACCCATGCGCGGGATGGGTTTCGTGTTGATACGGCGCTTGGAAGGATAGTCGACGGCGTCGAGCTTGATTGCCAGGCGCTTGACCAGGGGCACCGCAAGGAAGGTCGTGATAAAAGCCGCGACCGCCACGCAAAGGTACGGTATGAAGCTCGTGGAGGAAGCCATGAATCGATAAACCGCCAAGCGTCGAAGGAAAAGGTCAAAGGATGCCATGCCGCAAAGGGTATAGCTGACCCATGATACTCGACCAAGGAGGGTGTGAGGAATTGCACGGGGCGATAATCACGTGCTTACCAGATATTCGAGTGATGGTGGGATTCAGTCTGGTGCCTTTTGGGAATCTGGGCGAGATTTGCAATGGCGAGTTTCGGCAAAAGAAAACCACCCCCCACGTTACGAAAATGAACCCACCTAAAACAGGTGGGTGCCCTCATCGACTGTTCCAGCGTCCTTAACAACGAAGGATACCTGTACTAGGTACGACTGTGTGGGCTCCCTAAATAAACGCGACGGTTCACCCAGTTGCTCCGCGGGGGGCGGAATACCTACATCATAAAGCCGCACTTTGTGGATTCCAGTCTTGACATTACAAAAATCGTGTCGGACGATTACGGCGCCTTGGGCTCGAGCCGTCTGTGTGGTTGGCCCTTTTGCGTTTGAGCTGCTGAATCGTTGTTTTGGAGCATGTTTTTATGCCGACGTCGTTGACCGAACTTTTTTCGCCCGCCTGCCATTTGTGTCCGCGACGTTGCGGTGCGGCGCGCGATGAGGGTGCGCACGGCGTATGCGGTGCTAACGACACGCTCAAGGTGGCCCGCGCGGCGCTTCATATGTGGGAGGAGCCGCCTATCTCGGGCGAGGCCGGTTCGGGCACGATCTTCTTTAGCGGCTGCTCGCTCAAATGCGTCTATTGTCAGAACCACGAGATCTCGACGGGCAATTTTGGGCTTGAGATTTCGCCCGAGCGCCTGGTCGAGATTATGTTGGAGCTGCAGGACCAGGGTGCGAACAATATTAACCTGGTGACGGCGACACACTACGCGCACCTGCTGCCGGCTGCGATTGCCGCGGCACGGGCGCGCGGGCTGTCCATCCCAATCGTCTACAACACGAGCGGTTATGAGCGCGCGAGTGCCGTGGCGGCGCTCGGCGATTTGGTCGACGTGTGGCTTACCGACTTTAAATATGCCGATGCGGGGCTTGCGCAGTCGCTCTCCCACATTAAGGACTACCCGCGTGTGGCCGTGTCGGGCTTGGCGCAAATGGCACGCGAGATCGAACGCCGCGGGGGAGAGCTGGTGGACGAGGACGGGCTCATGAAGCGCGGCATGATCGTGCGTCACCTGGTACTGCCGGGACATACAGACGATTCGTGTCGCGTGCTGGACCTGGTGTGGCAGACGGTGGGCGATGTGCCGATCTCGGTCATGAACCAGTACACGCCTAATGCGCTCATGCGCGAGCAGGGCGGCGACCTGGCGCGTGCCGTGACGCGCGAGGAATACGAGCAGGTGCTCGACCATGCCGACGACCTGGGCTTTACGACGATGTTCTGGCAAGAGGGCGGCGCGGTAGACGAGAGCTTTACCCCAGCGTTCGACACCACCGGCGTCCTCACCAGCGCAAAGTAGCGCGTTCGCCGATGATTTTTCTGGGACGGGGATTAAAAAATCATCGAGAGGATTGTTTGCTCGAAAGGTAGTCAAAATGGCCCCGTCTCAAAAAGACTGGTTATTGGGCGTTGACAGTTGG
>JAHYYI010000029.1 GCA_019425045.1 Collinsella sp.
GGTGCGGGAACGGCCTATTTGCTCAATGTGTTCGGCTGAGATCGGAAATCAACCGTAGCCGTTGGGGACGTTCCTTTACGACTAGTCGTTTAAGAACGTCCCCAACGGCTAACAAAGGGACTGTCGCCTTGTCGAATTCTAGAGCGTTTGGAGCAGGGAGATGAGAAAACGGATGCCCTGGAGGTAGGCTCGGCGGGTGATGCGCTCGTTGGTGCCGTGGACGCCGCGGTCGCACTCGTCATCGTCGACCACAAAGGCCGAGAAGCGAATGCACTCAGGGCAAATGCGCTGGTAGTTAGCAGCGTCGGTCGCGCCAATCACGGTCGAGGGCACAATTGCCACTGGCTCGAATGATCCGTTTTCCTCCGTCCCCTTTGGATCACGGAAATAGCGGACGGCGATGGAGCGAACCGCCTCGAGGCCGGGACCACCGATGCGCGGGGACGGCGAGGGCTCGGAGCTGCCGGGGCCCAACTCCACTTCGACACGACCGGCAAGGTCCGCCCCGGCAACCGCCTCACGGCAGCGCGCCACAACGTCGGCCACGCTCGTGCCCTCGAGCATGCGGAAGTTAATGTTTGCCCACATATCCTGCGGCATTACGTTGGCGCCGGTGCTGCCACCCTCGATCTGCGTGGGCGCGCAGGTGGTGGTCACGAGCGGATAGAGCTTCTTGCTGGTAAGGCACTCGCGCACGATGGCGTCCTTGTTGGCGGCAATCTCGTCGGCCGTGTAGAGCCCCAACTCGATGAGCTGGGCGGCAAGCAAGTCGGTCACGCGCGTCGGCCACTCGATATCGCAGATTGCGGTGATGACACGGCTGAGCACCTCGAGCGATGTGCCGCCGTACGGGTTGGACGAATGCCCGCCCGCGCTCTTTGTCTTGAGCACAATATCGGCATAGCCCTTCTCGGCGAGATCGGCATGCATAAGCCAACCCTCGCCCGCGCTGTACTCGGCAGCCGGAGCGATGCGGTAATCGCCCTCGTCGATCAGGTACTCAAGCTCAATGCCGCGCTCCTCGAGCGCGCGGCCGATGGCGCCTGCGCCGTACTGCGTCGTCTCCTCGTCCTGGCCAAAGGCCAGGAGCAGTGCGCGCTCGTGCTGCCAACCGTGCGCCAGCGCATACTCAACAGCTTCGAGAATGCCTGCGACCTGGTCCTTCATGTCGATCGCGCCGCGGCCCCAGATGTAGGTATCGTCCACGCGCCCGCTAAAGGGGGCGTGCGTCCAGTCGGCCTCGGTACCCGGCACCACGGGGACCACGTCCATGTGGCCCATGAGCATAATGGGCTTGAGGGCAGGGTCGGAACCGCTAAGCGTCACCAACAGCGAATGGTCGATAAGCTCGACCTCGCCTGCCGCGAACACGCGCGGCCACGCCTGCTGCATGTACGCGCGCAGGTCGTCGAAGGGCTGCCAGTCCACCGCCTCGGCATCCATGCTCGAAATGGTCGGAAACGACAGCACGCGGCCCAGGCGCTCGCACGCGCCGGCCTCGTCTATATCGGCAAAATCGTCCTCATGCGCAAAGAAGCGCCAAACCTCGGCCATGACATCCTTTCGATTGTGATGACGAGGGCCGCCCCACCGGAGCGGCCCTGCTACATAAGCGTTTGCGGTCGGTTATTTGTCCTCGAGATAACGCGAGAGGAACTCGCGAGTGCGCTGGTGCTTGGGATTGCCGAAGAGCTCGGCCGGCGCGGCGTCCTCGAGCACCACGCCCTTGTCCATAAAGACCACGCGATCGGACACCGTGCGGGCAAAGGCCATCTCGTGCGTGACGACGACCATGGTCATGCCATCGGCAGCGAGCTTGCGCATGACCTCGAGCACCTCTCCCACGATCTCGGGGTCGAGTGCGGAGGTCGGCTCGTCGAACAGCATGATCTGCGGATTCATGCACAGGGCACGGGCGATGGCCACGCGCTGTTTTTGACCACCGGACAGGCGGCCCACGGCGGCGTGCGCGAACTTTTCGAGCCCCACGCTCGTCAGATGCTCCATCGCGACTTTCTCGGCCTCGGTCTTGCTCATCTTTTTGAGCGTGACGGGCGCGAGCGTGCAGTTGTCGAGCACATCCATGTTGTTGAATAGGTTGAAGCCCTGGAACACCATGCCGATGTCCTCGCGCAGCTTGTTGATATTGCAGCGCTCGGCCGTGAGGTCCTGGCCATGGAACCAGATATGGCCCGCGTCCGGGGTCTCGAGCAGGTTGAGGCAGCGCAGGAAGGTCGACTTGCCCGAGCCCGAGGCGCCGATGATGGTGACGACCTCGCCGGGGTTAACGGACAGGTCGATGCCCTTGAGCACCTCGAGCGAGCCGAAGCTCTTGCGCAGGCCCTCGACGCGGATAAGCGGCTCATTTGTCTGTGCGGCGGCCGCAACGCCGGTAGTGGCGGTATCTGCCATGATGATTCTCCTCGTCTTGAGCCTAGTTGGAGCTGGGCAGCGTTGCCGGGGCCTCGGCGCCGAGCTTTTTGCCAAAGGCCTCGAGCAGGCGACTCGCCACGAGCGTCAGGATCAGGTAGACCACGAGAGCCACGCAGTAGACCTCCATCTGGCGGTAGTACACGCCGGCGACGGTGGTGGTGGCGTACATGAGGTCAAACACGCCGATGACCGAGAGCACCGACGAATCCTTGATGTTGATGATGAGCTCGTTGGTGAGCGCCGGAATCGCGTTTTTAATGCCCTGGGGGAACACGACCTTGCGCATAGCCTGCCACTGCGAAAGACCCAGCGAACGCGCCGCCTCGGCCTGGCCGGGGTCGATCGACTCGATGCCGCCGCGCAGGACCTCCATCATATAGGCGGTGGAGTTGAGCGAGATGGTGACGAGGCCAGCGGTAAAGGTACTCCAGATCTGGTTGGCCTGGGCGGTCTCGAAGCCCATGCCACGCAAAACGGTGAAGCCCGCGTAATAGATGAGCAGGCCCTGGACCATCATGGGCGTGCCGCGCACGATGGTGGAGTAGATGGTCGCAAAGCCGCGGCCGATACTCTTAAAGAAGCGCACCAGGTCGTTATCCACGCGGTCGAACGTCTGAATACGCAGGAACACAAAGAGCAGTGCCAGGAAGAATGCGATGACCGTGCCGAAGGTGGCAAGCGCGATGGTGATCTCGATACCGCGGATAAAGAAGTCCCCGCTCTTGTAGGTCATGTAGACCAGGCTCGACAAGAAGTCGCTAGGGTTGGAGTCCGAGACAATACTCACCTGCACCAGGTCGATAAACGACATGACGCAACGGTCGATAAAGAAAATTGCCGCGATGGCGACCACGACATAGCTACCCAGGCACGCGCCGCGGCGAAAACGCTCGGATGCAAACGGCGACTTTTGGCGATAGTCATTCCAATGCATGAGCTTGGTGACGAGCGCTGCCGCCGACACGACGAGCCACGCCCACAGGATTGCCCAAAGGCAGTCCTGGAACACACCCGTGGGCGCCAAGAAGCTCAGCGGCGTGGGGTTGCGCTGACTAAACGCCAGACCGAGCGCCGCGATAACGCTCGTGCCCAGGTATACATAACGGTGGTCGGCCTTGATAAAGGAGGCCAGACGATTAATGGCTTTCATGCTGCCTCCCTATGCCGGCTGACGGTCGAGGCACGCGTCCCACATTTGGTCGCGCTCCTCTTGGCTAATGCCCTTGAGTGTCTTGTCGATGAGCTTAAGCAGCTTGTCCGAGCCCTTGCGGCAGCCGACGTTTGCCGTGACCTCCTGCTTAAAGCCCTCGCCCTCGGCAAATTGAATCGGCACGATACCCGGGTTTTGGGCCATATAGCCCTTCTCGTTCTCGGTGTTGTAGGTCACGGCGTCGCAGGTGCCCTGCAGCAGGTTCGAGAACACCGTGGGGACGGAGTCGACCGGGTTTTTGTGAACGACGCCCGGAATCTCGTCGATGACGGTATCGAGCATGGTGTCCTTTTGCCCGAGGACCGTAGCGCCGCTAAAGTCGCTGAGCTTGGTCGCATTCTGGTAGGGCGAGCCCTCTTTTACGAACAGGCCAAAGTAACCGATAAAGTACGGGTCGGAAAAGCCGACGGACTCCTCGCGCTCGGGCGTGGCGCTCATGCCGGCGATGATGAGGTCGATCTGGCCGTTGTTGAGCGAGTCGATAAGGCCCGAGAAGCTCTGCTTGACGGCAACGGGCTCGCCGCCGAGAGCCTTGCAGACGATCTTGGCGATCTGCACGTCGTAGCCATCGGCATAGGCGCCCTGCACGTTGTCGATGGGGATGGTGTACTCGCTGGCTTCGGAGACCTGCCAGTTGTACGGGGCGTAGGCCGCCTCCATGCCGATGCGGATCTTATCCTTGCCGATCACGGAATCGGACAGGTCGTCGCGACCGCCGCCCGTGGTGGGCTGGACCACCTTGAGCGTGGACGGGCGCTGGCAGCCGGCAAGCGCGCCGGCGACGACGGAAGCACTCGCAGCGAGGGCGCTACCCAGGAAGATGCGACGACTGCACACCGGCTGGGTCTGCGCGTCGCGCTGTAGTCGAGGTTTCATCTGATGCCTTTCCTATATTGTTTAATCAACAACAGAACAGGATAGTATAGCAGCGGCACCGATGGGGCGTTCGCAGAGGATTAACCTAGAAAAAGCCCCCTGCCGGGTGGCAGAGGGCTTATCGTGGCGGAATGTGACAAAGGGACTGTCCCTTTGTCACATTTAGAGCAGGGTAACGCTAAAGGAGCGCTTGTCGGTGGCGCCGGGGGCCAAGACGATGGTGTTGACCTTGTGCTCAAAGACATCGTCCTCGGTGTCCATGGTGGTGTGGCCGGTCCAGGGCTCGAGCGCCACAAACGGGGCGTCGTTGGCGGCAGACCACACGCCGATGTACTTAAATCCCTCAAAGTCGATCTTGACGCCGTGACCCGACTTGCGACCGCGCAGTGTGAGCGTGGAGCCCGGAGTATCGGTGAACATGATGGCGTCGTTATCGAAGCTACGGTGCGTGATGGGCAGCACGTCCGAGTTATCGGGGGCCTTGTAGCTGCCCTCGAACGTCATGAGGCCATCGGGCGTGATGATGGGGGCCTCGTTGGTCCAAGCCTCGGTAAATGCCAGCTCGTAATCCTCGAACGTCTCGTCCTCGGCACCGGGGGCGGGCACGTTAAATGCAGGATGGCCGCCCACCGAGAACGGCAGGGCCACGTCGCCGGTGTTGGTGACGGCAAAGGTCTGGGTAAGCGTGGCGTCGCCGATTAGGGCATAGGTCATGTTGAGCTTAAAGTGGAAGGGGAAAGCCTTGAGCGACTCGGGCGTGTCGGTGATCTCGTAGGTGACGGACGAGCCGTCCTCGGAGACCTCGACCAGCTTGTGCTCGACGATGCGCGCGAGGCCGTGGCGCGGCATCTCGCAGGTGCCAGCCGCAGACGTCGCCGTGTTGTTGCGCAGCGAGCCCACGATGGGGAACAGAATGGGCGCGTGCTTGCCCCAAAAGGCCGGGTCGCCCTGCCACAGATACTCGTTGCCGTTGAGGGCAAGGCTCGTGAGCTGGGCTCCCATGGAATCGATGGCCGCGGTAAGGCCGCCGCGCTTGATGGTGGTGACGGTGGACATGCTACTTCCTCCAAAAGTAAACAACAGTGTCGAGGGCTATTGTCCCACTCTTGGCGGCAAGGAGAAGCGGCAGGCGCAGTTATTGAGCAATCGCGTAAAGGTCAAACCCGCCCTGCGGCGTGCTGTCGACGGTATCGGGTGCTTGCGAGTTAAAACTCACCGGGACCATGCGCTTTGAGGCGCGGAAACGCGTGCCGTCGGTGGCGACGGGCGCTTCATCGACGGTGAGCTCGTAGTCACCGGGCTTGAGCTCGATGCCGTCACCTTCGGAATTGACGTATTGGTACTCGTCGATCGCTTGCCCCTTGAGCGTGCGACCCACAATATGGACGAGCATCTGGCTGTCGCCGCGCGCGGTGTCCCACGTCGCGCCGTCCTTGACCTCGACCGACACATGTACCGAGCGCGTGCGGCCGAGCGATTGCTCGACAGATATCTCGACCTTGGCGACGTCTTTTCGCTGTTGTTCAACATGGCTCCAAACGCTACCAATTACCGAGCATGCGATAACGCCGGCCATAAAGGCGATAAGGATGGGGCCGAGCGGCGAGCGGCGTCCTGCATCTTCCTCGCGAGCCAGGTCGGGGCGATGCGTGGGCGCGGGCGCCTGAGCGCCCTGCGAGGGCACGTCGAGAATGCTGAAGGATGCCGTGCTATCGGGGTCGATGGTATGGCGCGGCTGCGGGGTCTTTGCCGGCGAGATGGACATATCGGCCGGCTCACCCAGCGTGGCCGTGGCATCGGCCTTCGCCTCGTCGGCCTCGGCCTGGGCCCAGGCCTGCTCGAAGGTCAGGGGCTCGGCGGGGTCGGAATCGGCATCCGAGTCAAGCGCATCGCCAGCATCGGAGTCCACATCGGTCCCGTCGCTCAACTCATCGCTTGGCAAGGGCTCGTCCCACACCTCATCCGGAGCCTCGCCCTCACTGTACCACCATTCAAAGCTATCGATATCCATACGGGGCGCCCCCTTGGCCTCGCAAATAAACACTTGCTAGCCTTATACCCCCAGACGGCACGGCGGCTCGCATGGAATGTAACAAAGGGACTATCCCTTTGTCACATTTTGCGTTTAGCCGTGGGCGATCTTGTTTCTCAGCAAGAAGTCGACCGCCCCTACGATTCTGATGCCGTCGATGTCTGTTGGATGCTCACCATCCCTGACGATCAGGATCTTCTCGTACGAATCAGGGATTTTTCCCAGCGTGTTTAGTTTGAGCGGTCGCAGCTCGCGCTCTCTGGTCGCCTCGGCATCGATCCGTTCGGTAACCTGGATATATTTACGGTCCGATCCCTCGCCGATTGCGACAAAGTCGATTTCCCCCGCGCGCAGATGGCCGCAAAACACTTCGTATCCTTCAAAGACAAGCTGGTTGTAGATAACGTTCTCGAGCATCCTTCCGCTATCGCTGCCTCTATATCCGTCAAGATAGCTGCGGATTCCCGTGTCGGCTATGTAATATTTACCGCCTGTCTTGAGAAGCTCCCGCCCCTTGACGTCATACCTTTTTACCTTGGTAAACAGGTACGTCTCTTCCAGAGCGTCAATATACGCCGACACCGTCGATGCGTTGGTCTTACCGCCCGATGATTCGTTGAGCGTCCCTACGATTTTGTTGACCGAGGTTTGATTGGAGATGTTGTCTGCCAGATACGCACAGAGCCGCTCGAGAACGTCGTGCTTGGTGATAGCTCCGCGACCTCTACGCGTCGCGCGCAATAGGATATCGCGCGCGACAATCGTCTGATAGAGGCTGCGGATGTAGTCGCGGCACGGTTCGCGTCTCGGCTCGTCATGAGCCAGAAACGGCATGCCGCCATAGGTTATGTACTGCTCGAGCACGGTGTTTGAATTAAGGCGATCGCCCGTCTTGGAAACGAGCTCGGCCCTCTCGCCAAGCCCTTCGGCGACGACCGCATCAATCGAGCGAAAATCAAGATACTCGCCAAACGTGAGCGGCTGCATCTTGACCTCGATATACCGGCCCGAGATAAGCGTTGCAAGCTCGCTCGATAGCAAAAAGGCATTGGAGCCCGTGACATAGATATCGCACGGCAAATCAATTCGAAGCGAGTTAACCGCCTTTTCCCAGCCCTCGACATTCTGGAGCTCGTCAAAGAATAGATAGGGGCGATCGACACCGTCAACGCGCTCCCGAACCATGCGATAAAACGTCAGGTAATCTGTAATCCCCGCATACTCTAGAGATTCCATCTTAAAGGTCAGCAAACGCTCGGCCGGCACCCCCTGTTGCGCCAGGTGCTCCCTCATCATGTCCAATAACGTGGATTTGCCGCAACGGCGTATACCCGTCACGATTTTAATGAGGTCGGTATCCTGAAAAGCAATGAGTCGATCGAGATAGCGGCTTCGGCGAACGATGTTCATAGAGTCTCCCTAGCGCTCGACCAGGCGTGAAACCTTATAAACTTGCATTTTTTGCAAGTTTATAAGATGTTACCTTAGAAACTTGCAGATTTTGCAAGTTTCTAAGAAATGGGCGTGGATGTGACAAAGGGACTGTCCCCTTGTCACATCTGAAGGGCGACGGGGATTTGGATGCAGCAGAAGTCCTCTTGGTGGGACTCGTCGTAGCTCGTGGTATCGAGGTAGCAAAAGTCGAAAGCGTTGCCAACGGGCTGGAGCGCGTGCTTGTCCATGCAGGCCACGACGGCGCGGATGCCCTCGGGTTCGTACGGCATGCCCCAGCGGCTCATGCACAGGTATGTGCCCTCGGGCAGCACTTCTATGCCGATCTCTGCCAGCTCGGCAGCATCGCTCGGCAGCAGTTCCTCGGCACCGCGCGGCAGCACGGCAAAGGAGCCGGCGCCGGCGATGGGGTCGTCGGAATGCAGCGCCTCGCGACGCAGCATGGCGCCCCAACCGCGCATGGGGCGCGTGCCCGTCAACGTACGCATGCGCAGGATTGCCCGCATGAGCGTGGGGTGCAGCATCGAGCGGCCGCGCTCGATATCGCCCGGAAACTCCTCAAAGACCACGTAGCGACGCTCGAATTGCTTGAGCTCCGGCTTGCCCTCGCGCTCGCGCCAATAGACCGCCTCGTCGTAAAAACTCAGCCGCTCCTGCACGCTCGCACGCTCGGCTTTGAGCCCGGCAATCTGCTCGTCGAGCGCCTGCACCCGCGAGCGCAGGTGGTCTGTCATCTCTCCAATGTCGAACGTCGAGGTCAGGCGATCGATCTCGTCGAGCTCCAATCCCAGGTCGCGAAGCATGCAGATCAGACGCATGAGCGGGATCTGCGTAGGCGAATAGAAACGGTAGCCCTTTTCGTTCACCACGGCGGGCTTAAACAAGCCGATCTTGTCGTAGTAGATGAGCGTTTGGCGCGAAACGTTAAACAAGCTCGCCATCTCGCTAATCGCATACATGCCCGTCTGCATAGATCCTCCCGACACACCAAAGCCCGCCGCCCACAGGGGCAGCGGGCTTAAACACTATTCGTATCCTACCCTAAAGACGCCTATGACCAGCGCTTATAGTTTGCACATGGCACGCCGACGGCCTCGAGCGCCTTGGCGGCGATGTGATGCACCGCGTCATCGAGCGTGGCGGGGCCGTTGTAAAACGTGAGCATAGGCGGCATGAGCATGATGCCGGGCACGCGCGCCAGGCGCGCCATGTTATCGACGTGAATGGCGCTGAAGGGCGTCTCGCGCACCATGAGCACCAGGCGGCGCTGCTCTTTCATCTGCACGTCGGCCGCGCGCAGCAACAGGTTTTCGCTGTAACCACTCGCGATGCCGGCAAGCGTCTTCATGGAGCACGGGGCCACAATCATGCCGTCGACCGGATAGGTGCCGCTTGCGATGGAGGCGCCGATGTTCTTGTTGTCGTAGACCACATCGGCATAGCACGCAAACTCGTCGAGCGTCATGCCGAGCTCCTGCTCGATGGTAATCTCTCCCCCGCGCGTGACGACGAGCGCCGACTCGGCGCCGGCCTGGCGCAGGCATTTGAGGCACTCAAGGCCCAGCGCGGCACCGCTGGCGCCAGACACGCCAACGACAATGCGACGAGGACGGACAGAAGACTCAGGCATGACAACTCCTTAACTACTTGGTAGGGCTACTTACTAGAAAGCAATCTCCTTGGCCCACTTGTCCATGTCGATCTCCATGAACTGCGAGCGGATGAAGTTCTTCTTGAGGCTGAACGGGACCGTGCAGTCGAAGATGGCCTTGCAGGCGATGCCGTGCTCGCGAATCGAAGGACCGAACGCGGGGTCATTGGACGGGTCGAGCACGTGGCAGTGGCAACCGGGGATGGTGATGAGGTCCACGTCGGCCTGGAAGCGCGTGGTCATGGCCCACATCACGTCGCTCATATCGAAGATGTCGACGTCTTCGTCAACCAGGATCACATGCTTGAGCTCGGAGAATGCCGAGAAGGCGAGCATGGCGGCGTTGCGCTGACGGCCCTCGTCATTTTTGCTCGACTTCTTGAACTGCATGATGGCAACGAACTTGCCGCCGCCGCAGGGAGCAGCGTGGACGTTGAGCAGGCGGCCCGGGATAGCGGTCTCGACCATCTTGTAGATGGAAGCCTCGGTGGGGATACCGGCCATGGACACGTGCTCGTGCGAAGGGCCGATGCAGCTCTCCATGATGGGATTGACGCGCGTGGTGACGGCGGTGATCTTGATCACCGGGCAGACCTTGGCGCCACCGGTGTAGCCGGGGAACTCGGGCATGGCGTAGCCGTGACCGTTGACGTCCTCGTTGATGGTCTCATCGTGCATGAGGTAGCCCTCGAGCACGTACTCGGCATTGGCGATGCACTTCTGCGGAACGGTAACGCAGTCGGCGAGCCCGACGGCATGGCCGCGCAGGGCGCCGGCGATCTGCAGCTCATTGAAGCCGAGCGGCGTGGTGGGAGCCTCGAAGCCGCAGCACATGTACACGGCGGGGTCCAGGCCGATGGAGATGGAGATGGGCATGTCCTCGCCGCGCTGGCAGTACTCGTCAAAGAACGCGCCCAGGTGACGGCTGCCCGGGGTGATCCACATGGCGAGCTTATCCTTGTCGACGCAGGAGAAGCGGTGGATGGTCACGTCGGACTGGGAGCCGTCGGGGCTCGTGCCGTAGGCGAGGCCCATGGTGATGTAGGGACCGCCGTCGACGGGCGTGTTGGTGGGAGCGGGAACGATCTTGCGCAGGTCAAAGCCCTCGTCGGTCGCCTTGTACACGACCTCCTGGCAGTCGACGTGCGCACCCTCGGCGATCTGCTCGGGCGCGATTAGGTTCTCGAAGCGCTTGCCGATCTCGAGGCCCAGGTGCTCCTCGTCCAGGTCGAGCAGGGCGGCAACGCGCTTGCGGCTGGCAAGCATGCCGATGCAGACCTTGGCATCGTCAAAGCCCTTGACGTTGTTGAAGACCATCGCCGGACCCTCTTTGGTCGGACGCATGACGGTGCCGCCGGCACCGACGTGGCGGTAGACGCCCGAAACCTCGGCGTCCGGATCGACCTGGGTGTCGGTCTCGAGCAGCTGGCCCGGCATCTCGCGCAAAAAGTCGAGCGCGGAGCGCAGGTCGTGGATCTGGGAAGCATCGGTAGTGGACATGGGAGTGCTCCTTTCGGGAGAGTGCCCGGCGACGGTATGCCACCGGGCTGGGTAATGTAGCGGGGCCGCGGCGCTCATGGGTGGAGCACTCGACCACTCGCGGCTCATGCGCTCGGCTGCCTACAGCCAGAGCGCTCAGCCGCTTACATCAGGCCAAAGAGGTGGAACCAGGCAGCCTCGACCAACACGACGATAAAGACGACCGCAGTGAGGGGGATGCCCATGCGCATGGCCTCTTTGGAGGTGTAGCCGCCGGCGTCCTTACCCTCGCCGATAAGGATCGGCAGGTTATGGAACGGCAGGATGTAGTGGATGTTGATGGACGTGAAGACGATGAGCGCCACGGCGAGCGGGCTCACGCTGGAGCCGGCCGCGAAGCTGATGAACGCCGGCACGCACACGCCGAGCACGGCCATGACCGAGCCCATGAACATGTGGATGATCATGGAAAGCGCGGCGACAAGCAGGGCGAACAGGAAGATGTTCTCGGGCACGGAGCTGGGAAGCACGACATCGGCGATCCAGGCGTTCATACCGGTGGCACCGCCCACGGAGCCCACGGCCATGGCGGCCGTCAGGAACATGAGGGACTTGATGTCGACAGCGTTCCAGCTGGCGGGGGTGAGGACCTCGCCGATGATGGGCATGGCGAGGCAGACGCCGATGGCCAGGGTGACCCAGCCGATGTAATCGCCCGAGACAGTGAGCCACAGCGCGATGGCGATGACAAGCCACAAGATGGTGCGGATCTCCTTGACGGAGAGCTTGCCAAGCGCGGCCTGCTTGGCCACGATCTGCTCGCGATCGTAGACGAGCTCCTTGCTGGGCTTAAAGAGGAACAGGCCCAGGAACAGGGTGCACAGCAGCGCGACCAGCATGGGCACGCTCATGTACAGGAACCAGTCGACGAAGGACGGGCTCATGCCGCCGGCCTCGGCGCTGTACTGCGCAACGAGCGGGTTGAGCGTGGAGTCGCCCGTCAGGAAGAACATGGAGCCCGGAGCGGCTGCGGCAAACACGAGGAAGCCGAGCTTGCCGCGGTCGTCGTCACCGTAGCCGGCGGACTCGGCGATGACCGAGACGACGGCGAGGATGAGGAAGGCGCGGGGGAACGGATGCGGGATCAACAGCGACAGCACAAAGGTGAGTGCGAAGATCGAGATGATGAGCGACTTGGCGTCGCGCACGAACTTGAGCATGAACGCATAGGCGATGCGCTCGCCCAGGCCCGACTCCTTGACCGCGCTGGCGATGAGGTAGGCGCCGATGACGAGCCACATGGTGGCCTTGGTCCACGAGCTAAACGTGGAGGCGACCGTCGCCGAGATGCTCGCGGCGCCCGTGTCGTCCACGCACACCTTAAACAGAACGAGCAGCGCGCAGTAGAGCAGGCCCACAAAGCCCGGCTGCGCCACGCCGCATGCCCAGAACACCACCGTGGCGAGCGTCAGTGCCAGACAGGTCTGACCGCCGACCGTGAGCTCAGCCGTCGAGCTCAGCTCCGCCAAAGGAAGAAACTTCACCAGCAAAAAGACAACGATACCCAGCACAAAGCCAATTTCGCGCTTGGTGATCTTAAACACCTTCTTTTCCGCTTCCATCTCCCCACCTTTCTTGTTGGGGGCGCTCCGGATTCGCAGCCACGTTGCCACTTAAAAAGGGGCGCCCGTTATCGGACACCCCTTACGTTGCGCTGTGTTGTTGCAATACAGTCAAGCGGGATTTTTGGATGAGAAGCGATCCTCTGGACAAAAAGCGTCACAACATTCGACGCTTTTCCTCGTTTTCGAGATTTTCATCAAATGTTGTGACGGTTTGGATGTGGCAAAGGGACTGTCTTTTTTCACATAGCGAGGGCTGCGCGGATGGAGGGGACCTCCAGAGCCTCGCGGAGCCAGGGGGCCAGCTGCTCGGGGCGACCCCGCAGGTAGCCGTCGAGCTCGGACGGGGCCACGCGACGCACCTCCGAGATCTCCTCTTGGTTGATATGCAGCTCGCCCGGCTCAACATGGGCTGCGAACACCTCGCACCATTCGCACTCGCAGCGGCCGTCGCCGTGGTCCTCGCGGTACACCACGTGTCCGAGGTGCTTGAGCTGATCGGGCTCGCGCGTGATGCCAAGTTCTTCGTTGATGCGACGTGCCGTGGCGGCCGCGACGTCTTCCCCGGGGAGCGGATGGCCGGCACAGCCATCGGCCAGCACCCCGCCCCACAGTCGCTTGAGCGGGCTGCGACGACAGAGCAGCAGGTGTGCGTCTTCGCCCCGGCCCTCAACTAGAAGCGTCAGAAATGCCTGATGCAGGATGCCCTCGCCGGCATGTGCCTCGATGCGATCGACAGGGCCAAGCGCCTCGCCGGTCGCGGCATCGACCGCCACGACCTCGGCGCCTGCACCGCCCTCATCCCAGCCGGCGCGCAGGATGCGCGCGGCGGCCTCCTCGAGCGCGGCGATGAGCTCCTTGGTATTGTCGAGCACGCGCTGCAGGTCGTCCCCGCTCGCCTGCTCCACATGAAATCCCGTGCTTGCAACGACCGGCGCGCCAAAGCGCGTGGCCAGCGCCGCCGCGATATCGTGCGCCGGGATCTCATCTCGATGGCACGGAACGGCCAGGATGCTCACCGTCGCCGTACGGCCGGGCTCGGGGCGCGGAATGGCCTGCGCCGTAGCGCCCAGGTGCGCGAACTCCGGCGAGCAGGCGTACACCGCCATGCCTCGCGGCGTCACCGTCAGCTGGGCCTCGAGCGCAAACTTGCCCTCGCCCACTGCAACCTTTGTCGTGTGCATACCCATGGGATCTCCTGTCGCCCGCGATGTACCTGAGACCATCTTCGCCTGTATTGCGACTATACAGGCAAGCGCAGCCTGCGACAAAGGGGGCAGGCACCTGACACATTCTGTTAGAGTTGCAGGGATTGAATCCCGCTTATTCATGCGACATTGGAGTGACAACCTTGACCGCCGCAACCACGCCTAAAAGTAAGTCAACCGCCGCCGCGCTCTCCCCCGCGCGCACCAAGCTCTGCCTGGCGCTGCTCGTGCTGTTGGGATTCTCGCTCGGCTGCTCCGAGTTCGTGGTCATCGGTATCGAAAGCGACTTGGCAACGGAACTCGGCATATCGCTTGCCACCGCGGGTCAGCTCATCAGCGTGTTCGCGCTGGTCTACGCTATCGCCACGCCGGTGCTCGCGCTCAGCACGGGGCGGTTCCGCCGCTACCAGCTGCTCGTGTGCTACAGCATTGTCTTTGTGCTCGGCAACCTGGTCATGGCGTTGGCGCCCAACTTCCAGGTACTGTTTATCTCGCGCATTGTCCTGGGCTCTGTCTCGGGCGCACTGCTCGCCGTGGGCGTGACGTACATCCCCGAGCTGCTGTCCCCGCAGCAAACTTCGCTTGCCATCTCGGTGGTATATGGTGCGTTTTCCGTGGCAATGGTCTTTGTCACTTCGATTGGCAAGTTTGTGGCCGACACGCTCGACTGGCACGTTGCCATGTACGGCACGCTGACCTTTGCCGTTCTGATCTGCGGAGCGCTCGTGGCGTTTATGCCGCGCGCTGGGCAAACCGACGAGCCTGCCACCTTTCGCGAGCAGGCGGGTCTGCTGCGCGAGCCGAGCATTATCACCGGCATGCTCATCTTTTTGTTTGGCGTGGGGTCGGTCTACGTTTTCTACGGCTACGTGACGCCTTATCTTGAGCAGGTGCTGGGCATGGGCACGGTCGAAGCCAGTACCACGCTTATGGCCTACGGCGTGTTCTGCCTGATCTCGAACATCCTGGGCGGATGGATCGACGCGCGTTTTGGCATGAAGGCACTGCTTGTGACGTTTGTGCTGCAGGCTGCGGCGTTACTCGGGTTGTTTGCTGTGGGCGGCACTATGCCGCTCGCGCTGGCCTTTGTCTTTAGCCTGGCGATGCTCATGTACCTGTTCTCGGTCTCATGCATCACGCACTTTATGGACGTGGCACGCAGCCGCCATCCCAAGTCGATGGTACTCGCAAGTTCGGTTGAGCCCATGGCGTTTAACGTCGGTATCTCGTTTGGCACCGCAGTGGGCGGCGCCGTGGTAAGCAGCATTGGCATTGCGTACGTGGGTGCCGTGGGCGCCGCGTTCTCGCTTGTGGCCTGGATGCTCACGCTGGTGACGATTAAGTTGGCTCGCTGGGAGCGCAAGCGGGCGAGGGCGTAGGCGCAGGCGTAGATGCGATACTCGAGCTCGATGATGACGATCGAAAGGAAACCGCATATGCAACGCGTACTGTTTATCTGCTACGGCAACATCTGTCGCTCGACGATGGCCGAGTCGGTGTTTACCGAGCTCGTGCGCCGCGCTGGGCGCGAGGCGGAGTTTGTCATCGATTCCGCGGCGACCTCAACTGAAGAGATTGGCAACCCGCCGCATCATGGCACGGTCGCCAAGCTGCGCGAAGTCGGGATTCCCGTCGTTGCCCATCGCGCGCGCCAGGTGCGTCGCGCGGAGTATGGCGACTGGGATCACATTGTCTATATGGATGCTGAGAACGCGCGCGGCCTGCGTCGCATCTTTGGCGACGACCCCGACGACAAGATTACGCGCTTGCTCGATTGGACCGAGCGCCCCGGCGACGTGGCCGATCCCTGGTACACCGGCAACTTCGATGCCACCTACCGCGACGTGCTCGACGGTTGCACTGCTATGCTCGAGCAGTTGTAATCGATGAAATGCAGAGTTTTTAGAGCCGCAAATCGGATGAAATGCAGAAATTTGACCTTGCTCGCGCACAGAACAACGACGACAACGCCTAAGCATAGGCATAAGCGAAGTCGGAATTCCCATATACAAATCGAGCGTGGTTTTTCTCCCACTTTGAGCGTTCAAGCGCGCTCTAAACGGGAGAAAATCCACGCCCAACTACTCGTCAACGATCTCGGCAAGCCAGACGTTCAGCGTATCGACCTCGGGGCAGCAGAACTTTGCCGTACCAGGCTCGTTGCCAGGCACGGTACCGCCATAGCGTAGGATGTCGATATAGGGAAAGCCCACGTGACAGGCCATGGCGCACATCTTGCCGCGGTCTCGGTCGAAGTCAAAAACGTCGCCCGGCTTGTGACCATGGTGGCAGCGGCACGCACCCAGCTGGTCCACGCAGCTCACGCGGATATGCGGACGCTTGCCGCGCGGTGCGCCGAGCGGCCTGTTCTCGCCCGCAGGCTTGACGCCGCCCTCGCCAGCATTACTCATGGTCAATCACATCCAGGCAGGCCTCGATGGGAAGGCCGGCGGACTTATCCTCCTGGTCGGCATTGCGCTCGATAAGCTCAGCCACCACGCGCATGGCGTCGGCTGTGGCGCGCTGCAGACTCCAACCTGCCATAACGCGGCCGACAAGCACCGCCGAGAACGTGTCGCCCGTGCCCGGGAAATAAACCGGAATGAGCTCAAAGGGAATCGTGAAGTACTCCCCCGCCACATGGTCGTAACCGATAACCGCGTTCGTGCCATTGACCACGGCGCTCGTAATGACCACCGACTTGGCACCCAGCTCGCGCACGGCGTCCACAAGAGTGCGGGCCTCGTCGGGTGTAATTTGCTCGGCGATAGGCGTATCGGTGAGCAGACAGGCCTCGGTGTAGTTGGGAACCGCGTAGTCGGCGCACTCGAGCAGGTGCCTCATGAGACCGATCGTGGACTCGGGCACGCCCGCATAGAGCTTGCCGTTGTCACCCATGATGGGGTCGACGAACACCTTGGTGCCCTTTTGCGCACGGCGGTGGCAAAAGTCCGAAATGATGCGCGTCTCTTCCTCGGTCACGATAAAGCCGGTCGAGATGGCGTCGAACTCAAAGCCGAGCTCTTCCCAGATGGCAAGACTCTGACGCACGTACTCCGTGGTGTCGTGGATGTAGAACTTGGGATAGTTGAGCGTATCGGACACAAGTGCCGTCGGCAGATTGTGGATACGGTAACCCATGTGCGACAGCACCGGCAGCATGGCGGAAAGCGCGACTTTGCCGTAACCGCACATATCGTTGATCAGCAGCAGCTGAGTATTCTTCATGAGGGTCTCCCTTGTTTCGGGTGCGGCGCGGCAGCACCACAGTGCGACTAAGTGTAGCGCAGGAGGCATCGTGAGCGGTCGCTAGGGTCGCGAAGAGCGCATTGTTGCGGATAGGTTTCGGAAATGGGGACTGTTTGCTCCATAACGGCCTAGTTGATACTACTCATATAGTGCCATTTCAAAACTATGCCTATTTACTACGTTTAACCGCCCACCTCCAACCACAACAAATTTCGCTCCGACAAAACCGCAGGTAGATAGCTTGCGCTTTTTCAGAAACAGCTGTTGTGGTCGGGGATGCCGGATTCATCGTAGTAATTAGGCATAGTTTTTGGCGAGGCCGCTTCGAAAGGCGTCATCGCAGCCCAAAGTAATCCCTTTTCCTCCGTCCCCAAGGGATCACATGCACCGAAGCGGACCGTGGCGGAATCACATGTTGAGGACGGACAGCGAAAACGCTCCTAAGCGAGCAAGGTGGCGTGAAAGAGGAGGGCATAGGCCTTGCCGCTTAGGAGCGTTTGCAGCGTCGAGCGGTTACGGCGTTTGGTAAAACGCCGTAACTTAATAAGTTTGGTACCTTGACATTGATTTCTCACGCTCCTAAATTGGTTAGGCACAAAACAATTACACTACCTAACTAAAGAAAGGAGCAACACTAATTCATGTGCGATGAACCTCTTAACCTTTGTTCGCATGAGCCCGGCGGCGACCCGTCACAGCCTGCGGATGTACCCGAAGCGGTTAGCTCAGAAGACAAGCTTGCCAAGCGCATCCTCAATAATCTGGGCTTTTGCGGCCATTACATGCACTTTCATGGCGGAGGCGTATCCGGCAAGGCGCCCATCATCTGCCTGCTGGCCAAGCAACCCGGCGGCGAGATGTCGCAGCAGGAGCTCGGCATGCACTTCGACCTCAAGCCGGGATCGCTTTCCGAGATCCTGTCCAAGCTCGAGCTCAACGGCCTCATCGAGCGCAGCCGTAACCCCAAGGATCGACGGCAGCTCACCATTCGCCTGACCGAAACCGGCCGGGAAAACGCCCGCATCGACCAGGCGGCCCGCATTCGCTTTAGAGAGCAAGCCTTTAGTGCCCTCACCCACGACGAGCGCGAGCGGCTCGCCGAAATGCTCGAGAAAATCCGTGTAACCTGGGAGGAACTGGATGATTAAAACCCTCATGGGCAGCATCCGCGACTATATGAAAGTCACCGTTGCCACGCCGTTGCTCGTGCTTGGCGAGGTGCTCTGCGAGATGCTGATTCCATTTATCACCGCCAACCTGATCGACGCCATCAAAGACGGCGCCACCGTAGCCGAGATGCTTCCCACCGCGGGCCTTTTGGTGCTCATCGCGCTGACATCGCTTGCTTTTGGCGCCGCGGCAGGCATCACCTGCAGCCATGCGAGCTGCGGCTTCGCCAAGAACCTGCGTCACGACCTGTTCTACAAAATCCAGACGTTCAGCTTTGCCAACATCGATGAGTTCTCGAGCTCATCGCTCGTCACGCGCCTGACCACCGATATCAACAACGTGCAGCAGGCCTTTATGATGATCATCCGTATCGCCGTGCGCGCGCCGCTGGTATTGATCTTCGCCTTTACCATGGCGTTTATCATGGGCGGCAACGTCGCCATGGTCTACCTGGTCATCATTCCGCTGTTGGGCTTTGGACTGTTCTTTATCATCTTTAAGGTGCGCCCCATCTTCTCGCGCGTGTTCCACAAGTACGATGCCCTTAACGAGTCCGTCGAGGAAAACGTCACCGGCATGCGCGTGGTCAAGAGCTATGTGCGCGAAGACTTTGAGAAGGAGAAGTTCGCGACCGCCGCGCGCGACGTCCAGATGGACTTCACCCGCGCCGAGAAGCTGCTCGCCTTTAACAACCCCATGATGAACATCTGCGTCAACGGCGCGTTTGTCGTCATCATCTACCTGGGCTCCAAGCTCATCATCACGAGCCAGGGTACGCTGTTCGACGTGGGCCAGCTCTCCTCGACCTTTACCTATGGTTTCCAGATTCTCATGAGCCTGATGCAGCTGTCGATGATCTTTGTCATGGTGACCATGGCCGACGAATCGGCACACCGCATTGCCGAGGTGCTGGCCGCCGAGCCCACGATCGCCGATCCGACCGAGCCCGTACTCGAGGTTGCCGACGGTTCCATCGACTTTGACCACGTGAGCTTTAAGTATTCCAAGCATGCGAAGCGCCAGGCGCTCGACGATATCGACCTGCACATTACGAGCGGCGAGACCATCGGCATCATCGGCGGCACCGGCTCGGCCAAGTCCACGCTCGTTAACCTCATCGCCCGCCTGTACGACACCACCGAAGGCGCTGTGCGCGTGGGCGGCGTGGACGTGCGCGACTACGACCTGGACGCGCTGCGTCACCAGGTCGCCATGGTGCTGCAGAAAAACGTGCTGTTTAGCGGCACCATCGCCGAGAACCTGCGTTGGGGCGACCCGAACGCCACCGACGAGGAAGTCCGCGAGGCAGCGCATCTGGCCTGCGCCGACGAGTTTGTCGACGGTTTCCCCAAGGGCTACGACACCTGGATCGAACAGGGCGGCTCTAATGTTTCGGGCGGTCAGAAGCAGCGCCTGTGCATTGCACGCGCCCTGCTGCGTCGCCCCAAGATCTTGATCCTGGACGACTCCACCAGCGCCGTCGACACCAAGACCGACGCCAAGATCCGCGCAGGGCTGGCAAGCTATCTGCCCAACACGACCAAGCTCATCATCGCCCAGCGCATCAGCTCCGTGCAGGACGCAGACCGCATCATCGTCATGGAGGGCGGCCGTATCGCGCAGATCGGCAACCATGACGAGCTACTCAAGACGAGCGAGATCTACCGCGAGACCTTTACCTCGCAAAACAAGATGTCTGCCGAGGGCGAAGGGGCCGTCGAGGCCGACACCGAGGCATCCGCAACGCAAGCTCAGACCCAGGAAGGAGGCGAGGCACATGAGTAAGGCAACGACGGCCGAGCGCGCGCTCAACCGTAAGGGCGGCACCATGTCGCGCCTCATCAAGACGCTCTTTGGCTTCTATCCCGTGCTTTTGCCCCTTGTCGTCGCCGGCGTGGTGCTCTGCGCCATCATCAACTCCATCGGCGCGACCTTCTTGCAGAGCGCCCTGCAGATTATTAGCGAATCGTGGCAGTCGGGCGATTGGGAAGCCGCACAGCCCAAGATTTTGCAGCTTGTGACCACCCTCGCCTGCATCTACGGCGTCGGCGTCCTGTCCTCGCTCTTCTGGAACCGCGCCATGGCTATCGTCACGCAGGGCTCGCTGGAGAAGCTGCGCGAGATGATGTTCAACCGCATGCAGGACCTGCCGATCCGCTACTTCGACACGCACCAGCGCGGCGATATCATGAGCCACTACACCAACGACATCGACACGCTGCGTCAGATGATCAGCCAGTCGCTGCCCAACCTGCTCATGACGATCATCATCATCGTCACGGTGTTCTTTATCATGCTGTACTACAGCGTGTGGATGTGCCTGGTCATCATCGCCGGCGTCGCCTTTATGACCTTTATGACCAAGCTGCTCGGCTCCAACTCCGCGCGCTTCTTTATTGCGCAGCAGACCGAGCTCGGCGTGGTCGAGGGCCATATCGAGGAAGTCATGAACGGTCAGAAGGTCGTCAAGGCGTTCTGCCACGAGTCTGCCGCCGAGGCCGATTTTGACGAGCGCAACGAAAAGCTCTTCGAGGTCTCGCAGAAGGCCAACATGTACGCCAACATCCTCATGCCCATCCTTATGAACCTGGGTAATCTGCTCTACGTGCTGGTGGCGCTCGCCGGCGGCATTTTCCTGGCGCTGGGCGTGCCCAACCTGAGCATCTCGGGCATGGCGCTGTCCATCGCCGTCGTGGTGCCGTTCCTTAACATGACCAAGCAGTTCTGCGGACAGATCGGCCAGATCTCGCAGCAGATCAACGCCGTGGTCATGGGTCTGGCCGGCGCCGACCGCATCTTTGAGCTCATCGATGAGGAGCCCGAGGCCGACGAAGGCTACGTGACGCTCGTCAACGCACAGGTAAACCCCGAGACCTGGGAGCTCGAGGAGGCCGACCACCATACTGGCATGTGGGCATGGAAGCATCCGCACCGTGCAACCGGCGAGATCGAGTACGTACCGCTGCGCGGCGACCTGGTCATGGACAACGTCGACTTTGGCTACACGCCCGACCACGAGGTGTTGCACGGCGTGTCCGTGTTTGCCAAGCCTGGCCAGAAGGTCGCGTTTGTCGGCGCCACCGGTGCCGGCAAGACGACCATCACCAACCTCATCAACCGCTTCTACGACATTGCCGACGGCAAGATCCGCTACGACGGCATCAACGTCAACAAGATTCGCAAGGCAGATCTGCGCCGTTCGCTGGGCGTGGTGCTGCAGGACGTGAACCTGTTCACCGGCACCGTGATGGACAACATCCGCTACGGCAACCTGAGCGCCACCGACGAGGAGTGCATCGCGGCGGCAAAGCTCGCCGGCGCCGACGACTTTATCACCCGCCTGCCCGACGGCTACGACACCATGCTTACCGGCAACGGTGCCCAGCTGTCGCAAGGCCAGCGCCAGCTGATTTCGATCGCCCGCGCTGCCGTCGCCGATCCGCCGGCAATGATTCTGGACGAGGCCACGTCGAGCATCGACACCCGCACCGAGGCCATCGTGCAGGAGGGCATGGACAAGCTCATGGAGGGCCGCACGACATTTGTCATCGCGCACCGCTTGTCCACCGTACGCAATTCCGACGCGATCATCTGCCTGGACCACGGTCGCATTATCGAGCGCGGCAACCACGATGAGCTGATCGCCAAGCGCGGGTACTACTACCAGCTGTATACCGGTGCGTTTGAGCTCGAGTAGGACCGGTTACTGACGGAGGGCGCCCCGGGGGCGGCGGGGTAATTCCTCCGTGCTCAAACATTCTCGCTGCGCTGCGAAACTGCGCGCGGAGGAAATACCCCGCCGCTCCCGGGGCACCCTCCTACGCGCAATCAGCCCGTTGTTTAAAACGGAATAAAGGTTAGTGAGGCCCTGGCCGTTTGGCCAGGGCCTCGTTTTGTTAGTCTTTTTGGGACGGGGCTTTTTAACTACTTTGAGGGTGCGCAGGCAGGGCGGCGAAAGTAGCTAAAAAAGCCCCGTCCCAAAAAGACTACCCGGGACTGCGGACGATTTCTTGGACCGCTACGCGGCCCTTCCCAGCGCGGCGCG
>JAHYYI010000003.1 GCA_019425045.1 Collinsella sp.
TCGATCTGCACCACGCCGTCTTGGCTATGGAGCTCGCCGCCAAATGGATTGATGGAGCCCTCGACGATGCCATTGCGGAGCAGCTGAACAAGCTTGCGCGTCTGATAAGGCAGGCCCGGAGCGTAGCGAATGTCGATGACGCCCGAGCTCATACCATACCAGTAGTTGACGGCACGAACCTGGCTGTCGTCACTGGTCTCATCCCAGGTGCCGTGCAGCAGGCTTCGCACGATAAGCTCGTAGTATCGGCCCCAGTTCCATACCGGCATGGCGATGCCGACGACCTTGCCATCGACCAGGCGGTGGAGTCCGTAGGCCGTGGGGTCCTCCAACGACTTGGACATGTCAGCGCCGGTCATAACGCTCACGCCTTCGCGGCACATGGCCTCGGCAAGACCGCCGGCGGGCACATCGCCCCAGGTCAGGATAATTTGCGCGCGGGGGTCGAGCAGCGAGGCTCCAATCGCAAAGGCGTTGATCTCGCTAAGCGCGCCCGACGCAAAGACGGACGCGTGGTAACCAATGCGATGGTTGTCCGCCATACTGGCGGCAAGGGCGCCCAGGAGGAACTTGGCCTCGTACATCTTGCCAAAGTACGAACGGACGCTTTGGTGGGGAAGGCCGATAGAGCAGTTGAGGAACCGAACCTGGGGATACTCAACGGCAGCCCTGAGCGTGTATTCCATCAGGCGGTGCGAGGTCGAGAAGATGACGTTGTCTCCATGTTTGACAGCCGTTTCCACGGCGGCGTAGAACATGTCCGGATCGTGGCAGTCCTCGAATGCCTCGGTGCGCACGATGCCGCCAAAGTGCTCGTCGAGATGCTGGCGCCCCTGGTCGTGCAGGCTGTCCCAGCTCGACGTAACGCAGGGGAATTCATGGATAAAGGCGATGCGCAGGGGGTTGGCCGCCGAGTAGACGGTCTTGCCCATAAAGAAGTTGAGCACGCCGGAGGTGGACTTGGCGGGTGTCTCTTCCTCATCGACGCTCGGTGCCTCGACAAGATCGACCTTGTCCTCGTCATTTTTGCCGGCAATGACCAGCTCGCGCCAAATCTTGCACAGGCGGTTTACGACGATGTCCGTCGGCGTATCCAGCAGGCGGTCCTGGTTGTACACGTTGAGGTAGACGAGCATGGCGTCGGCGGGCGTAATGTCCAGATGGTCGCCGCCGGCGCGCAGGTAGGCGCGTTTAAAGAGTAGGAAGGTGTGGCGCAGGTAGTCGACCTTTTTCTGTGGCCACTTTTCGACAAGGTCCTGGCCGAGCATCTTGGCGAGCGTCTCGTAGCTTCCCTCGCGCGAGAACTCGATCTCGTATAGGGGGCAGACGCGCCAAAACGCGCAGAACTCGCCGTACAGGCGACTTTCGACGGAATCCCATTTGCCGGGGTAGAGACGGGTGACCTTGGCCGAAACCGTCGGGGCGTCCAGGAATTTGAGGACGCTGACGCGCTTGTTGCCCTCCTGGACGTAAAACCGATGCATGAACTCGGTGACGATGATGGGGTCGCGATAGCCCTCGGTCACCTGGATGTCGTAGAGGTTGGACCACTTGCGGGCGAACTCGGTGTTAAATGGCAACAGGGGCATAAAGTTGCACGAAAAGGCAGACTGACGGCCCTTGGTAACCGTGCCGACGATCATTTCGAGCGGAATGTCCCTTAGGCCGACGCTCTCTCGCTGACCTAAGGGGAGCTGGGCAACGAGGCTATCGAGGTCCGTAAGGTATGGGTGCTCGCTTTGGCTGATGGCGTGACGGCGTCCCTGCTCGCCGCGCTTGCGTGCTTGACGATAGGCCTCTTCCATGGTGTCTACTCCCTTAGTCGTTTAAACAACGATATGAACCATGGTACCACGATGCGAAACCACCACAAAGGTGCCTGTCCCCTTTGTGGCGGTTTTAGGCGATGATGGGGGCGATGGCGCGGATGCAGGCGTCGGCTGCCGTGAAGGTGGTGCTATCGTCGCTGACGATAAAGATGATTTTGCCCTTGACGCCAAAGTCGCCGATCTCACTAAAGAGCACGTACGGCTCCTTGTCAAAGCCAGAGATGGGAAGCACCGCGGCCTTGGTGGCGTCGGTAAGCTCATCTGCCAGCGCATCCAGCGAGGCCCACTTGGACGTGTCCTTTACGGCAACGGGCACGGTAACGCGCCCAAAGGGCATCAAGTGCACGAGCGTGTTCTTGGAGATGTTTGAATTGGGGACGATGATGGTCTGCCCGCAGGCGTCCTCGATGGTCGTATGGCGCCAGGTGATATCTTGGACCACGCCCGACACGCCGCCGACCTCGATATTGTCGCCGGGTTTGATAATGCCCATAAACGTCACCTGCATGCCGCCGATGAGATTTGACAGCGTGTCCTGAAAGCCGAGCGAGATGGCGATGCCGCCGACGCCAAGAGCGGCGACGAGGGCGTTTGCGTTAATGCCAAAGCAGTTGTCGAGGATAAAGCTGCCGCCGATCGTCCATATGACGGCGCGCGCGATGTTGATGAAGATGCTGGATGAAGGGAGTGGGTTATCGTCGCGGTTAAGCAGGTGGCGCAGGGTCTTGGACGCGACCTTGGCGGCAACGGCGGTGCCGATAGCCAAGATACCTGCCCAGATGATGTTGTGAACCCATCGTTGTGCAAAGAAATGAAGAATCGGCTCAAACAATTCCATGTAGAGAAACCTCCTAATGATCGTCCAACCATGATACCCATCAAGAAGCCCGTCCGATCACATCGTACGGGCTTCTGTGCTCGATATGGGGGTTAGCGAAAACCGCCGCAAGGGCGTCTGTCCCTTTGCGGCGGTTTTGATGTTTGCGCAGATAAAACCTGCCAAAATAAACCTGTCCCTTTTTGGCATGTCCCTTTTTGGCAGGTTTTAGCTCAGCAGCATGCGGTCGTTGGCGAGCTCGCCGCCCGAGACCTCCTCGAACTTCTGCAGCAGGTCGGCCACGGTGAGCGACTTCTTCTCGTCGCCCGCCACGTCGTAGATCACGTGGCCCTCGTGCATCATGATCAGACGGTTGCCCAGACGGATGGCGTCGTTCATGTTATGCGTGACCATGAGCGTGGTCAGGTGGTTCTCGTCGACGATCTCCTCGGTCAGGTTGAGCACCTTTGATGCCGTCTTGGGGTCGAGGGCCGCCGTGTGCTCGTCGAGCAGCAACAGGCGCGGCTTGGTGAGCGTGGCCATCAGCAGGGTGAGTGCCTGGCGCTGGCCGCCCGAGAGCAGGCCGACCTTAGCGTTAAGGCGCGTATCCAGACCAAGGTCCAGACGCTTGAGCAGCTCAACGTACTCGTCCTTTTCGGCCTTGGTGACGCCCCACGAAAGACCTCGACGCTGGCCGCGGCGCTTGGCGAGGGCTAGATTCTCGGCGATCTGCATGTCGGCTGCAGTGCCGCGCATGGGGTCCTGGAACACACGGCCCAGGTACTTGGCGCGCTGCGACTCGCTCAGACGCGAGATGTCGGTGCCGTCGAGCTCAATAACACCCGAATCGAGCGGATATACGCCGGCGATCATGTTGAGCAGCGTGGACTTGCCGGCGCCGTTGCCGCCAATCACGGTTACAAAGTCGCCATCATTCAGGGTGAGGTCGACGCCGGTGAGTGCGCGCTTCTCGGTGACGGTGCCCTTGTTAAAGGTCTTTTTGACGTGCGAGAGCTTAAGCATCTGCCTCATCCCCCTTCGTGTAGGAGCTGCGGAGCTTATAGCGCTCCCAAACCACGGGCACGCACAGGGCCACGGCAACGATCACGGCGGAGAGCAGCTTCATGTCGTTGGCGTCCATGCCCAGCTGCAGCACGATGGCGCGAATGAGGAAGTACACCACGGAGCCAAAGACGGCAGAGGCAAGACGGACGCTAAACTGCGTCAGACCGCCGGGCAGCAGACGGCCGAGCACCTCGCCGATGACGATGGCGGCAAGACCGATAACGATGGCGCCGGTGCCCATGCCAATGTCGGCGTACTTTTGGCTCTGGCAGATGAGTGCACCCGAAAGGCCGATAAGGGCGTTGGAGAGCACGAGGGCGATCATCTTGGTGGAGTTGGTGTTGACGCCCAGGGCGCGGATCATGTACTCGTTGTTGCCGGTGGCACGCAGCGCCGAGCCGATCTCGGTGCCAAAGAACCAGTACAGGATGGCGACGATGGCCACGGCCAGCACAATGCCCAGGATGATGGCAACGGTGGACTGCGGCAGGCCCGTCATGTGGCTGACGGATGAGAAGATGGTGCCCTTGGCAAGGATGGGCGTGTTGGATTTGCCCATGATGCGCAGGTTGATGGACCACAGACTGATCTGTGTAAGGATTCCGGCGAGGATTGCAGGAATCTCAAAAACGGTGGTCAAGATGCCCGTGACAGCGCCCGCGATGGCGCCGGCGCACATGCCGGCAAGCACGGCGAGCAGCGGGTCGACGTTGTTATTGACGATGAGCACGGCGCAAACACAGCCGCCGAGGGCAAAGCTGCCGTCGCAGGTCATATCGGGGATGTCGAGCAGGCGGAACGTGATAAACACGCCAAGCACCATAATGCCCCAGAGGACGCCCTGCGAAACGGCGCCCTGCAATGCAATGAGCATGCTTCATACCTCCTAGGATAGGGTGGACACGCGATGTTCCATAATAGCGGTAACAATGAATATAAGAACGGCAGGCAAACGTTTTGTTATATCTGAAACAAGCAGGGCGAACGCCGGTCTATGACGTTCGCCCCAAGGACTCAGATATTGAATAACGCGGCTGTGGCGCGCGTGCGGGCCCTAGACGCGTTACCGCGCATGGCGCTACTCGTCCAGAGCGGAAAGGTCGATGCCTAGGGCCTCGGCCATCTCGTCGTTCTTGACGACGACCAGGTCCTTGCTCGAGAGGTGCTTGATCGGCATATCCTCGGGCTTGGCCTCGCCCTTCAGGATCTTAACGGCCATCTCGCCCGCGGCGTAGCCCAGGTCCTTATAGTTGATGGAGAGGGTGAACAGGCCGCCGGCCATGCACATACCCTCCTCGCCGGTCACGAAGGGGAGCTTATTCTCCTTGCAGATCTGGCCGACCTGCGAAGCGCCCGCGGCGATGGTGTTGTCAGTGGGGGAGTACAGCGCGTCGACCTTGCCCACGGCAGACTCGACGACGGACTGAATCTCGTTGGAGCTCGAGACGGTGAAGTCAGTGTACTCGAGCCCCAGCTTGTCGAGCTCCTTCTTGGCGGCCTTGATCTGGACGTCGGAGTTGGACTCGGCGGTGCAGTAGAGCAGGCCGACCTTTTTAACGTCGGGCAGGACCTTCTGCATCATCTCGAGCTGCTCGGCGACCGGGGTGAGGTCGGAGGCGCCGGTGACGTTGGTGCCGGGTTTGTCGTTGTCCTGGACCAGGCCGGAAGCGGCGTAGTCGGTGATGGCGCAGCCAACGATGGGGATATCGGCCGTGGCGCCGGCGGCAGCCTGCGCGGCGGGCGTGGCGATGGCATAAATCAGGCTGACGTTGTCGCCCACAAACTTGTCGGCAATGGACTTACACGTGGACTGGTCGTTCTGGGCGTTCTTCTGGTCGATCTTGACCTTAAGGCCGCTCTCCTTGATGGCCTTGACAAAGCCATCGTTGGCGGCGTCGAGTGCGGAGTGCTCGGTGAGCTGCAGAACGCCGATGGTGTAGTCGGAACCGGCGGCAGCAGAGCCGGAACCAGAGTTGCCGCCGCATCCGGCGAGCGGGGCGAGCGCGAGCAGGCCAGCGGAGACCAGAAGGCTCCTGCGGCTGATGGTGATGTCCTTCATATCATTACCCCCAGTATAAAAATGGCTGGAAACACTGCACTGGGACAAAGTGCAAGTGGGACTATAGTAGCGCTGATGTCCATTTTTACAACAGCCTGGCGGGTTTTTTAATACAGAATCGGATGGGCGGTACGGGTAGTCGAATGGGCGGCGGAGGGTCTTATGCGGCGGAGGAGGCATCGTCCTCGTCCAGGGCGGCGAAGAGCTTCTTGCCGTCGAGGAGACGTGTGGTGACGTTTCTCATTCGGCCGATCTCTACGGTACGCAACGTGTCATCGGCGCCTCGCGCGTCATAGACCGTTCCCAGCAAATACGAGATGCCGTCTCGTTGCTTGATGGCAAAGGGCCGGAGTGTCATCCGTGCCACTTCGACCTCTCCGCGTGCCGTGACACTCGAAATATCAAAACTCACCGTGGTTCCGTGGTCGATGGCCTGCTCGATGAGCTCGCAGGCATCGATGCGCTTGACGGGCGTGCGTGTGGCCTTGGTGGATTTGTCGCCTGCGCTTGGAGCAGGCTCGGGTGCATCGAGGTAGCCGCGAACGTCGGCACTCGCCATGGCGACCAGGTGCTGCGCCATGCTCTTTCGAATGGCGATGGGCGTGGAGCGGTTGCGCATGACCATGCCGTGGAGCCGGATGATCTCTTCGTCGGTGAGCGGACGGGTCAAGAGTCGATAGCCCACGCCGCGCTTGTACTCAATTTCGTATCCGGCATGGCGAAGTGCGGAGATGGCGGTGTAGATGCTGCGCCGCGCCGCCGAGATGGGCATGCGGGCGGGGTCGTCGGGATGGGCGAGGCGCCGGATCAACTCATCGGAAAGCATGGCCTTGTCCTCGCCGGTGTTTTCGCTTAATAGTTGCAGGATGCGAACGGCGCGATAGGCTGCCATCGAGGCGGCGCCCCTCGTCGTGGTCTCGTAAGTTTCAACAGCGGTTTCGGTCATGGCGCCCACGTCCTTTCCGTTTTGGGTGGCGACGGTATGGAGCCTAGGACGCGGGGCTTTCCCAGGGGTGCAGGACGCCCTGGGCGGTCGGTAGCCGTCGGCAAGCGGCGGGTCGAGTTTTCAACAGCCCTGCCCAACTGACCAAAAACTTGCCAAAAGATTGACGGATGCTGTTGAAAAAAGCGTCTCTCGACCGATGTCGAGAGACGCTTGTGCGATGAGCGTTGGCGTGTGGCGACGCGAGCTAGCGTCCGACGATTAGAAGTCGGCGTTGCCCACGGTGCGCGGGTGCGGCAGGACGTCGCGGATGTTGCCCACGCCGGTCAGATACATGACCAAGCGCTCGAAGCCCAGACCGTAGCCGGCGTGCTTGCAGGAACCGTAGCGGCGCAGGTCAAGGTAGTACTTGTACTGCTCGGGATTCATGCCCAGGTCCTTGATGCGGGCCTCGAGCAGATCCAGGCGCTCCTCGCGCTGGGAGCCGCCGATAATCTCGCCGATACCCGGCACCAGGCAGTCGGCGGCGGCGACGGTCTTGCCGTCCTCGTTCATGCGCATGTAGAACGCCTTGATCTCGGCCGGGTAGTCGGTTACGAAGGTCGGGCGCTTAAAGTGCTCCTCGGTCAGGAAACGCTCGTGCTCGGTTTGCAGGTCGATGCCCCAGCTCACGGGATAGTCAAACTTGTGACCGGCGGCGACGGCCTGCTCCAGGATTTCGACGGCCTCGGTATAGGTGACGCGGGCAAAGTCGGAGTTTGCCACGTGGTCCAGACGCTCGAGCAGACCCTTGTCCACAAACTTGTTGAGCATATTGAGCTCGTCGGGGCAGGTGGCCATAACGTCCTTAAGGACGTACTTGAGCATGGCCTCGGCGTTATCCATGTAGTCGTTAAGGTCGGCAAAGGCCATCTCGGGCTCGATCATCCAAAACTCGGCGGCGTGGCGCGTGGTGTTGGAGTTTTCGGCGCGGAAGGTGGGGCCAAAGGTGTACACGTCGCCAAAGGCCATGGCAAAGTTCTCGGCATTGAGCTGGCCGGACACGGTAAGGCTCGCGTGCTTGCCAAAGAAGTCCTGGCTCCAGTCGACCTCGCCGGACTCGGTGAGGGGCGGATTTTTGGGGTCGAGCGTGGTCACGCGGAACATCTCGCCGGCGCCCTCGCAGTCACTCGTGGTGATGATGGGGGTGTTGACGTAGACAAAGCCCTGCTCCTGGAAGAAGCGGTGGATGGCGGCAGCCGCGACAGAACGGATGCGGAACACGGCGCGGAACAGGTTGGTGCGCGGGCGCAGGTGCTGCTGGGTGCGCAGGAACTCGACGGTTGCGCGCTTCTTCTGCAGCGGGTAATCCGGGGCGCTGACGCCCTCGACCTCAATGGAGTTGGCAAAAAGCTCGAAAGGCTGGGGCGCATCGGGGGTCAGCTTGACGGTGCCGGTGCAAATGAGTGCGGCCGAGACGTTTTGATGGGCGATCTCGTCGTAGTTGTCGAGTGCCTCGCGGTTCATGACGACCTGCAGGTCGCGGAAGCAGCTGCCGTCGTTGAGCGTAACAAAGCCAAAGTTCTTCATGTCGCGGATGGACTTGACCCAGCCGGCGACGGTGACGGTCTGGCCGCCAAGCGACTCGGCATCGGCGTAAAGCTGCGCGATTTTGGTGCGGTTCACGTATCCTCCCATAACGGTTGAATGATAGTTATCCATACAGTTCGATATTTTAGCAGCTCGGCTCATTTGGGCTATACGGATAAGGCATTGGCGGGATGGTTTTTCAAACGAAAAGCGCCCACGGCAAATGCTCGTGGGCGCTTTTCGTGTTGCCTTTTGGCTGTGTGGCGCGGGGCCTGGCTACTTGGTCTTGGCTACCAGCAGCGGGTCGCCCAGCTTGACGAGCGGGTTGCCGCCGATAAGCGTGCCGGACTCGCCGACATGGTCGATGCTCTTAAGACGATCGAGCTCGGAGACGATGACGGTCACGATGTCCTCGTGACCGGCGGCCTTGATGGCCTCGCGGTCGAAACTGATGAGCGGCTGGCCTGCCTTGACCGTGTCACCCATCTCGACAAAGCGGGCAAAACCTTTGCCGTTCATTTCCACGGTGCCCAGGCCAACATGGATGAACACGCGAAGACCGTCCTCGGTGATCATGCCGATGGAGTGGTTGGTGACGGTGGTGGCGCCGATGCGGCCGTTGGCGGGCGCATAGATGGTGCCGGTAATGGGCTCGATGCCGTAGCCCTGACCGAGCATACCCGAGGCGATGGTCTCATCGGGAACCTCATCGAGGTTGACGAGCACGCCGTTGACGGGGGCGTAGATGACGCCTTCGCGGGTGGCGAAGCTTGCTGCGGGCGGAACGGATGCCTCGCCCGTCGAGGTGAAGGTGGACTTAAGCGAATCGAGCAGACCCATAGTTGCCTCCAACTTAAATAGGCGCATATCGCGCGCTTGGTTTGCCGGAAACGTTTCATATGTGTTTCGCGGCTTGGTCAACGCCCCTATTTTACGCTGCTCAACGATACCTCTGAACTGGGATTATGTGATATATCAGTTGAAGGGAAACTTATTGCTGGAGTGTTTCTTCGCCACGGGCTCAAGTGGGGTACGCTTAGACGCGAAAAACAAGGGCGCATAATCTGCGCGAAGGGAGCACATATGATTGTCGAGAACCATGCGCTGTGGGGCGAGGAGCCGACCGAGGAGTATCCGGCGACGTTTACGTATTTGGGTGCCGAGCCGCTGCCCGATAAGCCGAATGGCCGCCGCCCTGCCGTGATTATCTGCGGCGGAGGTGCGTTTACGCATATCGCTCCGCATGAGCAGGATCCCGTGGCGTTTGCGTTTTTGGACCGCGGCTACCAGGCCTTTGTGCTCAACTATGTGACAAGTGGCACGGGCGACGTGAGCTTTCCTCACCCGCAGGCAGACCTTGCCAAGATGGTCGCCACGGTTCGCGCCAACGCCGACGAGTGGCATGTCGATCCCAAGCGCGTGTGCATCGTGGGTTTCTCGGCGGGCGGCATGATCTGCGCCTCGTTGGCAACGCAGTGGAAGACCGGACCTTTCGCGGGCCTTGCCGGGGCTCGTCCGGAGGATATTCGTCCCGACGCCGTGGTGCTGGGCTATCCGTTGCTCGACCTTGCCTATGTGCGCGATATGCAGACGCGCGACCCGCGCATCGACCTGCGCGTGCCCAAGACGGGTGGCAAGACGGGGCGCGATTTGCTCAACGACTATCTGTCGATGGTGACGGGCGGCGAGGCGACCGATGAGCACCTGGCCGACATTTGCCCTACCACGCACGTTTCGCGCCAGATGCCTCCGACCTTTGTGTGGGGCGTTTCGGACGACAAGACGGCGCCGATTGCGCAGGTCTATCCGTTTGCGCAGCGCATGGCCGAGGAAGGGGTCGCATGCGAGATGCACGTCTTTGACCAGGGTGGCCACGGCCTTTCGCTCGGCAACGCCAATACCGCGGTCGACAACGAGGACAAGCAAGTGGCAGTCCGTCCTTGGATCCGCCTGGCCTTCCGCTTCCTGGAGCGCCACGGGTTTTAGTTACGGCGTTTTACCAAACGCCGTAACCACTTGACGCTGCAAGCCCGCCAGAGCGGCAATCTGCCTTTCAACTTCGGCGGCATGACCAGAAGGTCAATGCCGTCTCGTTTCAAGGCACCTTGCTCGCTCTGACGGGCTTTCGCTGTCGGTTCCAAGGCATCGACATCGTCCTAGTTGTCAAGGGCTTGGTGCAAAGTAATCCGTCCCCCCTGCACCAATCTGTTGATTGAACGTCGCCGTGCGTTCGCGCTATCATGCATGGTTAAATTGGTTAGCCATGGCAAACGGTTAGCCATGGTGAACATAAATACAACGCCCTGTGGGCGCCGGGGGAGGAACACGGACGTGAAGCTCGATACACTCGAGATTGGAAAGGACGCCGTTGTCGCATCGGTGGCATCGGACGATCAGGCACTCCGACAGCATATTTTGGACATGGGCCTAACGCCGGGCACCGAAGTCACCATGATGAAGTACGCTCCTATGGGCGACCCGCTCGAGATTCGCCTGCGTGGCTACGAGTTGACACTGCGCAAGGACGATGCCGCCCGCATTGAGCTCGTGGGCATTCACGATACCGATATGGGTCCGCGCGCTAACGCTGCAATCGGCACGACGGAGCATCCGGCACTCGGCGAGGGGACGTATTCGCCCCGTGCGGCAAAAACGGCCGTGCCCGAGGACGCACCGCTGCACTTTGCCCTCGCCGGCAACCAAAACTGCGGTAAGACCACGCTGTTCAACCAGCTGACGGGCTCCAACCAGCACGTCGGTAACTTTCCCGGCGTGACGGTCGACCGCAAGGACGGCACTATCCGTAACCACCCCGAGGCGAGCGTTACCGACCTGCCCGGCATTTACTCCCTGTCGCCGTACACGGGCGAGGAGATTGTGAGCCGCCAGTTTATCCTTGACGAGCATCCCGATGCCATCATCGATATCATCGACGCCACCAACATCGAGCGCAATCTGTACCTGACGCTGCAGCTTATGGAGCTCGATCGCCCCATGGTCATCGCGCTCAACATGATGGACGAGGTGACCGCCAACGGTGGCGCCGTAGACGTCAACCTGCTCGAGAGCCTGTTGGGCGTGCCTGTTGTCCCCATTAGCGCTGCCCGCAACGAGGGTATCGGCGAGCTGGTGGATCATGCCTTGCACGTGGCACGGTTCCGCGAGCGCCCCGGCCGCCTGGACTTCTGCGCGCCCGATGGTCCAGACGGCGGCGCGCTGCATCGCTGCATTCACGGCATCGCCAACCTTATCGAGGACCATGCCGCGACGGCGCATATCCCGGTGCGTTTTGCGGCGACCAAGCTGGTTGAGGGCGACGAGCTGGTGACCGAGGCGCTTCATCTGGACCGTAACGAACTTGACGCCATCGAGCACATCATTGCCCAGATGGAGGGTGAGGCCGGTACCGACCGTCTATCTGCACTGGCTGACATGCGCTTCGGCTTTATCGGCGACGTGTGTGGGCGCTGCGTCGTCAAGCCGCACGAGAGCCGCGAGCACGTGCGTTCCGTCAAGATCGACCGCATCCTGACGGGTCGCTACACGGCCATTCCAGCGTTCCTGGTGATCATGGGTCTCGTCTTTTGGCTGACGTTTGGCGTGATCGGCGCGGCGCTGCAGGGACTTATGGAGGACGGCATCGCTGCCATCATCGCCTCGGCCGATGCGGGCCTCAAGGCGTTCGGCACCAACGACGTGGTGCGCTCGCTGGCTGTCGACGGCGTGCTTACGGGCGTGGGCAGCGTGCTGACCTTCCTGCCGATTATCGTCGTGCTCTTTTTGTTCCTCTCCATTCTGGAAGACTCCGGCTACATGGCGCGCGTGGCCTTTGTCATGGATAAAGTGCTGCGTCGCTTTGGCCTGTCGGGCCGCAGCTTCGTGCCTATGCTCGTCGGTTTTGGCTGCACCGTGCCGGCTATCATGTCGACCCGTACGCTCCCATCCGAGCACGACCGCAAGATGACGGTCATGCTCACGCCGTTCATGAGCTGTTCGGCCAAGTTGCCGGTCTACGGTCTGCTGTGCGGGGCATTCTTCCCGCAGGCGACAGTTCCCGCCATGGTCTCGCTCTATCTGATTGGTATCGTGGTCGGCTGCATTGCCGCCCTGGTGCTCAACCGCACGGCATTTAAGGGCGACCCGGTGCCGTTTATCATGGAGCTTCCCAATTACCGCCTGCCGAGCGTCAAGACGACGGTGATGCTGGCATGGGATAAGGCCAAGGACTTTATTACCAAGGCCTTTACCATTATCTTTGCCGCCACCGTGGTCATCTGGTTCCTCCAGACGTTCGATATCCGCTTTAATGTGGTCGCCGATCAGTCGCAGAGTCTGCTTGCCGGTCTGGGTAGCATCATCGCGCCGGTGTTGGCCCCACTCGGTTTTGGCGACTGGCGTGCGTCGACGGCGCTCGTCACCGGACTCATTGCCAAGGAGAGCGTCATCTCGACGCTCACGGTGCTTTTGGGCGCAACGTCGCCCGCGGCGCTGTCGACCATGTTTTCGCCGTTTACCGCCTACGTGTTCCTGGTCTTTACGCTGCTGTACCCGCCCTGCGTAGCGGCAATCGGCGCCGTCAAGAGCGAGTTGGGCGCGCGCTATGCCGTGGCCGTGTTCGCGTTTCAGGTGACGGTCGCCTGGATCGTGGCGTTTGTCGTGCATTCGGCGGGCATATTGCTGGGGCTGGCTTAGTTATTTATTGATGGCGCAACCTCTGTGTATTGAGTTGATTACGGCCCCGCATCTGTTGCTGACGGATGCGGGACCGTTGCTATATAATCGCCTCCGCTCAAAATGATTGGAGACGTTATATATGAGTCAGGCAAGACAAGATGGCATCTCACTCAGGCAGTGGCTCCCGCTTATCGGGCTCGCCTGCTGCGCATTCGTGTTCAACACGTCGGAGTTCATGCCCATCGGCCTTCTGACCGATATCGCCGCGTCGTTCTCGCTCACCGAGGCCCAGGCAGGCATCATGATCTCGGTCTACGCCTGGGGCGTCATGTTGCTGTCGTTGCCGCTTATGGTGTTTGCCTCGCGCTTCGAGTTCAAGCGTATGCTGCTCGGCGTGCTTGCCGTGTTCTCGCTGGGTCAGTTCCTGTCCGCCGTGGCGCCTACCTATCCTATTTTGGTTTGCGCGCGTCTGGTGGTCGCCTGCGCGCATGCCGTGTTCTGGTCGGTCGCCTCAATCATGGCCTCGCGCCTGGTTGACAGTCGCCACGGGGCGCTCGCCATTAGCATGATCGCCACGGGCTCGTCCATCGCGCAGATCTTTGGCCTGCCGATCGGCCGCGCCATCGGGCTGGCCGTGGGCTGGCGTATGACGTTTGCCGTGGTCGGAGCTTTTTCTGCCGTCGCGGTCGTCTACCAGGCCGCGGTGTTCCCGGCCATGCCGGTGGGCGAGCGCTTTACCGTTAAGCAGCTGCCCGAGCTGCTCAAGAATCCGTTCCTCATCGCGCTTTATGCGGTCACGGTCTTTATGGCGACCGGCTACTACGCGGGTTACAGCTATATCGAGCCCTTCCTGGCGCAGGTCGCCCATGTCGACGCAAGCGCCATCACCATGACGCTGACGGCGTTTGGCTGCTCCGGTCTGCTCGGAAGCTGGCTGTTCGGCCGACTGTTCGATGGCCATCGCTTTCCGTTCTTGGCTATCACACTCTCCGGCGTGCCTGTGGCTCTGCTGCTCATGGGTCCGGTTGCACCGTCGCTCGTCGCCGTTCTCGCTGTTAGCGCGCTATGGGGCTGCTGCTCCACGGCCTTTAACGTGGCGTTTCAGGCCGAGCTCATCAAGTACACGCCGGCGGATTCGTCGGCCGTCGCCATGTCGATCTTCTCGGGCCTGTTTAACCTCGGCATCGGCACGGGCACCGCGATCGGCGGCGCCGTGGTTTCGGGTCCCGGTATCTCCTGGATTGGCTTCGCGGGCGGGGCGATTACCGTCGTGGGCGTCATCCTCGCCATCACCGTACTGTTCCCGGCCATACGCCGCGCCAAGCCCGTCGCCTAATCACGTTCCCTCATCAGTTGCGGTGAAATACGGACTGTTTGCCCGGTTTATTGGCCCCAACAGTTCCTATTCCACCGCAGCTTATTTTGGGGGAGAGGATACAAGCCGGCATACAATGGATGTCGTTGTGTTGAGCTTACCGGGAGGTTGCTATGTGGGCATACGAGACGACGTTCTACCAGATCTATCCGCTGGGCTTTTGTGGAGCTCCGCGCGAAAACGCCGCGCCCGTTGCCGAGGATGAGCTCGCCCAGGCTGCCAACGCTGCGCCCAACCCCGATGCGCCCATCATGAAGATCGCCCAATGGGCCGACTACCTGCAAGAGCTCGGCATCGGTGCTGTGCTCATTAACCCGCCGCTCGAATCCGACAGCCATGGCTACGACACGCGCAGCCTGCGCCATATCGACCGTCGCCTGGGTGGGGATGCCGATTTTGCCGCCGTGTGCGAGACGCTGCGCGCCCATGGCATCCGCGTGGTGCTCGATGCGGTCTTCAACCATGTGGGCCGTGGCTTTTGGGCCTTCCGCGATGTGCAGGAGCGCAAGTGGGACTCGCCCTACAAGGATTGGTTCCACATCAGCTTTGACGGCGACTCCTGCTATGGCGATGGCTTTTGGTACGAGGGCTGGGAAGGCCATTTTGAGCTCGTGAAGCTCAACCTGCAAAACCCCGCCGTGGTCGATTACCTGCTCGAGTCCGTGCGCCGTTGGGCCGACGTCTTTGGCGTCGACGGCCTGCGCCTGGACGTTGCCTATATGCTCGACCGCGACTTTATGCGCCGCCTGCACGCCTTTGCCCGTGAGCTCAAGCCCGACTTTGTGCTGATCGGCGAGACGCTCCACGGCGACTACAACCAGATCGTCAACGACGAGATGCTCGACTCCTGCACCAACTACGAGTGCTACAAGGGCCTGTACTCCAGCTTTAACTCGGTCAATATGTTCGAGATCGCGCACTCGCTGCACCGCCAGTTTGGCGGTGACCCGTGGTGCATTTATCGCGGCAAGCATCTGCTGTCGTTTGTCGACAACCACGATGTGCCGCGCCTGGCGAGCATCCTTACCGACAAGTCCTGTCTGCGCCCCGCTTATGGCATGCTCTTTGGCATGCCGGGCATTCCGTGCGTCTACTATGGCAGCGAGTGGGGGATTCCTGGCGAAAAGGGCGGCCCCGATGGTGACTGGGCGCTGCGACCTGCGCTCGATGAGCCTGCGCCCAACGAGCTGACGGCCTTCATCAAGCAGCTCGCGCACCTGCGCTCGGCAGACGACGCGGCGGCCCGTGCCCTCAACTATGGTGCCTATCGCAACGTGGTGATTCAGAACAAGCAGCTGCTGTTCGAGCGCGCCTGCGACGACGCGACGGTGCTCGTGGCGGTCAATGCCGTGGGCGAGCCTTACACCTTTGGCGCCGGCGAGCTCAATGGGTCCTTTGTCGACCTGCTGGCCGACGGCGTGCCCACGGTCGAGCTGGCGGGCTCCCTTGAGCTTGCGCCCTACGAGGTGCGCTATCTGCTGAGGGCCTAGCCCATGCCTGTGTCTGACGAGGGCTATCAGCATATTGAGCATGGGTTTGAGCCCGTGTTCGACCGGCACTCGCGCGTTTTGGTGCTGGGGTCGTTTCCCTCGGTGCTCTCGCGTGCCAATGCCTTCTACTATGGCAATCCGCAGAACCGCTTTTGGCGTGTGATGGCCGCGTGCCTTGGTGCGCCCGTGCCGCCCAACGAGGGAGACTCTTTGGCGAGCGGCGAGCCCGCGACGCTCGCCGCCTCGATTGCTGCCAAGCGGGCTATGCTGCTCAACGGCGGTGTGGCCCTGTGGGACGTGATCGAGAGCTGCGACATTAAGGGCTCGAGTGACGCTAGCATCAAAAACGTTGTGCCGGCACATATTGAACGCATTGTGGATGCCACGCCGATCGAGATCGTTGTTTGCAACGGCGGCACGGCCGGACGGCTCTACAAACGCTATCTACAAGAGCGGACGGGGCTACCCGCCATCGTGCTGCCGTCGACGAGTCCTGCCAACGCGGCGTGGCGTTTGGAGCGGCTTGTCGAGCGTTGGAGTGAAGCCGTTGACTGGGCAGCTCATTAATTTAGATTATTGATTGAGTGCGGGCGCCGAGGTGTTTCAGAACGCCTCGCCAGATCGGCACGGGCACGGCTGGCTCGGCGCAAGCCATGCCGTCGGCGTCGACGTCCTCGGCATTACCACCACCAAGTCGCTGCGCATGCTCAACCGAACAGCCCATACGAACGGCGCCTACGAGCTTGTCCATCGCTTCCGAAAACGGTCGCCGCAAGAGTCCCATGCGCGGTGAGTGACGAAGCGCCGCGAAGCCGCTGCCGGTACAGGCGACAACGCCGCCGCACCATGACAGCCCACGAAGGTCGCACGCCGCTCGCAGACGCACGACGAGCCCGTGTGCTCGCTCCAGGCCGCCGATGTCGGCCTGGACAACAACGTAGGCACGCGTCCCTGCGCCGCCAAAGCGGTCGAGCACCTGCTCAATGGGCGCCATCGCTTCATCATTGGGTGCATCTTCAACGGCGAACACAATGCCATCGGCGGTACCGGCAACGCTGCCGGCATCATCCGCCTCCAAATCGACCGGGTGGGGGAGCACAGTGCCGGAAATCTGTGCATAGGCGGCGATGGCATCCTGCAGGTCCCAGAGCAAAAACTCAAGATCGGCGCTCTTGGGAATACTGATATACGCAATGGTTTGCAGCGTTTTTGGTACATCGCCGCGTGCGGTCGTCTCCATGCCGCCTCCTTTCCGGTTGGTTTCCGTTTAGGTTACACCGTCCGGCGGCGTCCCGCCGCGCTATCCTAGTGCAACCCTTACGAAAGGAACGTCATGCGTCTGCCCATGAACACCTCGCTTGCCACGCTTAAGCCCTCCGGTATCCGCCGGATCAACGCGCTCGCCGCCCAGCATCCGGGGTGCATCGCGCTCGCGCTCGGTGAGCCCGATTTTCCCACGCCCGATGTGATTAGCGCCGAGGTGACTGCTTCGTTGGACCGCGGCGACACGCACTATCCGCCCAACAACGGTCGCCCCGCCCTGCGTGAGGCGTTATCTGCCTACATGGGGGACGCGGGCCTTATGTTTTCGGCCGACGAGGTCATCCTGACCGACGGCGCGACCGAGGCCCTGTCGGCAACATTCATGGCTATGCTCAACCCCGGCGACGAGGTCATTATTCCCACGCCGGCCTTTGGCCTGTACGAGAGCATCGTCGTGGCCAATCACGCCAAAGCGGTCTTTTTGGATACGGAGCCTGCGCAATTTCAGATTGACGAGGATGCGCTTCGCGCCTGTGTGACCCCGGCGACCAAGGCCATCGTTATCTGCTCGCCCAACAATCCCACGGGCTGCATTCTCAACGCGGCATCGCTCGACGCCGTGGCGCGCGTAGCGGAGCAGTCGGGCATCTACGTGGTCTGCGACGACGTGTACAACCGTTTGGTCTATGTGGATGGTTACGAGCGTTTTGCCCAGCGACACCCGGAGCTGCGCGAGCAGACGGTGATCATCGAGAGCTTCTCCAAGCCCTGGGCCATGACCGGCTGGCGCCTGGGCTGGCTCGCAGCAGCGGCACCCGTCATCGCCGAGATCGCAAAAGCTCACCAATACCTAGTATCGAGCGCCGTCTCCTTCGAGATGGACGCCGCAGCTCGAGCCCTGACCGTCGACCCAACCCCCATGCTCAAAGTCTACCGAGCCCGCCGCGAACGCGTACTCGCAGCCTTATACGCCATGGATCTCGACGTAGTGGAACCAGCCGGCGCCTTCTACGCCTTCCCCAGCATTAAACAGTACGGCCTGACAAGCGAAGACTTCTGCATCAAAGCCATCAAAGAGGCCAACGTAGCCCTAGTCTCCGGAAACTGCTTCGGCACCGAAGGCTACATCCGCCTCAGCTACTGCGTCTCCGACAAAGATCTGGACGAAGGCCTCCGCCGCCTGTCCACCTTCGTTTCAACTCTGTAGCCCAACGGGACCCAAAATCATCAGCCCACCGACTTAAGGCTTATGAGTGGGGGTGCCGGCCAACGGGAAACCGGGCTGCCCCAAAGTCACCGCAGGCCGCGCCGCCGAAGGCCAGGCGCAAGGTTTTCGTAGATTCCGCACGAGCCGAAGAGCACTTAATGTGCTCTTCGTGCGAGCCCAGGACCTGACCGAGCGAAAACCTTGCGCCTGGCCTTCGGCGGCGCGGCCGGATGGTGGAATTGTGTGCAGCCCGGTTTCCCGTTGACCGACGCCGGGGTCCCCGCCATAATACTTTCGGTTCACGCACGAATCCGCTGCCAGAGACAGCCGGTGCAAACGGGCATCGCCCGCGAGCTTAATGGGACTTCCCGCCAGCCGAGGTGGTCGAGTAGATATGTCTTCTCGCCCCCGTCGCTCATGCAGCGCGGGGGCTTTCTTTTTGGACATGCCCCCGTCACGTCCTTGTGGCGGACCGTGCCCGGAAAGAATTCGAGGAGGTGTAATTCATGCCCCAGCAGTACAAAATCGACAAGGTTGCAGAGATCGAGTCCCGTATCGCCGAGAACGCCGGTCTGTTCGTCGTCAACTACAACGGTCTGACGGTTAAGCAGGCTCAGGAGCTGCGTCATCAGCTTCGCGAGTGCGGCGCCGAGATGAAGGTCTACAAGAACAACCTGGTCAAGATCGCTCTCAAGAACCAGGAGCAGCCCGAGCTCGACGAGATCCTCGCCGGCCCCGTCGCTTATGTGTTCTACGAGACCGAGCCGGTCGAGGCCGCTAAGGCCCTTAAGGACTTCTCCGCTAAGTCCAAGGGCGTCCTTGAGATCAAGGGTGGTATCTCCGACGGCAAGGCCGTTTCCGCTGATGATGTTAAGGCTATCGCCGAGCTGCCCACCAAGGATCAGCTTCTCGGCCAGATCGCCGGTCTCATCTCCGGTTTCGCTCGCGACATCGCTGTCTGCGTCAACGGCGTTTCCTCTGGTCTCGCTCGTTCGATCCAGCAGGTCTCCGAGCAGAAGGCAGCCTAGTTGCTGTTTTCACCCGCGGCGGCAACGCCGCACCCCTGGCGCATTCGCGCCGTGTTTTAACTGATCTCCGTGCATCCGCACGGAAACCGAAAGGACTTAGAAATGGCTAAGCTTACCACCGATGAGATCATCGATGCTCTTAAGGAAATGACCCTTCTCGAGGCTTCCGAGCTCGTTAAGGCTATCGAGGACACCTTCGGCGTTTCCGCCGCTGCTCCTGCCGCTGTTGTCGCCGCTCCCGCTGCTGGCGCTGCTGAGGCCGAGGAGAAAACCGAGTTTGACGTCGTGCTCGAGGGCTTCGGCGACAACAAGATCCAGGTCATCAAGGCCGTCCGTGAGCTCACCAACCTTGGCCTGAAGGAGGCCAAGGAGGTCGTCGAGGGCGCTCCCAAGGCTGTTCTCGAGGGTGCCAAGAAGGAGGACGCCGAGGCTGCCAAGGAGAAGCTCGAGGCTGCTGGCGCTGCTGTCACCCTCAAGTAATCAGGCTTTCTCGCCAGATTTCTTTGCAGACGGGGTTCGCATTGCGAGCCCCGTCTTTTTTGTTTTTAGGTCCCTCGGTATCGGTTGCTCAAACTGCCATGTTCTGTGATTTGCGTCGTATCGGGTGTCCTGCCGTTGGGCAATTAAATTGCACCATTCGAGCAATAATTTGCGTTGACCTGCTGAAGAATTGTCCCTGCCTTGTAGCGACATATAGTTCCAGCGGTAAGATGCTTGGGTATCGCAATTTGGTCTGCGGCTGTGCGCCGCACGCATGGGGCGCTTTTGCGCCTGCGAAAGGATCTTTGAATAACATGAAGGCAATCATCCCCGCCGCCGGTCTTGGCACGCGTTTTCTGCCTGGCACCAAGTGCACGCCCAAAGAGATGCTGCCGGTGCTCGACAAGCCGGTCATTCAGTATGTCGTTGAGGAGGCACTCGACCCCGAGGAGGTCGACGATGCCATCATCGTTACCTCTCCCGGTAAGCCCGAGCTGCTGAGCTACTTCCAGCCCGACCGTTCGCTCGAGAACCTGCTGCGCGAGCGCGGCAAGGATGCTTATGCCGACGCCGTCGCCCATGCGGGCGGTATGCCGGTCGACTTCCGTTATCAGTACGAGCCCAAGGGCCTCGGTCACGCTATTCGATCTGCCGCCGACGCTGTGGCGGGGGAGAACTTCCTGGTTCTTCTGGGCGACTACGTTGTGCCCAACCGCGACATCTGCGACAAGATGCTCGCCGTCTCCAAGGAGCACGGTGGCGCTTCGGTTATCGCCGTTGCCGCGTGCGCTCCCGAGGAAGTCAGCCGTTATGGCGTCATCGCCGGCGATCGCGTGGGTTCCCTCGAGGGCTTCGAGAATGCTGCCGACGACGAGCCTGGTGCCGTTTGGCGCATCGGCGGTCTGGTTGAGAAGCCCGCTCCCGAGGCGGCTCCGTCCAACCTGTACATCGTCGGTCGCTACCTGCTGAGCCCGCTGGTCATGGACCTGCTGGCCGATCAGCAGGCTGGTAAGGGCGGCGAGATCCAGCTGACCGACGCCATGGCCCGCTCGCTCGACCGCGAGGCCATGTACGCCGTCGTCATCGATCCGCTTTCGGGCTACGACACCGGCACCCCGTCTGGCTGGATGGCCACCAACGCCCTCATGGCTGCAAGCGACCCCCGCTTCGCCGATGCCTTCTGGGACGCTATCGACGAGCGCGGCGGTTTGATGCGCAAATAAGCCTTCGGGCATCGACATTTACGGGCGTGGACCTCGGTTCGCGCCCGTTTTTTATAAGAGCTGCGATTGCCGGCCCTCTGTTCACAGAAAATATATGAACAGATGTTCGATACACATACATCTACCTGCATATTTTCTGCCGAAAAACTTTGCTACTCCAAAAACTCAATCGCGTCAAGGCTTTTCTTGCCCAACGGTCGGTACCTGATAAACTATTAGGTTGCGATAACTGGCGAAGCTATGCCTCGCCAACCCACCGAGCATTTCCGTGAAGGAGGAAAAACCTGGTGACCTACGCATACACTGCCACTGAGCGCAAGCGCGTCAGCTTCGGGAAAATCCCGGAGGCCATGGAGCTCCCCAACCTTATCTCTGTTCAAAGGGAATCCTTTGAGCGTTTTAAGGACGAGGGCCTTCGTGAGGCGTTCAAGGAATCCAGCCCCATCCAGAGCCAGAACCATGTTCTCGAGGTTACCTTCGGCGAGCATCAGTTCGGCGACCCCGCGCACACCGTCGAGGAGTGCCGCGAGAAGGATATGACCTATCAGGCTCCGCTTCTGACCGACGTTCGTCTCACCAACAAGGAGACCGGCGAGATCAAGGAGCAGCTCGTCTTCATGGGCGACTTCCCCATGATGACCGATCAGGGCACCTTCATCATCAACGGTACCGAGCGTATCGTCGTCTCGCAGCTCGTCCGCTCCCCGGGCGTGTACTACAGCTCCGAGATGGATTCGGGCAAGCAGATCTACAAGGCCCAGATCATTCCGTCCCGCGGTGCCTGGCTTGAGTTTGAGGTCGACAAGCGCGACCAGCTCATGGTCTCCATCGACCGTAAGCGCAAGCAGAGCGCCACGATGTTCCTGCGCGCCCTTGGCATCGCCGTCACCAACGACGACATCATCGAGCTGCTCGGCAACTCCGATGTGATCAAGCGTACCCTGGAGCGCGATACCGCCCTCACTCGCGAGGACGCCCTCATCGAGATCTACCGTCGTCTGCGCCCGGGCGAGCCTCCCACCGTGGACGCTTCCCGCAGCCTGCTCGAGGGCCTGCTCTTTAACCCGCAGCGCTACGATCTGGCCCGCGTCGGTCGTTACAAGGTCAACAAGAAGCTCAACCTCACCACCGAGGAAGAGGTCACGGTGCTCACCGACGAGGATATCGTCGCGACGCTGCGCTACCTCCTGTCCCTCGCTGCCGGCGAGCAGGGCTTCAAGGTCGACGACATCGACCACTTCGGCAACCGCCGCATCCGTACCGTCGGCGAGCTCGTCGCCAACCAGTTCCGTATTGGCATGAGCCGTATGGAGCGCGTCGTCCGTGAGCGCATGAGCTCCCAGGACATCGACGAGATCACCCCGCAGTCGCTCATCAACATCCGCCCGATCGTGGCCTCCATCAAGGAGTTCTTCGGTTCCTCGCAGCTCTCGCAGTTCATGGACCAGGCGAACCCCCTGACCGGTCTGACCCACAAGCGCCGTCTGTCCGCACTCGGCCCTGGCGGTCTTGCCGGCCACAAGTCCGGCTCCAGCCGCCGCACCAACGTGCCGACGGCCGTCCGCGACGTTCACAATTCGCACTACAGCCGCATGTGCCCGATCGAGACCCCCGAAGGCCCCAACATCGGTCTGATCGGCTCGCTCGCCCTCTACGCCCGCGTCAACGAGTATGGCTTCATCGAGGCCCCGTTCCGTCGCGTCGAGAACGGCGTTGCCACCGATCAGATCGACTGGATGACCGCTGACGAGGAAGAGAAGCACGTCATCGCGCCGGCCAACACGCCGCTCGATCCCAAGACCAACGAGTTCATCACGACCGATGCCGAGGGCAAGATCGTCCGCCCGCACACCGTGATCGCCCGTACCCGCGACTTCGACGGCTCCTTCGGCGCTCCCGCCGACGTGCCTGTCGAGGACGTCGACTACATGGACGTCTCGCCGCGTCAGATGCTCTCCGTCGCAGCCACGCTGATTCCGTTCCTCGAGCACGACGACGCCAAGCGTACGCTGATGGGCGCTAACATGCAGCGTCAGGCCGTGCCGCTGGTTCACCCTGCCGCTCCCTATGTCGGTACCGGCATGGAGCGTCGCGCCGCCCTGGACTCCGGCGAGGTCACCCTGGCCAAGAACGCCGGCGAGGTCATCTTTGCCGACGCCGCCAAGATCATCGTCAAGCATGCCGGCGGCATGGACGAGTATCACCTGGCCAAGTACCAGCGCTCCAACCAGTCCACCTGCATCAACCACCGTCCGCTCGTTCGCGTCGGTGACACCGTTGAGCAGGGCGAGCCCCTGGCTGACGGTCCTTCGACCGATCACGGCGAGCTCGCACTGGGTCAGAACCTCACCGTGGCCTACATGCCGTGGGAAGGCTTTAACTACGAGGACGGTATCGTCGTGTCCGAGCGCCTGGTGGCCGAGGACCTGCTGACGACCATCAACATCACCCGTCACGAGATCGACGCCCGCGACACCAAGCTCGGCCCCGAGGAGATCACCCGCGAGATCCCGAACCTCTCCGAGGACATGCTTGCCAACCTCGACGAGGACGGCATCATCCGCATCGGCGCCGAGGTCGGCCCTGGCGACATCCTGGTCGGCAAGGTCACGCCTAAGGGCGAGAGCGCTCTGACCGCCGAGGAGCGCCTGCTGCGCGCCATCTTCGGTGCCAAGGCCCACGATGTCCGCGACACCTCCCTTAAGATGCCTCACGGCGCTTACGGCCGCGTCATCGACGTCGTCCGCTTTAGCCGCGAGAACGGCGACGACCTGGCCCCCGGCGTCAACGAGCAGGTGCGCGTCTACGTCGCCCAGCGTCGTAAGATCCAGCAGGGCGATAAGATCGCCGGCCGCCACGGCAACAAGGGTGTTATCTGTAACGTTCTGCCGGTCGAGGACATGCCCTACATGGCTGACGGTACCCCGATCGACGTTATCCTTAACCCGCTGGGCGTTCCTTCGCGTATGAACGTCGGCCAGCTGCTCGAGTGCCACCTTGGCTGGGCTGCTGCGTGTGGTTGGGATACCGAGCAGGCCGACTCCGACAAGTACGTCCCCGGTCCGTTCTTCACCGCCACGCCCGTCTTCGACGGCGCCAAGGAGGACGAGATCGCCGAGGTCATCCGTCGTGCCAACAAGAACATGCTCAACAAGGCCACCGCTGCCTTTGGCGATCACATGCGCCCCGAGTTTGTCACCCAGCTTGACGAGCGCGGCAAGACCCGTCTGTTCGACGGCCGCACCGGCGAGGAGTTCCGCGAGCCCATTACCGTGGGTACGTCCTACATCCTCAAGCTCGGCCACATGGTCGACGACAAGATCCACGCCCGTTCGACCGGCCCTTACAGCCTGGTTACCCAGCAGCCTCTGGGCGGCAAGGCCCAGTTCGGCGGCCAGCGCTTCGGCGAGATGGAAGTTTGGGCACTGTACGCATACGGTGCTTCCAACGTCCTGCAGGAGATCCTGACCGTCAAGTCCGACGATACCGTGGGCCGCGTCAAGACCTACGAGTCCATCGTCAAGGGCGAGAATGTTCCGGTCCCGGGAATCCCCGAGTCCTTCAAGGTTCTCGTCAAGGAGATCCGCTCCCTCGCACTGGACATCGAGCCCATGCACGATGCCGACGAGGACGCCTCCGCCCCTGTGACCGCCGAGGAGACCTCTGCTCTCGACGACCTGGTTGCGCTCGCCGGCGTTGACGCCGACGTCGAGGCCGAGGATGCCGAGACCGCCGAGGCGCCCGAGGCTGTCGCCGCCACGACCACTGATAAGGAGTAGTTGACTGTGGCAGATTTCGAAGCTACTGATTTTGACTCGGTAAAGATCTCCCTTGCCTCCGCCGACCAGATCCGTTCCTGGTCGCACGGCGAGGTCAAGAAGCCGGAGACCATCAATTACCGTACCCTCAAGCCCGAGAAGGACGGCCTGTTCTGCGAGAAGATCTTCGGTCCCGCCAAGGACTGGGAGTGCTCCTGCGGCAAGTACAAGGGCATCCGCTTTAAGGGCATCGTCTGCGAGCGCTGCGGCGTCGAGGTCACCTCGGCCAAGGTGCGTCGCGACCGCATGGGCCACATCGAGCTCGCCGCTCCCGTGTCCCACATCTGGTACTTCAAGAGCCCCACGAGCTTCCCGATGAGCCGTATGCTCGACATCAAGTCCAAGGACCTCGAGAAGGTTCTGTACTTTGCCAGCTACATTATCACCGAGGTCGACTACGAGGCTCGCGAGGCCGACGCCGACGACCTGCGCGAGGAGCTCGCCGCCGATCTGGAAGAGATCGATGCCGAGTGCGCCCGCCAGATCGAGTCCCTCAAGGAGCAGGGCGACCCCGAGAACTTTGACGAGTTCTCCGACGAGGAGCCGCTGACCCCCGAGGAGATCGCCTCTGGCATCGTCGACATCGAGGAAGAGTGCAAGGACGAGAAGCAGCTCCGCACGGACGCCTTCAACGCCTTCATGAAGCTCACCGAGCGCGACCTCATCTCCGATGAGCCGCTGTTCCGCGAGATGACCCGTTACTACTCCATGTACTTCAAGGGTGGCATGGGTGCCGAGGCCGTCCGCGACCTGCTCGCTGCCATCGACCTCCCCTCCGAGGCCGAGAAGCTCAAGGCCATCATCGCCGACGAGGATTCCCAGAAGCAGAAGCGCGAGAAGGCCGTCAAGCGCCTTGAGGTCGTTGACGCCTTCCTGAAGGGCGGCAACAGCCCCGCGAACATGATCCTGGACGTCATCCCGGTCATTCCGCCCGATCTGCGCCCGATGGTCCAGCTCGACGGCGGCCGCTTCGCCGCGTCCGACCTCAACGACCTGTATCGTCGCGTGATCAACCGTAACAACCGACTCAAGCGCCTGCTCGACCTGGACGCCCCTGCGATCATCGTGAACAACGAGAAGCGCATGCTCCAGGAGTCCGTGGACGCCCTGTTCGACAACGGCCGTCGTGGTCGCCCGGTCTCTGGCCGTGGCGGTCGCCCGCTCAAGTCGCTCGCTGAGGCCCTCAAGGGCAAGCAGGGCCGTTTCCGTCAGAACCTGCTGGGTAAGCGTGTCGACTACTCCGGCCGTTCGGTTATCGTTACCGACCCCAAGCTGCTGCTGCACCAGTGCGGTCTGCCCAAGACCATGGCGCTGGAGCTCTTCAAGCCCTTCGTCATGAAGCGCCTGGTCGAGCTTGGCAAGGTCGAGAACATCAAGGGTGCCAAGCGCGCTATCGACCGCGGTGCCACCTTTGTGTGGGATATCCTCGAAGAGGTCATCGACGGTCGCGTCGTGCTGCTCAACCGCGCACCGACCCTGCACCGTCTGTCCATCCAGGCCTTTGAGCCGGTTCTGGTCGAGGGCAAGGCTATCCACCTGCACCCGCTGGTCTGCTCGCCCTTCAACGCCGACTTCGACGGCGACCAGATGTCTGTCCACGTGCCGCTGTCCAGCCAGGCTCAGGCCGAGGCTCGCGTGCTTATGCTCTCTGCGAACAACCTGCGCTCGCCGGCATCCGGCAAGCCGGTCAACATCCCCTCGCAGGACATGATCATCGGTGTGTACTACCTGACCCAGGTCCGCGACGGTCTGCCGGGCGAGAACCACGTGTTCGCCAGCTTCGACGACGCGCTGCACGCCTATGACTGCCGCTCCGAGGTCGACATGCAGGCCAAGATTCAGGTCCGCGTGTCCGCTGCCGACGCCAATGTCATCAACGAGGACGGCACCCGTATCTTCCGCGTCAAGAACGGCAAGAACGAGTTTGTCGACTACGACGTCACCGGCAACAAGACCGCGCGCTTCGAGACCTCTATCGGCCGCATCATCTTCAACCGCCAGTGCCTGCCCGAAGACTACGAGTTCATGAACTACAAGATGGTCAAGGGCGACGTGGCCAAGCTGGTTGCGGACTGCTGCGATCGCTATCCCGAGGCCAAGGTCGGCCCGATCCTCGACGCCATCAAGTACTCCGGCTTCCACTACGCTACCCGCGCTGGCCTCACCATCTCGGTGTGGGACGCTCTCATCCCTGCCGAGAAGCAGGAGCTGCTCGATCGCGCCCAGGCCAACGTCGACCAGATCAACGAGTACTTCGAGGAGGGCTTCATCAACGAGACGGAGCGCCACATCGAAGTCGTTAATGAGTGGACCGCTTGTACCGATAAGGTTGCAGCGCTCATGCTCGACTTGTTCGACGAGGAGAACCCGCTCTACATGATGGCCGACTCCGGCGCCCGTGGTTCTAAGACCCAGCTGCGTCAGCTCGGCGGCATGCGTGGCCTGATGGCAGACATGTCCGGCGAGACGATCGACCTTCCCATTAAGGCGAACTTCCGCGAGGGCCTGCTGCCGCTCGAGTACTTCATTTCGACCTACGGCGCCCGTAAGGGCCTGGTCGATACCGCATCCCACACCTCGGACTCTGGTTACCTGACCCGTCGTCTGGTCGACGTGGCCCAGGACGTCATCGTCCGCGAGGAGGACTGCGGTACGCACGAGGGCGTCACCTACAACCTCATCATCCCCGGCACCACCGACCTCAACACCGACCTCGTCGGCCGTTGCTTCATTGAGGACGTCGTGGCTCCCGATGGCACCGTGCTCTTTGAGCAGGACGGCTACATCGAGAAGGTCGCTGACATCCAGAAGATGGTCGATGCCGGCCTCAAGAAGGTCAAGCTTCGCGCGCTGCTCACCTGCCGTTCCAAGTACGGCGTGTGCCAGAAGTGCTACGGCTGGGATCTTTCCACCCGTCGTCCGGTCGCCATCGGTACCGCGGTCGGCATTATTGCCGCCCAGTCCATCGGCGAGCCCGGTACGCAGCTTACGATGCGTACCATTCACTCCGGCGGCGTCGCTGGCGTCGACGATATTACGCAGGGTCTGCCTACGGTCAGCCGTATGTTCGATATCGTCGGCAACGTCAACGAGAAGATCCTGGGTCGCGAGGCCGAGCTGGCTCCGTACTCCGGCCACCTCTCGATTAAGCCCGAGAAGTCCGAGTACGTGCTGACGCTCACCGACTCCGAGGATCACACCCGCGTCCTCGACGAGCGTCGCGTCCCCGCATCGGTGCGCTTTATGCCCGAGATCGAGGACGGCTGCGAGGTTCGCGCCGGCGACCAGATCACCAAGGGCTTCGTCAACTTCCGCAACCTGCGCAAGCTGACCGACATCGAGTCGACGATGCACACCTTCGTCGAGAGCGTCAAGGACGTCTACACCAGCCAGGGCGTCGACCTGAACGACAAGCACATCGAGGTGCTCGCACGTCAGATGCTGCGTCGCGTTCAGATCACCAACCCCGGCGACTCCAAGTACCTGCTTGGTCAGTACGTCGACCGCTACGAGTTTGCCGACGAGGTCGAGCGCGTTGCCCGTCTGGGCGGTCAGGCTCCCGTGGCCGAGCCCGTCATCCTGGGTACGCTCAAGGTCGCGTCCAACATCGACTCCTGGCTGTCGAGCGCTTCGTTCATCCGTACCGCTGGCGTCCTTACCGAGGCTGCCATCGAGGGCAAGGTCGACCACCTGCTCGACCTTAAGTCCAACGTCATCGTCGGTAAGAAGATCCCGGCTGGTACCGGCCTCAAGCCGTACGCCAACGCCAAGCTGACGTATCGCACGGCCGACGGCTACGTGGACATCGACGGCCCGGCTTCGCCCAACGCCAAGTCGCTGCCCGAGTGGGCTCCTGTGGAGCTCAAGGACCTGGACGAGCAGCTCCCGCAGCAGCTCGACTGGGCCGGCTACGACGAGTTCGGTGGTGCTGACGGTTCGTTCACCCGCAACGGCCACACCATCTCCGCCGAGAAGGCTCGCCTGTACCTGTTCGACGACCTGGGCGTGTCGCAGCGCTGGACCAACAAGTTCAGCGAGGTCGGCATCGAGACGGTCGGCGACCTGGTCGGCAAGTCCGAGGAGGATCTGCTGCGCATCGATGGCATCGGTGCCAAGGCGATCGAGGAGCTCCGTGACGGCCTTGAGGCCCACGACCTGCTCTACATCCTCGAGAACAACGACGACGTTGCCGACGAGGAAGACCTCTCGCAGCTGCTGCAGATGGTCTTTAGCCCCGACGGTCCGGACGACATCCTGCTGGGTACCTCCGCTCCGACGCATCACGCCGACGCCGACGAGGAGCTCCTGGGCGCCCCGATCGACGACAAGAAGGCTCCCGCCAACGGCGCGATCAACGAGGACATGGCTTCCCTCGACGAGCTGCTCAACCAGCTCGTGGACACCGACGACGCCGAAGAGGCCAAGGACAACGACGAGGAGTAATTAGTTCCGCCGTTCTAACGAACGGCGGCGACCTCCGTCGCTGCGCGGCCCCCAGAGCTACAATCTGTCATTCAAAAGGCAGGGCATGACCAAAAGGTCAATGCCCTGCCTTTTTCATGCCACCTTGTACGCTCTGGGGGCCGCTCGCTTGCGTATGCTCAACCTGTTGCGTTCCGTTGATCCCTTGCCAAAAAGGGACAGGTTTATTTTGGTCGGTTTTTCATGCTTGAATTTGAAACATTTCGCCCGACAAGAGCGTATCTATGGTGAGGGCCTCATCGAGAACCATTAATGTCACCGGGAGGTGATTATGGAAGAACAAGCTTTTAGACAGGCGGTCGAAGACCACCGGGATGTCGTGTTTCGGATCGCATTGACGTATCTGCGTGATCGCGCTGACGCCGACGATGTCGCTCAAGACGTCTTTCTTAAGTTGCTCAAAAGCGACGCGCAATTTGAAAACTGGGAGCATCTTCGTCGATGGCTTATCCGGGTCACGATCAATGAATGTAAATCTCTCTTTCGAAAGCCGTGGAGGCGCGTGGAGGATATTGAGAATCTGGCCGATTCGCTTTCGACGGCGCAGGAGGAGACCAAGGCGGTCCTGTCAGACGTTATGCGACTTCCGGAGCGATTCCGTATTCCTATCGTGCTCTATTACTATCTGGGCTTCTCGACTTCAGAAATTGCCGAGTTACTGCATGTGCCAGCCGCGACCGTTCGAACGCGTTTAGCTCGCGGCAGATCGAAGCTCAAGTTCATCCTAGAGGAGGGCGACCGTGAAATCCAACCAGATCAAGCAGGCCTTCGAGTCCGTCCAAGCCGATAGCGATCTTGCTGACCGTGTTCTTTATGCCGCTGCTGGCGAGCCGCTTCGCCGAAAGGGTCACGCGAAGCCTCTGTATGTTGCCGTAATCGGATGTCTTGCCGGAGTGCTGGCGACCGGAGGGGTCGCCTACGCTGTTGTCAATTCCAGTTATTTTGCCTCTGCCTGGGGAAACCATGGCAACGGAGAGTCCGTTACCTGGACAAATGGCGGCTCGTCGGGGACGAAATATACCTACACCAGAGAGTTTGGTGATGGTATCGCGCCCCAAAGCCTGGAGGGTGCAGTCCAGAAGGTCAATCTGTCCGTCGAGGGCAACGGCTATACGCTCGACATTCATGAGATGGCAATCGACGAGAACGGTTGCGGTGCTGTGACGTTTACATTGTCCAATCCGAATGGCGTTAACTACTACAAGCCGGCGGCAGAGCTTGGCGAACTTGTTCTCTATGGTGAAGAAGAAGGGGGCGTCAGTACACCCAGCATGAACTTCGGCGAGGAATGGGCTGATACACGCTGCACCATTGATAAAGACACATCAAGCGACACGGTCATTAACGGCACGATGTACTTTGCATCTTGGAATCGCGATCGAGATTTACGACATGCGGTCACCTGGAATATCAGTTGGACGGAGGGCAAAGGTGAGGATGCGAAGGTGATCGAGGTATCGACGCCAGAGTTTAACGTCGGAGCGCACGTCGATACAAAAGAACTCCGCTCCGATGACTCGCCTCTCGAGATCAGTCCGTTTTCCATCCAGACGCACATCGATGATCTGGGCTATGAAGCAGTTGATCATAAACTGACCGTCACCTACAAGGATGGGTCAGAGCAGATTATCGAAGATGACGACGCAGGGGCGTACAATTTCTATGTTTCGATGGGACGCAATAGCGGAGAGAACATTTGGGTGCCAACGAAGTTGATTGATGTCGACCAAGTGGTCTCGGTAACCCTCGAGGGCGCGAGGTACACATCAACGGGGGAGACCGAAACGAAAGTACCCTTTACCATCGTCTACTCGTAAGACTTGAGGCCGCTTCCCACTAGGGGAAGCGGCCTATTTTGCGTTATATGGACGGTTATTTTGAGCGATATTCGCCTGAATTTCGGAAGTATGCGGCAAAATCTCGATGGGCCGACCACACCGCATATACTCAAGCGCTCTACCTGCGGGTTTATTATCGCAAAACCCCGGCGTGCTCGGCAGGTCCAGAATTTGCCGCATACTTCCGAAAGCGCCGCCGATTTCCCTATGACAGATGAGGGCGGATCACCGCTGGAGCGCGACGTTTCCGCAGATAAAACCGACCAAAACAAACCTTTCCCTTTTTGGCAGGTAACGTTGCCCCGACGAGCACGTCGGATTCCCGGCCCGGGAATCCGCCCTCGTGCACAGGAGGGGATTCCTTTTGTGTAGGCTTTGCGGAAATGTGCCAATTTTGGGATACGCCCGGCGGCGTGGTCTGTTGACGGCACAGCTAACGCCACGTATCCTATCGAACTGCGTGTTTCGTAGGGGGATGCTGACCCCTCGATTCAAGCCGTTGCACTTTACAGAAAGCTGGAATCATTCGAGAAGGAGTACGCTTTGCCTACTATTAACCAGCTGGTTCGCCAGGGCCGTCGTTCCGTGCCCAAGAAGTCCAAGAACGCTGCTCTGCAGCACAACTCCCAGAAGCGCGGCGTGTGCACCCGCGTCTTCACCACGAGCCCCAAGAAGCCGAACTCGGCTCTTCGTAAGGTTGCCCGTGTTCGCCTTGTCAACGGCATCGAAGTTACTGCTTACATCCCGGGTGAGGGCCACAACCTGCAGGAGCACTCCATCGTGCTCGTCCGCGGCGGTCGTGTCCGTGACCTCCCTGGTGTCCGTTATCACGTCATCCGTGGCGCCTACGACGCTGCTCCGGTCCAGAACCGTATGCAGGCCCGTTCCAAGTACGGTGCTAAGCGCCCCAAGGCTAAATAAGCCAGATAACGTTTTGATACTTTCGCCGTGTGCCGCCTTGAGCGCCGCACGGTAGACACTTAAGGAGATTTCACATGCCGCGTCGTGCAGCAGCTAATCGTCGTGAGGTTCAGCCTGACGCCGTTTACAACAACCGCCTGGTGACTCAGCTCATCAACAAGGTCCTTCTTGACGGCAAGAAGGCCACCGCTGAGCGCATCGTTTACACCGCTTTCGAGATCGTTGCCGAGAAGTCCGAGGGTGGCGACGCTCTCGCTACCTTCAAGAAGGCTATGGACAACGTCAAGCCCACGCTCGAGGTTAAGCCCAAGCGTGTCGGTGGCGCTACCTATCAGGTCCCGATGGAGGTCAACTCCCGTCGTTCCACCGCTCTGGGTATCCGCTGGATCGTCAACTTCTCCCGCGCTCGCAAGGAGAAGACCATGGCCGAGCGTCTCGCCAACGAGATCCTCGACGCCTCCAACGGCCTGGGCGCTTCCGTCAAGAAGCGTGAGGACGTCTTCAAGATGGCCGAGGCCAACCGCGCGTTCTCTCACTATCGTTGGTAAGTTAAGGTAAGGAACTAACATGGCTAAGCCTAAGTACAAGCTTTCCGATACCCGTAACATCGGCATCATGGCCCACATCGATGCCGGTAAGACCACCACGACCGAGCGTATTCTTTACTACACCGGTAAGACCCACAAGATCGGTGAGGTCCATGAGGGCGCTGCCACCATGGACTGGATGGTTCAGGAGCAGGAGCGCGGCGTAACCATTACCTCCGCTGCTACCACCTGCTTCTGGAACAAGGACGGCAAGGACTACCGCATCCAGATCATCGACACCCCGGGCCACGTTGACTTCACCGCCGAGGTCGAGCGCTGCCTGCGCGTCCTCGATGGCGCTGTCGCCGTCTTCGACGCCGTTGCCGGCGTTCAGCCCCAGTCTGAGACCGTTTGGCGTCAGGCTTCTACCTTCAACGTTCCCCGCATCGCCTTCATCAACAAGTATGACCGCGTGGGCGCTGACTTCTTCAACGCTATCGAGACCATGAAGGATCGTCTCGACGCTAACGCCGTGGCCGCTCAGGTCCCGATGGGCGCCGAGGACAACTTCTGGGGCGTCATCGACCTGGTCACCATGACTGCATGGGACTTCAAGGCCGACGAGAAGGGCATGACCTACCCCGAGCCGATGGACGAGATCCCGGCTGAGTTCGCCGACATCGCTGCCACCAAGCGCGAGGAGCTCCTCGACGCTGCTGCCAGCTTTGACGACGAGCTCATGGAGAAGATCCTCATGGAGGAGGACTTCACCGTCGAGGAGCTCAAGGCTGCTCTGCGTAAGGGCGTTCTGGCCAACGAGCTCAACCTCGTCTTCGTGGGCTCCGCCTACAAGAACAAGGGCGTCCAGGAGCTGCTCGACGCTGTCGTCGACTACCTGCCCAGCCCGCTCGACGTTGAGGCCGTCACCGGTACCGATCCGGACACCGGCGAGGAGATCCAGCGTCATCCTTCCTTCGACGAGCCCTTCTCCGGCCTGGTCTTCAAGATCATGACCGACCCGTTCGTCGGTAAGCTCACCTACGTCCGCGTTTACTCCGGCCGCGCCGAGTCCGGCTCCTACGTTGTCAACGCTTCCAACGGTCAGCGCGAGCGCCTCGGCCGCATCCTCGAGATGAACGCCGCCGAGCGTATCGACCGTGACGACGCTGCCGCCGGCGACATCGTCGCTTGCGTCGGATTCAAGAACTCCACCACCGGTGACACCCTGTGCGCCGAGGGCAAGGAGATCGTCCTCGAGAAGATCGAGTTCGCTAAGCCCGTTATCGACGTTGCCATCGAGCCCAAGACCAAGGCCGAGCAGGACAAGATGTCCCTGGCTCTGACCAAGCTCGCCGAGGAGGACCCGACCTTCCAGGTGTCCACCAACCACGAGACCGGCCAGACCATCATCGCCGGCATGGGCGAGCTGCACCTCGAGATCATCGTCGACCGTCTGCTCCGCGAGTTCAAGGTTGACGCTAACGTTGGTAAGCCCCAGGTTGCCTACCGCGAGACCGCTGGTCACGACGTCGAGAAGGCTGAGGGCAAGTTCGTCCGTCAGTCCGGTGGTCGCGGTCAGTACGGCCACGCCGTCATCAAGCTCGAGAAGATGGAGGAGGGCTTCGGCTACGAGTTCGTCAACGCTATCGTCGGCGGCGTCGTGCCCAAGGAGTACATCCCGTCCATCGACAAGGGCATCCAGGAGGCCCTGAACACCGGTGTTATCGCCGGCTTCCCAGTCCTCGACGTTAAGGTCACCCTGTTCGACGGTTCTTACCACGAGGTCGACTCCTCCGAGGCCGCCTTTAAGATCGCCGGTTCCATGGCTATCAAGGACGCCCTCAAGAAGTCCGACCCGCAGCTGCTCGAGCCGATCATGGCTGTCGAGGTCGAGACCCCCGAGCAGTACATGGGCGACGTTATGGGCAACCTCTCCGGTCGCCGCGGCAAGATCGAGGGCATGGAGGATCGCAAGAACAGCAAGCTCATCCGTGCCAAGGTGCCGCTGGGCGAGATGTTCGGTTACGCTACCGACCTTCGCTCCCAGACCCAGGGCCGTGCATCCTACACGATGCAGTTCGACTCTTATGAGCCCGCGCCCAAGTCCATCGTGGACGAGGTCATGAGCAAGAACGCCTAAGTTCGAGCTCCCTGTTACGTAATCCGCGAGAGCATCTCTCGCACTCTTTGGAGGTTTAAGTTGGCTACCCAGAAGATCCGCATTCGCCTCAAGGGCTATGATCACGAGGTCGTCGATCAGTCCGCGAAGCTCATCGTCGAGACCGCTCAGAAGACCGGCGCTCGCGTTTCCGGTCCTGTCCCCCTGCCCACCGAGCGCAACCTGTACACGGTTATCCGCTCGCCGCACGTGAACAAGGACTCCCGTGAGCAGTTCGAGATGCGCACCCACAAGCGCCTCATCGACATCCTCGACCCCACCTCGGGCACCGTTGATTCGCTTATGCGTCTCGACCTCCCCGCTGGCGTCGACATCGACATCAAGCTCTAAGCGATATCGCTCATAGCTTAAAGGGCCCCGCTGCCGCTACGGTAGCGGGGCCCTTTTGTTTTGCATGATGGGTTTGGATCGCCGGGTAAGGCTGCCGAGCGGCTGGCTGTGGCGACCTACTCACTCAAGGGGCGCAATGACGCTTCCTCAAAATGGAAGGATCGCAAGCCGTCTTCTGTTTCGATGCACGCACGACCAAAGCCATCGACCGTTTTAAAGATGCCTCGCGCCAGCTCGTCACCGGCAGGGGAGCGGGCGATAACGTGCTTTCCAATCCAATTGAGGTGAGCGACATATTCGCCGTGGACGGGCGCGAGCGGTCCGGTGTTTTCTTCCATGGCGTTGAGGCGTTCTGCCCAGGCATCTATAGCGTCTATAACTGCGTGATAGACCTCATCGAGGAGCATGTCGACAGCTGGAACGTTCTCGTTAAGGTCCGAGAGACCGATTGCCGGCAGGCCGCCATCGGGCACCTCTTGGGGCGCATAGTTCACATTGACACCAATGCCACAGACGGCGAAAGGTTTGCCTTCGTTATCGCGTGCGGCCTCGACCAGAATGCCGCCGAGTTTGCGTCCACGCGCGACCAGGTCGTTGGGCCATTTGAGGCCAATCTCGTTTGCAAGACCCTGTTTTTCGAGCGCCTCGAGCACCGCTAGGCCGCTGACGGCAGCAAGACCAGAGTACTTCGCAGGATTAACGCATGGACGCAGGACAATCGAAAGCAATAGGTTGCCGGCGGTTGAATCCCACTTGTGGCCGCGCCGGCCGCGTCCTGCTGTCTGAGCCCGGGCGGCAAGTCCTGTGCCGTGCGGCGCTCCCTGTTTTCCTGCTTCGAGCAGGTCATCGTTGGTCGATCCGGTTACGTCGACTATCGTTAATTTGGCATCCATAACGGCTGCTACCTCCTTAATGAATAAGTGAATAACGCAATGGTGTCGAGAGAGACACAATGTGAAGCCTTTGTCGCATTTGGACAATTTAATGTTAACACGTTAACAACGACTGAAATGCGCTATCCTCTCTTGGTCGATGTAAACACGTCAACAACTCAAAGGAGGTTAGTGATGGGTTTCACGATTCTTGGAACAGGCTCGGCGCTTCCTAAGCGCAGTGTTTCCAATGACGAGCTGTCCGAGTTCCTCGATACCTCGGATGAGTGGATTTTTACCCGCACAGGTATTAAGAGTCGCCACGTCTGCACCACCGAGTCACTTGACGACCTTGCCGTAGCGGCGAGCGAGCGGGCACTTCAGGTGTCCGGAATCGACGCGAGCCAGTTGGATCTGATCGTCTGCTCGACGACGACGGGTGACCACCTTGTTCCCGCCGAGGCGTGTGCCGTTGCTGAGCGACTGGGCGCGACGTGCCCTGCCTTCGATGTCTCGGCTGCCTGCGCCGGCTTCGTATTTGCGCTCGATGTTGCCGAGGGCTATATCGCCCGAGGACGAGCCAAGCATGTGCTTGTCGTTGCCGCCGAGCAGATGACGCGCGCGCTCGACTGGACCGACCGCGCCACCTGTGTGCTCTTTGGCGATGGGGCAGGCGCCGCGGTGATTGAGGCTGGGGGAGACAGCCCCCTTGCCGTTGAGCTTTCGACGGCGCCCGACGTCGAGACGTTGTGCGTTCCCGGTCTGGTCGGCACCTCGCCGTTTAAGGCCTCCGCAGATAGCGAGAGCGTGCTGTCCATGAATGGCCGCCGCGTGTTCAAGTTCGGCGTCAACGCGATTTGCGACACGGTCCATAAGCTTGCGAGCGATGCGGGCATTTCGGTCGAGGACATCGACCATTTTGTATTCCATCAGGCTAACGAACGAATCCTGAGTCAGGCGGTCAAGCGCCTCGGTGTGCCAGACAAGCGCGTGGTTCGAACGCTGCGCGAGACCGGCAACATTTCGAGCGCATGCATTCCGCTTGCCCTCGACCGGCTGGCAAACGCCGGTGCACTTCACACGGGCGACACCATCGCCCTCGTTGGATTTGGCGCCGGTCTGGATATAGGTGGCTATCTACTTCGTTGGAAGTAGTCGCACATAGGAAATAAAAACGCCCCTAGGGCACAAACAAAGGAGAACTACCATGGCAGATCAGAAGACCTTCGAGCGCGTTTGCGATGTTATCCGCGAGACCGCCGGTCTTGACGACGTCGAGATGAAGCCCGAGTCCACGCTCGAGGAGATTGGTCTCGACAGTCTGGGCACCGTCGAGATCCTCGTCGCCGTTGAGGACGAGTTTGGCATCCAGCTCGATACCGAGGAGAACCCCAAGACGGTCGGCGAGTTCGCCGATACGGTCGAGGCGGCATTGGAGAAGTAGAGATGCTCAAGACTCCTCTCTGCGATCTGCTCGGCATCGAAAAGCCCGTGTTCCAGGGCGGTATGGCCTGGATCGCCGACGCCTCGCTGGCGTCCGCAGTGTCCGAGGCGGGCGGCTTAGGGATTATCGCGGCCATGAACGCCGACGCCAACTGGCTGCGCGACCAGATTCATGAGCTGCGCGCCAGGACGGATAAGCCCTTTGGCGTCAACGTCATGCTCATGAGCCCGTTTGCCGACGAGGTCGCGCGGGTCGTGATTGACGAGCGGGTGCCGGTCGTCGTGACGGGTGCCGGCAATCCCACCAAGTACATGAAGGCGTGGAACGAGGCGGGCATCAAGGTCATCCCGGTCGTTGCCTCGGTGGCGCTGGCGCGTCTCGTGGCGCGTCGTGGAGCCACTGCCGTGGTTGCCGAGGGTACCGAATCAGGCGGCCATATTGGCGAGACCTCGACGATGGCACTGGTGCCACAGGTTGTCGATGCGGTCGATATTCCCGTGGTTGCGGCTGGCGGTATCGCCGATGGCCGCGGCGTGGCGGCCGCCTTTATGCTGGGCGCCGCCGGCGTGCAGGTGGGTACGCGCTTTCTGATCGCAGATGAGTGCACCGTATCGGAGCAGTACAAGGAGATGGTCCTGAAGGCCAACGACACCTCGACGCGTGCGACCGGCCGCTCGACGGGACACCCGGTGCGTGCCCTCAAGAGCCCCTTCACTAACGCCTACGCCAAGAGCGAGGCGGCGGGCGTAAGCGTCGAGGAGCTCGGGGCCATGGGCACGGGCGCCCTTCGCAAGGCCGCCAAGGACGGCAATTACGAAGAGGGCTCGTTTTTGTGTGGACAGATTGCCGGCATGGTCAACGAGCGCCAAAGTGCACGTGAAATCGTTGACGACCTAGTCGATGGCGCCGAGCACGTCCTGAAGGGTGCGTGCGCATGGGTGGCGTAGCGTTTCTGTTTGCCGGCCAGGGCGCCCAGCACCCCGCGATGGGCGTCGACCTGATCGAGGCATCGCCGGCGGCCGCCGAGGTGTTCGCCATTGTCGACGAGGTGCGCCCGGGGACCAGTGAGCAGTGCCGAAGCGCCTCCAAGGAGGAACTCTCGCAGACCGAGAACACGCAGCCGTGCGTGTTCGTTCACGATCTGGCAGCGGCTGCCGCCCTGCGTGAGCGCGGCGTGGTACCTGCCGCCTGTGCGGGTTTTTCGCTTGGCGAGGTCGCCGCGCTCACCTTTGCGGGGGCGTTCGATACGCGAGCGGGCTTTGAGCTCGTGTGCGAGCGCGCGGCGCTGATGGCCGCGGCTGCCGAGCGCCATCCGGGCGGCATGCGCGCCGTCATCAAGCTCGATGCGGCGCAAGTCGAGAACCTGGCAAAACAGGCCGGCGAGGACTGCTGGCCGGTCAACTACAACAGTCCGCAGCAGACGGTTGTTGCCGGAGCGCCCGAGGCGCTGCAGGAGCTCGACGTCCTAGTAAAAGAGGCTGGCGGCCGCGCTATGAAAGTCGCGGTGTCGGGCGCATTTCATAGCCCCTATATGGCCGAGGCGACTGAGGGGCTGGCGACGTATATCCAAGCCGGCCACGCGCCGTCACCGCTGCTGATTCCGGTCATGGCAAACATGACGGCGGCGCCCTATCCGGCGGACCCGCGAGCGGCATCGGATGTCTTGGCCACTCAGGTGAGTCATGCCGTTCGTTGGGTCGACACGCTGCATACTCTGCAGAATCAGGGCATCGACACGTTTATTGAGGTCGGCCCTGGCAAAACGCTGTCGGGCCTGGTCAAGCGTACGCTGAGCGACGTTCGCGTGTATTCGTGCGAAACGGCCGAGCAGGTCGCAGCTATTGCCGACGAGCTCGCATAGTCCACAGGGCTGTAACCCGGAAAGGAATGACATGGGCAACTTGAACAACGGCGCGCTCGAGCGCAACGACTCACGTCGCGTGGCACTGGTCACGGGCGGCTCGCGGGGTATCGGCCGCGCCTGCGCTGTCGGTCTGGCGGAGGACGGCTTTGATATCGCCGTCGTCTATGCCGGCAGCGTCGATGCGGCGCGCAAGACGTGCGAAGCCTGTGAGGCGGTTGGCGCCCCGGCACGCGCATATCAATGCGACGTGGCCGATCCCGCTGCTGTCAACGCGTGCGTGGAAGCGGTCCTCAACGACTTTGGTTCCATTTGGGCGCTCGTCAACAACGCCGGCATCACCCGCGATGGCCTGCTCATGCGCATGGGCGATGACGCATTCGATCGCGTGCTCGATGTCAATCTCAAGGGAACATTCAATATGACGCGCGCGCTCACCAAGACCTTTATGCGCCAGCGCGGCGGTTGCGTCGTCAACATGAGCTCGGTCGTGGGCCTGATGGGCAATGCCGGGCAAGCCAACTACGCTGCTTCCAAGGCGGGCGTGATAGGGCTTACCAAGGCGGTGGCGCGCGAGCTTGCGCCTCGTGGCGTACGAGCGAACGCGGTCGCTCCCGGGTTTGTCGAGACAGATATGACGGCAAAGCTCTCGGAGAAGGTGCGTGCGGCAACCGAGGAACAGATTCCCCTTAAGCGCATGGCACGTCCCGAGGAAGTGGCCGGCGTGGTGCGCTTTTTAGCGAGCGATGCGGCTGCTTACATTACGGGCGAGGTCGTGCGCGTCGACGGCGGAATGGCGATGTAGAAACCAGGGCCGAAGAACGGCTTGGATGAGGAGACCATGATGGAACAGAGAGTTGCAATCACCGGCATCGGTGCCGTATCGCCGCTCGGCAACACCGCGCTTGCCACCTGGGCGGCCATGTGCGCCGGGACCTGTGGCATCGGCCCGATCACGCACTTTGATACCGATGCGTTTACCGTCAAGGTGGCGGCCGAAGTCAAGGGCTTTGACGGCAACGAGTACTTTGGCAAGCGCGACGCCAAGCATCTGGACCCCTGCGTTCAGTTTGCGCTGGTGGCTTCGGACGAGGCAATGCACGATGCGGGCTTTGATGTCGAAGGCGCCATCGATCGTGAGCGCCTGGGCGTCTACGTGGGCTCGGGCGTGGGCGGCATGCAGACGCTCGTCGACAACGTCCACACGATCGCCGATCGTGGACCTCGCCGCGCATCGCCCTATATGATTGCGATGATGATCCCCAACATGGCTTCGGGCAATATCGCGATCCGCCACAAGGCAAAGGGACCGACCCTGCCAGTCGTGACTGCTTGCGCGACCTCGGCCCATGCGGTGGGCGAGGCGTTCCGCGCCATCAAGCACGGCTATGCCGACGCGATCCTCGCGGGCGGCGCCGAGGCGGCCATTATCCCCGATGCCGTTGCAGGCTTTACGTCCTGCCGCGCATTGACCACCAACCCCGATCCTGCGACGGCTTGCCGCCCGTTCGATGCAGACCGCGACGGCTTTGTGATGGGCGAGGGCGCTTGCGTGCTGGTACTCGAGAGCATGGAACATGCGCAGGCGCGCGGTGCGCACATTTATGCCGAGGTCGTGGGCTACGGCAACACCGATGATGCCTATCACATCACGAGTCCCGATCCCGAGGCTGCCGGCATTGCCCGCGCGATATCGCTGGCGGTAGCCGAGGGCGACGTCAAGCCTTCCGAGGGTCTCTACATCAACGCCCACGGCACCTCGACCAAGCTCAACGATTCGTCCGAGACGACAGGCATTAAGCGGGCGCTCGGCGAGGACGCGGCGCGCGCCGCACATGTCTCGTCGACCAAGTCGATGACGGGGCACATGATCGGTGCCACGGGGGCCATTGAGGTCATGGCCTGCGCCATGGCACTCGAGCAGGGCGTGGTGCCGCCGACCATTAACTACCACACGCCCGATCCCGCCTGCGATCTTGATTACACGCCCAATCGCGCGGTTCGCGCCGACCTTACCTGGGCGCTTTCGACCAACCTGGGCTTTGGCGGGCACAACGCCGCCATCGCGCTGCGTAGATATACGAGGAGCTAGAGCATGGATTCCAAAAGACTTGCCGAGATAGCCGATGTGATGGAGGACCGCGGCCTCACGCGCGTACGCGTTGAGGAGCCCGATGGCACCGCGGTCGAACTCGAGCGCGCGAGTGTGGCGCAGCCGGTTGCCGTGCCCATGCCTATGCCGAGCGCCATGGCCGCTCAAGTTGCAGCTCCCACAGTCGCGCCTGCCGCACCGGAACCCGCCACGCAGACACCTGCCGCCGCGCCGGAGCCCAAGGGCACCGAGGTGACTGCTCCCATGGTGGGCGTCTTCTATGCTGCCCCTGCGCCGGGCGACGAGCCGTTTGTGCGCGTGGGCTCCAAGGTCAAGGCCGGCGAGACCCTCTGCATCATCGAGGCCATGAAGGTTCTCAACGAGGTGACGGCCGAGGCAGACGGTGAGGTGCTCGAGATCTGCGTGGCCGACGGCGACCTCGTGGAGTTTGGCAGCTGCCTCATGAGGATCGGATAGGTGATATCCATGAACAAAGAAGAGCTTAAAGAACTGTTGCCGCATCGCGAACCGATGCTTTTGCTCGACGAGGCCGAGCTGGTGGGCGACGAGGCCCACGGCAAGATCACGATTACAGGCGACGAGTACTTTTTGCAGGGACATTTTCCGGGAAACCCGGTCGTTCCCGGCGTGATTCAGTGCGAGATGCTCGCCCAGAACTGCTGCGTGCTGCTGATGGGCGATGAGGAGGCGCGCGGCGCGACGCCGTTCTACACGAGTCTGGACAAGGTGCGCTTTAAGCGTCCGGTGCGCCCGGGCGACACGGTGGATCTGGTGTGCTCCATCACGCGTGCGCGCGGGCCGTTCCGCTTTGCGACGGGTACTGCGAGCGTCAACGGTGAGGTTTGCTGCCGCGCCGATATGTCTTTTGCACTCATGCACGAAAGTTAAGGAAGGCTCCATGTTCGACAAAGTGCTCATCGCCAACCGCGGCGAAGTCGCGGTCCGTGTTATCCGCGCGTGCCGCGATATGGGCATCAAGACCGTCGCCGTTTATTCCACGGCCGATGCGGACGCGCTACACGTGCAGCTTGCCGACGAGGCGTATTGCATCGGCGGCCCGCGTCTTGCCGAGAGCTACCTCAACGACGATGCCGTGCTCACCTGTGCCGTAAAGTCGGGAGCTAAGGCAATTCATCCCGGCTATGGCTTCTTTTCCGAGAAGGCGAGCTTCGTGCGCGACTGCGACAAGTTAGGTCTGGCGTTTGTCGGTCCTTCGGCCGAGGTGATCGACAGCATGGGCGACAAGGACGCCGCACGCCGAACGGCCGCTGCTGCGGGCGTGCCCATCGTGCCGGGCTGCGATTTGCTCAAAAGCCCCGAGGAAGCAACGGCCGAGGCCGAGCGCATCGGCTGCCCCGTGCTTATTAAGGCGCGCGCGGGCGGCGGCGGTCGCGGTATTCGCAAGGTCGAGCGCGTGGAAGATGCGGCAAAGGCGTTCATCGAGGCGCGTGCCGAGGGTGAGGCCGTTTTTGGCGACGGCGAGTGCTACATGGAGAAGTTCGTTGCGCCGGCGCATCACGTTGAGGTACAGATTATGGCCGATAAGCAGGGCCATGTGTTTTCGCTCGGCGAGCGCGAGTGCTCGGTGCAGCGCCGCAACCAAAAGCTGATCGAGGAGAGCCCCGCGCCGTGCCTCGACGGACGCGATGATATTCGCGCGCGCATGCACAAGGCCGCGCGCGACCTGGCTCGTGCCGTTGGCTATGAGGGCGCTGGCACCATCGAGTTTTTGTACTCAGATGACGGCAATTTCTACTTTATGGAAATGAACACGCGCTTGCAGGTGGAGCATCCGGTTACGGAGTTTGTGACCGATACCGACCTGGTTAAGTGGCAGCTGCGCGTGGCTGCCGGCCAGCCTCTGCCCTTTGAGCAGGAGGACATGCCGGTGCGCAACCACGCCATGGAGTGCCGCATCAATGCCGAAACGCCGGACTTTCTGCCGTCGTGCGGAACGGTCACCGCGTTGCGTGTGCCGGGTGGCCCGCGCGTGCGCTGGGATTCCGCCATGTTTACCGGTGCGAACGTTCCGCCGTACTACGACTCCATGCTCGGCAAGCTCATCGTGTGTGCGCCCACGCGTGACGGCGCCATTCGCAAGATGCGCTCGGCCCTAGGCGAGCTCGTGATTGAGGGCGTGAGCGAAAACAGCGAGCTTCAGCTCGACGTGCTGGCAAACGACGAGTTCTTGTCGGGCATGTATCACACCGATCTGATGGGGCATCTCTATGCTGATGAATAGAAAAGCGAAGACGGTCAATGTCCTTGAGGGGCCGATAACCGAGTCGTGCGCCGAGTTCCCCGCGCGCCACGTGTTTGTCAAATGCCCGGAGTGCCGCCGTGTGATCGATGAGGCGCGCCTGCACGACAACCTCGAGGTCTGCCCTCGTTGCGGCAAGCACTTTCGCGTGAGCGGTCGCGCGCGCATGCGCATGACGGTCGACGCGGGTACCTTTGAGGAATGGGATGCCAATCTGGCGTCGAAGGACTTCCTCTCGTTTCCCGGTTATGCCGACAAGCTTAAGAGCGTGAGCGAGCGTTCGGGCGAGCGCGATGCCGTTGTGTGCGGCAGGGGCAAAATCTGCGGCTGCGATACCGCGCTCTTCTTTATGGATGCCAACTTTATGATGGGCTCAATGGGCTCCGTGGTGGGCGAGAAGATCTGTCGTGTCTTTGAGCGCGCGGCCGAGTTGGGGCTGCCGGTCGTTGGCTTTACCGTATCGGGCGGCGCCCGCATGCAGGAGGGCGTGACCTCGCTCATGCAGATGGCCAAGATTTCTGCGGCGGTTAGGCGCCACAGCGAGGCGGGCGGCCTGTATATCACGGTGCTCACCGATCCCACGACCGGAGGTGTAACCGCGAGCTTTGCCATGGAGGGCGACATTATCCTGGCCGAGCCCGATGCCCTGACGGCATTTGCCGGCCCGCGCGTGATCGAGCAGAACATGCACAAGCGCCTGCCCAAGGGATTCCAGCGCTCCGAGTTTTTGCTGGAGCACGGCTTTTGCGATGCCGTTGTTCCGCGTGGCGAGATTGCGCTCACGGTAGGCGAGCTGCTGGCGCTGCACGAAGGGCGCGCGCCTGGTCTGGGGGCTCCGCACGAGATCGTGCATACAGGTCGCCGCGGCAAAAAGCTGGGACACTTGTTTAAGCGCTCGGCGGCACCAAAAACCGCGCTCGAGATTGTCAAGCAGACCCGCTCGGCAGATCGCGCCACGGCAGGCGAGATGATCTCGCTGGGCCTGGATGGATTTGTGGAGCTGCACGGCGACCGTTACTTTGGTGACGACGCCGCCGTGGTGGGTGGCATTGGCTGGAAAGACGGACGTCCCGTGACGGTTATCGCTATCGAGCGCGGCACCACGACCAAAGAGCGCATGCGCCGCAACTTTGGCATGGCGCATCCCGAGGGCTACCGCAAAGCGCGTCGCCTTATGCGCCAGGCCGAAAAGTTTGGTCGACCGGTTCTGTGCCTGGTCGATACTTCGGGCGCGTTTTGCGGCATCGGTGCCGAGGAGCGCGGCCAGGGCGAGGCGATTGCCCAGAATCTCATGGAGATGAGCGGCCTTAAGACGCCGATTGTCTCGGTGGTGACAGGCGAGGGTGGCTCTGGTGGCGCGCTGGCGCTGTCCGTGGCCGACCGCATCCTGATGCTCTCGAGCTCGGCCTATTCGGTCGTGAGCCCCGAGGCCTGTGCGTCGATCCTGTGGAAGGATACCGAGCGCGCGAATGAGGCCGCCGAGGCGCTTAAGCTCACGGCCCCCGATCTGTTGGCGCTCGGCATCATCGACGGCATTGTTGACGATAGGGGCCTGTCGCATGAGGAGATCGCCGGTGCCGTCATGTCCTCGGCATTTGATGCCTTCGATACGCTTGGGCAGCTCGACGACGCGACCCTCACAAACCTCCGCTACGAAAAGTACCGCGCAATCGGTCAGTACCGCACGATGTGACAAAGGGACAGCCCGCATGTCACATTGGGAAAGGCGTTCCATGTCACAAGTTTCTAACACCTCGTTTACAACGACGGTTTCATCAAACGCCATGGCCGTGGTGGACTATCTGTCCAAAAGCATGATGTCGGCGCTGCCGTTTATTGTTTGCGCGGCGTTGTTCCGCACCGCCGCCGTCATTATGGGCGAAGGCATGCTGGGCCTGTGGTCTGCCGATTCCGAAATCTATCGCCTGTTCTACAGTTGGCTCTATAACGCCGGCTACTACTTTTTGCCCATTTATCTTGGTTGGGCGGCCGCCCGCCAGCTTGGTTGCTCGGAGCAGCTGGGCATGATGCTGGGCGGCGTATTGATTGCGCCCGATCTGCTTAAGCTCGTCGATGCCGCATCGACGACGGGGGCAGCGATGACTTTCGTGTATGGTCTGCTTCCCGCGCCGGTCAACGATTACACAACGACTGTTATTCCGGTTCTCATCTCGGTACCCGTGCTATGGCGAGCGGAGTGTTTCTTCCAGCGCGTTATCCCTAAGGCCGTGGCGTTTTCGTTCGTTCCGTTTGCGACCATGCTCGTCATGGTTCCGGTTTCGCTGTGTATCGCGGCGCCGGCGGGCAGCTATTTGGGCATGCTGTTGGGCCAGCTTATGTTTATGCTTGGCAATTCCGGCGGCATCGTGTCGCTGCTCACGCTCATGGGGCTTGCCGCGGGCTGGGAGTTCCTAAAGATCGCGGGCGTCAGCAACGTTGTCCTATCGCTCGCCTATGCGCAGTTTATGAGTGTGGGAACGGATTCGTGCATCCTGATCGCCGCGACGATGGCAACGTTCGCCGTTTGGGGCATGCCTTTTGGCGCGTCGCTCCGCGTTGCGGATAAGGACGAGAAGGCGCTCATGCTGGGCTATTCAATCTCGGGTATTCTTGGCGGCGTAAGCGAGCCAGCGCTGTACGGATGCGGCTTTAAATATGGCAGGTGTCTGACGTGCATGGCCGTTGGCGGCGCCGTCGGAGGACTTGTTGCGGCCGTAGGCCACGTTACGGCTTATACCATCGGTATGACGAATGTTCTTATGGTCATTGGCTTTGCCACGGGCGGCATCTCGAATCTGCTGTGGTGCTGCGCTGCCGGCGGCGCAGCATTTGCGGTGTCTGCGGCGCTGAGCTGCTGTTTTGGCGTGGTGCCGGCGAAGGGGCAGGTGACGGGGGACGGAGCCGATTTGCCCGAAACCTCGAAGAGCGTGGCTGAGGCAAGCGCATAAACCTGTGCGACAAAGGGACGGTCCCGCATGTCGCATTCCAAGGCCGTGGCCCGTGTGGGTTGCGGCCTTTTTGTATCTGGGAGACAAAGTGGCTACACTACAATCCGTTTGAGCAATAGATATATAGGTAGTACCGTGGGGGCGGATGCAGATGGTCGAGTGGATTGTTCGTCGTGCGCAGGGCGACCGTGCACGCGTGGGAACGTTGACGGGTATGGTGTGTATTCTCGCCAATGTGGCACTATGCGCTGCGAAGGGTGCAATTGGCGTGCTGTCGGGATCGGTTTCAATCGTGGCGGACGCTATGAACAACCTGTCTGATGCCAGCTCGAACATCGTGAGCGTGCTTGGCTTTAAGCTGGCGGGCAAGCCGGCAGACCCCGAGCATCCTTACGGCCATGGCCGCTACGAGTATCTCTCGGGTCTGGTCGTGGCGGCGCTCGTGCTGCTGATCGGCCTTGAGCTTATCAAGTCCTCGGTTGAGCGCGTCATCCACCCCGAACCTGTCGAGTTCTCGCTTGCCCTGGTGGCAGTCCTTGCGCTTTCGATGGTCGTAAAGCTTTGGATGGCGGCCCTCAACCAAAAACTCGGCGATCGCATTGAGTCCGAGACGCTGCATGCGACCGCGCAGGATTCCAAGAACGATGTTCTAGCCACGGGCGCCGTGTTGGCGTGCGCGATTGTTTCGCAGGTGACGCATATCAATCTAGATGCATGGGTCGGCCTTGCCGTTGGCGCCTATATTGGCTGGAGCGGCTTTGAACTCATCCAGGATACGGTGAGCCCGCTTTTGGGCCAGGCGCCCGATCCTAAGCTGGTCAAGCACATTCGAGACAAAATCATGAGCTACCCCGGCGTTTTGGGCGTTCACGATTTGATGGTTCACGACTACGGCCCAGGCAGAAAGTTCGCAAGTGCCCACGCCGAGATGGCGGCTGAGGCCAGCCCGCTGGAAAGTCACGACACGCTCGACAACATTGAACAGGCATTTAGGAACGAAGACGGCATGATTGTCACGCTCCATTACGACCCCATCGTGACCGACGATCCAAAGGTGGCGAGCATGCGTCTGCGCGTCAACGCTATGGCTCAAGAGATTGATAGCCGCCTCTCGATCCACGACCTACGCTGTGTTCCGGGCCCCACGCACACCAACGTGATCTTTGACTGCGTGCGTCCCTCGGATCTGCAGATGAGTGCCGAAGACTTAAAGCACGCGCTGGCACAACGGGTCGAATCGGAATATCCCAAGTCGATTGCCAAGATCACGATCGACGAAGACTACGTAGGGCATACTCACGAGTAAGGCTGTGCCGGCAAAGCAGGTTATGCAGAAGGGGAGAGCATGAAGAAGCTGTATCTACTCCGCCACGGTCAGACGGAGTTCAACGTCAAAAAGCTGGTCCAGGGCCGCTGCGATTCTCCGTTGACCGATCTGGGCCGCAAGCAAGCGGGAATGGCAGCCGCATGGCTCAAAGCCCACGGCGTCGTCCCCGACAAAGTGGTCTCTTCGCCCTTAGGCCGAGCCATGGACACGGCAAGTCTCGTCGCAACCGAACTCCTCGGCCGGGATGCAGCAGTCGAGCCCTGCGAAGGCATCATCGAGCGCAGCTACGGCACCTTCGAAGAAGGCCCCCACGACGCCCTACCCACCGACGTCTGGGACCCCGGCGAGGACCTGATCCCATTTGGCGGAGAAGGAAGCCATGCCCTGCAGGAGCGCATGGTGGGCACCCTCACCAATCTCATGGGCGCCGAGGGCATCGAAACCCTCCTAGCAGTAAGCCACGGCAGCGCCAGCCGCCAATTCATCAAGGCTGCAGCCCCAGAGGGCTTCGAGCTCCCAACAAAACTCCCCAACTGCGCCATCATGATCTTCGATTTCGATGGGGAAAAGCTACAAGCAGAAGGCGAGCCAATGCAATGTAAGTTCACCCTCCAGCAAATAGTGGACCCCCAACAAAGTAATTAGCTGAGCGAGCAGAGTTAAGCAGACATCAACGTGTCGTCTCCCGAGCACGGCGGAGGGCCGGAGAAATATATTAAGGTCATCGCGAGTTCCGCACGCAAAGGAGAGCACTTAATGTGCTCTCCGTCTTGCGCAGGACTGTAGAGCAGGGACCTTAATATATTTCTCCGGCCCTCCGCCGTGCTCGGGAGCCATCCACGCACTTTACCTGCGTAAACAATGTGAGTGAAATATGAATCTCGATGGATACGCCCGCAGCCGTGTATACTAAACAGCTGTGTGAAACCAGGGGAGTATTCTGGCTGGACAAAATGCCTGCTTAATAGGGTTGTCAGGTAGTCCGGGCGTAATACAAGACTGGGGAGCACGTCGTGTAAGTAGTGGTCCTCTAGGGGCGTACGCTCGGTGGTGTACGCATTGTCCCAAGACCACGCGAGAGTTGGGATCATATCTTGATCAGCATGATTCTCGGCCGCAAGATTGGCATGACCCAGGTTTGGGACGAGGACGATAACGTCGTTCCCGTCACGGTCATCCAGGCTGGCCCCTGCGCTGTCTCGCAGGTTAAAACTCAGGCAACCGACGGCTATGACGCCGTCCAGATCGGTTTCGGCGACATCAAGGCCAAGAACGTGAACAAGCCCATGGCTGGTCACTTCGCCAAGGCTGGCGTCGAGCCTGTCCGCTTCCTTCGTGAGGTCCGCGTCGAGAACGGCGAGGAGCACAAGGTCGGCGAGGTCGTCACCGTCGCTGATTTCGCTGATGTCGAGAAGGTCGACGTCATCGGTACCTCCAAGGGTAAGGGCTTCCAGGGTCGCATCAAGCGCTGGGGTCAGCGCCGCGGTCCTATGACGCATGGTTCTCACTTCCAGCGTCACCCCGGTTCTATCGGTCAGTGCGCCTATCCTGCGCGCGTCCTCAAGGGCGTCAAGATGGCCGGTCACATGGGTAACGAGCGCGTTACCGTCAAGAACCTTTCCGTTGTCCGCATCGATGCCGAGCAGAACCTCATCTTGGTCAAGGGCGCTGTCCCGGGTGCCAAGAATGGTCTCGTCGCCATCCGTATGGCCTAAGGGCCCAGCCCATTTAGCCCAGCGTCATACCAAGGAGAACACTTAAATGGCAAAGTTTGAAGTAAAGAACAGCGAGGGCAAGAAGGTCGCCGAGGCCGAGCTCGCCGCTGAGGTGTACGGCATCGAGCCGAACATCCACGTTATGCACCACATCGTCAAGTGCCAGATGGCCTCTTGGCGTCAGGGCACCCAGTCTGCTAAGGGTCGCTCTGAGGTTTCCGGTGGCGGCAAGAAGCCTTGGCGTCAGAAGGGCACCGGCCGTGCCCGCCAGGGTTCCATCCGTGCTGCCCAGTGGCGTCACGGTGGCGTCGTCTTCGCCCCCAAGCCCCGTTCCTACGCTAAGCGTATGAACAACAAGGAGGTCAAGCTGGCTATGCGCTCCGCGCTGTCCGCCAAGCTGGCCGATGGCGAGCTCGTGCTCGTCGACGACTACGGCTTCGAGAAGCCTTCCACCAAGGCTGCCGTCGCCATGCTCAAGGCTCTCGGCCTTGAGGGCAAGCGTCTGACCATCATCGTTCGCGATGAGGACGTCAACGCCTACCTGTCGTTCCGCAACATTCCCAAGACGTTCATCATCACCGCTGACGAGGCCAACACCTACGATCTCGTCAACAACAACGCTGTGCTGATGCCCGCCGACATCGCCGCTCACTTCGGGGAGGTGCTTGCATAAATGACCGCCCACGAGATCATCATCCGTCCGATCGTGTCCGAGCGTTCCTTCTCCGGCATGGAGCAGAACAAGTACACGTTCGAGGTCGCCAAGGATGCTAACAAGTATCAGATCAAGGACGCTGTCGAGGAGATCTTCGGCGTCAAGGTCGTTCGCGTGAACACCTTGACGGTCAAGCCCAAGACCAAGCGCGTGCGCTATGTCGCCGGCAAGACCCGTTCTTGGAAGAAGGCCATCGTCACGCTGGCCGAGGGCGACACCATCGAGGTCTTTGGCAACCAGGCCTAAGACTCGCTGCTGTTGAGTGAGCTCATGCCTCCCAAATAGGGGAGGCGAGAGCTCAAGGTTTCGGGCGTATAAAATGGACACGCCCGGAACCGTGTATACGTCCGGTGTCATCGCACCCGAGGCAGAACCTCGAATCCCTGTCTGCGATGGCTAACGGATTCCTATTGAAAGGGATTGTAATGGCTGTAAAGCACCTTAAGCCGACCTCCGCTGGTAGGCGTTGGCAGACGATCTCCGATTTCTCTGAGATCACCTGCACCAAGCCCGAGAAGTCTCTTCTCGAGCCCCTGCCCAAGAAGGCCGGTCGTAACAACAACGGCCGCATCACCACCCGCCACCAGGGCGGCGGCGTGAAGCGTCGTTACCGCGTGATCGACTTCAAGCGCAACAAGGACGGCGTGCCCGCCAAGGTTGCCACGATCGAGTACGATCCGAACCGTTCCGCTCGCATCGCTCTGCTGCACTACGCTGACGGTGAGAAGCGCTACATCTTGGCCCCCAAGGGCCTCGAGGTCGGTCAGACCATCATGTCCGGTTCTGACGCCGACATCAAGCCGGGCAACGCTCTGCCCCTCGCCGACATCCCCGTCGGTACGCTCATCCACGCCGTTGAGTTCCAGCCGGGCAAGGGCGCCGCTATCGCCCGTTCCGCCGGTAACTCCTGCCAGCTGATGGGTAAGGAGGGCAAGTACGCCATCGTCCGTATGCCTTCCTCCGAGATGCGTCGCATCCTCGTTACCTGCCGCGCCACCGTCGGTGAGGTCGGCAACGCCGATCACGCCAACATCGTCATCGGCAAGGCCGGCCGTAAGCGTCACATGAACGTGCGCCCGACCGTCCGCGGTACCGTTATGAACCCTGTCGACCACCCGCACGGCGGTGGCGAGGGCAAGAACCACACCTCTGGTCGTCCCTCTGTTACCCCCTGGGGTAAGCCGACGAAGGGCCTTCGTACGCGCAAGAAGAAGAAGGTCTCGAACCAGCACATCATTCGTCGCCGTAAGAAGTAATTTCGGATACCGAGTTTTAGGAGAAAGCACTTATGAGCAGAAGTCTCAAAAAGGGCCCGTTCGTGGAGACTCGCCTTCTCTCGCGTATCACCGCGATGAACGAGGCTGGCAAGAAGGACGTCGTGAAGACCTGGTCCCGCGCGTCCACCATCTTCCCCGAGATGGTTGGTCACACCATCGCCGTCCACGACGGCCGCAAGCATGTGCCCGTGTATGTTACCGAGTCCATGGTTGGTCACAAGCTCGGCGAGTTCGCGCCGACTCGTACGTTCCGTGGCCACAAGGCCAAATAGGGGGTTAACCGTAAATGGCAACTAAGTCTATTGAAACTGAGGCCACCGAGGTTCGCGCCGTCGCTAAGTACGTGCGTGTTTCCCCCAGCAAGGCCCGCCTGGTGGTCGATCTGATCCGCCGCAAGCCTGTCGCTCAGGCCTTCGACATCCTCCACTTCTGCGACCGCGCCGTCGCCGTGGATGTCGAGAAGGTTCTCCGTTCCGCCGTTGCGAACGCCGAGAACAACAACGGTCTGCGTGCCGACAACCTGGTTGTCGCCGCTGCCTATGTTGACGAGGGTCCGACGCTTAAGCGCATCCGTCCCCGCGCCAAGGGTTCCGCTTCTCGCATTCTGAAGCGTACTTCCCACATCACCGTCGTCGTTGCTCCTCGAAAGGAGGCGTAAAGCTGTATGGGTCAGAAAGTCTACCCCACCGGCTTCCGTCTTGGCATCACCGAGAACTGGCGCTCCCGCTGGTTCGCAGAGAAGGATTACGCTAAGACCCTCGGTAACGATCTCGAGATCCGCAAGTACCTCGAGAAGCGTCTTTCCCGCGCAGCAGTCTCCCGCGTCGAGATCGAGCGCGCTGGCGACAAGGTGAAGGTCATCATCCTCACCGCTCGCCCCGGCGTTGTCATCGGTAAGAAGGGTGCCGAGATCGATACCCTCCGCACCGAGCTCGAGAAGGTCGCTGGCGTCTCCAAGGGCCAGCTCTCCGTCGACGTTGTCGAGATCAAGCGCCCCGAGCTCGACGCCAACCTCGTTGCTCAGTCTATCGCCGAGCAGCTCGAGGGCCGCGTTGCCTTCCGTCGCGCTATGCGCAAGGCTGTCCAGTCTGCCCGCAAGGCCGGCGCTAAGGGCATCCGTATCCAGTGCTCCGGTCGTCTCGGCGGTGCCGAGATGGGCCGTCGTGAGTGGTATCGCGAGGGTCGCGTGCCTCTGCACACCCTCCGTGCCAAGATCGACTACGGCACGGCTGTCGCCAGCACCACCATGGGCGCTTGCGGCGTGAAGGTCTGGATCTACCTGGGCGAGAAGCTCCCGGGCCAGCCTGTTCCCAACCCTGCACTCGAGGGCTCTTCCCGTCCTCGTCGTCGTAACTCCGAGAGGAGGGGTCAGTAGTGCTTGCCCCTAAGCGTATTCTTCACCGCAAGGTGCAGCGTGGCTCCATGAAGGGCCAGGCCAAGGGTAATACCGAGCTGCATTTCGGCGAGTTTGGTATCCAGGCTCTCGAGGCCCATTGGATTACCAACCGTCAGATCGAGGCCGCTCGTATTGCCATGACCCGCTACATGAAGCGTGGCGGTCGTGTCTACATCACGATCTTCCCCGATAAGCCCATCACCAAGAAGCCTGCCGAGACTCGCATGGGTTCTGGTAAGGGTAACCCCGAGGAGTGGGTGGCCGTCGTCAAGCCCGGCCGCATCATGTTCGAGGTCAAGGGCGTGCCCGAGGAGGTCGCTCGCGAGGCTCTGCGTCTTGCACAGCACAAGCTTCCCATCAAGACCAAGATTGTTGCTGCTAAGAACGCTGAGCAGCGCATCGAGAAGGAGATGGCTGAGGAGGCCGCTCTCGAGGCCAAGTGGGCTGCTGAGGACGCCGCCGCCGCCAAGGAGGAGAACTAATGAAGCCCGCAGAGATTCGTGAGCTCTCGGACGCTCAGCTCGTTGAGAAGCTGAAGGAAATGCGCGCCGAGCTCTTTAACCTTCGTTTCCAGATGGCCACCAGCCAGCTGGACAACACCGCTCGCGTCAACACCGTGAAGAAGGACATCGCTCGCGTCCTCACGGAGCAGCGCGCCCGCGAGATCGCAGCGGAGAAGTCCGCTGTCGCCGAGTAGGACCTAAGGAGAGAACATGACTGATTCGCGTAACTCGCGTAAGGTCCGTACGGGTGTCGTTACCTCCGTCTCCGGTGCCAAGACCATTGTTGTCACCATCACCGAGCGCAAGCGTCACCCCAAGTACGGCAAGATGATGACCAGCTCCAAGAAGCTGCACGCTCACGACGAGGAGTGCACGGCTGGCGTGGGCGATACCGTCCGCGTTATGGAGACCCGTCCTATGTCCAAGATGAAGCGTTGGCGCCTCATCGAGGTCGTCGAGCGCGCTAAATAAGCAGTCGCTCTTACGACTTGTACGTTTCCGAAGATGTGCGTATGCCTGGCTTGCATACCACGGGCCGTATAAAGGCTGCGCACCTCTCTTCGGTTCTTAGTTCGGAGGAACATCTACCATGATTCAGATGCAAACCATGCTGAACGTCGCCGACAACTCCGGCGCTCGCAAGATTCGCTGCATCAAGGTGCTTGGCGGTTCCAAGCGTCGTTATGCAGGCATCGGCGATGTGTTCATCGGTGCTGTCCAGGAGGCTACCCCTGGCGCCAACGTCAAGAAGAAGGACGTTGTCCGTTGCGTCGTCGTTCGCACCGTTAAGGAGATCCGCCGCAAGGATGGCTCCTACATTCGCTTTGATGAGAACGCCTGCGTTGTCATCAACAACGATGGTTCGCCCGTCGGCACCCGTATCTTCGGGCCCGTCGCTCGCGAGCTTCGTGACAAGAAGTACATGAAGATCGTCTCGCTCGCTCCCGAGACCCTGTAGTTAGGGGAGATATATGTATATCAAGAAGGGCGATAAGGTCCAGGTTCTCTCTGGTAAGGATCGCGGCAAGCAGGGCGTTGTCCTGCGTGCTCTCCCCGCCGAGAACAAGGTCGTTGTCGAGGGCGTTTCGGTCGTCAAGAAGGCCGTCAAGCCCAACGCTGCCAACCAGCAGGGCGGCATCGTTTCGCAGGAGGCTCCCATCGACGCCTCCAACGTCAATCTCGTTTGCCCCGAGTGCGGTAAGGTTACCCGCGTTGGTCACGAGAAGGACGGCAAGAACAAGCTGCGCGTCTGCAAGAAGTGCGGCCACAAGTTCTAAGCTGCCCGCAACATCAAGTTGCTAGCAAAGGCCCGGATGCCACGGCACCCGGGCCTTTTTCTATCCCTACTCATTGGGGACAGACTTAAATGAGTGGCCGTCGCTTGGCATTCATTGGGGACAGACTTAAATGAGTGCCGTTGAAACGCCGGTAGCTGGGGACGTTACCTATGTGCCGGCAGCTAGGGAAGTCCCTATCTGCCGGCAGTTTTGGACAGTCCTTTGATGGCTGCGCCCCCCCCAGAGGGGTGGAGTAATACAGCCTACTCTGTCTTTTATGGCTATGGTGTTCCGCCCCTTTATCTTTCACAAGGATCGTTGCATGCGCATTTACGCGCATAGGTTTGCGTGATAATGCGCATAACCGCGCAAACATCTGCCAACTATGGCTAAATAATGACCGATAAGCAAATAAGCACGCAAACACGAGCAGATACGCGCGCAATTGTGCGAATATAGGGTTGTTAGAAATGAAGGACTTCCGATAACTCAGGAGGCACATAATGGCAGATTACAAGCAGGCTCCACTCGACTCCGCGGCAGCCGCAAAAGCAGCGTTCGCTTCGGTCCAGGACAAGCCATTCCCCGATGATATCTTTACGGCTCCCGAGCTTCGTTGGGCTGTAATTGGGTGCGGCGTTATCGCCAACCAGATGGCCCAGTCTCTCGCTCTTGCCGGCCGCAAGCTTGCGGGCGTCGCCAACCGTACGCTGTCCAAGGCTCAGGCTTTTGCTGAGCAGTATGGCATCGAGAAGGTCTATGAATCGGTCGAGGACCTCTATGCCGATCCGAACATCGATGCGATCTATATCACCACCCCGCATAACACGCATATCACCTATCTGCGCGCCGCTCTGGCGGCTGGCAAGCACGTGCTCTGCGAGAAGGCCATTACCCTTAACTCCGCCGAGCTCGACGAGGCACGTGCCATTGCCGACGAGCAAAACGTGGTCCTCATGGACGCCACCACGGTGCTTCATATGCCCTTGTATCAAGAGCTGCGCCGTCGCATGGATGCCGGCGAGTTTGGTCGCATGAACCTCGCTCAGCTCAACTTTGGCAGCTACAAGGAGTACGGCGATCTGACCAATCGCTTCTACAACCGCAACCTTGCTGGCGGCGCCATGCTCGATATTGGCGTGTATGCCCTGTCCGTCATGCGTCTCTTTATGGCAAGCCAGCCCGCTGAGGTCGTTTCGCTGGGCAACACCTGTGAGACCGGTGTTGACGTTGCGGGCGGCATCGTCTGCCGTAATGCCGAACAGCAGCTGGGCGTGGTGAGCCTCACGCTCCACTCCAAGCAGCCCAAGCGTTCGGTCATTAGCTTCGACAAGTGCTATATCGAGGTCAACGATTATCCGCGTGCCGATCACGCGACCATCGTGTGGACTGCAGACGGTCACCGTGAGGAGGTCCACGCTGGCACCGAGGCATACGCTCTGTGCTACGAGATGGCCGACCTGGAGAGGGCCGTTGCCGGCGATGATTCGAAGCGTGAGCTTCTGGGCTATGCTTCTGATGTTATGGAGCTTATGACCAAGCTCCGCGCCGACTGGGGAGTTGTGTACCCCGAGGAGGAATAAGCGATGCTTGCGGAAGATAGGCTCAACGCGATCGTGTCGATGGTGCAGCGAGCCGGCTCGGTTACCGTGCCGGAGCTTGCTGAGGCCCTGGGCGTGACGGCGTCTACCATTCGGCGCGACTTGCAGACGCTCGACCGAGCGCACCGCATCGCCAAGGTCCACGGTGGGGCGACGAGTCTTGAGCGCGCGCACGTGACGCGCGACCTAACGCTTAATGAGCGCAGTGACCTCCATAACGATGACAAGGAGCGTATCTGCGCCCGTGCGGCGGCGCTTGTGGAGCCTGAGAGCTTTGTATACATCGACTCGGGATCGACGACGCTCAGGCTCATCGAGCATCTTCCACACCTTGAAGATGTCACCTATGTGACCGATTCCGTGCTCCATGCTCAACGCCTTGCTATGCGCGGCATGCGTACCGTGGTGCTGGGCGGCGAGCTCAAACCCGAGACCGAGGCACTCGTTGGCCCCGATGCCTTAGCAACCTTAGACCGCTACAACTTCAACTGTGGCTTTTGGGGCTCTAACGGCATTGCCGCCGAGCAGGGCTTCACGGCGCCCGATATCGAGGAGGCGCAAGTAAAGCGTATCTCGATGCGCCATACGGCCAAGCGCTTCGTAATCTCGGACGCCAGTAAATTTGGCATGGTGGCGCCCGTCAAGTTCGCGGACTTCCGTGACGCAACGATTATTACCGCAGGCGATGTCCCCGCCAAGTACCGGGCAATGGACAACGTCATCACGGTCTAACAGCAGGGGACGGGCTAAGGCCAAAACCACCGCGAATGGGCAGGAACCTTTGTGGTGGTTTTGACGTTTGTCCAGATAAAACCTGCCAAAATAAACCTGTCCCTTTTCGGCAGGTTTTAGGGCTCCCAGGGGCAGGGGGCTTCGATGTGGATGTGCTCGCCGGTTACGGGATGCGTAAAGGACACGCTGTGGGCATGGAGCATGAGGCCGCAGGGACGCGGCGTGCCGTAGAGCTCGTCGCCTACCAGGGGATGACGCTCGCTCGCCAGATGCACACGGATTTGGTGCTTGCGGCCGGTGAGCAACTCGACATCGATATACGAGCGCGTGGGCAGGCCACGGCGGCTCTTAAGACGCTTGAGCACCTTGACGCGTGTTTGAGACGGCTTGCCGCTGGCGCCGACGCGCATCTTTCGACTATCGTGGCGGTCGCGGGCGATGGGCTTGTCGATGAGCTTTTCGTTCCAGTCGATCTTGCCCTCGGCGAGCGCCAGGTAGTGCTTTTCGAACGCGTGGTCGATGATCATCTGGTCAAAGGCGGGCTGCGTCTGCTTGTCGAGTGAGAACAGCACCACGCCGGTGGTGTCACGGTCCAGGCGGTTGAGCGGCTGCATGTCGGTCGCGGCAAAGCCGTCGCCCATCGCCAGCAGCAGGTCGCTGGCGTAGTCGGTGAGCGTGCGCTCGCCGGTGCCGTCGCCGTGGACGATCATGCCGGCGGGCTTGTCGATGGCCATGAGCCAGGCGTCGCAATAGAGGACTTGAGGTTCTTCGTTCACGTGTAAGCCTTTCGGTTAGCTGATTCCCACAAACATGCAGCCCGAGGTGGCGCCGCGCAGGCGGGCGGCGGGCTTGCGACCGGCCTGCGCGGCCTCGACGGCGCGACGGACGCGGGCGACGGCACGGCCCACCTCATCCGTCTCGAGCAGCGTTCCGTCCACCATGAGACGGCGCACGCCGGCGTCGAGCAGCTGTGGAACCTGCGGTGTGAGGTCGATGGGGTAGGCGTCGTACAGGCGAGAGCGGCCGTGGATGTCGGTGCGGACGGGCATGACCTTGCCGTCGATATTCTTGAGCGACAGCTTGCGGGCGCGCAGGCGGCAGTTGGCGCAATCGTGGATGCAGCCGTTGGCAACCTGCAGAATGCAATGCTCGCTTGTCATGACGCGCGGGCGGCCAAAGACGGTGATGCCCAGAGCCGCGGGCGCGGCGGCGCCGAGCGAGACAATCTCGTCGAGCGTGATCTCGGGCGAGAGCCAAAACGCGCCGGCTCCGCGTTCGGCGAGTGCCTCCATGCAGGGCGTGTTGTGCACCGGCAGGCAAGAGCGAATCTCGGCCGTGGCGCCAACCTGGGCGGCCAGGGCAAGCTCAGAGATGTTGCCAATAGCGACCGTGGCGCCAGCAACAACCCATGGGTCAACGCGGACGTGGTCAACGGCGCGGCAGACCTCATCGAGCACGGGTACGATGCCCTGCTCAAACGTATCGGCGGGGGAGAGCTTGGCCGCATCGAGCGCGTCGGTGGTCATGTAGATGCGCGTTGCACCCTCCGCGCGAGCGGCCTCGGCGGCCTCGAGCGAGGTGACGGTAGCGCAGATCTGCGGCTCATCGCGGTAGTGCTCGGGCGCGGGGCGGGAATCATTGGTGACAGTCGCCGGTAGCTCGAGCGTGCGGGCGCGCTCCTCATACGGTGCCAGAATGGCCTCTTCCAGCGCCTTACAAGCGGCGGCGCGCACCTTGTGCACGGCGGAAAAGCCCATGCCGCAGCCCTCATCGAGCGCCACCTCAAAGCTCGCGGCCTCAAAGGGAGAGGAGCCCATGCGCCCGACGTGCTCAACCAGATCGGACGCCTCGACCGCACGGGTCTTGGCGGCCTCGACGGTGAAGCCCGTGGCGGTGGCGGTGAGCGCGGGGTCGTCACAGCAGGTGAGTGTGACAGTAAACGGCTTGCCCAGGCGCGCCACGACGGACACATCAACAGCGCGGCGGCGCAGCACATCGCGCTTGAGCGCGGCGCCGGCGGCGTCGATGGCACGCTGGCTGCGAATCACGCGGACGCGGCAGCCCTCGGGCATGCTACGGGGCACGCGACACTCGATAACATCGCCGGCAGCGGCATCATCGGCGGCAATGGTGGTCAGGAACTGGTCAAACTCGTTATCGTGGCGAAGCTCCAGCAGGTCGCCCTTGCCCACGGGCTCAAACAGCTCAATGCGGGCGATGGCGGCGCGGCGACGGCGGTCGTCGGGCTTGAGGCCGCGCACATCGCGGCTGGCCGGGCGGCTGCCCAGCACCGTGCCCACGATCTGTCCGCGGTTGTTGGAACGCTCATAGCTCATCATCTCGTCGCCCGAGGTGCCGTCCTGATAGGCGTGCGTAAAGTCGCGGTTAAAGCAGCGCTTGAGCTGGCGCTGACGGGCGGCTTCCTCGTCCTTAGAGGTCGAAACATCGGCCAGCATATCGTCAATCTGATGACGATACACATCGACGATGGAGTACACGTAATCGGGCGCCTTCATGCGGCCCTCGAGCTTGAGCGACGCGGCGCCGGCGTCATACAGGCGGCGAACAAGTTGTGAGGTGTTGGTGTCACGCGGGCACAGCGCGCGCTCGCGACCGGCAGGGGAGAGCGAGCGACCGTTCTCGTCGATCAGCTCGTAAGGCAGGCGACAGGGTTGAGCGCACATGCCGCGGTTGGCCGAGCGGCCCGCCATGGCAAAGCTCGAAAGCAGGCACAGGCCCGAGTAGCAAAAGCAGATGGCACCGTGGCTAAAGACCTCAAGGTCAACATCGGGCGCGGCGTCGTGGATGGTGGCGATCTCGTCAATGGAGAGCTCGCGCGAGAGGGTCACGCGGTCGGCACCCTGCTCGCGGCACCAGATGGTTCCGCGGTCGTCGTGGATGTTCGCCTGGGTCGAGATATGCGTCTCGATGCTGGGCATCGTGCGCTTGACCTCAAAGAACAGGCCCCAGTCCTGGATGATGAAGGCGTCGGCGCCCAGCGTGGAGCAGCGATGGATGAGCTGCAGCGCATCGCTCATCTCGGATTCCTTGATGACGATGTTGACCGTGACGTAGACGCGCGAGCCGGCCAGGTGTGCAGCACGGCAAGCCTGCTCAAAGGCCTCGTCGGTAAAGTTCGTGGCCTTGCGGCGGGCGTTGAAACTGCCCATGCCACAGTAGATGGCGTCTGCCCCGGCGGCGAGCGCGGCGGCAAAGGGCTCCGGGCCTCCGGCGGGGGCCAAGAGTTCGGGTCTGCGGTTGGTGGTTCGACTGGCGGTTGCGGTCATATCCTGCCTTTCAAAATGCTCAGATACTCAAAAGTATAGTGGTGCCGTCGCGGCAGGCGATGCCCGTGCTCTAAGCGGGATAAAGTCTTCAGCAGCTTGGACTGGCTGCTTCACATGAGAACCGTTCAGCGGTCCGGGGAAACCGTTGGGCGATAAAATATTCTCGCAACGTGATAATAATCTTGCATCGCGCGGAAACCTTGAGTACTATCCCAATCAAGCGCGGTGTTCAGACCGAACTGTGCCTCCCGGTGTGAACGCCGCGCTCCCGTTCCCTTTTACTTGTAAGGAGAAAAACATGAGCAAGACCGTCGTGTCTTCCGATAACGCACCCGCAGCCATCGGCCCGTATTCCCCCGGTATCCAGACTAGCAACATGGTGTTTCTGTCCGGCCAGCTGGGCATCGATCCCGCGACCGGCAAGCTGCCCGAGGGTGTCGAGGCCCAGGCCAAGCAGTCCCTCGCCAACGTCGAGGCTCTGCTGACCGCTGCCGGCGCCACGTTTGCCGATGTCGTCAAGACCACGGTCTACCTGGCCGACATCGCCGACTTTGCCGCCGTGAACGAGATTTACGCCTCCAAGTTCGAGGCTCCGTTCCCCGCGCGCAGCGCTTTCCAGGTTGCCGCCCTTCCGGCTGGCGGTCTGGTCGAGATCGAGGTTGTCGCCGCTCTCTAAGGTGTTGGTAACAACTAAACATGACATGCAAAAAGACCCTGCAGCGCGTGCGAGCTGCAAGGTCTTTTGTCAAGCGATGCGACAAAAATGATCCGTTTCCCTTCGTCCCCAAGGGATCACGTTTAGCCCTCCTTGCGGACTTTTTGCAGGTAGCGGTAGACGCTGGGCTCCGAGATGCCCAGCGAGGTGGCGGCGCAGGCCACGGCGCCCTTGAGCATGAACACCCCGTTGCCGTTGAGGTGGCGAATGACGTCCACGCGGTCGCTCTGACCAAGCGACGCTACATCCAGCCCGCGCGCGCTCAGCAACTCGGCAATGCTGCGGTCGATGAGCTCCTGTGTGGACTCCGAAAGGCTTTCGACCTCGATAGGGGCGGGCTCCGTGCGCGTCGGCGCCGCGTCGAAGCACGCCATGAGCTGCTGCGCCATGGCGTTGATGGAGCGCACGGTCGAGAGATCGGTGTTGACGCAGAGCATACCGACGATCTCGTCATTCTCGCGGATAAAGTACGTCGCTGACTCCAACGTCTTGCCGCCGGCACCGCGCCCCTCGTAGCCCGTAATAAACGGCAGGTCGCGATACTTGGCGTCGTGCATGATCTTGAGTGCCAGATCGGTGGCGGGACCGCCGACCTTGCGGCCGCTCACGATGCCGTTGCGAATATCGACGATGGCGTGGTCGGGATCCGAGAAATCGTGCAGCACGATTTCGCTGTTTTTGCCGAGTATCTGCTCCAGAAAATCGACCATCGGCAAAAAGCGACGTACGGTCTCGTTCACGGGCAACTCCTTTGGGTGAAATCGGAAATGTTCATAACAATTTTTTCTCATGGTAACACGGTGTCTATTGACTCACATATTCGCAGGTACATTGCGTAATACAGATGAGCGGTAGGTATTTGGCGGTAAACGGTCGACCAAAAGAAAAGTTAGATGTTATTTTGAACAGACACTTTCCTGACCTGCGGAAATGCATTATCTCAGCTGAAGAATAGTCTGATAACAAATAATTATTATTGAGAATGAGAATCATCTTTAATACGATATGCAACGAAGGCACAACCTCAACCCCGCACTGCGTCACAATAGGGCGTTAGATGCGAAAACAACTATTTCGAGGATTGGTGGTCAAATGACCCAGGAGACGGTTACGAACGGCACTGAAGCCCTGTTCACTCGTGAAGGCATGCCTCCCGTTAAGGAAATGATCCCGTGTGCCCTTCAGCACGTACTGGCATCGTTTGCCGGCATCATCACCCCGGCTGTCATCATGGCCGGCGTCTACGGCTTTAATAGCCAGCAGAGCACCGACATCATCCAGGTCGCGCTCATTCTTTCGGCGATCGACACGGCCCTTCAGGCCTTTGCCCCCTTCCGTCGCATCGGCGGCGGCCTGCCCATCGTCATGGGCGTTTCGTTCGCGTTCCTCCCGGCCCTGCAGGCCATGGGCGCCTCGGGCTTTAGCTTTGGCGCGCTGTTGGGCGGCGAGATTGTCGGCGGTGCCGTCGCGGTCCTCTTTGGTCTGGCCTACAGCAAGATTAAGTGGCTGTTCCCACCCGTCGTGACCGGTACGGTCATCTTCTCCATCGGCGTTTCGCTGTATCCCACGGCCGTCAAGTATATGGCCGGCGGTATGGGTACGCCACTGTGGGGCACCCCGCAGGCCTGGTGCGTCGCTCTTATCACCTTCGCCGTGGTCTTTGCGCTCGCCAACTTTGGCAAGGGCACGCTCAAGCTGGGATCCGTGTTCTTTGGCATGATCGTTGGCATGATCGTCTCCATCCCCTTTGGCATGATCGACTTCTCAAGCGTCGCCACCGCTCAGGTCTTCGCCCTTCCCAAGCTCATGCCCTATGCGCTCGAGTTTGATCCCGAGGTCTGCATTACCCTCGCCGTCGTGTTCCCCATGGTTGCCATCCAGGTTATCGGCGACGTCTCCGCCGCCTGCCTGGGCTCCATCGACCGTATGCCCACCGAGCGCGAGCTCTCCGGCGCTATCGTGTCCCAGGGCCTCACCTCTATGGTCGGCGGCCTGCTGGGCGGTCTTCCCACCAGCGCCCTTGGCCAGAACGTGGGCATCATCTGCTCCAACAAGGTCGTCAACAAGTGGGTCTTTGTGATCATCGCGGCCGTCTTTGCCATCGCCGGTCTGTTCCCGCAGCTCTCTGCCGTCCTTTCCGCTATCCCGCAGCCCGTCATCGGCGGCGCGACCGTCGGCGTCTTTGGCACCATTACCATGAACGGCGTGCGCATGTTCACCCGCGAGGGCCTCACGCAGCGCACTACCACCATCGTCGGTACCTCCGTCGTCTTTGGCCTGGGTATCTGGATGGCCAGCGGTTGCCTTGCCGGCGAGGGTATGCCCGCCTGGGTGTCCACCGTCATCGGCTCCAATGCCGTAACCCCCACCGCCATCATGGCCATTGTCCTTAACCTGATCCTTCCGCAGACGCCGGTCGTGGCTCAGCACATCGATGCTGCCAAGGACGCTGCCGTTGATCTGGTCTTGCCCGAGAGCAAGAAGTAACCAATTCGGTGCTATTCGTCGGCGGACGCATCGCCTCGTCCGCCGACGTCATGCGGCGCCAAGCCGCACTTCAAAGGGTTCGTCCCTTTGGTGAAGTGTTGACGGGAGAGGGCCCGTTTCCGGTGTAGGCCGGCGCTTCGCACTTCCGCTATGTCAGAGGTGTCAAACCCCGCCCCTGATGTTGAAGGGAGCATTCATGCTTCTGGTCGCTAACGGTTCCGTCTTTACTCGCAACGCTCAGACCCCGTTCATCCCCAACGGTGCGGTCGCCATTGACGGAGATACGATCGTCGAAGTGGGCCCCGAGTGCGAGCTCAAGGTCAAGTACCCGGATGCCGAGTACGTCGACGCCCAGGGCAACCTCATCATGCCCGGACTCATTAACTGCCACACCCACATCTACTCGGGTCTGGCCCGCGGCCTTGCCATTAAGGGCTGCAACCCCACCAACTTCCTGGAGAATCTTGAGCAGCAGTGGTGGAAGATCGACGACAACCTGACGCTCGACGGCACCAAGGCCAGCGCCTATGCCACGATTCTTGACTCCATCCGCGATGGCGTCACCACGATCTTCGATCACCACGCGAGCTTCTGCGAGATTCCGGGGAGCCTCTTTACCATTAAGGACGCCGCTCAGGAGTTGGGCATGCGTTCGTGCCTGTGCTACGAGGTCTCCGACCGCCGCGGCCAGGAAAAGTGCGACCAGGCCATTGCCGAGAACGCCGAGTTTGCCCAGTGGGCCGCCAAGGAGCGTCGCGATAACGACAACCACATGATCGCCGCCATGTTTGGCGGGCATGCCACCTTCACGCTTTCGGACGAGACCATGGACAAGATGGCCGAGGCCAACAACGGCCTGACCGGCTTCCACATCCATGTGTGCGAGGGCATGAATGACGTGTGGGACTCCCGTCTCAACCGCGGCGGCATCAGCCCCGTCGAGCGCCTGCTGCAGCACAACCTGCTGGGTCCCGATACCATGCTGGGCCACTGCATCCACGTGACGCCTGCCGAGATGGATATCGTCAAGGAGTCCGGTACCTGGCTCGTCAACAACCCCGAATCCAATATGGGCAACGCCGTGGGCTGTGCCCCCGTGCTCGAGTTCTTCCGCCGCGGCATCCCCGTGTGCATGGGCACCGACGCCTACACCCACGATATGCTCGAGAGCCTTAAGGTCTTCCTGATCATTCAGCGCCACAACGCCGCCATGCCCAACGTGGGCTGGTGCGAGGCCATGACCATGCTGTTCGAGAACAACGCCAAGATGGCGAGCAAGTACTTCGATCGCAAGCTCGGTGTGCTCGAGGCCGGCGCTGCCGCCGACGTCATCGTTATGGACTACAAGCCCTTTACGCCGCTGAGCGAGGAGAATATCGACGGCCACATGCTCTTTGGCATGATGGGCAAAAACTGCCGCACCACCATCATCAACGGCCGCGTCCTGTACAAGGATCGCGAGTTCGTTGGCATTGATGAGGAAAAGATCAACGCGTGGACCATGGCTGAGTCCAAGAAGCTCTGGAGCACGCTCAACGATCGCACCTACTAATTCACAAGTAGATTCACGCGCGTCGGGTGTTTCGCCGCATTCGACGCGCGTATAGGCGGCCTCCGCGGGGTCGCCGGCGCTGTGCTAGCGCTACACCGTATTTGCGCCCGCCGCGCGGTCTCGCCGGGCGTTACAGAGAGGAGCTCATTATGAGCGACATCATGAGGCCGATCCCGTTTTCACAGCTGATGAACTGGATCATCGAGGAGCACAAAACTCAGGGCGCCATCTTTGGCGTGCGCAAGATGGTCACGACCAACCAGGAGGGCGCGCTTCCCATTTTTGACGAGCGCATCGAGACTCCGTTTGGCCCGGCCGCCGGTCCCAATACGCAGCTTGCCCAGAACATCGTGGCATCCTACGTGGCCGGTTCCCGCTTCTTTGAGCTCAAGACCGTCCAGGTTATGGACGGCGAGGAGCTCTCCAAGTGTGTGAACAAACCCTGCATCGTGGCGCAGGACGAGTGCTACAACTGCGAGTGGTCGACCGAGCTCGAGGTTCCGCAGGCCTTTGCCGAGTACGTGAAGGCATGGTTTGCCTGCCACCTGATTGCCCGCGAGTATGGCCTGGGCAGCCCGGACGGCTTTGTCTTCAACATGTCCGTGGGCTATGACCTTGAGGGTATTAAGAGCCCCAAGGTCGACGCCTACATCGAGGGCATGAAGGACGCCAGCGGCTCCGAGGTTTGGAACGAGTGCCGCACGTGGGCGCTCGCTAACCTGGACAAGTTTGAGCATGTCGACGCCGCGTTTGTCGAGTCCATCCCGGCACGCGTCTCCAACTCCATCACCGAATCTACCCTGCACGGCTGCCCGCCCGCCGAGATCGAGCGCATCGCGACCTACCTCATCACCGAGAAGGGCCTCAACACCTACATCAAGTGCAACCCCACGCTGCTGGGCTATGAGTTTGCCCGCCAGCGTCTGAACGAGCTGGGCTTTGACTACATCGTCTTCGACGATACGCACTTCCGCGAGGACCTGCAGTGGGCTGACGCCGTGCCCATGTTCGAGCGCCTGATTGCCCTGTGCGCCGAGCGCGGCCTGGAGTTTGGCGTCAAGCTCACCAACACCTTCCCCGTCGACGTGACGAGGAACGAGCTGCCTTCCACCGAGATGTACATGTCCGGCCGTTCGCTGTTCTCGCTGACCATCGAGGCCGCCCGCCGCATTACCGAGCAGTTCGATGGCAAGCTGCGCATCAGCTACTCCGGCGGTGCTACGATCTACAACATCCGCGCCCTGTACGATGCCGGCATTTGGCCCGTCACCCTGGCGACCGACGTGCTCAAGCCCGGTGGCTACGAGCGCTTTAGCCAGATGGCCGGCGAGTTTGCCGACCTGGACGGTAAGCCGTTTGAGGGCGTCTCTCTCGAGGCCGTGACTGCGATCCAGACCGACTCGCTCACCAACCCGCTCTACAAGAAACCGCTGCGCCCGCTGCCCGACCGCAAGGTTGCCGGCAAGAGCCCGCTTTCCGACTGCTTTACCACGCCGTGCCGCACGAGCTGCCCCATTCAGCAGGATGTTCCCGCCTATCTGGCGGCTGTTGACGAGGGCCGCTACGAGGACGCGCTCAACATTATCATCGAGCGCAACGCCCTGCCGTTCATTACCGGTACCATCTGCCCGCATCCCTGCGGCCGTGCCTGCGAGCGTGCATTCTACGAGCCCGAGGGCGCCCAGATTCGCGCCAGCAAGCTCAAGGCCGCCCGCGAGGCCATGACCGCCGTGCTGCCCAAGCTGCGCGCCCAGGCCATTGCCAACGACGCCGAGCGCAACGTTGCCGTTATCGGCGGCGGCCCGGCCGGTCTGGCGACGGCGTTCTTCCTGACGCGCGCCGGCGTGCCCGTCACTATCTTCGAGGCCCGCGACTCTCTCGGCGGCGTGGTCCGTCACGTGATCCCCGAGTTCCGTATCGCGAGCGACGATATCTCCCACGACGCCGAGCTCTGCCTGGTCTTTGGCGCCAAGGTTCAGCTCAACGCTCACGTGGAGTCCATTGACGAGCTCAAGGCCCAGGGCTTTACCGACGTGGTCGTGGCCACCGGTGCCTGGATGCCCGGCTCTGCGGGCCTGGGCGAGGGTGCCGAGCTCGACGTGCTGGAGTTCCTCGAGGCCGCCAAGAAGGGCGAGAAACTCGAGCTGGGCGAGGATGTCGTGGTCATCGGCGCCGGCAATACCGCTATGGACGCGGCCCGCGTGGCCAAGCGCCTGACTGGCGTGAAGAACGTGCGCCTGGTGTATCGCCGCACCAAGAAGCAGATGCCCGCCGACGAGGAAGAGCTCGATCTTGCTCTTGCCGACGGCGTTGAGTTCTGTGAGCTGCTGGCGCCCAAGGCGCTCAACGACGCCGTGCTGACCTGCGACGTTATGGAGCTTGGCGAGCCGGATGCAAGCGGCCGTCGCAGCCCCGTCGCCACGGGCGAGACCGTCGAGCTTCCTGCCACCACGGTGATTTGCGCCGTGGGCGAGGGCATCGATGCCAGCCTGTACGACGCCGCGGGCGTCGAGCACGACCGTCGCGGCCGCCTTGCCGCCACCTCCACCGGCGTCGAGGGCGTTTGGGCTGCAGGCGACTGCCGTCGCGGTCCTGCCACCGTGGTCGAGGCTATTGCCGACGCCGCCGAAGTCGCCCGCGCCATCGCCGGCGTGGACTTTAACAAGTACGTCGACTGCAACGAGCAGGCCGGTCGCGAGGACACCTGCTACGAGCGCAAGGGGTCGCCGTGCCGTGACAAGCGCAACTGCACCAAGACCCGCTGCCTGGGCTGCGGCTCGGTGTGCGAGGTCTGCTGTGACGTGTGCCCCAACCGCGCCAACGTGGCAATTAAGGTGCCGGGCCTGGCCAAGCACCAGGTGGTACATGTCGATGGCATGTGCAACGAGTGCGGCAACTGCGCCGTGTTCTGCCCCTACCAGGAGGGTCGTCCCTACAAGGACAAGCTCACCCTGTTCTGGAGCGAGCAGGACATGGAGAACTCCGAGAACGAGGGCTTCCTGGCCGTGGACGAGGATCACTTTAAGGTCCGCGTCGCCGGCACGGTCCGCACCGTCTCGGTCGATGCCGTCAACACCGGTCTTCCCGAGGCCGTCCGCCTGACCATCAGGGCCGTGCGCGACAACTATTCGTACCTTCTTAAGAAATAGGCGAGTCTCTTATGGCCAAATCCATTCAACATAACGTGGCCTACGTTGCCTGCGGAAGCGGCTGTGCTTCCGCAGGCGGCGACGCCCGCTGCAGCGAAGGCTGCATTGGCTGTGGCGCCTGTGTCACGGCCTGTCCCCATGGCGCCATTGCGCTGGTCGATGGCATCGCCCGCGTGGATCGCTCCAAGTGCACGGGCTGTGGCCTGTGCGGCATGGCGTGCCCGCAGCGCGTGATCGCCTTCGTTCCCGGCTACCAGAACATTCTGGTGCGCTGCAACAACACCGATAAGGGCGCCATTGCTCGCAAGATCTGCGACACGAGCTGCATCGGTTGCGGCATGTGCGCTAAAAAGTGCCCTGCCGGCGCTATCCGCATCGAGGACAACTGCGCCCATATCGACGGCGCGGACTGCCTGTCGTGCGGCATGTGCGCCGTCGTCTGCCCGCATGGCGCCGTCCACGACCGCACCGGCATCGCCGCCGGCGTGTAGAAGGGAATCACCATGGCACAGGAATTCACTTTTACCGTTAACGGCGTCAATCGCACGACGACCCAAAACAAACCGCTGCTGCGCTACCTGCGCGACGACCTGCATATCCATTCCGCCAAGGACGGCTGCTCCGAAGGTGCTTGCGGCACCTGCACCATCCATGTGGACGGTGCGGCCGTCAAGGCGTGCGTGCTGACTACCGCTCTTGCCGCCGGCCGCAACATCGTGACCGTTGAGGGCCTGCCCGAGGACGTGCGCGAGGCCTTTGTGTACGCCTTTGGCGCCGTGGGCGCCGTGCAGTGCGGTTTTTGCATTCCCGGTATGGTCATGGCGGGTGCAGCGCTCATCGCCGAGGACCCCGAGCCCACCGAGGAGCAGATCAAGTACGCCATCCGTGGCAACGTCTGCCGCTGCACCGGCTACAAGAAGATCATCGAGGGTATTTCGCTGGCAGCTGCGGTGCTCCGCGGCGAAAAGCAGATCGACGAGGACTTGGAGCGCGGCGACGACTACGGTGTGGGCAAGCGTGCCTTCCGTATCGACGTGCGCAAGAAGGTACTCGGCGAGGGCAAGTACCCCGACGACATCGACGAGCTCGATCAGCCGGGTCTGACCTATGCCAGCGCCGTGCGCTCCAAGTATCCGCGCGCCCGTGTGCTCTCCATCGATACCTCCAAGGCCGAGGCCCTGCCCGGTGTGGTGGGCATCCTGCGCGCTGAGGACGTGCCGGTCAACCAGGTCGGCCACCTTATCCAGGATTGGGACGTCATGATCGCGGCGGGCGATATCACCCGCTGCGTGGGCGATGCCATCGTGCTGGTGGTTGCCGAGGACGAGGCGACGCTCGAGAAGGCCAAGAAGCTCGTAAAGATTGATTACGAGCCGCTGGAGCCCGTGCGCAACATTGTCGAGGCCAGGGCTGCCGACGCCCCGCGCCTGCACGACAGTTTCTTTGCCTTTGGCAACACGGTGGAGCTCAAGGACAACGTGTGCCAGAGCCGTCACGTGACGCGCGGCGACGCCGCCAAGGCGCTGGCGGAGAGCGCGTTCACCGTGACGCAGCGCTTTACCACGCCCTTTACCGAGCATGCCTTCTTGGAGCCCGAGTGCGCCGTTGCCTTCCCGTACAAGAACGGCGTCAAGGTGCAGTCGACCGACCAGGGTGCCTACGACACGCGCAAAGAGTGTGCCCACATGTTTGGCTGGGACAACGAGCCCGAGCGCGTGGTCGTCGAGACCATGCTCGTGGGCGGCGGCTTTGGCGGTAAGGAGGACGTTTCGATCCAGCACCTGGCCGCGCTTGCTGCCTATAAGCTCCAGCGTCCTGTGAAGTGCAAGCTCACGCGTGCCGAGTCGCTCGCGTTCCATCCCAAGCGTCATGCCATGGACGGCACCTTTACACTGGGCTGCGATGCCGAAGGCAACTTTACCGGCCTGGATTGCGAGATCAACTTTGATACCGGCGCCTACGCTTCGCTGTGCGGCCCGGTGCTCGAGCGTGCCTGCACGCATGCCGTCGGTCCCTACAAGTACCAGAACACCGACATCCGCGGCTTCGGCTACTACACTAACAACCCGCCTGCCGGCGCGTACCGTGGCTTTGGCGTTTGCCAGTCCGAGTTTGCGCTCGAGAGCCTGATCGACCTGCTGGCCGAGAAGGTCGGTTTGGATCCGTGGGAGATTCGCTACCGCAACGCCATCGAGCCGGGCGAGGTTCTGCCCAACGGCCAGATTGCCGACTGCTCCACGGCGCTTAAGGAGACGCTGCTCGAGGTCAAGGATGCCTACTACGCGCATCCCGGACACGCTGGCATTGCCTGCGCCATGAAGAACGCCGGCGTGGGCGTGGGTCTGCCCGATGCCGGCCGCTGCAAGATTCGCGTCGAGGATGGCCGCGCCGTGGTCTATGCCGCCACGTCCGACATCGGCCAGGGCTGCAACACGGTCTTTTTGCAGGACGTTGCCGAGGCCTGCGGTCTGCCGCTTCGCTGCATTGCCAACGGCGAGTGCTCCACCGAGAACGCTCCCGATTCCGGCACCACGTCTGGTTCGCGTCAGACGGTCGTGACCGGAGAGGCCGTGCGCGGTGCCGCCTTCCTGCTGCGCGACGCCATGGTTGGCATCGAGGCCGGCAAGCCTGCGCCCGCCGCTCCGGTGAGCGCGCATGGCGACGGCGTCAAGATCGAGTACGACGACGGTCGCGCCTACCAGCTGCGCACACAGGAACTCGTCGCCGGCCAGGGTATGCATCCTCAGGACCCTGCGGCCACCATCAAGGCGCTCGAGGGATGCGAGTTTGGCTACGTGTATCTGGAGCCGACCGACAAGCTGGGCGCCGATGTTCCCAACCCCAAGAGCCACATCTGCTACGGTTTTGCCACACATGTGGTCATTCTGGATGATGACGGCCGCGTGAGCGAGGTCTATGCCGCACACGATTCCGGCAAGGTTGTCAATCCCATCTCCATCCAGGGTCAGATCGAAGGCGGCGTGCTCATGGGTATGGGCTATGCGCTTACCGAGGATTGGCCGCTCAAGGACTGCGTACCCCAGGCAAGGTACGGCACGCTCGGGCTGTTCCGTGCGCCCGAGATTCCGGATATCCACGCCATCTACGTGGAGAAGGACGAGCTGCTGCCCGTGGCATATGGTGGCAAGGGCATCGGCGAGATTGCAACGATCCCCACGGCGCCCGCCGTGCAGAACGCCTATCGCGCATTCGACGGCAAGCTGCGTCCGGATCTGCCCATGGTGGATACGCCGTACAGCCGCGCTCGTCACCGCGGGTAGAGTAGAGCGCGGACGACCATTGCTGACTGCCGTCTGCGCTTGCCATCAACTGTATAAGCTGCGCCTTTGGCCCCAGCTCCATCGTGAGCCGGGGCCTTTTGCTTGGAGCGGAAAGCGTGTCCCGAAATGAGCGCTCAGAATGGGATTCGTTTTCCGAATCGGCCCTCCAGCGGAAAGCGTGTCCCGGAATTCGGCTCCAGAGTGGGATGCGTTTTCCGGCTGAAGCCTCAGGCGGAAACGGCGTCCCGGAATTCGGTCTCAGAACGGGATGAACTTTCCCAACGGGGCCGCATGCGGAAGCTGTGTCCCGGAATCATGCCTCAGAATGGGATGCGTTTTCCGCTGGCCGGTCGTTTGGAAAGCGCATCCCAGTTTGAGTGTTTATTCCGGGATGCGGTTTCCGCTGAAGGACTCAACCGGAAAGCCTGTCCAGCTCTGAGACGGGATTCCGGGACACGCTTTCCGCCAGGCCCGCCATCCGGAAAGTGCATCCCGTTTTGAGCGTCCAGGCTAGGACGCACTTTCCGTTGGCGTGGTCGTTGGGAAAACGCGGCCCAGATAGGGGGATGCGATCTGGCGATGCGTGGCCTAGCAGCTCCTACAGGTCTACCTCGTTGAGCCATGCCGGCAGAGCGGTCTGCCGGATGCCTGCCGTCTGCAGCTTTTTCGCGAGCAGTCCTGCCGAGCGGACTTCGCTCATGGTAAAGCGCAGCAGAGGGTGACCGTAGAGCGATAGGTGCGCCTCGCGCTGTCGTTCGGCAACGAGCGCCTCGGCGGTGGTGCGTCCGGCCAGCATGGTCTGGTCGGTATATTTGATGAGCCCGTCGAGCTCGCCCAGCGTGAGTTCCCGCGCCTGGCGCTCCCAGGCAAAGTCCGTTCGTATGGGCTTGGCCGAATCGAAGGGGTCCGTCAGCTCGTATTGAAGCCAGTCGGGCGCAAAGCCCGTCTCGATCATGACGGCTCGGGCGACCGATTCCCCGCCGCTCTCGGCGCGGGCGTCGGCATATCGAAGCGTTGTGAGGGCGGTGCGAATCGCGCGACCATTGCGGGCAGTCGCTCGTTGCTCAACGGCCTCCATCAGCTGTTCCGGCGCAAGGCCGAGCTTTGAGATCGCCGAATCGGCAATGGGCATGCCGTCGGCAAAACCAGTTTGCAGCAGGCAATCTGTGGCCGTTTGGATGGGCGGCGTTACCGATACGCCGGCTCTGCGTATTGCTCCGGCCGGCTCAATCTGGTGCCGCTGAATATGTGCGCCCGGACGAGCCGACGGCTTTGTCGAGCTGCAAACATGCACGACGTTCAGGTGTCGCCACGAGACCTCGAGCCCCAGCAGGCAAGCTGCCGAAAACGAGCAGAACGTCCAATCGGGGTGGATGATCGCAAGGGCGCGGATAATCTCGCAATGGCGTTGCGCTCGGTTGAGTTCATCCCAGCGCGTTTTTCGCGCAAACAACCCCGGCATGGGCGAGACAACCGTGCCGCCGGTGCGCCGAAGGAGCGCTTTTCGGATCGCCGTGCTCGGGGGAATCAGACAGCGCCCCTCTTGTTCGGCTTGAGTGAGCAGTTGGTCGATGAGCTGGTCATTGCAATGGGTCATGAGCTACCGCCTCCTTTTTGGTAGCAAAAACGTATCAGCTGGAACTTGCCGCTCAGCTGACCAAAAGCTGACCAAAATCTAACCATGCAGGTAGATGACCTGCTTTTGGCGACATATTTCTTGTTTGAATCGGTGGGCGGTAATCGGCGACCGTGAACGGTGGCTGGATATGAAGTCTTGGTAAGTTTCGGGACGTGTACTTTTTGAAAAAGAGCATTCTATCTGCTGTTTTGTGTTTCTGGATCGCATATTTGAAGGCATGTGATAAGGGCGGCGGACTGTCGCCTTGTATCTGCGGAAACTGTGACCCGGAATTGCCACTCGGAATGGGACGCGCTTTCCGGATCGCCCTTCAAGCGGAAACTACATCCCAGATTTCGGCTCCAAACCGGGATGCGCTTTCCCGGCGGCGTCTCTGGCGGAAATTGCACCCCGGAATGAGCGCTCAGAGTGGAACATGCTTTCCTAACGAAGCCGCATGCGGAAACTACGTCCCGGATTCGATGCTCAGGACGGGATGCCGTTTCCGATAGAGGCATGGGGTGGAAAGCCTCCCATTTCTAATGTTCAAGAAATGGGAGGCAGCTCATCGCGAGTCGGGGCCTTTTGTTTGGAGCGGAGGCAGCATCCCGGAATTCGGGCAATCCGGTGGTCAGGGGTTGAGCGAGCGTCGCGCTAAGGATGCCAAGCGTAAAACCTTCAATGAACATAGCGTAAAAACTACATCCGCAACGGCGTAAAAACTACATTGGAAGTAGCGTAAAATCCGCATTGAGAATGGCGTAATTTCGTATATCGCATGATCGCCCGAGCTTGCACACGGCCTTTTGCGAGCTCTTGCCCTGAACGAGAGCCAGGCTGTCACGTACAAGACGCTCATAAAGGACGCCTCGTACGGTGAGGCGGGCCCCGACGAGAGGACCATCGCTGCGTACCTGGATCTCTTCAACAGGCTCAAGCTGACCGAGGACCCGTGTGGATGGGAGCCGCCCATGCGCTCGAAGGCCCGCGTTCGCGTGCGCCCCAAGCGCTACTTCTGCGACCCGTCACTTGCGGCGGCGTTGCTGGGGGCTACCCCTGAGCGGCTGCTTGGCGATATGCAAACGCTGGGGATGCTCTTTGAGAACCTCGTTCTGCGCGACGTGCGCGTGTTCCTTTCCACCTACGGCGGTGTCGACAACAGTGTCCATTATTTCCGAGATGAGAAGGGCCTTGAGGTCGATCCGGTCGTTGAGCACGACGGGCGCTGGGGAGCCATCGAGGTCAAGCTGAGCGATGCGAAGGCAGACGATGGAGCGAGAAATCTCAAGGCGCTGGAGAGGAAAGTGCTCTCCAACCCTGCCGCCCAGAATGCCGCACCGGCGTTTTTGGCGGTTGTGGTTGGAAAGGGGAGCATTGCCTACACACGCGACGACGGCGTGGCGGTGATCCCCGTGGCGGCACTTGGGGCGTAGTGGTCTTGCAGGCGTGCCGTGCTTCCTTTACCGAAAATCCATTTGGTAAACCAGATGCTCGCGGATAGAATGAAGTCGACGGCAGCCCAAGTAGTGAAGAGCTGGGCAGCGCCGTTGCTTGGTCAAGAGGTCAGTGTCTTAATGGCAGCGACTTGTTATGCTTCGAACGCTGCTTGAGTGCCTCGGAAAGCCCAACAAACGCTGTGAAAAGCGAGGCCAAAGCAACCAAGAGCTCTGTGAGCTCTGATGGGCCCGGGATGACCGCTGATTCAAGTCACCGGGCCTCAATTTTTATCACATGCATTTGAATAGAGCGGGCGGGATCCCTTGGGTCCGTCTGTGTGGCGCGTGCCTGGTGCATGGCATTGCACCCCGCTTTTGTGTCCGCACGGGCGCCTATCCTTACGGCAATGTAGCCGCTTATGTAACCAAGCGGCAGGCAACGGAGAAAGGCCCTAACCGTGCCAGCTAAAAAGACGCCGTGCATCTTGGCTATCGATACGACGAACTTTGCGCGCCAGATCGTGCTGGACTTTGAGTTTGCGCCGGTGCCAAAGCAGCGCCAGCGCCGTGGACTGCACAATGAGATCATCGAGGTCGGCGCTGTCAAGCTCGATTACCACGGCAACGTTATGGGCGAGTTCTCGCAGTTTGTGCAGACGGAGTTTACCGAAGGCGTTGCGTTTCCCGTCCGCGAGCTTACGGGGATATCGGCCGTGGACACCGCGATGGCCGATCCGCTCTATGTGGTGATCAAAAGGCTCAACGATTGGATCGGTCGCTACTCCGCTCAGGTGGTTTGCTGGAGCGGGACGGACCGTCGACAGCTTTTGACCGAGTGCCAGGCAAAGCGCATCGACCTTGCCGCATTTCCTACGGACTGGGCCGACCTGCAGGCGTTTTACACTTCGATTATGGACGTGGGCAGCCACGGGCGCGTCTCGTTGGGCGACGCGGCAACGGGGTTTGGCATCGAGTTCGACGAGTCGACGGGTCACGCCCACAGTGCCCTAGCCGATGCGCGCGTGACCGCCAAGCTGCTCAAGCAGATGATGGAGGGGGACTACCGCGTGAGCCCGCGCGCCCAGGAGATCCGCCAGCGGTGGGGGATGGGCGAGCGAGCGGAGACACGCCTTTCCAGCAAGTGCCCCGAGCTGAGCGATCTGTTGCTGAAGTTGAAGGCGGAGGGGAGATAGGCGGCGTTGGCCGTCTGCATGGCGCGTGGCCTGTCGCGTATCGCTACTCTTCCTGCCGCTTGGCAGGCAGGATGTAGACGTTCTCGGCGTCCACGGCGATCTGCGTGGGGCGGTTGTAGAGGGTGTCTACTTCCATTACGCTCTGCTTGAACGGTGCGACGTCAGGCGTCTTTGCCCGATGGAGCTTTTCGAGGAGTTTCTCGGATTGCCTGTCGTTGAACCTGCCGATGTCCTCTCCTGCACCCTCGAGTGCCTCGTCGATGAGCGTATGTTCGCCCACGGGGGTCTTTGCGATGGCGTGACCGAGCAATTTGCCCGCGGACGCGATGCCGCCCAGCAGTGCCGCATCGACGGTGTCGGCAGTTCCCGCCTCGAGGGCGTCGTAACACTCGGTGTAGAGCTCGCGATACGCAATCGAATCGGCCTCGATCTTCGCGGTGGCGTCCGCGAGCTTTGCGGGCTCGAAGTTCTGGGCGAGCATGGGTTCGAGGAACAGTGAGAACGCGTGGATGTAGGTGGCGAGCTGGCAGTCTTTGAGGTAGTCGAGCACCTTGTCGAGGCGTCTGCCCAAGCCGTCTCGCACCTCGATGAACCCTTTCTTTTTCAGATCCGCTTGCGCCTGCGAGCGGAAGAGTTCCATGTCCTGCGCGGACGACTGTTTGATGTCGAGCACCTTCATATGGGCGTTTGCCATGTAGGTGGCGTTGCCGTAGTTGAGGCCGTAACCGTTGAGGATGTCTGCGAGCGTCTTGAGGTTGCCACGCATGTTGGCCTTGTCGCGCTGACGCATGTACTCGAACATCTCGTCGACGGACTCCTGGATGGAGTCGAGCTTTTGGTTTATCTGCGCGATTGCGGCTGCCATGAACAACGACGTCGGGTCGTAAGGCACTTGAGTGACGCTCGTGGCGATGTCGCCCTCGACTACGTGGAAGCGCGCCTGTCCAAAGCCCTTGACTGCGTCGCGGTAGCCCCCTGTGAGACCGCTGCCGTCCTTGAACGAGTTGAGTTTCGACGGATCGAGCGGGTTGCCAAATTTGTCAGTCGCCTGGAGCAACGTGGGTACGCTCACCGTGTTAGTGACGGTGCGAAACATCGAGGGGAGCGAGGCGAACGCCACGCCGAGCTGGGGAATTCGCTCGAGCGGCAGCTTGATGGCGCCGGAGATGTCCGCCCGCTCCTGGGTGAGCGCGAGGTGGATTTTGGTCGATGCGAGCTGTTTTGCCACGAGTTCCTCTCGGCCGCCGTCCGTTGAGGGTTTGATCTCGTTGTCTGCCATAGCGTGCTCCTTGTTTGCGTTGATCGCCGTGGGCATTATCTCATTGCTAGGTGGCTTGCCAGAGCGGGGTAGAGACCGAGCGTCTGGCAAAACTCGTTAACTGATTGCATTTCAGCGGATTGGGTTGATTGCAAGAGAAGGACGGCTATCCATCTGCCCTTCCCAGTTGAGTTCGCTTTGAGCTACTGTTCGTGCCTATGCTGCTTGGGCTCAAGCCTTCTCGCTGCCGCGAAGCAGGCCGTGGCCGCCATGGCTAATGCGATGCTGGCCATCCAAGCGGAGTCGCCGGTTACGGCGAGCTTTAGTTCATCGGTTGTCGTGTGTCCCGACCTTTTTGTAGACGCCTCGTCGGCGTCCTTTTCAGGAGTGGCAGGATCACTTTTGTTGTCGCCGGGTGAATCTACATCGGTCTTGCCGCCCGCCTGCTCCCCTTGGGCCTTCCCCTCCACGGTGAAGGATGCATCGGTCGCCGTCCCGTCCTTCCAGACGGCCGTGACGGTGTGTCCGCCGGCGGCAAGCGTGTCCAGGTAGGCCGGCTTGAGCTCGATAATCGTGCTGCCCTTGGTTGCGGTGTAGTTCTCAGCGGAGGCCTCATTTCCGTCCACGAGGAGACGCGTGAACTCATCGAGAGGACCGCTGAAGCGGAAGGTCAGACCGTTCTCGTTGCCCTTTGCATATGCCTGCCCGTTGCCCTTGGTGGCGGCATACAGCGGGGCGGTCACGTCGAAGGTGACGTTCTCCGCGTCGTCGACATCAAAGGTCCGGACGCCGGTCTTGCCGTTACGCTCGGCGTAGGCGGAGCTGTAGACGAAGGTCTCATGACCCGCCTTGTCGAGGACCGCGAGGGCATGGATTTCAAACGAGCCCATCGAGAGCGACGTGGGGAACTCGATTTCGATATAGCCTCTTGCCGCATCGTAGCTGCAGCTCAACGTTTTACGGGCCTTTACAGAGTTCGGGTCCTCGACATAGCCGGGGTCGCCGAGAATCGGGGAGACAGACTTCACGCCGTCCGCGTCGCCTACATTGCAATAGATGCGGAGGAGCCCGCCGACAGGGACTCTCTTCGCGGAGATGGAAACGTTCGAGACCGTGGGCGGGTTCCGGTCGATCGCGCTGCCGGTCACCTCGAAGCACAGCTCGCTCGGGTCGGCAACCGAGAAAGTCGCGCCCGAGATGCCGTTGGCCCTGGCGTAGGAACTCTCGTACACATCGGTCTCGAACCCTAGGTCATCGGTGACCGAAAGGCCGATCAGCCTGTGCCTTCCGATCCTATTGCTGTCGAATGTGAGGTCGAACCCGTCGATAGACGAGCCTCCGTGATAATAGGCCGACGAAACGGAGCAGCCGTCGTCCTTATCCTCCCAGCCCCGCTGCAGTATGGGGGAAACGGAGCGAACGCCGTCCGGGTCCGCGACGGACCAAGAGATGTGGAAGTCGGCACCGGTCGCGACCTCCCTGCTCGAGAACGACACGGAGGACACGGTCGGCGGGTTCTGGTCCGCGGGCCCCTCGGTCACCTCATAGACGAGGGGGCTGGTGGCGAAGGTCGGAGAGTTGAGTCCCTTCTCCTCGGCATACGCCGCGTCGTAGACATCGGTAACCCATCCAAGGCTATCGGTCACGCCGAGGCCGATGATCCGGTACCTGCAGGGCCGGTCGCTCGGGGAGGTGGGGATATCGAAGCCCGCGGTCGTGTCGCCGGTCGACCGGAAGGCGAGGCGGGAGCTGTTGCCCTGGTCCCCGTCATCGCTATCGACGACGACCTCGACTATCGGCGTGACTGACCGCACCCCATCGGGGTCGTCCACATCGTAGCCGACATGCAGCGTGGAGCCGGCCGTGACTGTCGCCGCGGATAACGTCACGTTGGAGATGCTGGGCGGGTTCGGGTCCGACGCAGCGAGGGCGGTTGAGGGCAAAGCTAGCGCTACGGCGGCGGACAGCGGGACGAGCAGGCTAAGCGCGAAGCGCCTGGAGAATTTCAAGGAGGTCATTGACGATGCCGATCTTCCATAATTGTTGCAACGATACCAGTATATCTTTGGCCCACGCTAGCCTGATGTTCTTTCCGCGAACGGCTCGTTAGTTTAGAGACGGCGTATGGACGCCCGTCTCGTCCAAGTTTCTCGTAAGGGCGATTATGAGGGCATGAAGAGACTTTCTCGGAACAATCAATTGGGGATATCAAAGAAATGCTGGACGCCGCCCGATCGCTCAATGCCTTTGAGGCGAAATGCGGCGCATCGGCTACGTTGTTGAGATCATTTATCGAGCGATACGTCATTCCAGCCGAGGCCACCATCATGAGGCTTCTGTTCCTACGCCCCCGCAATCCCGCGGGCCGCACTCAACAGCTCATACTCCCTCTGGCTCCACTAGTACAGCTCGGCCGTGCGTACGGCGTCGCGACACAGGTCCAGAAACACCTCAGCTCCCTCGTAGAAGCACTCGCGGGCAAAGTCACCCGAGCCGCTTGCGACGCACGCGCCGTCGGCGAAGAGCTTCCAGTTGGACGGCTCGCGCGAGTCGTCTCCGAGCAGCTTGATCTGCAGAACATGTGGGTTGCCAGCAGCACAGAGCTCTTCCTCGAGCTTCTGTATGGTAAAGCGCATCTGGTGGGAGAGGCCGCTCTTCACCAAAGCCGAGGTGTAGCCGCTCGGCTCGTCTAGAAGATGCATTCGTTTTGGCTTGACGATCAGGTTGTGGAAATTGCGCTCGCTGCGCACAGAGAAATTGTCCATACGGACTCCTTTCATCGATGTTGGCAGGGCCACCGTGCCTCTTGGCCGGTTGGCGTCGGGATCGTGGAGCCAACTCTCTACCCCGACTCTGGATAAAACGCGCCCGCTCCTTGCGGGCAAGAGGAAGTCTATCAACGTGTACGGACAGAAATCAAGCGCCGCCTGCGAAATGACGCGTGAACGGCGTTGGTTTCCCAAGTGATTATTCGGCTTTCATCCGGAAAAGTGTCGAAATCAGCCGTGTAAAAGTACGGAAAAGTGTCGAAATAGGCACCTTAAAACTTCGGAAAAGTGTAGCTGGATGACAAAACAGCACTTAGAAGCCGGTGTTGGATGCGGGATCCTGCGGCCGCCTTCAGCCCTCGCTACTCATCGTCCCCGTCGTTGGGGTCGCCCTTGAGGGTGTTGATGTCCAGATACTCGTTATCGTCCTCTTTTTGCTGGGTCTCCGACTCCGCTTGGGTGGGGCCGGAGAACAGACGGAATCCCTCAAACGCAATGACGCCGAGCAGGGCAATGACAATGGCGATAAAGGCAACCTTGACTGCCTGCGGAAATTCCGAGAAACGCAGCGCCTTTTCCTCGGCGTAATAATCGGCGAAGCGCTCTTCGCCCGTGCTTTTGGTATACGCCGGCGCGGACGCGGCCTCCGGGTCATATTCCGGTGCAGGCGTGGCAGCGTACGGATCGTTGAGATAATCGCTCGATGCGGTGCCATAATCCTCGGTCTCGATGCGATCGGTGCCAGCATAGCCATCGGAATAATCGGAATATGCCGCACCGCCCTCATAGTCCGCGGCGCTCGTGTTGGCGGCAAAAAGCGGGTTAACTGGAACGTCGAGCGCCGGCATGCCGGTAGAGGTCTCATCCAGATCGGCTGCAGCCCAGGAATCGTAGGCAACCTGATGGGCAACGGGCTCATCGAGCCTTGTGACCGGAGACTTGCGTGCCGTAGGAACGGGCAACTGCTGGGCGCTGTACATAACGGTGCTGTCGGCCGATTTGCTCCGCGTCGCCGCAGCGAGAAATGCCGCCGTCTCGGACGGGTCGCTTGCGGGGCGGGGAGCGGGTGTGGGCGCCGAAATGGGTGCGGGCGTAGACGCGGGCGTCGAAACAGGCGGCTGCGCAGGAGTCGGCGCAGATGCGGGCTTAGGCGCAAGTGCGGGATTGGGGCTTGACGGGCGAGCCCCGCCGCCCATGAGTTCGTCGGCGGTCCACGGGCGATCATCCATCACGTCGTCAAGGCTCAGCGAAAACAGGTCGTCTTCACCCTCATCGAACATGCGGTGCACATGTCCACCAATTGCCGGAATCAATCCGCGACCGGTGCATGATGCCTTGCTCAACGCCATTCTGTTCCACCCTTTCGAAATGCTAATGACATCGATTATATGGAACTTTCCAAGCGGCTCGGTCTTGGATTCATGCTTTCCAGAACTCGCGCCCAAAAGGGGAGGGGCAATCCAGGTGAGTGCCTACTTGTCGCCTGCTGCCGCCTTTGCCTCGTTGAGGTAGCTATAGAAGCTGTACTTAGAGATGCCAAAGAACTCGCAGGCGCGTTCGCTCGACTTGGAGATGAGGAAGGCACCGCGACGGTCGAGGTAGCCAATGGCGCGGATGCGCTCGTCTTTGGTCATAAGGGCTGCAGGCTTGCCCACAAACTGTTCGCACTCGCGCAGCAGGTCTTCGAGCAGGTCGCCGATGTTTTTGGTAATGGGCTCGGGCTCGGTGTAGCCCGTGCCGCCGGTGCCGGTAAAGGCATCGAGCGAGCGCTCAAAAGCCTTCATGAGCGTAATGTCAAAGTTGATGCCCAAAATGCCGACGGGTTTGCCCTCATCGTTGCGGATAAAGATGGTCGAGGACTTGAGCAGCTTGCCATCGGTGGTTTTGGTGAGGTATGGCTCGCGGTCGTGCACGTCGGCGGTGCCCTCGTGCATGGACTCAAACACAATATGGCTGGGGCCGTCGCCCAGTTTGCGCCCGCTGACGTGGCCGTTTTCGATCACTACGATGGAGTGGTCCACGTCCTCGGTCTCCAGGTCGTGGACGACGATTTCGCAGTTGGGACCAAATTGGAGCGCCAGACCGTGTGCAAGGCGCTTGTAAAACTCAATCTGTGCGGGGGTCATAGGTGCCTTCCTAAAAATTAGTTTGGGCTCACTGTGCCATAAACCCCACTTGTTCGCAAATAACGAAAGCATCGCTGCGTTATGTGACCGTTCGGCGGCGAAAAGGTACCGATTACGGCAACAAACAATTTGTTAGGTTTTCCAATCAAAAAGTGTGATAGAACAGTGCTAACAAACTTTTTGTTTGGCATCCACATAAAAGTTCAGCCGCATGAATGGGAATGGGCTGAAACGCGTATGCGGGGGCCGGCAAGAGAGGACTTAAGGAGTTCACCGTATGGCCGATAAGATCCAGTGGGCGGGCAACACGATGCCCAAGAGCGATGACAAGCACTTGGGAATCATGAGCCTCGACCACGTGAAGAAGGCCCGTGCCTTCCACCAGTCGTTCCCCCAGTACACCGTCACTCCGCTTGCCCGCCTGGATGGCCAGGCCGCGCGCCTGGGCCTGTCCAACCTGTGCGTTAAGGACGAGAGCTATCGCTTTGGCCTCAACGCCTTTAAGGTCCTGGGCGGTTCGTTTGCCATGGCCAACTACATTGCCGACGAGACCGGCAAGGACGTTGCCGACTGCACCTTCGATTACCTGACCTCCGATCAGCTGGCCGAGGACTTTGGCCAGGCCACCTTCTTTACCGCCACCGACGGCAACCATGGCCGCGGCGTGGCATGGGCTGCCAACAAGCTGGGCCAGAAGGCCGTCGTGCACATGCCCAAGGGTTCCACCAAGCCCCGCTTTGATAACATCGCCGCCGAGGGCGCCACGGTGACCATCGAAGAGGTCAACTACGACGAGTGCGTGCGCATGGCCGCCGCCGAGGCCGATGCCTGCGAGCGCGGCGTCATCGTTCAGGACACCGCCTGGGAGGGCTACGAGAAGATTCCGTCCTGGATCATGGAGGGCTACGGCACCATGGCTTCCGAGGCTGCCGAGCAGCTGCGCGAGATGGCCATCAACCGCCCGACGCACGTCTTTGTCCAGGCTGGCGTAGGCTCGCTCGCCGGCGCCGTGGTGGGCTACTTCACCAACCTGTATCCCGATAACCCGCCCACCTTCGTCGTGGTCGAGTGCGCTCCTGCCGCCTGCCTGTACAAGGGCGCTGCCGCCGGCGACGGCGATCCGCGCATCGTGGACGGCGACATGCCCTCCATCATGGCCGGTCTGTGCTGCGGCGAGCCTAATATTCTGGGCTGGGATATCCTGCGCAACCACACCACCGCCTTCGTGTCCTGCCCCGACTGGGTTACCGCTCGCGGCATGCGCACCCTGGGCGCTCCCGAGAAGGGCGACCCGCGCGTCATCTCCGGCGAGTCCGGCGCGGTGACCACCGGCCTGGTCGAGACCCTCATGCTCGATCCCGAGTACGCCGAGCTCAAGGAGCTCATCGGCCTGGACAAGACGAGCTCTGTGCTCTGCTTCTCCACGGAAGGTGACACGGATCCGGATCAGTACCGTCGCATCGTCTGGGGGGGCGAGTATCCGACCTGCTAGCAGACTGACCTGTCCGGAGGCAGCCGGAGGACTTTACTCCCTGCTCGGACAGTCCTGCTCGCACGGAGAGCACATTAAGTGCTCTCCGGCTCGTGCGGAACTCGCGACGGAGCAAAGTCCTCCGTCCGCCTCCTATGGTTACTTGCTTGTGGGGTACTCGACCTCACGCTGCTTGGCACAAGTGATCTATCTGAAATATCTACCTGTAGGTAAACCCTTGTAGAAAGGTTGACTGTTATGACTAAGGAACTCGATTTCGAGGCAATTAAAAACGCTGCTGAGTCCCATCGTGCTGATATGACGCGTTTTCTTCGCGCAATGATTAGCCACCCCTCTGAGTCTTGCGAGGAGGGCGAGGTTGTCGCCTGCATCAAGGCCGAGATGGAGAGCCTTGGCTATGACGAGGTCAAGGTCGACGGCCTGGGCAACGTCATGGGCTTTATGGGCGAGGGCGACAAGATCATCGCCATCGACTCCCACATCGACACCGTCGGCATCGGCAACATCGAGAACTGGGATGCCGATCCCTATGAGGGCTACGAAACCGACGAGATCATCTACGGCCGTGGCGGCTCCGACCAGGAGGGTGGCATGGCTTCTGCTACCTACGCTGCCAAGATGATGAAGGACATGGGCCTCATCCCCGAGGGCTACAAGATCATGGTCGTCGGCACCGTCCAGGAAGAGGACTGCGACGGCATGTGCTGGCAGTACATCTACAACAAGGACGGCATTAAGCCCGAGTTCGTCATTTCCACCGAGCCCACCGACGGCGGCATCTATCGCGGCCACCGCGGCCGCATGGAGATCCGCGTCGACGTTCACGGCACCTCCTGCCACGGCTCCGCTCCCGACCGCGGCGACAACGCCATCTACAAGATGGCCGACATCATCGCCGACGTCCGCGCCCTCAACAACAACGGCTGCGACGAGTCGACCGACATCAAGGGCCTCGTCAAGATGCTCGACCCCAAGTACAACCCCGAACACTTCGAGGACGCCCGCTTCCTGGGCCGCGGCACCTGCACCGTCAGCCAGATCTTCTACACCAGCCCCAGCCGCTGCGCTGTCGCTGACTCCTGCGCCATCTCCATCGACCGTCGCATGACCGCCGGCGAGACCTGGGAGTCCTGCCTGGACGAGATCCGCAACCTGCCGGCCGCCAAGAAGTACGGCGACGACGTGAAGGTCTCCATGTACATGTACGACCGTCCGTCCTGGACCGGCGAGGTCTACGAGACCGAGGCTTACTTCCCCACGTGGATCAACAAGGAGACCGCTCCGCACGTCAAGGCCCTCGTCGACGCCCACAAGGCCATGTTCGGTGACGAGCGCATCGGCTGCGAGCCCAGCATGGACAAGCGCACCGGTCGTCCGCTGTGCGACAAGTGGACCTTCTCCACGAACTGCGTTTCCATCCAGGGCCGCTATGGCATCCCCTGCGTCGGCTTTGGCCCGGGTGCCGAGTCTCAGGCTCACGCTCCCAACGAGGTCACCTACAAGGATGACCTGGTCACCGCTGCCGCCATGTATGTGGCTGCCCTGAACCTCTACGATCCGAGCCAGGCCGATGGCGACGCCACCGTGTTCCGCGCCGGTCTGACCAACAACAAGATCGACTAGTCCCATTCCTTGATCTTGTTGAGCCGGGGGCCGCTCGTGTCCCCGGCATCCCCTGTTGACTTGGGGCCGCTCGTGTCCCCGGCATCCCCTGTTGACTTGGGGCCCGCGGTCGTTATCTCCCATGCTTCCTCAACGGTAGCGGGTCCTCGTCATAGCGCTTTGCATGTTCTAGCCACACGCGCATGCCGGAGCACATCTACTCATTGCGATCGTTTCATCTTTGGAAAGGATATTTACATGGACGCCAAGTTTACCGAGCTCGTCGAGCAGCTGAACGGCCTCGATTTTAAGGGCATGTACGGCAGCGACTTCCTGCACACCTGGGATAAGACCACCGATGAGCTCAAGGCGCTCTACATCGTCGCCGACGCCCTGCGCGAGCTGCGCGAGAACAACGTTTCGTCCAAGATCTTCGATTCGGGTCTGGCCGTCTCCCTGTTCCGTGACAACTCCACCCGTACGCGCTTCTCCTTCTCTAAGGCAGCCAACCTGCTCGGCCTTGAGCTGCAGGACCTGGACGAGAAGAAGTCCCAGATCGCTCACGGCGAGACCGTCCGCGAGACCGCTACCATGATTTCCTTCATGGCCGACGTCATCGGCATCCGCGACGACATGTACATCGGCAAGGGCGACGCCTACATGGCCGAGGTCTCCGAGTCTGTCCAGCAGGCCTACGAGGACGGCGTTCTGGATCACCGTCCCACGCTCATCTCCCTGCAGTCCGACTCCGATCACCCAACGCAGTCCTCTGCCGACATGCTCTACCTCATCAACGAGTTTGGCGGCCTCGAGAACCTCAAGGGCAAGAAGGTTGCTGTCACCTGGGCCTACTCGCCCTCTTACGGCAAGCCGCTGTCCTGCCCGCAGTCGCTGATCAGCCTGCTGCCCCGTTTTGGCATGGACGTCACCCTGGCCCACCCCGAGGGCTACGACCTCATGCCCGAGGTCGTCGAGCGCGCCAAGGGCTATGCCGCCGAGTCCGGCACCACCTTTAAGCAGGTCAACACCATGGCCGAGGCCTTCGAGGGCGCCGACATCGTGATCCCCAAGAGCTGGGCTCCGTTTGCCGCCATGGAGAAGCGCACCAACCTGTACGCCGAGGGCGACGATGCCGGCATCGCTGCGCTCGAGAAGGAGCTGCTCGCTCAGAACGCTACGCATCAGGACTGGTGCTCCACGACCGAGCTCATGGAGAAGACCGCCAACGGCCAGGACACCATCTTTATGCATCCGCTGCCCGCCGACATCTCCGGTGTCTCCTGCGAGCACGGCGAGGTCAACGCCGACGTCTTCGACATGCACCGTGTGGGCATGTACAAGGAGGCCAGCTACAAGCCGTACGCCATCGCAGCCATGATGTTCCTGCAGAAGGTTGCCGATCCCGCCACTACCCTCAAGGCCCTCGACGAGCGCAACACCGCCCGTTGGTTCCAGGCCTAAAGCCGGGTTGAGGTAAGCCATGTAAAGGGGGCGCTCTGCCAACCGGCGGGGTGCCCCCTTTTTGCATCGTGGGCGTGCGGGATAAGCGCTTTCGATGTAGATGCCCCGCGACGCGAGTTATGGGTACGATGGTTTCAGGGGAGGTATCGCCATGAAACTTGGTTGCGTCATTATGGCTTCGGGCGAGGGCAAGCGGTTTGGCTCTAACAAGATGCTTGCCGATATCTATGGCGAGCCGCTGATTGCCCGGACCATCGATTCGGTTCTCCGGGGCTTTGACGTTGTGGTTTCGACGCGTTGGCCCGAGGTCGCTCAGATTTGCGAGGACAAGCATTGCCCGTGTGTGCTGCACGATGGCGAGCTGCGCAGCGAAAGCGTCCGTGCGGGCCTTTCGTGGGGAGTCGAACGCAACTGGAAAGGTTGCCTCTTTTTGCCGGGCGACCAGCCGCTTGTGAGCGCGGATTCTTTTGAGGCCATGGTTCGCGCGTTTGACGAGCATGGTCGCAATCATCCGGTGCGCTTGGCGTGTCATGGTGAGCCTTCGAGCCCGGTGCTCTTTCCTAGGCAGCTGTTCCCTTCGCTCATGCTTCTCGAGGGCAAGGACGGTGGCGGGTCGATTCTCAAGGGCCGCACCGACGTTGCGTTGGTCGATGCGCGTGCTTACGAACTGTGGGATGTCGATACCGCCAAGGGACAGCGACGCATAACGGAGCATATCGCCGCCTGCTCGTATTTTGATCGCGTGGCCAACTGCATCAATCAATAAGGAGCAATTATGATCATCATCAAAAACGGTGCGCTCGTGACGCCCCAGGGGCTTCGCCGCGCCGATCTTGCCATGGAGGGCGACAAGATTGTGCGGATTGCCGCGGCAATCGAGCCGGGCGAGGGCGATACCGTCGAGGACGCCACCGACTGTTGGGTGTTTCCCGGCTTTATCGACGGCCACACGCACATGCAGTGCTGGACCGGCATGGATTGGACGGCCGATAGCTTTGAGACCGGCACGCGCGCGGCTGCCTGCGGCGGCACGACGACCATTGTGGACTACGCGACGGCCGATCGCGGCGTGACCATGCCTGATGCCCTGGCCGAGTGGCATCATCGCGCCGACGGCACCTGCACGGCAAACTACGCTTTTCATATGGCACTCGCCGAGTGGAACGAGCGCAACCGCGCCGATCTTTCGGCCATGCGCGAGGCGGGCGTGTCGTCGTTTAAGACCTACTTTGCCTACGACCATCTGCGCCTGGACGATGCCGAGACGCTCGAGGTGCTGGAGGAGCTCAAGCGCGTGGGCGGTATCCTGTGCGTGCATTGCGAGAACGGCACGTTGGTCAACGCGCTGCAGAAGCGCGTGTTTGAGCAGGGTATCCACGGGCCCGAGGGCCATGCGCTCAGCCGTCCAGACGTGTGTGAGGCCGAGGCCGTGAGCCGCCTGCTGTATCTGGCGCACTTGGCCGGGGACGCTCCGGTCAACGTGGTGCACCTTTCGACCAAGCTGGGGCTCGAGGCCATTCGCGCTGCCAAAGCGCGCGGGCAGAAGAACATCTATGTCGAGACATGCCCTCAGTATCTGATGCTCGACGACACGTGCTACTTGGAGCAGGGCGAGGACGGCTTTGCGGGCGCCAAGTACGTGATGAGTCCGCCGCTGCGCCATGCCGGCGACCGTGCGGCACTGCGCGAGGCGCTTGTGGCCGGCGAGATCGATACGATTGCGACCGACCACTGTAGCTTTAACCTGCACGGGCAAAAGGACCGCGGGCGCGACGACTTCCGCGCGATTCCCAACGGCGGACCCGGCGTGGAGCATCGTCCCGTCGCGATCGCTACGAGCTTTGAGGGACAGCTGGGTCCCGAGGATCTGTGCCGCCTGATGAGCGAGAACCCGGCGCGCGTCTTTGGCATGTATCCGCACAAGGGCTGTCTTGCCGAGGGCGCCGATGCCGACGTGTGCGTGTGGGATCCCAAGGCGCGCTGGACGATTAGCGCCGCGACGCAGCATCAGGCCGTGGACTACACGCCGCTCGAGGGCTTTGAGGCGCACGGCCGCGCCAAGGCCGTGTTTGTGAACGGCGTACTGGCTGCGCGCGACGGCGAGCCCACCGGAGCCCAACCCGGCCGCTACGTGCCCCGCTAATAGGAGGGCTACCGCTGGAGGCTGCTGGCGATGAGGGGGCGGTCGAGGGCTGCCTCAAAGCGATCTGCCATGGCCGGGTCGCTGAGCGTGTCGACTTGGTTGAGCATGATGCGGGCATTGTCGAGGTTCAACATCTGCAGCTCGGCATTGAGCACCATGGCGACGCGCTCTGGGGTGGCAGCGTCGGTGGGCTCGCAGCCGCAGCGCTCGCAGAAGAGCTCGGGGCGGTGGACAACCTTGGCGACGGGCTTGCCCAGCCCTGAGGCGCCGACGACCCAGACAACGTTTGCCGTGGCGGCGGGAATTACCGGCTCCCAGGCGGCATGCGCCTTGAGCGGGAGTCGCTTGCTGCCATCTGCCTCGGCCAACACATAGTCAAAGCGCTGCGCCAGCTGGTCGAGCGGCTCAGCGGGGGCGGAGAGCTTGCCTGTCTCCGGGTCCAAGACGCCTGCCTGGCAGATGCTTCCGCGCACAAGGCCCGCGCAGGCCTCGCAGGTGCAGCCGGGGGCATGCGCGGCACCCGGCTTCCAAGGCGCGGCATCCAGGCGACGGTTTGACCCGTCCCACGGCACGCCGGCGACGGGAAACATGTGCGTGGCGGTGCAGAGGAGCACGCGGCCGCCAGCGCGCATGAGCTCGAGACCCAGCGTCTTTAGCAAGGTCGACTTACCGCCACTGCCGATAATTGCGGTAATGCCCGGCTCGATCCTGAGCGCCGAGGCAAGATTGCCGCTAACCGTTTCCATTTGTTCACCGCCGTATAATACTGTGATAATAAATAATCATCAGAGTAGCGGTCGAACCGCTTTTGCTCTGCTCAAACCGTAGCACAGGGAGGTGCCCCGGGAATGCTCGTTTATGTTCGCGGCGCCGGCGATATCGCCACGGGCGTCGCCGCTCGCTTGGTGCGCGCCGGCGTGTCGGTCGTTATGGCCGATATCGCGGTTCCCACGTGCATCCGTCGCACAATCAGTTTTTGCGAGGCCATTCGCCTGGGCGAGGTCCAGGTCGAGGGCATTCGCGCTCGCTTGGCGCAGACGCCAGCTGAGGCGCTTGCGATTGCCGAGGCTGGAGATGTCGCCGTTGTGGTGGACCCCCAGGCCAAGATGCTCGGCGAGCTGAAACCCGCTGCCGTGGTCGACGCGATTTTGGCCAAGCGCAATCTAGGTACCACGCGCGACATGGCGCCTGCCGTCATCGCCGTGGGGCCGGGCTTTACCGCGCCGGTTGACTGCGACGCCGTGGTCGAGACCATGCGCGGGCATTTTCTCGGCCGTGTCATTACCCAAGGTTCGCCCCAGCCCAACACAGGCGTGCCGGGCATTATCGCCGGCTATGGCAAGGAGCGCGTTATCCACAGCCCCGCCGCCGGTGTGTTTCGGTCCGACAGCGCGATCGGCGACATCGTGAGCGCCGGCGACGTGATCGGGTATGCGGGTGATACTCCCATGGTCACGCAGATCGATGGCTGTCTGCGCGGGCTTTTGGCCGACGGTGTTCAGGTGACCGAGGGCTTTAAATGTGCCGACGTCGACCCGCGCGGCGATGCCAGCTATATCAACTACATTTCGGACAAGGCGACGTCGGTCGGCGGCGGCGTGCTCGAAGCACTCGCTATGCTCACCGGTGTCTTTAGAGGATAGAAGGCAGCAATGGAAAAGCTCGATGTTGTGAATGCGGCGCTTGCCGCCTTGCGTGCTGGTGAGACGTGCGAACTGGTGGTAGTGGCCGGCACAGCGGGGTCGTCGCCGCGTGGCGTGGGCGCCTGGATGGCCGTTTTTGCCGACGGTAGCCAAGTGGGCACCATCGGCGGCGGCAAGATCGAGCTCTTTGCGCTGGGCGAGGCCCGCGAGCTGCTGGCCGGGGGTCAATCGCGTCTGGTCCGCTACACCATGGGCGGCGAGAACTCCGATACCGGCATGATCTGCGGCGGAGCCATCTGCCTGTGCTATCTGCACCTGGACGCGACCGAGGCGCCGTTGTTCCAGGAGATTGCCGATGTGCTGGCATATCGCCGCATCGGCGACTTCGTCATTGACTTTGAGCCGTTTATCGCAAGCGCGCTCGAGGGCGATGTGGCCGAGTGCCATGGCGAGGAATCGCGCCGCACCATTGCGGGCTGCCCCGGGCTTTCGCTGGCGGAAGAGGGGAGCAGCGTCACCTACACCAACGCCGCCTCCGAGATTCCTCCCGCGCACATCGAGACGCTCTGCCCCGAGGGCCTGACCTATATCTTTGGCTGCGGACACGTGGGTGCTGCGACGGCGCGGGTGCTCACGGCGGCGGGCTTTGCCGTCGTGGCTTGCGACGACCGCCCCGGCACGTTGACGCCCGAATGGGTGCCCGGTGTCTACGACCGTCGTCTGGTCGACTACAAGAACCTGAGCAAGCAGTGCCCCATCGGCCCGCGCGACCTGGTGGTCGTCGCCACGGCGGGTCACAAGTCCGATATCGACGTGGTGATTCAGGCCATGCGCGCCAAGCCAGCCTATCTGGGCTGCTTGGGTTCGCGCCGTAAGACGGCCTTTGTGCGCGCCCGCCTGGAGCAGGAGGGCTTTACGCAGGACCAGATCGACGGGCTGCACCTGCCGATCGGCGTTGCCATCGAGGCCGAGGATCCCGAGGAGATTGCCATCTCCATCGCTGCCGAGATGATCCACCTGCGCCGCACCAAGCTCGTCCCCCGCAAGCGCTAGTCGCATCCCCATATATGAGTTGCGGTGAAATAGTTCCTAGATAAGCCTGCCGGGCGGTCAGCCAGGAACTATTTCACCGCAACTGCTGTTTGACCCCGGGGGATGCAGGATCGCGGGTCAAAATGCTACCTGTGCCATATGCCCTATAATGTCCGCTCGTTGAGCGGCATGGGGCCGCTGCCTAGAGTATGGGAGGCGCAAATGGCGGAGTCGGCAGCAGGGGGCGCCCTGTTCGAGCGTACGGGAAAAGTTTCGTTTGTGCAGGTATTGCCCCATGCACTGCAGCATGTGCTGGCGGCATTCGCGGGTATCGTCACGCCCGCCATCATCATCGCGTCGGTCTGCGGCTTTACCCCTCAGGAGGAGGCCGCTGTCATCCAGGCGTCGCTCGTCCTCTCGGCGCTTGACATTTTCCTTCAACAGTTTCCCATAAAAGGTGTTGTCGGTTCGGGCTTGCCCATTGTGATGGGTGCGAGCTTTACCTTCGTGCCGGCGCTCAAGGCAGTCGGGCTTGAGCTTGGTTTTGAGGCCGTGCTGGGCGCCCAGGTAATCGGCGGCGCGCTCGTCGTGCTCTTCGGCTTGCTGTTTAGGCGCGTAAGCTTTCTCTTTCCGGCCCCGGTGCTCGGCACCGTCATCTTTGTCATTGGCCTGTCGCTATGCCCAGTGGCAGTTGCCTCCATGGCGGGCGGGGAGAGCGCGGCGGATTTTGGCAGTGTCACCAACTGGGCCGTCGCACTTGTGACGTTCGTTGTCACCTTTATGGCTGGCAACTACGGCAAGGGCGCGCTTAGGCTGGGCAGCATCCTGGCTGGTATCTGCGCGGGCTTTGTTTTGGCTGCGGTGTTGGGCATGGTCGATTTCTCGGCCATCGCGACCGCCAGCTGGTTCGCCCCGCCGGCACTTGGCGCCCATCGTCTGGTGTTCGATCCGGCAGCGTGTGCCGTGGTAGGCGTCGTCGCCATCGTGAACGCCGTGCAGGTTATGGGAGAGTTTGCCGCCGTGTCCTCTGCTGCGCTCGATACCCCCGCGACCGATAGTCAGATCTCGGGCGGATTGATTGCCAATGGCCTCGTCGGTATGCTCTCGGGCTTTTTGGGCGGCGTCCCCACGGCAACCTTTGGCCAGAATGTGGGCATTATCGCCGAGAACAAGGTCGTCAACCGCATGGTCTTTACGCTTGCCGCCGCCATCTTGCTCATCGCGGGCCTGCTGCCCAAGTGCGCGGCAGTGCTCACGTCCATTCCGCAGCCGGTAATCGGCGGCGCCACCATTGGCGTGTTCGCGACCATCGGCATGAACGGTGTGGTCATGTTTGCCCGCCACGGCCTGTCTCAGCGCGATACCACGCTCATGGGTCTCTCTATCGCCTTTGGCACGGGTATCGAGCACACGGCCGGCGCGCTTGCTGGCGCTGGATTCCCCGCATGGGTCGGCACCGTCTTTGGCGGATCCTCGATTGCCGTCGCCGCGCTCGTCGCCGTCGTCCTCAACCTGGTCCTGCCTCGCCAAAAAATAACGCCCCATATATGAGTTGCGGTGTAATACGGACTGTTTAAGCTTGTTAAGCCATCAAACAGTCTCTATTTCACCGCAATTGCCATTTTCCTCCGTCCTCTAGGGATCAATTTGTGCGGGGGAGTTGTGGAGTTGTGCAGGCAGACGAGGTTTTTCTGGAAATACGCTCTCGATGCGCGTATAGTACCGATTGTTTTGTCGGCTCCTGCTGCGTCGAGTCCAAACCGCGAAATGCCATGAGCGGCGCGGATGCAGCCAGGAGGCACGAGGACAACCCATCGTGGCCACGCCCCGTGCTTAAAACCCCAAGAAGGAGTGAACAATGGCAGAAGAGAAGTATGTGCCGCGTCTGAAGACCAAGTACAACAACGAGGTCAAGCAGCAGCTTCAGGACAAGTTCCAGTACGAGAACGTCATGATGATCCCCAAGTTTGAGAAGATCGTCGTGAACATGGGTGTCGGCGAGGCCGCTACCGATTCCAAGGCCATCGACGGTGCCGTGCGCGACCTGCGCGCCATCACCGGCCAGCAGCCGATGATCACCCGTGCCCGCAAGTCCATCGCTACCTTCCGCCTGCGCGCTGGTATGCCGATCGGCTGCAAGGTTACCCTGCGTGGCGACCGTATGTGGGAGTTCTTCGATCGTCTGACCTCCGTCGCGATCCCCCGTATCCGCGACTTCCGCGGCATCTCCGCCAAGAGCTTCGACGGCCGTGGTAACTTCTCCATGGGCGTTACCGAGCAGCTCATCTTCCCCGAGATCGACTTCGACTCCGTCGATCACCAGCGTGGTATGGACATCACTTTCGTGACCACCGCCAACACCGATGAGGAGGCCAAGGCCCTTCTGGACGCCTTCGGTTTCCCGTTCAAGAAATAGGTTCACCTGCCCTATAAGCGCCGTTCCCACAAGGGGGCGGCGCTTGGGGCGAACAATACTCTATGTGAGGAGGATATAAGTGGCTAAGACATCGATGATCGTCAAGTGCAATCGCAAGCAGAAGTTCTCTACTCGTGAGTACACGCGCTGCCAGCGCTGCGGCCGTCCGCACTCTGTGTACCGCAAGTTCGGCCTGTGCCGTGTCTGCTTCCGCGAGCTTGCACTCAAGGGCGAGCTTCCCGGCGTTAAGAAGGCCAGCTGGTAAGTCACTACCAGCGTTTCAAGCATCCGTTTGGAACAGGGAAAACGCGCTAAAAAGGCTTTGCCGTTAAGGGCGGCGAAGAACCAAGAGCACGTGTTCATCAAGAACGAAGGAGAATCTGTATGAACCTTACAGACCCGATCGCAGATATGCTTACGCGCATCCGTAACGCTAACTCTGTGAACAAGGCCACGGTCTCCATGCCGAGCAGCAAGAAGCTCGTCGAGATCGCTCGTGTTCTGCACGAGGAGGGCTACATCGAGGGCTACGATGTCGAGGACACCGTTCCCCAGAAGACTCTGCACATCACGCTTAAGTATGGTCCCAAGAAGGCTAAGGTCATCAACGGCATCCGCCGCATTTCCAAGCCGGGCCTGCGTAAGTACACCGGCGTTGCCGACATGCCCCGCGTCCGCGGTGGCCTTGGTACCGCCATTATTTCCACCAGCCATGGCGTCATGACCGACCGCGATGCTCGCAAGCACAACGTCGGCGGCGAGATCATCGCTTACGTCTGGTAATTCGCTCGGTAGGTAGAAGGAAAGGAGATCACCGTGTCTCGTATCGGTAATAAGCCTGTCCAGATTCCCGCCGGAGTCGAAGTGGCAGTCAACGGCAACAACGTTGTCGTCAAGGGCCCCAAGGGCCAGCTCGAGCTCGATGTCTTTGAGAAGCTCGCTATCAACGTCGAGGACAACGTCCTCACCGTTTCCCGTCCCGACGACGAGCGTGAGACCCGTGCCCGCCACGGCCTCACCCGCGCCCTCATCCACAACATGGTTGTTGGCGTTTCCGAGGGCTTCGAGAAGAAGCTCGAGCTCGCCGGTGTCGGTTACCGCGTGCAGCAGAAGGGCAAGAACCTCGAGTTCTCCCTGGGCTTCTCGCACCCCGTGATCGTCGAGGCTCCCGAGGGCATCACCTTCGAGGTTCCCGACAACACCCACGTGAACGTCAAGGGTATCAACAAGCAGCAGGTCGGTCAGATCGCCGCTGAGATCCGCGGCCATCGTCCTCCCGAGCCTTACAAGGGCAAGGGTATCCACTACGTTGGCGAGCACATCCGCCGCAAGCTGGGTAAGGCCGCCAAGTAGTCGTAACCGACTCACTCGCATAAGACCAGCACCCCGTCAGGTGCTGGCAAGATCAACCTTTTTAGGAGTTTACGTATGAACAAGCATAAGGCGAAGCTGGAAGGCCTCAAGCGTCGTCAGCGTCGTGTTCGCGGCAAGGTCTCGGGTACCTCCGAGCGTCCGCGTCTTCGCGTGACCCGTACTAACGCCAACATCTATGCCCAGATCATCGACGACAGCAAGGGCTCCAGCCTGACGCTCGTCTCTGCCTCGACCCTCGAGGCCGAGTTCAAGGGCACCCACACCTCGAACAAGGAGGCTGCGGAGAAGGTCGGTCAGCTCGTTGGCAAGCGCGCCATCGAGGCCGGCATCACCAAGGTCGCCTTCGATCGCGGTGGCCGTATCTACCATGGCCGCGTCAAGGCCCTCGCCGACGGTGCTCGTGCCGCCGGTCTCGAGTTCTAGGAGGTATGTAGCACATGGCTCGTAATCAGAAGCAGCAGCGCGAGGCCTCCGAGTTCGAGGAGCGCGTCGTTTACATCAACCGCGTGTCGAAGACCGTCAAGGGTGGTCGTCGCATGAGCCTCGTCGCTCTCGTCGTCGTTGGCGACGGCAAGGGCAACGTCGGCGTTGGCATGGGCAAGTCCGCTGAGGTGCCCCTGGCCATCTCCAAGGCGTCTCTCGATGCCAAGAAGAACATGTTCCACGTGCCGGTGACCGAGCAGGGCACCATCCCGCACGAGGTTCTCGGCCACTTTGGTGCCGGCCGCATCATCATCAAGCCCGCTGTCGAGGGTACCGGCGTTATCGCCGGCGGCGCCGTGCGTCCCCTCTTCGAGCTTGCTGGCATCAAGAACGTCCTGTCCAAGTCCCTCGGTACCGACAACGGCCTCAACATCATCAAGGCTGCCGTCGAGGGCCTCAAGGAGCTCTCCAGCCCTGAGGACGTCGCGGCTCGCCGTGGCCTGACGGTCTCCGAGATGTTCGTCGGTAAGGAGAACTAAGCATGGCTGACACCATCAAGATCAAGCAGGTCCGCAGCACCAACGGTTGCAAGCAGGACCAGGTCCGTACTGTCCGTGCCCTCGGTCTCCACAGGATCCGCGAGGTTCGCGAGATTGCTGACAACGAGTCCGTCCGCGGCATGATCTTCAAGGTCAAGCACCTTGTCGAGATTGTAGAGGAGTAGCAAATGCAGCTTCACGATCTTACTCCCGCGCCCGGTTCCACCAAGAACCGTAAGCGCGTCGGCCGTGGCAATTCTTCGGGTCACGGCACCACTTCTGGCCGCGGCCAGAAGGGCCAGGGTTCCCGCTCTGGCGGCACCAAGGGTGCCGGCTTCGAGGGTGGCCAGACTCCGCTGGCTATGCGCCTGCCCAAGCTTCCGGGCTTCCGCAACCCCCGTCGTATCGAGTACACCGCTGTTAACGTTGAGCGTCTCGAGCGTAAGTTCGAGGATGGCGCTGTGATCGACGGTGCCGCTCTTAAGGCCGCTCGCATCACCAAGAGCGAGTTCGAGCCCGTCAAGGTGCTCGGCAATGGTGAGCTCACCAAGAAGTTCACGGTCAAGGTCGACAAGGTCAGCGCTTCTGCGCAGGCCAAGATCGAGGCCGCTGGCGGAAAGGTCGAGCTGCCGTGCTAAATGGTCTTAAGAATGCTTTCCGCATCAAAGAATTGCGCGAAAAGATTCTTTTTACCATAGCTATGCTCGTCGTGTACCGCATTGGTGCGCACGTTCCTGTGCCCGGCATTCCCTTCCAGGGGATGCTGGGCCTTTTCTCGACCGATAACAATTCGGTCGCCGCAGGTGCTATGGCCCTCCTGAATCTTTTCTCTGGCGGCGCGTTGAGCTATGTGTCGGTGTTTTCGCTGGGCATCATGCCTTACATCACCAGCTCGATCATCCTCCAGATGCTCCAGGCCGTCGTGCCTTCCCTGCATGAGCTTGCCCGCGAGGGCGAGGTCGGTCAGACCAAGATTACGCAGTATTCGCGTTACCTCACCCTGGCTCTGGCAATCCTCAACTCCGTGGGTTACCTCTTCCTCTTTAAGAGCTTCGGCATCAGCTTCAATGGTGCCGGCGCTCCCGAGATCATCTTCGACCTCATGATCGTCGGTACGCTCACCGCAGGCGCTATGCTGATCATGTGGATTGGTGAGCTCATCACCCAGCGCGGTATCGGCAATGGCATGTCGCTGATCATCTTTGCGAACATCATGGCCGGCCTTCCGCAGGCTATCTTCTCCAGCACCGAGGGTAATGCCGGTGGCATCATCACCATGGTGATCATCTGCGCCATCATCCTGCTGGTTATCCCGCTGATTGTTTTCCTTGAGCGCGGCCAGCGCCGCATCCCGGTCTCCTATGCCAAGCGCGTCGTGGGCCGTCGCATGATGGGTGGCCAGACCACCTACCTGCCCATCAAGGTCAACACCGCGGGCGTCGTGCCGATCATCTTTGCCTCGGCGCTGCTGTACTTCCCGGCTCAGATTGCCGTGTTCTTCCCCGGCATCGGCTGGATTCAGGCAGTTGCCTCTGCGCTTTCGACCGGTTGGCTCAACTGGGTGCTTAATGTTGTCCTCATCGTGTTCTTCGCGTACTTCTACACCTCCATGGTGTTCAACCCCGATGACACGGCCGACAACCTTAAGAAGCAGGGTGGCTTTATTCCGGGCGTCCGTCCGGGTAGGGCTACCGCGGCCTACATCAAGAACGCGCTCAACAAGATCACGCTTCCCAGCGCTGTCTTTTTGGCGCTCATCGCCATCGTGCCTTCGATCATCTTCTCCTTCACGGGTAACCATCTGATCCAGGCATTTGGCGGCACGTCCATCCTCATCATGGTCGGCGTCGTGCTCGACACGGTCGATAAGCTCGAAGGCCAGATCAAGATGTATGATTACGATGGATTCTTTAAATAGGCTAGAGGAGGATTGCTCATGAACCTCGTATTGCTCGGAGCTCCGGGTGCCGGTAAGGGCACCGTCGCACAGGAGCTCGTCGCCGAGTTTGGCGTCGCTCACATTTCCACGGGCGACCTGCTGCGTGCTGCCGTCAAGGGTGGCACCGAGCTTGGTATTCAGGCTAAGAAGTACATGGACGCTGGCGAGCTCGTTCCCGACCAGCTCGTGATCGACCTTGTCAAGGAGCGCCTTGCTGCCGATGACGCCCAGCAGGGCTTCATCCTCGACGGCTTCCCGCGCAACACCGCCCAGGCTGTGACGCTCGATTCCGAGCTCTCCGCCATGGGTCGCGAGATCGACTGCGCCCTTCTGGTCGACGTGGCCCCCGAGGTCATCATCGATCGTCTGTCTTCGCGTCGAACTTGCCGCGCCTGCGGTTACACCGGCACCGCTGCCGATGCTACCTGCCCCAAGTGCGCCGGCGAGATGTATCAGCGCGACGACGACAAGCCCGAGACCATCAAGAACCGTCTCGACGTCTACGAGAAGTCCACGAGCCCGCTCGTCGACTACTATCGTGGCCAGGGTCTGCTCAAGTCGGTCAACGGTGACCAGGCTCGCGAGACCGTGTACGGGGATGTCAAAGAGGCTCTCGGTCTATGATCAAGATTAAGTCTGCAACGCAAATCGAGCAGATGAAGAAGGCAGGAGCGCTATCTAAGATGGCGCTCCGCCACGTTGGAGCCATGGTGCGCCCTGGTGTTTCGACCTTTGAGCTCGATCAGCTCGCGGAGCAGATTATCCGTATGCATGGCGGCACCCCGGCCTTTAAGGGTTACGGCGGGTTCCCCGGTACCATTTGCGCATCGATTAACGATGCCGTGGTCCACGGTATCCCCAACCCCGACATGATCCTGCGCGATGGCGATATCATCTCCATCGATACGGGAGCTGTCGTTGACGGTTGGGTTGGCGATAACGCTTGGACGTTTTTCGTCGGCACCCCCACGCCCGAAGCCAAGGCTTTGTGCGAGGTCACGCGCGATTGCCTTAAGGCTGCCATCGAGCAGGCTGTTCCCGGTAACCATATCGGGGACGTCGGTTATGCCGTTCAGTCCCTCGCCGAGTCTCACGGTTACGGCGTGCTTCGTGATTATGTGGGCCATGGCATTGGCCGCGTGATGCACGAGGACCCCAACGTTCCTAACTATGGAAAGAAGGGGAGGGGCGTTCGCCTCCAAGCCGGCATGGTCATTGCCATCGAGCCGATGGTTACGATGGGTTCCAACCATGTGAGCACGGGCTCCGACGGTTGGATTGTTACGACCAACGACCACCTGCCCGCCGCGCACTACGAGAACACCGTCGCCATCACCAATGACGGTCCGGTGATTCTCACCACCGACGCGCAAGGTGCTTGGTGTTCCTTGCAGGGCGGTGAAATGTAGGACTTGCGTCAAATGCACGCCTTAACATTTCAAATGTAACAAGTTCCGCTTAGTTGTGGAGCCATTACGAAGATATTACGATACGTGCATGCGTATTGTAGAATACTCAATCGCTGTCGTTTTCTAGAGAAAGATGATTGCTTGTGAAGAAGGAAGACGCAATTGAGCTCGAGGGTACGGTAAAGGAACCGCTGCCCAACGCCATGTTTAAGGTCGAGCTCGAGAACGGTCATTCGGTTCTGTGCAACATTTCTGGCAAGATCCGAATGAATTACATCCGTATTCTCCCCGGTGACAGGGTTGTCGTGGAGCTTTCCCCGTACGACCTGACCCGCGGCCGCATCACCTATCGCTACAAATAGCGGCACGCATACACGCACTCCATTTCCGGCTGCAGGCTTAGCTCAACCTACGGTCGGATTGTGTGTGAAGACCAGCCATAGTTTTAAACGCCTGCGGCTGGGCGAGTAGATAGTAGGGAAGTAGTTTGAGCGCTACCGAAAGGAAGAACGATGAAGGTACGTCCTTCGGTCAAGAAGATGTGCGATAAGTGCAAAATCATTAGGCGCCATGGCAGGGTCCTCGTCATTTGCGAGAACCCCCGTCATAAGCAGCGTCAGGGTTAAGAGAGGAGACTACGTTGGCCCGTATTAATGGTGTCGACCTCCCGCGTGAGAAGCGCGTTGAGATCGGTCTGACCTACATTTACGGCATCGGCCGCACCACTGCGACGAAGATCTGCGTCGAGTGCAACGTTAACGTGGATACGCGTGTTAAGGACCTCACCGAGGATGAGGTTAACGCCATCCGTGATTATATCGATAAGAACCAGATCATGGTTGAGGGCGACCTCCGCCGTGAGCGCAACCAGAACGTCAAGCGCCTTATGGACATCGGCTGCAACCGCGGCCTTCGTCACCGCAAGGGCCTCCCGGTCCGCGGCCAGCGCACCCACACTAACGCTCGTACCCGCAAGGGCCCGAAGCGTCAGATCGGTGCTAAGAAGAAGAAATAAGGAGCGCTAGATAGATGGCTACTGCTAAGAAGAACGTTCGCGCTGCCCGTCTGAAGCGCGCGGACCGTAAGAACATTTCCGTGGGCCAGGCTCACATTCGTTCTACGTTCAACAACACGATCGTTTCGATCACCGATCCCCAGGGCAACGTCATTTCCTGGAAGTCGGCTGGCCAGGTGGGCTTCAAGGGCTCCCGTAAGTCCACGCCGTTCGCTGCCCAGATGGCTGCCGAGGCTGCTGCCAAGCAGGCCATGGAGCACGGTATGAAGAAGGTTTCCGTCTTCGTCAAGGGCCCCGGCTCCGGTCGTGAGACCGCCATTCGCTCCCTCCAGGCTGCTGGCCTCGAGGTCTCGAGCATCCAGGACAAGACCCCCATTCCGCACAACGGCTGCCGCCCCAAGAAGCGTCGCCGCGTGTAACTGAAAGGATCGTATCAATATGGCAATCGACAGGACTCCTGTTCTTAAGCGCTGCCGTCAGCTCGGGATCGATCCCGCTGAGCTCGGTTACAGCAGCAAGAAGGAATCTATCCGTCAGCCCAAGCGCCGTCGCAAGGAATCTGAGTACGGCATGCAGCTGCGCGAGAAGCAGAAGGTCAAGTTCATCTATGGCGTTCTGGAGAAGCAGTTCCACGGCTACTTCAACAAGGCCCGTAAGATGAACGGCGTCACCGGTGAGAACCTCATGATCATCCTTGAGTCTCGCCTTGACAACGTCGTCTTCCGTCTTGGCTTCGCCCGCACCCGCAAAGAGGCTCGTCAGTCCGTCCGTCACGGTCACTTCACCGTGAACGGCAAGCGCGTGGATATTCCGTCCTACCGCGTCAAGGCCGGCGACGTCGTCGCTGTCGGCGAGAAGTTCCGTGACCTCCTCCCCATCAAGGAGGCTCTGATTTCCTCCGAGCGCTTTGAGGTCCCTGGCTGGCTCGAGGTCGATATCGAGAAGCTGTCTGGTAACGTGCTCGCTCTGCCGACGCGTGAGCAGATCAGCGGTGATATCAACGAGCAGCTCATCGTCGAGCTCTACTCTAAGTAGTCCATCCGGGCTGCTGAGGCTGGAGGTAATACATGTCAGAATTCATTAGGCCTCAGGTTCAGGTCGAAGAGATCAACGAGACGTCTGCTCGTGTCTCCGTCGAGCCGCTCGAGCGTGGCTACGGCGATACGCTGGGTAACTCCCTTCGTCGCGTACTTCTGTCCTCGCTCGAGGGTGCCGCCGTCGAGGCTATTCAGATCGATGGTGCACAGCACGAGTTCATGACCATCCCTAACATGGTCGAGGATGTCACCGACATCGTCCTGAATGTCAAGGGTCTTGTCTTCAGGGCTCTCGGCACGACCGACGAGGCGACCGCCACCATCTCGGTTGACGGCCCCTGCGAGGTCACCGGTGCGGACTTCTTTATTCCGTCCGAGTTTGAGCTGGTCAACCCCGAGCAGCACATCGCTACGCTTACCGAGGGTGGCCATCTCACCATGAGCATGCGCATCGGCTATGGCCGCGGCTATGTCTCTGGCGAGGCTAACAAGCGCGACAACGATCCCATCGGTGTGATCCACGTCGACTCGCTGTACTCGCCGGTGTCCCGTTGCGCCAAGCTCGTTGAGGCTTGCCGTGTCGGTCAGCACACCGACTACGACCGCCTTGTCCTCGAGATCGAGACCAACGGCTCCATCGCTCCGCGCGACGCCGTGGTCCAGGCTGCCAATATCATCAACCAGCATATGGCTGCCTTTATGAACCTTGCCGAGACCCCCGAGGTCGAGGAGGAGGCTTCGATCTTCGCTCCCGAGGTCACCAACGACAACGCCGAGCTGGACAAGCAGATCGAGGATCTGGACCTTTCCGTCCGTTCCTACAACTGCCTTAAGCGCGCCAGCATTCACTCGGTCCGTCAGCTCGTTGAGTTCTCGGAGAACGATCTGCTTAACATCCGTAACTTCGGTGTTAAGTCGATCGAGGAAGTGAAGGACAAGCTTGAGTCCATGGGCCTGAGCCTGAAGGCTTAATGCTTCGCATATTTGAGGAGAAACTAGACCATGCGTCACAACGTTAAGAAGGGCCTGAAGCTCGGCACCGATGCGAGCCACACCAAGGCCATGAAGAAGAGCCTGGCCAAGGCCCTCTTCGAGAACGACCGCATCAAGACCACCGAGACCCGCGCTAAGGCGCTGCGTTCGGTCGTCGATCCGATCATCACCTGGGCCAAGAAGGGCGACCTGCACTCTCGTCGTCTGGCCATCGCCAAGCTCGGCGATAAGCAGCTCGTTGCCGAGATCTTCGACAAGGCTGCCCAGGGCATGTGGCAGGACCGCAACGGCGGTTACACCCGCATCATGAAGCTCGGCAACCGTAAGGGCGACAACGCTCCTATCGTTATCATGGAGCTCGTCACTGAGCCTTGCACGCCTAAGGCCAAGAAGGCTGCTCCGGCCCCCAAGAAGGCCGCTGCTCCCAAGAAGGTCGAGGCCGTCGAGGAGGCTCCTGCTGAGGAGACCGCTGAGTAGACAATCTGTCTGCATAGGCTATATTCGAGGGGTACGTTCGCGTACCCCTCTTTTTTTGTCGCGATACCGTTGATTGTTTGTTGGGAGCGCCCATGACCGCGCCGTCTGATTTCAATTCGATTCCTGAGCTCGATGCCACGCTTGTATTCTGTGTTGCCTATGATGGCTCGTCCTATAGCGGATTTGCCGAGCAGCCGGGCCAGACGACCGTTGCGGGCGAGTTGCGCCGCGCTATCGAGACGCTGCTGCGCCGCCCGATCGATCTGACGTGTGCGGGTCGTACCGATGCCGGCGTGCATGCGGTGGCCCAGTACATTAGCGTGCCCGTAACGGACGCTGAGCTCGCGTGTACGCGCCGTAGGTGGCTGAGGGCTATGGATGCCCTCCTGCCCAAAGATATCGCCATAAACGAGGTCTACAAGGCCCGTAGGGGCTTTTCTGCCCGCTTTGACGCGCGGTCCCGTACGTATACGTACCGTATTGCCGATCGCGATGCGCGCCCCGTGCTCTCGCGCGGTGCGGTGTGGTGGCATCGCTATCCCCTCGACGTCGATGCGATGGCGGCCGCCTGCCCTGCGCTTTTGGGCGAGCAGGACTTTAAGAGCTTTTGCAAGGTTGCCTCTGCTGTGGGCAAGCCCACGCACCGCTGCGTGATGCGTGCGGAGTTTGGCCACGAGGTCGCTTTTGGCGAGGATATCCTGACCTTCACTATCGAGGGCAATGCGTTTTTGCACTCGATGGTGCGTACCATTGTAGGAACGCTCGTGGAGATTGGCATGCATCGTCGCGATCCCCAGTGGATGCGCGAGGCTATTGACGCCCGTGACCGAACCGCTGCGGGTCCCACGGCGCCTGCCTGCGGCCTTACGTTTATGGGTGTGGATTACGGCCCCGACGAGCTTGTCGTTCTCGACTAGGGGAGTGCTCGGCGCGTCTGTGCCTTGCACATACTATGTGTGAGCTGCGCGTGTGCAACATCTGTTCTTGGCGTGCAACATGTTAGGCGGCTCGTTGCTTTTATAGCTCGGGTGTACCATGAACGACAGTTTGATTTGGTGCTATCGAGAGGATGGAAAACTTGGTTCGACGTGGCTCGCATCCGCGACTTTCGGTGATCCTTGTGGTAGAAGGTTCGCCCAGCTATGCGATGCGTGCGCTCGAGAGTATCCAGAACCAAGACCTCTACGATTTGCAGATTGTCGTTGTCTGTCGCGATACTGCGCCCGGTGTGCGCCATTCGCTTCAAGTTGCTGCCGACAGGGACATCCATATTGATTTGATTGACGTCGAGGACGCGAAGCACAGCGCTTGTCTTCGTGCCGGTTTTGCTGCCTCGCGCGGCTCTCAAATCATCGCTATGAACGCCGATGAGTGGTTTGCTCCGCAGTCCCTTTCCAAGATGGTCGATATCGCGTGCGATACTGCGGCAGACATAGTGTTCCCCACGGTGTCGCTCGACCGCTATGATGCACATCGAGAGCGCCATTCGCGTGTCTTGGATGCTGCCTCTATTGCCATAGAAGACGAGTCTTCTATGGTGACTGGGCTGCCCCAGTTGATTTTGGGCGGCCTAGTCGCTCAGACCTCTGGCGTGATGTATAGCCGTCCGCTGTTTGAGGCATGCCTGTCGCGCGGCAAGGCGTACCGTACGGTTGAGTTTATGGCTTATGCGCTCTCGCAGGCACGATTCGTGTCCGGCTGCGGCGACGCTTGTTTCCACGCGGCGGCACCTAAGCTTACAGATGCCTTTGATCCCACCATGTATGCCAGGATATCCGATGACACTCGAGCGCTCGACGAGCTTGCGGACTCACTCTCGGAAGCAGATAGCGGTGGTCGGCTCAAGCTGGCAAGCCAAAAGTTCTACTTTGCCGGACTGGTCGCCTGCATCGAGAATTTGTGTCTGAGCCCGCATGGGGTGTCGTCAATCGAGCGTTCCGCCCGCATGCGTGATATGCTCGAGGCGCCTCGAACCCGTCAGATGGTCGCCGCGCTCAAGGATAACCATCGGGGACTCGGTCTGTTGTTTGGGCCGATCGCCAGCGCCAAGCCCGCGCGCTGCGTGATGTGTACGCATCTGGCAGCTTTTCTTAACCGGACGGGCGCAAAAACCGCCTAAACGGCTCATTACGAAACAAACTTGCATAGAATTGTTTCGAAATGCGTTCTTATACACAAAAGCCTTCAAATAGCGTTAAACTATTCAATCACTGATTGATTGTCTCCGCCATCTTTTGGAGAGAGGGTTTGTATGGCTAAAAAACGCAATGGGCGCCAGGATGCCATTAGAGATATTGTGCGCAATAAGGATGTCCGCACGCAGCGCGTGCTGGTCGATGAGCTCCGTGCTATGGGCTTTGATTGCACGCAGGCGACTGTCTCTCGCGATATTGCCGATATGGGGCTGCGTAAGCTCCCTGAGGGCATCTATGTTCTGGCAGAGGACCTGCACCTGCAGCGTATGGTTTCCGAGCTCGTAACGGGCGTTCTGCGTACTGATAATCTGGTTATGATCAAGGCTCAGCCTGGCACGGCTTCCGGCATCGCCGCCGCCGTTGATGCGGCAGAGTTACCCGATGTGCTTGGCTCGCTTGCCGGCAACGATACGATTTTGGTTATTGCCCAGACGGCCGAGGACGGCGAGCGTCTCGAGGCGCTGATCAATAAGTTGAGCAATTCTCGCAAGTAGGTGTGCGGGTCGTGCGCTCGGCATTGTGTGCGCTGACATCGTGGCTTGTAAGGGGCATCGACGTTGGTCGGTACCCCTTTTTGTTTGCCGGTATAAAGACCGCCCACCAGGTCGCTTCAAACTAAAAGGCCCCGAGCAGTTCAATAAGCTGCTCAGGGCCTTGTTGGCTTTAGTCGCGTACTTCTTAGCCGACCGTATCGTCAGGCGTGGGCGAGGGGTCGGGAGTGGGAGTGGGCGTAGGCGTAGGCGTAGGCGTAGGCGTGCCGCCATCGCCGCCGGTCGAACCACCAGTGGAGCCGCCCGTCGAGCCACCGGTCGTACCGGTGCCGCCGGTGGTGTCGCCGCCCGTGGTCTCGGTGGTCGTGGTCGTCGTGGTAGTCGTTGTGGTGGTTTCCTCTTCGTCCTCGTCCTCGTTCTCGTCCTTGTCCTTGTCGTCGTTCTCCGACTTCTTGGTGTTGTTGGTGCCGTAGAACTTCCAGACGCTGTTGTTCTTATAGGTGGGAGCCGTTCCGGTCACAAACTCCTCGCGCTCGGTACCGGTCAGAACGGTGTTCATAAACCGCTTAAAGACAGGCAGGTTGGTGCTGTCGCCCAGCAGGTCCGTGCCGTATTTTTGGATGGGGATCTCGCCCGCGGAATAGCCGGTCCACAGGGCGCACGCCAGCTGCGGGGTATAGCCGCAGAACCACAGGTTGGTGGTGTTGTCGGTGGTGCCCGTCTTGCCGGCATAGGGCTGGTTGACGCTTAGGGCACCGGCAGCGCCCGTACCGCCGCCCTGCATGACGCCGGACAGAACATCGGTGACCGCGGCGGCCTCGCCCTCGGTAAGCACCTGTGAGGGATTGTCAGTGTGCTGGTACAGCACCGAGCCGGTACGAGAGTCAATCTCGGTGATGGCGATCGGCTGGCGATAGTAGCCGCCGTTGGCAAACGTCGCGTAGGCGGCGGCCATCTCGAGCGGCGAGATCGAGCCGGTGCCGAGCGTCATGACGGGAACGTCCTCGATGTTGTCCTTGGCGGGATCGATGCCGAGCTTTTTGACGAGCGAGATGATCTTGCTGTTGCCGACGGCTTCCGCCACCTGGATGTAGCCGGTGTTGGAGGAGTATGCCGTCGCCTGCTTAAGCGTGATGTTGCCATAGCTATGGTTGGCGTAGTTTTGGACCTCGGTCGTGGTGCCCTTGGCCTTGAGCGGCGAGTTGCAGTTGAGGGTGACGTTGGGGTTCATGCCGTTTTGGATGGCAGTTGCCAGCGTAAAGGCCTTAAAGGTGGAGCCGACGGGACGCTTGGCCGTGGCATGGTTTACGTGGTTCTCGTCGGCGTTGTAGTCGTAGCCGCCCACCATGCACTTGATGTAGCCGGTCTTGGGGTCGACGACGACCATGCCCATGTCCAGGCCGTCAAGCGAGAGCGTGTCGAGCTGCTCGCGGACGGCATTCTCTGCCACCTGCTGCATCGTGGGGTCGATGGTGGTCTTGACGGTCAGGCCGCCCTTAAAGAGCACGTCGGTCGAGAACTCCTGCTCCAGCAGCTGCTTGACGTAGGAGACAAAGTAGGGCTGCGAGTATACGTCGACGCCGCTGCCCGAGATTTCGGTCACATTGAGGGTGATGGGTTCGGCCTGTGCGGCATCGTGCTCCTCCTGGGTGATGTGGCCCAGGCGCAACATGTTGTCGAGGACCTTGTTGCGACGGGACAGCGCCAGGTCGGGGTTGACCGTGGGGTCGTACTGCGAGGGCGAGTTGGGAAGGCCGATCAACAGCGCGGCCTCGCTCAGGGTGAGGTCGGCGGCGCTCTTGGACAGATAGGTCTCGGCGGCGGCCTCGATACCGTAGGCGCCGTGGCCGTAATAGATGGTGTTGAGGTACATCATGAGGATCTCGTCTTTGGAGTACATGTCCTCCATCTTGATGGCGATGTAGGCCTCGCGCACCTTACGCTCGATGGTCGAGTCGAACTGCTCCTCCTGCAGGATGGTGTTGCGCACAAGCTGCTGGGTGATCGTCGAGGCGCCTTCGTGTCCGCCGCCGAGGGTTGCCACCGCAGCACGCGCGATACCCCACAGGTCGATACCGCCGTGCTCGTAGAAGCGCTCGTCCTCGACGTCAACGGTGCCTTGCAGCACGTAGGGGGAGACCTCGTCCTTGGTGATAGACTTGCGGTTTTGCGTGTAGAAGCTCGCGATCTTGTTGCCGTTGCAGTCGACGATCTCGGTGGGCTCGCTCACCAGATACGCGTTGGCGTCGGTGTAGTCGGGCAGATCGGACAGCCAGCGGTTGACGTTGCCGACCATGCCGATGCCAAACGCCACGCCCGCAATCAGCAGAAAGCCCAAAAACGAGAGCAGGATTATGGGCAGGGCGTGCGTCTTTGAACGGCTGTGTCCCTGTCGTTGGCGAGGACCCATATATTGACCTCCAGGTATGTCGTGCCGGACGGTGGATGTGCCGTCGGGGCAGGATGGACATAAGTTATTACACGATAAACCAAACGGGGCGCGCGAGGCCTCGTGTATGCTGGAAGACGGCATTTTTCAGAGTGAATGCATACCTTGGTAAGGAGTTTGTCGATGGCGATTCGGGCGATGGGGCCGAGCGGACAATGCGAGACTGGATTGGATGTCGTCAGTGCGGCGCTGCCCGAGCTGCTGGCGCCGGCGGGCGGACTCGACCAGATGCTTGCGGCTATCGCCGCGGGTACCGATGCCATCTATGCGGGGTTGGGCGGCTTTAACGCCCGTGTGAGCGCCCACGGCTTTACGGATGACGAGTTTGCGCGCGGCTGCGCCGTGGCGCATGCCCATGGCGTGCGTGTGTACGTGACGCTCAACGTGTTCGTGTTTGACGATGAGTTGTCCGACGCGGTGGCGTTGGGAGCTCATGCACTGGAGCTGGGCGCCGATGCTCTGATTGTGGCCGATGCCGGGTTGGCCTGCGCGCTGAGCGCGGCGATTCCCGGGGTCGAGATTCACCTGTCTACGCAGGCGGGCGTTCATAGCGAAGGCGCCGTGCGGCTTGCCGCCGATGAGTTGGGGGTCGAGCGCGTGACGACGGCGCGCGAGCTGACGGTCGACGAGATTGCGGCGCTCTGTGCCACGGGCGTGCCCATCGAGGTATTCTGCCACGGTGCGATTTGCATCGGCTATTCGGGGGCGTGCGAGTTCTCGGCCCTGCGGCGTGGACGATCGGCGATGCGCGGCGACTGCACACAGCCGTGCCGTCTGGCGTACGACCTAGTGGACGAGGCGGGACAGAGCGTTGTCGCCGTCGAGGGGGATCGTCTGCTGTGTCCGCATGACTATCTGGGTATTGCGCATCTGCCCGAGCTTGTAGATGCCGGCGTGGCGTCGCTCAAGATCGAGGGGCGCATGAAGAACCCCGATTACGTATTCAACGTGGTGCGGGTTTGGCGCCGGGCGCTCGATATGCTGCGCGACGGCGCGTGGGACCCCGGTGCCGTGGAAGAGCTTGAGCGCGAGCTGGGAAGGTCGTTTAACCGTGGGTTTACCGATGCGTACCTGCGAGGGCGTTCGGGTGCCGAGCTGATGAGCTTTGAGCGTGCAATTAACCAGGGCGTGCGCGTGGGGCGCTTGGTCGCTGTGGGCCACGAAGAGGTGACCGTTGAGCTCGATGCCGCCGTGGCGGCGGGTGACACGCTCGAGATTCGGTTCTATCCGGGCGTCGACGCGCGCCCCGATGTGCCCAAGCGCTGGCCGCAGGTGCCCTGCCCGGTGGATGCCGCAGCGGGGAAGCGCGTCGTCGTGCATTGCAAGCGTAAGGTGGACGCGGGCTGCGAGGTATACCTGATTCGCAGCGCCGGCGTGTTGGATCAGACAGCGGCGGTGTTGGAGCGCATGCGGGCCGAGGCGGATGCGATTGCACCCGTTGCGCGCGCCGTTGAGGTGCTGCCCTTTGAGGACGTTGCGGTGGATGGCGGTGCGTCGACGGAGTTGGCGGAGCGCGCGGTTCCCGCTCACATGGTTTTTGCTTGGCAGCTGATGGATGCCGATCCGCGCGGAGAACGCGATTTATCCGACGCCGTTGTGGTGCTGGACGAGGTGTGCCGCACGGGTGACGTTGATCGGACCCGCTCACTTATGCAGCGTGCCGGGCGCGTCGTCTGCCGCAACCTGGGACAGGTGGTGATCGCTCGCGAGCTGGGCATGACGTTTGACGTGGCGGCGCCGGTGTTCTGCGCGAATCGGGTCACGCTTACCTGGCTGCGCGGACTCGGGGCGGGGCGGGTGTACTTGTCGGCCGAGTTGCTCGGCAATGATGCGGAGCGTGTTGCCGAGCTTGCCGCTTGTCCCGGTGTCTTGGGGCCTGTCGATGCCGACCGTTCCGAGCTCATGGCGTGCGAGCACTGCTTGCTGACTGCCGAGGGCGCCTGCGCCACGGATGCAACGGGGCAGATCCGTTGCCGTGACTGCTCGCGCCGTCAGCGGGCGCGCTTTTTGGTCGAACGTGACGGCACGCGTTTGCCGGTCGTTATCGACGCGTGCGGCAGGACGAGGATTTTCCTGTCGTAGGTGTTCGGCCGCGCCGTTTTGGTTATCATAAGAGAGTTTATGAACTTCCAGCACCGCCGTATCCGGTGAGGGTGCTATAGCAAAAGGAGGATACCCAATGCTGTCTGTTGACGAGCAAATGCGTATCATCACCTCGGGTGCAGCGCAGATCGTCCCCGAGGCCGACCTTCGCAAGAAGCTTGAGAAGGGCGAGCCCCTCAACATCAAGCTCGGCGTCGATCCCACCAGCCCCGACCTGCACCTGGGCCATGCCGTGCCCCTGCGCAAGATGCGTCAGTTCCAGGACCTGGGCCACAACGTCACCCTCATTATCGGCAACGGCACTGCGCTGATCGGCGACCCCTCGGGCAAGAACTCCACCCGCCCGCAGCTTTCGCAGGAGCAGATCGAGGCCAACGCCGAGACCTACGTGAGCCAGGCCATGAAGATCCTGGACCCCGAGAAGACCACCATCGTGCACAACGGCGACTGGATCCTTTCGATGGACCTGGCCGGCCTGCTGCAGGTGTGCTCCAAGTTCACCGTCGCCCGCATCCTTGAGCGCGACGACTTTACCAAGCGCTACCAGTCCCAGACGCCGATTGCCCTGCACGAGTTTCTGTACCCCGTGATGCAGGCCTTCGACTCCGTGCAGATCAAGGCCGACGTCGAGATGGGCGGCACCGACCAGCTCTTCAACCTGCTCGCCGGCCGCGAGCTCATGGAGAAGATGGGCATGGAGCCGCAGATCGCGCTTACCATGCCGCTGCTCGAGGGCACCGACGGCGTGCGCAAGATGTCCAAGTCCTATGGCAACTACATCGGCCTGACCGACGCTCCCAAGGATATGTTCGGCAAGACCATGTCCATCCCCGACGAGATGATCGGCAAGTACTATCGTCTGGCCAGCTCGCTCGCCCCGGCCGAGGTCGACAAGATCGATGCCGCCCTGGCCGACGGTTCCGCCGACCCCTACGAGCTCAAGCGCGCTCTAGGCCGCGACCTGTGCGACACCTACCACGGCGCCGGCGCCGGCGACGAGGCCCAGGCCGAGTTCGACCGTGTGTTCAAGGAGGGCCAGCTTGCCGACTTCCCCGAGAAGCACGTTGAGCTGACCGTCAACGACGAGGGCCAGATTTACCTCGCTGGCCTGCTCAAGGACCTGGGCCTTTCGGCCAGCGCCGGTCAGGCCCGCCGCGACATCGACGGCGGCGGCGTCAAGATCAACGGCAAGGCTGTGGCTCCCAAGAGCTACAACATCGATCCGAGCGCCCTCAAACTGGGCGACACCCTCTCCGTGGGCAAGCGCAAGGGCTTTAAGTTGGTCTAACGAGCGAGTTGACCTCACAAGTGCAATAAGGCCGCAGCCGGGAATCCCGACTGCGGCCTTTTTGGTTGCGACGATCCCTTGGGGACGGAGGGATCATTTGGCGGTGCCGTTAAGCGGAAGGGGTGTTAGCGGGACTTTCTTTTTGGCATACAATGGCTATTGGCTTGCTGCGGTGAAGGTCTGTCCGCTCCGCAGCTTTTTTCTACGGTTAAAGGAGTATGTATGTCCGTTGAGGTCATGAGGTCTGTGATCGATGCTGCCGAGGGGCGCGTGCCCGTCGACACGCTGTTTGCCAATGCGCAGATTGTCGACGTGTACGGTCAGCGCGTGGCGCCCGGTAGCGTTGCCGTCAAGGACGGTCTGATCGTCGGCGTGCTCTACGATGGTCGCGACGATGCCGCTGACACCTACGAGGCAACTGAGGTCATCGACTGCCAGGGTCGCTATCTCGCTCCTGGTTTTATTGACGGGCATCTGCATATCGAGTCTTCGAACATCCGCCCCGCCGAGTATGCGCGCATGGCGGCGACGCGCGGTACCACCACTGCCATTGCCGACAGCCACGAGATCGCCAACGTGGCGGGCCTGGACGGCCTGCACTTTATGATCGAGGACGGTCGCCGCGCGCCCATTTCCATCAAGTACATGATGCCCTCGTGCGTGCCCGCGCTACCCGATGAGCAAGCGGGCGCTGTGATTACCGCCGCTGACATGCAGGCGTTTTTTGCCGAGCATCCGGGCGATGTTTTTGGCCTGGGCGAGATGATGAACCTGCCGGGTGTCTTTATGGCCGACCCCGAGACCTGTGCTCGCATCGATGCTGCCAACCAGACGCCGTCCAAGCAGGTCGACGGCCATGCACCGCTCGTTGCCGGCAAGGACCTTAATGCCTATGCCGCGGCGGGCATTATCGCCGATCACGAGTCGACGATTCCCGAGGAGGCGCTCGATAAACTGTCTCGTGGCATGTACGTGATGCTGCGCGAGGGTACGTGCAGCCATGACCTGGCCAATCTGTCGCCGATGCTGCTGGAGAACCCCGCGCGCGCCCGCCGCTGCTGCTTTGCGACTGACGACCGCGCCCCTTCCGATGCGCTTGCGACTGGCATGATCGACAATGCCTGCCGCGTGGCGATTGAGGCCGGTATCGACCCCGTGGTCGCTATCTCTATGGCGTCCCTCTCCACGGCCGAGGCGTTTGGCCTGGATCACGGCTGCCGCGACCCGCATGAGCTGCGTGGTGCGATTGCCCCGGGCAAGCGCGCCGACCTGCTGGTGCTTAATGACCTGACGTTCGCCACGGCTCCGCATCGCGTATATGCCGCCGGTGCTCTGGTGGCGCAGGACGGCACCTTTGTGGGCGAGATCGCACCCGAGATGGCTGAGGTTGCGGCGCTTGCCGATGAGCTGCGCGCCTCCGTTAAGCTGCCGAAGCTTTCGCTCGACGTGTTTGACTATGCCTTTAAGCCGGGCGAGGCCGTTATCGATGTCATCCCGGGTATGGCTATCACGGGTATGGTTCGCCCCGAGAGTGCCGAGGGCCTGCGCCGCATTATGCTGATCGAGCGCCACGGCCGCGGCGTGTCGCTGCAGGCCGAGGGCGCCGACGGTGACGGCCCCGCGGGTCTGGGCTTGGTTGGCAAGCATATCGGTCGCGGCTGGGTGCGCGGCTTTACCATCACGGGTGGCGCCATTGCCTCCACGATTGGCCACGACTCGCACAACGTGTGCGTGGTGGGCGACAATGCGGCGGACATGATGGCTGCCGTTGAGGCCGTGGGCCAGGGCGGCCACGTGCTGGTGCGCAACGGCGAGGTCGTGGCGCGCATTCCGCTGGCGCTCGGTGGCCTTATGAGCGAGGGCACGGCCGAGGATGTCGCCGCGCAGCACGACGACTTTATGGTCAAGGCGCGCGCCATGGGTATCGAGCCGCCGCTCGACCCCATCATGGGCATCATCTTCCTGCCCCTGCCGGTCATCCCGACGCTCCGCATCCGCCCCGAGGGCATGTTCGACGTCACGACCTTCACCTACGCCGACTAGTCATCGGGGACGTTCTTAAACGACTATCCGTCGGGGTGGCGTGTCGCCTGACGCCGCGACCGTGAGACCTCTGGCATGTGTGAGCTATTTGCCAGGTCCTTGTAACGTTTACGCCCGCGGAGTCTTATTTGAGCTCCCTTTGGGTACGTTGGAATCGGATACACGTTCGATTCCAACAAGCCCGAAGGGAGCTTTTCTATGTTTAAACTGATTGCATCCGATATGGACGGCACATTGCTTGACGAAAACGGCCAGGTGCCTCCCGAGACCTACGAACTGATTCTGGCGCTACACGAGCATGGCGTGCATTTCGCCGCATCGTCAGGTCGTCGCTACGATCGCCTGTGCGAGTTCTTTGCGCCCGTTCGCGACAAGATGGACTTTGTCGCAGCTAACGGTGCCCAGGTCTTCGCCGACGGCAAAATGGTAGACCGCGAGGTGTATTCGCACCTGGCGATTCGAAGGCTCGCCCAAGCCGTCAGGACGTTTCCCAATCTGCATCTTGCGCTCTTTGACCGAACCAAGTCCTTCCTGCTCGATGACGAGTGCAAGTTCGTGCGTGAGGTCGATAAGGACCTTCCCAATGCCGAGCGTATTTGGGAGCTGCCCGATCCCAGCGTAAATATCATCAAAGCGAGTATCTTTTGCGACGACAGTGCGGTTATGGACAGTGCGTACGTGCTACAGCGCGAACTTGGTCAGCTCTTTACTTTTGCGCCTTCGGGCAACGCGTGGATCGATGCCATGCAGCCTGGTGTGTCGAAGGCCTCGGGTATCGCGCAGCTCGCGGAGCATTACGGCATTGGTCGCGACGAGGTCATGGCGTTTGGCGACTCGATGAACGACTACGAGATCATTCGCTTTGTCGGCACGGGCTGCGCGATGGAAAACGCGCGCCCCGCGCTCAAGGCGGTGGCCGATCGTGTCGTAGGCTGCAACCGCGACCACGCCGTTCAGCATGAGCTCCGTCGCGTGCTGGAGAGTCTCTCCTAATCCGGCAGCTGGCGACGTTCCTTTTCTGCCGACAGTGGGGGACAGTCCTTGCAGCTTTTTGCGAAGAGTGTCCCCAGTGACTAGTCTTAAGAACATCCCCAGTGACTGGCCAATGACTAGGCGAGGGCGGCCATGATGGTGCGGGCGACGCCGTCGTGGTCGTTGTCGTATTCGGTGATGGCGTCGGCGGCCTCGTGGTCTTCGGGTTCGCCGTTGATCATGGCCATGCCGTGGCCCGCTGCCTGCAGCATGGGGATGTCGTTGATGTTGTCGCCGAACGCCCAGGCGTCGGCGAGACGCTCGCCCAGGTGCTCGCATAGCCACGTGAGGGCTGTTCCCTTGGTGGCGCCCTCGCCCATGACCTCGATATTCATGGCGTACGAACGCGTGACCTCAATGCCTCCGAGCGTGTCGAGCTCAACCGCGATGGCGTCGCGATCGGCCGGGTCGTGCCAGTACATGGCGATGCGTTCGAGCACCTCGACTTCGTCGATTTTGCTGTCGATATCCATGTCGATCGGCGTTCGCGTGCGCTTGAGCGAAGCCGCGATGTGGGGGTCGCCGCCGCAGAATTCGTCCAGGCGCGTGTAGAGCGAGCGGGGGAGGAAGCACTGCCCGTCCGCGAAGATATCGAAGGTGACGTCATGGCCGGCGGCAATGCTATGGACGCGGTGGGCGATGGCGCGGTCGAGTGGTCGGCTCAAAATGCGCGTAGCACGCGAGGCTTCGGTGGGCGTATCGTCGTCGAGCTGCCAGACGCTGGCACCATTGGCGCAGACCGCGTAGTGCACGGCGGGATGGGCGAGGATGGGTTCAAAGATGCCTGACAGCGGACGTCCCGTGCAGGGCACAAATTCAACGCCGCGGCGCGCAAGTTCGTCGAGCATCGCCCAGGTGGCGTCGCTCATCTGCTTATCACTCGTCAGCAGCGTTCCATCCATATCGGAAAACACAATCATTCGCTGCGATCCTTTCTACTGTCATAAAAAGCGTGGCCGAGGGCGGTGATGCCCTGGCCACGCTCGGGTTCTATAACGGTCCGCGTCCTAGCGATCGGCGAGCGGCTTGTACTCCAGCGGCTCGATAACCGGGCGATACGCGGGACGGATGATGCGGTGCGCGCAGAAGAGCTCTTCCATGCGGTGCGCCGACCAGCCGGCCATGCGGGCAACGGCGAATAGCGGCGTAAAGAGCGTCTCGGGCACGCCGAGCATCTTGTAGATAAAGCCTGTGTACAGGTCGATGTTGGCGCAGATAGGCTTGGTCATGCCGTGGTCGCGCATCACCTGCGGTGCCAGGCGCTCGATGCGCTCGATGAGCGCGAATTCCTCGCCCAGGTCCTTCTTGGCGGCAAGCGTGCGCGCGTAACGGCGGCAGACCTCGGCGCGCGGGTCGCTGAGCGTATAGACGGCGTGGCCCATGCCGTAGATGAGCCCCGTGCCGTCGAAGGCCTGCTTGTCGAGGATCTTGCCCAGGTAGGCTGCAACCTCGTCCTCGTTTTCCCAGTTGGAAACATGCGCGCGGATGTCCTCGTGCATGGACACGACTTTGGCGTTGGCGCCGCCGTGGCGCGGACCCTTGAGCGAGCCGATAGCCGCGGCGTAGGCGGAATACGGGTCGGTGGCCGAGGAGGACAGCACGCGGCAGGCAAACGTGGAGTTGTTGCCGCCGCCGTGCTCTGCATGCAGCATGAGCATCACGTCGAGCAGCATGGCCTCATCGCGGGTGAACGCCATACCGCCGCGGAGCACCTGTAGGATGGTCTCGGCGGTGGAGAGGCCGGGCGTGGGGTGCGGCACGTGAACCTCGGAGCCGCGAAGCTTGGCGATCGAGGCCATGTGTGCGAAGGCGGCGATGCGCGGGAGACGTGCGAGCATGGAAATAGCCACGTCGATCTCATGCTCGGGCGTAATCACGTCGGGCTCGGCATCGAAGGCGTAGAGCAGCAGCACGGCGCGCTGGAGCACGTTCATGATGCTCGACGACACCGTGGTCATGGGGAACTCTTTGACGTATTCGTCGCTCAGATGCCTAAAGGCGCCCAAGCGCTCGCAAAAACCGTCGAGCTCCTCTTTGTTGGGCAGCGAGCCCGTGATAAGCAGATAGGCGACTTCTTCGTAGCCGTAGCGGTTCTCGGCCTGGGCATTGTTGACCAGATCCTCGATGCTATAGCCGCGCAGCGTGAGCTTGCCCTGGTCAGGCACGACTTTGCCGTCGACCTTGTTGTAGCCGTGCACGTCCGAGATGCGGGTAAGGCCCGCGACCACGCCCGAGCCGTCGGCATTACGCAGGCCGCGCTTGACGTTATGCTCGACGAACAGACCCTCGTCATACGGATTAGTCGGCATGCCGTGGTAGAGGTTTTCGCTCTCGGGCGAAATCTGGCGGCTCGCCCCATAATCCAAGACCAGGCGGCTCAGATGGTCATCGAAGCGGTAGTAGATTTTCTTGGCGTCGTAGGCCATGCGCGCTCCTCTCCGGGCCGCATCGGGGTGATTTGCATGGGCATGCGCGCGTCAGGCTATCCCCAGCGGCTTGCTCGCTACAGGCGGTACATAAAGTTAAAGACGTCCTCGCGCTGAATGGACACGTTGACGCCCGAAAGCTCGCCGGCCTCGGCCAGGGCCTTCTGCAGCTCGGCGAAGTCGAGCTTGGACTCGGCGGTGTCGGCCAGCATGGTCATGGTGAAGATGTCTTCGATAATGGACTGCGTAATGTCGCGGATGTCGACATTGGCTTCGCCCAGGACACGGGTGACGCCGGCGACGATGCCGGGGCGGTTCTTGCCAAGGACGGTGATGACGATACGGGAGGACGAGATCTCGGCCATGGGAAACCCTTTCGCGTGATTGCGGCGCGCGCGGGGCGCTCCGCTACGGTACAGTGTTCATCATTGTACCTGTCTGGCGCAAAAAAGGCGCGCTCGCTGCGGCGTTACATGCCTGCAACATGAGCGTAAGGGGGAAGGCCGTACGGGGAAGAGCCGTCTGGCGCGTGTCCGGCTCGTGTTGGGTTGATTTCCGATCTCAGCCGAACACATTGAGCGGACAGGCCGTTCCCGCAGTCAGCCGAACGCCTCCGACGGCTGATTCCGAACTGGAAGCGGAGGGCATCCCCGCCCTTCGGTAGGGGATACCGCTCCGCGGCGCATGCCGCGGGCGGCGCCCCTATCGGACCACCGTGACCTCAGTTGGGATGGGCCCAGCACTGCCGCGTACTCGGTGAGCTAGAGCCAACTGTTCGTCTTCACGTCGCGTATGGCGATATTTCGGTCGTCCGGCTCGGTGATGCCGTAGCCGAACGCCTGGAGCGTCTCGATGGACTCCTGGATCCTCTGTTGGAACATGGGACCCGGATCGACCCTCGGCCCGAGGTGCCCGCGCCAAAGGCACGGCGTGGCGCGCAGCATGTTATGGATTTTGGAGATGGGCTCGATGTCGGCGTAGACGTTGAGCGTCGCCATGGCGTCCTTGTGGCCGAGGATCGATTGGAGCGCCTTGATATCGCCGCCTTGGCGGATCCACTGCGTTGCGAACGTGTGGCGAAGGCCGTGGAACGTGATCAGCTCGTCGTTGGTGCCCATGAGGCCGTTGGTCTCCGAGAACGTCTTGAACGCCCTGCGGATATAGCTTGTCGTCGCGAAGGTCGCGCCCGGCTCCGACAGGATGTAGCAGTCCCCGATCTCGACCGCCCCGGTAAGGCCGCGCAAGCGCAGCTTTCCGCAGTCGATCTCGTGGGTCTCCTTCAGGAAGGGGAGTAGGCCGACCGGGTCGATGGGGATACCCCTGGCGTCATGGGTCTTGGTGTCCTTGATGAACGAACCCATTCCCTTCGCGTACGCCACCGAGTGTCTGATCGAGATCAGGCCCGTCTCGAAATCCACATCGCACCACCGAAGGCCGCAGACCTCGCCGATTCGCATCCTCGTGTGCAGGGCGAGTACGACCGCCCTCTAATCCTCGGCGGACCAATCGAGTCCGAACTCCTTTCGGGCATCCTCTTCGCTCATGACTTCGAGAAGGTCTCCGGGTTGGCAACGAAGGGCGAGGCATAGCTGCTCGAGTGTGTTGAAGCGAATGCCGCGAATATGCCCTTTTTTAATACGGGACAGGTTCACGGGCGTGGTTCCAATCCTTTCGGCAAGTTCGTTCGAGGAAATCTTTCGCTCGGCCATGATCTTGTCGAGGCGAACAATTACGGGCATGGCGTTTCCTTACGCAATCTCGTCGGAGTCGAGGTACAGCTCTCGGGCGTACAAGAAGAGCTGGGAAAGCATGAACAGGACGATGCCGAGAACCAGAGAGGTCCAATCGAATGATGAAGCGATCTCTTGGGCGCCGACGGCCCCCTCGCCGCCAAACATCGAAACGGAGGTTTTGAGTGAGCCGGCGTAGAGGCTGGTGGCAGCTTGAACAACGAAGAGAATGCCGAGCACCTTCAAGCATGTCGCAGACCCTTTCTTGAAGGGGTCTCCGCTCTTGATCGTCCACACGAGAACGGCGCTGAGGATGGTCGTAGCGATACCGATGACGGCAGGGACCAATGTCGAGATCGCAAGGGCTGGATACGCGGGGGAGTCTGCAATTACAGGGTTGTCGAGCACTTCGATTGCTGGCTTTAAGGAGAACGCCACTTGTGCGATGGCGGTGGCGCAAAGGGTCGCAGAGGCTATCGCACATGCGATGCGGAAGGAATGAAGCCGGGGAGTGCGATTGTCGGAACTCATAATAACCTCCGAAGAATTTAAAAAACTCAGGTTACTTTTTAACAGTTTATGTTAAATTGACTTTGAAGGCAAGTAATCACAGCATGCTGCAACCGAAACCCCTCTAGATTGGAGAGGATTATGTTCAGTACTGTTAAGTCGTGTAAGCTCTTGGTTTTCCTCGGCCTCGCTCTTTGTCTGTTGCTGCCGGGAGCCCCCGCTTTTGCGGATACCCCGATGCCTCCTTCCCAGGAGAGCAGCCAGTGTGCCCTCGTTGAGCCCCTCGGGTATACGGACGACGTCGTCGATACCTACTGGAGCTACAGCTGTCCTCGCGGCGTAAGCGGGCACAGCATCTCGATGTTCAACATCTCTTACAAGACGATCTCCTACCGAAATGGCTATCGCCGATCCGCGCATCATAGGGAATCACGCCTCGCTGCAATGTGCTCCTGTGGTGTTCTTGGCACAACTGATAAATGGCAATTTGTCTATAGCACCTACTAGATGCGAGGAAGGGCCGAGCATTTTGTTCGGCCCCTCTGTTCCGACTGGATGAGGTTAAGGTTGGCGATGAATATGCTCAAAATCTCGAAGGCGATCTTTAGGTCGCTTCTCTCCTCCAGGTCGCTCTGTGTTGTCGTTGTTGCGTTGATGGTTCTTTGTGCTCTGCCCGTCTTCAGGAGCGCGGCTGGCATCGACGGACGGGTCGAATACCTCGAGTCGGGAATAACCCGTGTTGAGCAGGAATTGTCAGCATCCTATGCGGATGCGCTTGTGAATGCGGGGGAGGACGGTGTCTATACCTCTTCATCAAGCATGCCCGCGCTTCTGTACCCTCTTGCCGCGGGACGTCTTATCTTGGCACCGCTCTCTCCCCTACTTCCGTTTCTGCAGATATCGGATGGAGAGTACACCTATTATGACGGATCGAAGGAGTACTTGCTATGGGTCGCAACGGCCGTTGCCGTCTCGTTCCTTGCCGCGCGTCTTAACAAACGTGAAAAGCTCATCATCCAGGCACCGATGGGCGAGCTGGGTAGACTTGTTGCATCGAGCGTATGGGCGAGTGTTTTTGCAATGCTTGCCGTCCTCGCCATCAATCTTCCAGGGATAATCGCCGCGCTTGTGAAGAATGGCCCGGGCTCGCCGTTCTATCCGATAGGCTACATTCAATATGCGACTCCGGTTATCAAACCGGCTTGGCTGGTGTTCGCGCAGACGGCCATCTTGCAATTCTTGGTGGCAGCGTTCATCTCGCTTGTCGTTCACCTTGCCGTGAAGATTGCCAATAACCCTACGCTTGGAATCGTGTTCGTATGTGCCCTGATGGGGGTGACGATGGTTCCCGGGTATTACGGAAGATCCATCGCTTTACGTGAGTTCGCCCTGTTGAATCCCCTTACGTATGCGAACACTGAGTTGACCGTCGGCGCCTATAGCCCGTACCCGACAACGCAGATAGTGAATCTGCCTGGACTTTGCTTCGAGCGTGGCGCGATTGCCCTCGTATGCGCAATCGGGATCGAGGTGCTGGCAATTAGCCTGCTTTGCGTTGCTGGAAAGAGCGGCTGCGCGTGCCCGATATCCCCGATTTGTCTTGAGAGAGGTTCCTTCACTGCATCGAGAACGGCAACTCGTTCGAGCGCTTGTGCCTCCGCCGTTGCATACGTAAGAACGATGGGGAAACTGCTCCTGCGTTCTCCTACCCTCGCCGTATGCGCGATTGCAATGTCGACGACGATGCTGGCCCCGGCTCTGGTCGAGATGTTTCCTGACGCTGATAACGTTTCCGCTGTTCGGTATAGGGATGGGGAGCTCCGTTCAATAGATCGGTATCTAGAGCAGAACGCTGCGAATATGGACGTCGAGGGCAAAGCGGCCCTGGAAGACATGCGGGATGCTCTTTCGGGTTTCGTGTACGCGCCTATGCCTGCGGAGGGGTTTCGAAGCCTTGCGACGTACGAGCGCGCTCGAGGTGAGCTGGGCGCGGCAGATGCGACTCTCCTGCAATCGATCGGAATCGAGCCGGAGACTCCTTCTCGTGCGGAGGCGCGCGCCCTTCTGCTTGAGTCGATCGCGAGCTTGCCGGACCCCAAGGTTTACGAGTTAAGTACGAAGATGCCCCCATTAATCCTCCTTTCGTATCTCCAGGCAGCGCTTCCCTCCTTATTTTTGCTGTTGCCCGTGGTTGTCACATCGCTCGCGTGCACCCACCTGCAGTGTCGTTCCCTTCTGGTTCTCCAGATCCCCGCAACAGCGCATGTGCGTTTTCTGACGGCTGTTGCGCTGGCTCTCCTGCTTGGCTTGGTGCTGCTTTTGGTGTCGATGGTTCCCGCTGTCGTTGTGTCCGTGATTAAGAACGGTGCGGGTGGATCGGAGTATCCCGTCGCTCTCATTCGGGCGGGAGCTTCGACAACGTCCATGGTGGGGGAGGCGGTGTTGTGCAGTATTCCGTTGCTGGTCATGGCATACGGCGTGATTTCCGTCGTCGCTGCGTTGACAGCAGCGATTAGCCGCAACCCCGTTGTCACCGGAATGGTTTGCGCGGTTCTCTTGGTGTTGGGTTCGTTGAGCGCTCATGTTGAAAGCGTGGGCATGGGCGTCGCGCTGCTGGCTCCATTCGCCTCGTTTGATCCCGCTTCCCAGGTGGGGACGATTGGGTTCCTTGGGCGAGGGACGAACGCGATGCCTTTTGGAGAGGTCGTCGGCGCATCGGGCGCTCTGCTGGTGGTCTTGGGCGCCGTATCTCCGTTGATGGTGCGCCTGAGTGTTCCAAAGATCGAAAGGGGATGATCTCGATGATTGACCTTCAAACGCTGACGATCTCTTATGGAAAGAAGGTGCTCGTAGATTCGGTGAACGCTGAGTTTGCCCCGGGTACGGTCTACGGTCTCGTCGCTCCGAACGGGCATGGAAAGACGACGTTGCTGCGTGCGATGGCAGGTTTGCCGGGTCCTCGCGTGGACGGGAGCATCGTTCTGGATGAGGTGCAGGGTACGGGTGCGAGAGAGGTCCGTTCTATGATCTTCTATGCACCTGGTGAGGGGACGCTGCTGTATCCCGGATTGCGTGCGGAAGATCACCTCAAGATGGTTTGCGATATGTGGCCGCATGCTCGCGATATCGAAGAGATAGTGGAACAAACGCAGATAGGCGAGTTCGCGAAGATGAGGATCCGCACTCTGAGCCAGGGCATGAAGCAGCAGCTTACCCTGGCGATTGCGTATGCGACGGGCGCGCGGTACCTTCTATTAGATGAGCCCATGAACGCGCTCGACCCCAGCAGGGTGGACTTGCATTCCGAGATTCTCAGGAAGCTGGCCGATTCTGGTACGTGCATCATCATGTCATCCCACATCTTGGATTCGGTCGATAGGCTGTGCGATGAGATTCTGTTTTTGAAGGATGGGAGGCTCATTAGAAGCATTCCGCAAGATGATGCTGCGCCGAAGTCTCCTGGATCCCATTTCGCAAAGCCTGCCGGACGCGCCGAGGGTGCGCTAAGCACGTATCGGCGACTCTACGAAAAGGGCGGGTAGAAATGCAAGTTAAAAATCTATGTGGCCAATGTGATACCGTTGAACCCGCATATCGATACCGCTCAGCCATTCGCCTCGCCCCCGTCGCACGTATCTTCATCCGGTCTGTTACTTTTAATCTAACAATTCTTTGAGGAACGTAGGTGCTTCTAAATGTACTGTTGACTTCTTCTCAAACTAATCCTAAGAGACAGGGCCGTATGGATCTCTACGCTCGTTCTTGCCGCGGCCTTTTCCGTCCCCATTGCGTTCAATTCACCCATTTACGGCCCCTTCTTTATGAAGCAGGGCATGCAGAGCTTTGTCGACGCATTCAATACGCGCGCGCCCCAGGCCGGCGGCACAGACCTATCGCCAGAGCAGCAAAATGACGCGGAGCTTGCAAGATACGCGAACGCCGCCCTTGCCGCTCAAACCGACGCCGCCTTTCTCGATTCTGCCGAGAGCTACTACGCGCTCATGGGCGAAGGCTTCCAATCCGGATCCATCGTGGGAGACCGAGAGACCAATGACGCGGAGCTCGCATATTGCCGTGCTCTGAGCAGTTCCGGCATCACGGATATCCCGGCCTCCGCAAGCGATCTGCCATTCCTTTCCTTCCTGCCTTACGCCATTGCCACGGCGCCGTCTTTCCTTCCCTTCATCCCCTTCCTTCTCTCGTCGATACTCCTGCTCGGGGCCACAAGGCCTGCGACCCTGGCGGCGAAGGCGCCCGTGCCCAAATTCCGGCGCCTTATCCAGATCGTGTTTTCGATAATCGCCGCGGGGACCGCGATGCTCCTCGCCGGCCTTGCACCCGGGGGCATTTACGCCTTGGCCCTAAACGGCTTCGGGCAAATTGGGTACCCGATCGCCTTCTTCCATGACGGCGCGCTTACCACCACGACTGCGGGAAACGTCTTCACAGCCCTGCTTATCGCGCTTCTTGCGGGCGGAACCTTGATATCCGTTTGTTCCGTCGTCCTATCGACCGCAACGAGGCGCGTCCTCGCGGGCCCCCTTACCTCCGCGCTGCTTGTCGCGGCCCCGGCATTCCCGTTGCTGTCCGATTCGGCACTAGGGCATAATGCCGTGCTCGGGCTCCTGCCGCTGCCCGTATTCTCGCCTATCGAGGCAACGGGTTACGTAGGATGCTTCCCGACAGAATTCATTGGCTCCGGTTCAGGCAGCGCATCGATGCTTGCCGTGGCCCTGGCATACGTCGCGGTCTTTTTTGCGGTCGGCGCCGTTGCGACACGTTCGCCCAAACAGCCTGGACCCGCGGAAAAGCACCATGGGCTCGAGCTTCTGGACGCGAGCGTGGGATACGGAAGCACGACGATACTTTCAATCGGGTCGCTTTTCCTGAGCCCGGGAACGGCGGCGGGCCTCGTTGCTCCCAACGGCTCGGGGAAAACCACCCTTCTTGAAGCGCTGTCGGGCCAATTTCCCACCCGCATCCGCTCGGGAAGCCTGGCGGCAGACGGAATCAGCCAACGTCGATCAGCCGAATTTGCAGAACTCGTCTACCTGAGCTCTTCGGGCGGCGCGGATCTCTATCCCACGCTATCGGCCATCGAGCACCTTGCTTTCGTTAGGGAGGCGTGGAAATCGGCCGCCGACATCGACTCGCTCTGCAGCTCCCTCGGAATCTCCCCATATCTCGACAAGCCGACCCGTAAACTCTCGACAGGAATGAAGCAGCAGGTAAAGCTTGCCATGGCGATAGCGACCGGTTGCCCGTACCTCATCCTCGATGAACCGCTGAACGGCCTCGATCCGGGAAAGCGGAAAACCTCCTGCGACGCGATGCGCAGCGAGGTGGCGCGGGGACGAAGCGTGCTCATTTCAAGCCATCTGCTCGACGACCTGGCAGACCTCACCAACTCGTTCTACTTCATCGAGGCCGGCACGCTCGTGGAAAAGATCAAGTCGTCCTCGCAGGCGCTCAAGCAGGAATACCTCGATACATACGAGGAAGGTGAATGACATGAAACTATTTGAACAGCTGAAGTCCAATGCGTCGCGCATGGCTGTCTACGTCATCCTCGTGGCAACGGCTTTATGCGGAATCGCGGCACCCGTCTATGCGCTCAACGGAGAGAAAGGCGATATCGAACCCCTGTACATGGCTTCGACGGTTAAAGACCGGTACAAAGCCTTCTCTGGAAACACGTTTTACGTAGCAGAGTACGACACGACCTACCGTCAGCTTCGCTACAACAAGGGCTACGACTATCTAGGCGCAGAGGCAATCAGCTATACGTCGGGTTGGTACGGCTCAAACTATGGACACATAACCCAGTTCAAGTTTAACTACCGTGTGTACAACTAAAGCAACCGGCTGGGACGAGGGGCGACGCAAAAGCGTCGCCCCCGTTTTTAACCATGTCAACTGAACCTAGTTCAGTTTGGTTGATTTCCGATCTCAGCCGAACACATTGAGCGGAAAGGCCGTTCCCGCAGTCAGTCGAACGTCCCCGGGGCCCTTCTCAGGCCCCGGGGACGGCATTTTCCCAGTTGAAGGAACGGTGGAGATGTGTTTCGATGGGTCAGATTCGTGTCGTTCCGAAAAGACCGTGAACCTTTTGTGGGACACGCGGCGCCGTGGTACCATAGCCGAGTTTGTTGTCTTGGTCGGAAACCAAGACGCCTTATGCGCTGATCGGTAACCAGCGCCTGACCAATAAGGAGTCCTACCATGAAGCAGGGTATCCATCCCCAGTATGTCGAGTGCACGGTGACGTGCTCCTGCGGCAACACCTTCAAGACGCACGCAACCGTGTCCGAGATGAAGGTCGAGCTTTGCAACGAGTGCCACCCGTTCTACACCGGCCAGCAGAAGTTCGTCGACACCGGTGGACGCGTCCAGCGCTTCGCCGACAAGTTCGGTGGCGCCGCTGCCGCCCAGCTCAAGAAGGCTGAGGAGGCCAAGGCCGCCAAGGCCGCCAAGGCCGCTGAGGCCGAGGCCGCTCGCAAAGCCGCCGCTGAGGCCAAGGCTGCCGAGAAGGCTAAGCGTGCCGCTAAGTTTGCCGAGGAGGCTGCCAAGCAGGCCGCCGAGGCTCCTGCAGAGGCTCCCGTCGAGGAGGCCGCTGCCGAGGCCGAGACCACCGAGGCTGCTGAGTAAATAGCTCGCCGCGGAATCGCTCGCATTCATGGCATAAGGGCCGCGCATCCGTTTGGGTGCGCGGCCCTTTTCTTTTTATTGGTTCAAAGCCAACCTGTCCCCATTGCACCAGATTGGTGCGAAGGGGACAGGTTTGCTTGCACCAAATGGCAGAGAGGCGGCGTTTGGCCAGATAAAACCTGCCAAAATTAACCTGTCCCATTGTGGCAGGTTGGTCGTAGTTATTACGTGGCGGTCGAGGTCGACCGTATAGGCCGCGCCTTGTTTGGCTAAAGTACAATCATCTGTGTTTAACTCGCCCGCAGCTGCACGGCGTGGGCGATGGCCAAAAAGGAAAACCACATGGGATTCATGTCAAAGCTGCTGTCCTTTGGATCCGATAAGGACCTTAAGCGCTACTACAAGATCGTCGACCAGATCAACGGTCTTGAGCCCCAGTTTGAGAAGATGACCGAGGAGGAGCTCCGCGGCCAGACCGATAAGTTCCGCGAGCGTTACGCCAACGGCGAGTCGCTCGACGACATGCTCCCCGAGGCCTTTGCCACCGTGCGTGAGGCTTCCAAGCGCACCATGGGTATGCGCCACTTTGACGTGCAGCTCATTGGCGCCATGGCACTGCACGAGGGCCACATCGCCGAGATGAAGACCGGCGAAGGTAAGACCCTCGTCTCCACGTTGGCCGGCTATCTCAACGCTATTGCCGGCAAGGGCGTGCACGTCGTTACTGTCAATGATTACCTTGCCAAGCGTGACTCCGAGTGGATGGGCCGCATCTATAAGTACCTGGGCATGACCGTCGGTCTGCTCCAGAACAACATGCCGCTCGAGCTCAAGCGCCCGGCCTACCAGGCCGACGTCACCTACGGCACCAACTCCGAGTTCGGCTTTGATTACCTGCGCGACAACATGGTTACCCGTCCCGAGCAGCGCGTGCAGCGCGGCCACAACTACGCCATCGTCGACGAGGTTGACTCCATCCTGATCGATGAGGCCAGGACGCCGCTCATTATCTCGGGCGCTGGCACCAAGTCCGCCAGTACCTACAAGGACTTCGCGCGTGCTGTGCGTGGCCTTGAGCGCGGCGAGGACGTGTCGCACGACATGCTTACCGCCACCGAGGACGTGGAGCCCACGGGCGACTACGTCATGGACGAGGCCAAGCACACCATCGCCGCCACCGAGCGCGGCCTTAAGAAAATCGAGCGCCGCCTGGGTATCGATGACATCTATGCCGATCTCTCCGGCCAGCTGGTCAACCACCTGCAGCAGGCGCTGAAGGCCCAGTACATGTTCCACCGCGACAAGCAGTACGTAGTCACCAACGGCGAGGTCAAGATCGTCGACGAGTTCACCGGCCGCATCATGGAGGGCCGCCGCTATTCTGAGGGCCTGCACCAGGCCATCGAGGCCAAAGAGGGTGTGCTCGTGCGCGAGGAGAACCAGACCCTGGCCACCATCACCCTGCAGAACTACTTCCGTCTGTATGACAAGCTCTCCGGCATGACCGGCACGGCACTTACCGAGGATGCCGAGTTCCGCGAGATCTACAAGCTGCCCGTCGAGGTCATCCCCTCCAACAAGCCCGTGCAGCGCGTGGACCACGAGGACCTGGTGTACCGCACCATTCAGGCTAAATACAACGCCGTTGCCGACGACGTTGAGCGTCGTCACGCCAAGGGCCAGCCGGTCCTGGTGGGCACCGTCTCCATCGAGAGCTCCGAGAAGCTGTCTGCCGCCCTTACCAAGCGCGGCATCGCGCACGAGGTCCTCAACGCCAAGCACCACGAGCGCGAGGCCCATATCGTGGCCCAGGCAGGACGTTACGGCGCCGTGACCATTGCCACCAACATGGCCGGTCGTGGCACCGACATCCTGCTGGGCGGCAACCCCGACGAGCTGGTGCGCGAGCGCCTGGAGTACGAGGGCCTGACCATGGAGGACGTGACGCCCGAGCAGCTCGAGCAGTTTAACGCCGAGGCCAAGGAGACTTGCAAGGCCGAGCGCGAGCGCGTGCTTGCCGCCGGTGGCCTGACCGTTATCGGCACCGAGCGCCACGAGTCCCGTCGTATCGACAACCAGCTGCGCGGCCGCTCCGGCCGTCAGGGCGATCCGGGCGAGACCCAGTTCTACCTGTCGCTCGAGGACGACCTCATGCGCCTGTTCGGCGGCGACAAGATGGACCGCGTCTCCAAGATGATGGTCACGGCCGACATGGGCGACGACATGCCCATCCAGCACAAGATCATCTCCAAGGCCGTCGAGAGCGCCCAGCACAAGGTCGAGAGCATCAACTTCTCCATGCGTAAGAGCGTCCTTGAGTACGACGACGTCATGAACAAGCAGCGCCAGGTCATCTACGCCGAGCGCAATAAGATTCTGGACGGCAAGGACCTGACCGACCACATCACCGAGGTCATGCACGACACCGTGTACCGCTGCGTGCAGGAGTTCTGCACCAAGGACAGTCACGATGGCGAGCGCGACCTGGAGGGCCTGCGCAAGTGGGTTGTGGAGCTCACCGGCCACATCGATACGCCGAAGTTCCCCGACGAGGATTATGAGGCCCTGGCTGCCGATGTCCTGGCTTACGTAGAGAAGTGCTACAACATGAAGGCCGAGCGCTTGGGCGAGGACCTGATGCGCGAGCTCAACACTCAGGTCATGCTGCGCGTCATCGATACCCGCTGGATGAACTACCTGCAGGAGATGGACTACCTTAAGACCGGCATCGGGCTGCGCGGCTTTGGCCAGCGCGACCCGCTGGTTGAGTACAAGACCGAGGCCTACGGCGCGTTCCAGATACTCGTCGATACCATGTATGAGGATTACCTGCGCACGGTTCTGCGCATCGAGATCAAGGCTGCCCCGCGTGCCGTGGAGCACAAGGAAGAGCCCGCGCTCGAGGGCGCGCGCTTCTCCGGTCCTGCCGAGGTCGATGGTGATAACGGCGACTCGGTGCTGCGCAAGCAGGCGCAGGTGCAGGCCCGCACGGCTGTCCAGGGCGGACCGGCTGCCGTCAACAACGGTGGCAAGGTGACCACCTATCGCAAGTCCGAGAGCGACGATCCGTACGTCAACGTGGGCCGCAACGACCCGTGCCCCTGCGGTAGCGGCAAGAAGTTTAAGTACTGCCACGGCAGGAATCGTTAATGGCTGAGGCTTTAGAGGTAACGCCCGCCGAGCTGGACGCGTTCGCGGACCGGCTCGGCGAGGTCGAGTCGTATCTCCATTTGGACGAAAAGCGCACGCGCGTGACCGAGCTCGAGGCCAAAAGTGTTGCCCCTGGCTTTTGGGATGACGCCGACGCCGCCCGCGCCACCATGGAGGAGATCGCGCGTACCAAGGAAGATATCGCTGCCGTGGACACCGCGCGCGGCGAGCTTTCCGATGCCCGCGCCGCGCTGGAGCTTGCCGAGGAGATGGGGGATGATCCCGACGCCGTCGCCCTTCGCGAGGAGGCTACAGCCACGGCTGAGCGCCTGGCCCGTGCCATCGATGAGCTTGAGCTTTCGAGCTGGTTTACCGGTGAGTTCGATCACGGCGATGCCATTGTGACCATCAAGCCCGGACAGGGTGGTCTGGAGGCCCAGGACTGGACCTTCATGCTCTTTAAGATGTACATGAAGTACTGCCAGCGTCGCGGCTGGAAGGTCACCATCAACGACTGTCCCGCAGCCGATGTCATCGGCATCGACCGCGCGACCTTTACTGTCGAGGGCAAGGACGCATTTGGCATGCTGCGCGCCGAGGCCGGCGTCCACCGCTTGGTTCGCATTAGCCCCACCGACGACAAGAAGCGCCGCCAGACCACGTTTGCCGGCGTCGAGGTCATCCCCGTGCTACCCGATGATATCGACATCGAGATCAGTCCCGATGACATCCGCGTGGACGTGTACCACGCGAGCGGCCCGGGCGGCCAGGGCGTTAACACCACCGACTCCGCCGTGCGCGTGACGCATTTCCCCAGCGGCATTGTGGTCACCTGCCAAAACGAGCGCAGCCAGATCCAGAACAAGGCCGCGTGCATGCAGATCCTCAAGGCTCGCCTGTACGAGATTGAGCTTGAGAAGCGTGCCGAGGCGCTCGATGAGATCCGCGGACCCAAGACCACGATTGGTTTTGGCAACCAGATTCGCAGCTACGTGCTCTACCCGTACCAGATGGTCAAGGACCTACGCACGGGCGTGGAGACCAGCAATGTCGAGGCCGTTCTTGACGATGGCGACCTGGACCCGTTTGTTATTGGCTACCATCGCTGGGCCACCGGTAACGCTGACGCGGAGACCCCATCTGCATAAACCGCCCGGTTTATGTGGAAATGGATTAAAACCCTCCCAGCAGGGTGGTTTTGTATCCAGAGCAAACCCTGCGCAGGGGTGGTTTTTGTCCGGCGAATCGGTAGAATCGAATACAAGAAGAAGTTCAAAGCGCATCCGATGGGGTGCGCTTTTTTGAGGGAGGCAGCATGGCATATCGTCTGGACATCAAGCGCATTCTTTCGATGAACTTCTTTCACGATCTGCCCCAGATCATGTTGGGGTGTGCCTTGGCCGCCATCGCGACCGACCTGTTTTTGATTCCCAATGGTCTTGCCGCCGGTGGCGTTACGGGCCTTGCGACTATTATCCAAGCAGTCGGCGCGGCGCGAGGCGTGTCGCTTCCTGTCGGTATCCAGACCATCGTGATGAATGCCTTACTGCTGCTGGTCGTTATGCGCGAGGGCGGCATGTTCTACGTGGTGCAGACCGCGACGGGCTTTGTGCTGCTGGGCTTCTTTACCGATCTGTTCGCCCCGTTTGTAGCGCCTCTGGCACATGCAGACCTGATGCTTCCCGCTATGTGGGGCGGCATTATCACGGGCATCGGTTACGGCATGGTGCTGCGCGCCGGCGCCAACACCGGCGGCTCGGACACGATTGGCCAAATCATCTCGCGTAACACCTCGCTGCCGGTGGGCTCGACCGTCATGGCGATCGATGTTGCCGTGTGTGCGCTGTCGGCTCCGGTCTTTTCAATCGAAAATGCACTATATGCAGGCCTTTCGATGGTCATTAGCGGCTACGTGATCGATGCCGTGGTCGATGGCGGCAACAAGCGTCGTATGGTACTCATCATCTCGGACAAGTTCCCTGATATCGCTGCCGATATTATGTATGGCCTGGGTCGTGGTTGTACCAAGTTTAAGGCGACTGGCATGTATTCGGGTGCCGAGAAGCCGGTGATCATGGTCATCGTGAGCCGTCGAGAGCTCAATACCCTTAAGACGATCGTGCGCGAGCGCGATCCTCACGCCATTGTGACGGTCGCTGACGTTACGGAAGCCTTCGGCGAGGGATTCAAGGACATTAGCGCGTAGGGGCGACCGCGTTCCATCCAAAAGACGTTCACATTGATAAACCGTTTCATCAGCGGTTCTGCCTGCTAAATTGTTCAAATAATGATAAAAACTCTGGTAAAGCCATCAGTTTCCAGCATAATGAATGACGTACGTGCATTGCGGCTGTGTTGGGATTACCTTCGGTGCCGTGCGCATCTTGTCTAAAGAGGATGAAAGGAAGGCACAATGAGCGACGAAGAGCTCAAAAAGGTTGCCAACGAGGTAAGGAAGGGCATCGTCACCGGCGTGCACGCTGCCAAGTCCGGCCATCCGGGCGGTTCGCTCGGTGCTGCCGACATCATGACCTATCTGTACTTTGAGGAAATGAACGTCGACCCGTCCGATCCCCGCAAGGCCGATCGCGACCGTTTTGTGCTCTCCAAGGGCCATTGCGCTCCGGGCCTGTACGCCGTGCTCGCCGAGCGCGGGTTCTTCCCCAAGGAGGATCTTGAGACGCTGCGCCACATCGGCAGCCACCTGCAGGGTCACCCCAACATGAACGACACCCCGGGCGTCGACATGTCCACCGGCTCGCTCGGCCAGGGCATTTCCGCCGCCGTGGGCATGGCCGTTGCCGCCAAGCACTGGGGCGATACTTATCGCACGTACGCCCTGCTGGGTGATGGCGAGAGCGAGGAGGGCCAGGTCTGGGAGGCCGCCATGTTTGCCGGCAACCAGCAGCTCGATAACCTCTGCGTGATCGTCGACCACAACGGCCTTCAGATTGACGGTCCCGTCGAGGAGGTCAACGACCCCATGCCGCTCGCCGACAAGTTCCGCGCGTTCAAGTTCCACGTGGTTGAGCTCGCCGACGGCAACGACTTCGACCAGATCCGCGCCGCCTTTGCCGAGGCTCGCGCCACCAAGGGGCAGCCGACCGCCATTATCGCCGAGACCACAAAGGGCAAGGGCGTGTCCTTTATGGAGAACCAGGTTGGCTGGCACGGCAAGGCCCCCAACGATGAACAGTTTGAGCAGGCCATGGCAGAGCTCACGGCCGCCGGAGAGGAGCTCTAGGATGGCAGACGTCAAGAAAATCGCCACGCGTGTAAGCTACGGCGAGGCCCTCGTCGAGCTCGCCAACGAGCACGATGACTTTGTGGTCCTCGACGCCGACCTGGCCGCCGCCACGCAGACCGGTAAGTTTAAGGCCGCTTGCCCCGACCGCTTCTTCGATGTGGGCATTGCCGAGAGCAACCTGATGGGCGTCGCCGCCGGTATCGCGACCACTGGTCGTGTTGCCTTCGCGAGTACCTTTGCCATGTTCGCTGCCGGTCGCGCCTTTGAGCAGGTCCGCAACTCCATCGGCTACCCGCACCTCAACGTTAAGATCGGTGCCACGCACGCCGGCATCTCGGTGGGCGAGGACGGCGCCACGCACCAGTGCTGCGAGGATATCGCCCTCATGCGCGTCATCCCCGGCATGACCGTAATTGTTCCCGCCGACGACGTGGAGGCCCGCGCCGTGACGCGCGCCGCCTACGAGTGCGACGGTCCGGTGTACATGCGCTTCGCCCGTTTGGCCTCGCCGGTTATCAACGACCCCGAGACCTACAAGTTCGAGTTGGGTAAGGGCATTGTCATGCGCGAGGGCGCCGATGTGACCATCATCGCCTGCGGCCTGATGGTCGGCGAGGCTCTCGAGGCCGCCGAGCAGCTCGCTGCCGAGGGCATCGACGCCGAGGTCATCAACATGCACACCATCAAGCCCATCGATGCCGACCTGATCGTCAAGAGCGCCACCAAGACCGGCCACGTCGTGACCGTCGAGGAGCACTCTGTGATCGGTGGCCTGGGCAGCGCCGTTGCCGACGTCCTGTGTGAGCAGTGCCCGACGCCGCTCAAGAAGATTGGCGTCAACGACACCTTCGGCGAGTCCGGCCCGGGTGCCGAGCTCCTGCACAAGTACGGCCTGGACGCCGCCAACATCGTGGCGACCACCAAGGAGTTCTTGGCATAAGGCAAGACGAGGCAAAGTATCGCGTCGACAACCGCAAACAAGCCAGAACAGGGGCGTACTCAAAGAGGGCGCCCCTGTTTATGCTGAATTTAAATTAGAGTCCTGCCAAGCAAAGTTCCCATGGGGAAACGGGCCCATCCCAACGAAGTGCAATTCAGACCCTTCCAACTTTGTATGCGCAGCATCTCAAGTTGGTGCGTCGGCCCCATAGTAGCCGCAGGCCGGGCGCAGGGTTACCTCCCAAATCTTTCCGCAGCGCAGGCCGGCGTTTGTCCGCAGCTCCGCAGGAGCAGGACAAATGCCGGCCATGCGCGAGGACGATTTGGGAGGTAACCCTGCGCCCGGTCGGTGAGACCCAAACCCCGCCATGCTTCGGTTGATTTCCGATCTCAGCCGAACACATTGAGCAAATAGGCCGTTCCCGCACC
>JAHYYI010000030.1 GCA_019425045.1 Collinsella sp.
CGAACCTCCAGTCCGGACCGCCCCGCGGTCCAACTTTCTGTCCGCACCCCCAAATGCATAAGCGCCATAAGGCCATCGACAAAGAAAAAATACTCGATTATGAGAAGCCACGTCGGGTAGCTTTGGTTTGCTCCCGTGGGGTGAAAGACGGCAAAGTGACTTCCGGCAAAGAACACAAGTAGCGAGAAGCAGACAAGCGTATTCCAAATGCGCCCCAGAGACTCCGGAACGCGAGAGAGCAGACCGCATGCAGCGGAGGCGGCAGGCCTAGGAAGCCCTGCGGGGTTCTGGAGCCCTTGGGGCGTCAACACCGTCTCCGAGGCCGGAGTACGGACAGGTGCAGACACAGGAGGCCGCACGGGGCGACTCAGATCGTATGCCGCGCGCGTAGCCCGTCCCAACGCTTCCGCACTCGCAAAACGCTTAGCCGGGTCGAGCGCCATCGACATGCAGATGACATCGGCAAGTGGAGTGGGAATGCCACGCGCCTCGCATTGCTCGCGCATGTCGAGCCCTGGTTTAGGGTCGATTCCCGTCAAGCAGAAGAACAACAGGGCGCCAAGTGCGTAGACGTCGCTGCGCACGCTCGTCTGCCCAAACCCATACTGCTCGGGCGGCGCATAGGGTCGCGTGCCAAACTTGACGGTGTCGGCATCGGCGCCATCGCGCCATACGCGCGCGATCCCCAAGTCGATAATCACCAGCGATGAAAACGTCAGGCCCTCATCGAGCGTACGGCTCGCACCTGTCACGATGATATTCGATGGCTTGAGGTCGCGATGGATCACCGGCGCCGACGTCTCCCCCGCCATTGCAAAACCGGCATGGAGCTCGCCCACGGCATCGCATAGGGCAGGATACAATTCACATGCATAATCGGGGGTGGCTCCCAGACGGTCCACCAGCACCCCGAGCGTCTCTCCTTCGATATATTCCATAACCACGTTAAGCTCGTCGCCCACACGACGGCAATCGACGATTCTGGGCAGGTGCTCAAAACGCCTGCCCGCCCGTTGAGCGGCAAACAGACGCTCGTATGCCCCGCCGATTTGAGCCGAAGCATCGATGCGTTTACGGACAAAGGGGCCGAGCGAACCACCGCCGGTTCCTTCAAAGTACACGAGCTCGGCTGTTTCAACAGACGAGCGCTTAAGCACTCGCTCCACGCGATAGCTATCGTCGCGATCGAGCGACGCCAGGTGCTCGGCAAGCGCTGCGGTCAGCTCGTCATCGGAATATGTTGGGGTCTGAGTATCCATAGCCTCCATCATAGCGCAGGGCGCAGACACCCCATGGCATCCGCGCCCCGTTCGTTTGCATCGTTGTTCGGCAGCTCCGCCGGCTCAGATATCAGCCGCTAACTCACCGTCTCCTCGCCAAAGCGATACAGCTCCTCGTTGACCTTTTGGAGGCTACACCCGCGATCGATGCAAAAGATGATAATCGCATCACGGCGATCCTTGCAGTTAAGGACGCTTACCCCGGCAGCCGTCAGCGCACGGTTGGTCTCTTTGAGCGTCAGCGCCATCGCAAAGGCAATCTGCAGCACCTTATTGCGACTCGGGTGACGCGCACCAGTAAAGATCTGATAGCCAAAGGTCTCATTGAGATCGGCCATACGAACCACGCGCGAGCGCTCCAAGCCCTTTTCCTGCAGCAGCTGCTTCAGGTAGTCCGAAAGCGACGGGGCGGCAAAGTCGTGCTCCCTGATATAGCCATCGATGTTCGGCGCATCGAGAAGCTCGTTGAGCAACTCCTCGGTCAGCTTTTTATCGGGCATACGACTTCACCTCCCCCAGTGCATGCAACATGCTAGAAACCGCTTACGTCCGAACGCTCCCAGCTAGCAACCTGGTCGGGAGACACCGTACCCAGCGCCTCGAACTTCCAGGAGCCGCCCGCCTTCAGATGATTGGTGTTTGCAAGAGCCGTTCCGACCTGGTTGCCATCGGCATCATACAGAACATACTCAATCTGGATGTAGCTCTTTTCCTTGTCCGTGTTATTGGTCAGCGTGCCCGTGATCTTATAGGTAAACTGATTGGAAGCGTCTTCAGCCTCGTCAGCAATGGTATACGGTTCTTGCGGTTCTTTTTGCTCCTCAGCCTGCTGTGTCATCTCGGCAGGTTTTGCCGAATCGCTCGCAGACGAATCGGTTGAGTTGCCGCCCATAGAGCCCACGGCACCGACGATAACCAGCACCACGATGATGCCTAGGACAATCTTGCCGATCGGCTTCTTTCCCTCTTTTGCCATTATTCATCCTTCCTACGATCCGGCTACCGTGCCGGCACACAGCACATCGTAGGAAGGATTGAACTTGAATTCATTAGCTGAGAGCTAAGGTTGCCATATAGAAGAGCGTGAAGCGCGTGTCCATCGCCGATGACACCTCGAGGCTTGCCAACATCGATTTGAACTACTGGTTCTACGGCTGCAGTGCCTTGTCTCGATTTCCGACATGGCGAACCTGCGCGGCGTGGTCCATGCGGACGACGACGCTCTCGAGCATGCCCTACACGCTCGATGCTCGCACGAGCTCGACAAGAATCCTGGTAGATGCGGGCTGAGAGCCGCCCAAGGGCCACATAGGCTCGACCACATTCAACAACCACAAGGCCATCATGGGCGGCAACGACACGGTCTGCGACTCAAAGCAGACGAGTACGCGATACGCCGCGACGACGGCGAGGGGCAGGCGGGCTAGCTGACGGCTGGATGAGGCTTGGAACTGCACCAAATAGCACCCCTGACGGCTGCGCAGGCGTCTTTCCTGCGCTGCGGCCAGAAATGAGTGCGCCACCCCAACGGTACAGGCTAGGCGTTGGGGCGTAATGGTGCGTAGTAAGAACCGGCCTACTCCTCATTGAGATATTGCCTTCGGTCGGCCATGTGCTTTCCGGCGAGGGAACTTCCATGACGCAGCCCGTCCGAAATCGTCTCTCGGAAATAGTCGTCTTTCTCATCGCAGAGATTCTCGAGCTCCACCACTCGCGATGCCAAACGGTCTGAGACCTCGCGCTCTATTACGAGATCGTCTGACAGCTGAGCGTTTTCTTCCGTCAGCCGAGCATTCTTTTCCAGCAGCTGATCTTTCTCATGCGAGTTGTTGGCAACGTAGGCGACAGCCCCAATGGCAGCGACCGTCCCGGCGACAATCCCCTTCTTATGTTCTTTGACGAATTGGACGGCTTTCGCTGCGCCCTCCTTAACGATATAAGGAATGGCTTCCACCTTTTCTCGGGTGGCATGCATGAGAGGCTTCTTTTCCGCATCGTTAAGCTCAAGGTCAGTTTCCGTCAGCGTTGTCTTCACACCCTCTTCCTGCCGCTCGTCCTTGAGCTCGAACTCTTCCATTTCAGCCTCCATTCCTTCCTCTTTAGCGTATTTTACCCCGTGCTTTAGGCCGATTACTCAGTTGCCAGCTGATTTGTGACCGCAGCGGATAATGCACTCGCAAGTTGACCTATATCCTGCCAGGAGGTCCAATGGAGTCTATTGCGATGACGCTCATCGGCGTCACCGTGACACCGATCGGAGTTGTCGAGTCCAACTCGCGCAGCCGCGCGGTTATGGAGCTCAAGATCGACGAGCTCGCATCGAGCGAGCCTACAAACTCGAGCAGGAAATGGCCGTGGTCAGGCGCGACGTTGACGCGCTTTTGCGATGTGCTGGCATGGGGGCTGGCGATTGCGGCCTGCATCCCCATGTTGCTGGCGGCGGTGCTCTCACGCCAAACGCCCGCACATTCGGATTGCCACACAACGAATGAAACTTGTTGATGTGGGACGCGGTTCATTCAGGGTCCGCCCCTCGCTTCATCCTCAAGAAGCTCGTCGAAGCCTACCCCACCGTGACGGGTTCCCCGGTAAAGGTGCTTACAAGCAACAGGATAAAGAAGGCTAAATAGCTGATGCTCAATAGGTAGGCGAAGACTAAAAAGATGGTCCATCCAACATTGGTCTTACCGTCGGCGCGGCGTTGCTCGCGAGAACGGTACAGCCAGACCGTCACGCCAATGGCCACAATCAGCAACACGAGTGCCGCTGCTGCCACCCCGGCAAGCGCAAACATCACGCCAATGCTCACAGCGATGACCGGAAGCAGTAACAAGCCACACCCGCATCCACCCGGACTATATACGGCAGACTGTCGGCGTCGCCTCATCGCCACCCCCCCCCATCATCTTTGAGCACTACAGTGCGATGGCCTGCTGAACAGGAACGATCTTATCGAGTTCCGGTTCAATCCGCCTTTTCTCTGCCTCAAGGTCAAACGCCACCTGAGCGCGCAGCCAATAACCATCCGTCAGGCCAAAATAACGGCAAAGACGAAGGTCGGTGTCGGCCGTCACGCGACGTTTTCCCAAGACAATCTGCCCGATACGCTGAGCCGGAATCCCAGTCTCTTTCGCAAGGCGATATTGAGAAATGCCCATGGGAACAAGAAACTCCTCTTTGAGAAGCTCACCAGGAGTCACCGGCGACAGCAAATCGGCCGAAGTCTCATCACTTGTGATAATCGACGATTTCGACATTCCAAGCCATCTCCTGTCTCCACTCAAAACAGACCCGATAGCGCTCGTTAACACGGATGCTATATTGACCGGCACGATCGCCCTTCAAAGCTTCCAGGCGGTTGCCCGGTGGAACGCGAAGATCATCAAGCGAAGCACAAACCTGCAGTTGGCGAATCTTCCTCAACGCAACACGCTCAAAGGGCACGAACCTCCTGACCCGCACACCCATGGCAAAGCGTTCGGTATCCTCATCTTTATACGATGCAATCATAGTATCGCCTTACGTTAGTAACGTCAAACGTTTCTATAGACTTACATCTCTATTATATCGTACGTTTGTTCGTGTTTTCTAGAACAAATAGTCCTTTGCGCCTTAGTCAAGCAAAAGCAATCGTTTGTAGACATCGAGGCCTTTGAGAAGAATCTCCTCGTCAAAGAGCATGGTATCGGTATGCAGAGCGCTCATCGCATAGGCTGGGCAGTCATCAGCGTCGATCGGGTTTTCTTGTCCTTCTGGCACGCCCGTGCCCAGCAAGAAGAACACGCCCGGCAGATGGCGCTGATAGAAAGCAAAGTCCTCGGCAATTAACAGCGGCTCGTCCACAAGTTGCAGCTCGGGCAAGGCAGGCGCAATGTGGGCAAACAACTCGGGGTCGTTATCGACTGGCGGATAGCCCTCGGCAAAGTCGAGATCGTACGTACAGCCCGTTGCGGTGCACGCCTCGTCGAGCGCACGGCGTACGCCCTCGCGCGCACGGTCGAACATGGCGTCCGTAAACACACGCAAGCTACCGGCAACATGGGCCTCCCCCGCCACCGCATTGCAGACGGTGCCGGCCTGCAGCAGGCCAAACTTACCGATGCAGGGCTCATCGGCACCCAGCTCGTCCATCACCTCGCGCTCGGCAACCAGGAACTTTGCCGCCGCCAGCGCTGCGTCATGTGATTCCTCGACTGGAACGCCGTAGGTCTTGGCGATATGGATGCTCGTGCCATGGATATGAATGTGCGTCTCGCTCGAGCGCGCCAGCAGCGGACCGGGACAGCTCGCCAGCGTGCCGGCGGGAAGGTCGGGCCACACGTGAAAGCCAAAGATACGGTCGGCACCATAGCGCTCGAACACACCGCTCTCGCATACCGTCTTGGCACCACCGGTCGTCTCCTCGGCAGGCTGGAACACAAAGAGCACGTTACGCTTAATGACACCCGGCCGCTCGCGAATCGCACGGTCGACATACGTCGCTGCGGCAAGCGCCATGGCCATGTGCCCATCGTGCCCGCAAGCGTGCATCTTGCCGGGATGAGACGAGGCGAAAGCCGCGCCCGTCGCCTCCACAATAGGCAGCGCATCCATGTCGGCGCGAATCGCCGTGGCATGCGCGGCACCAACGCCAGCGTCGAAGAAAGCGCAGACGCAGCTGGGACACGGATGGGCCACCTCGCAGGCGAGCGGCGCCAACACACCCTCGATATAGGCGATCGTCTGCGGAAGATCGAAGTCGAGCTCCGGGATCCTGTGCAAGTCGCGCCGATAGCGGCGGAGTTCTTGGAGCTCGGTCATAGAGGTTCCTTTCATGGGTGCGCGTCGGTTGCCATCTATTGTGCCGCAAGATTGCCACACCCTTATTTCCAGCATATCTTTGCATTTTTTAAACGTTATATACGAATACTCTTGTTTGGTAAAGTGCAACGTGGTAGGGTCGTTACCACTTGATAGAGGCGCGGGCACGAAGAACCGCGGGCGAGCCGGCAGGCTTTGACCCCGTGGGGAGGCGAAACCCGCCGAACTGGGTTTTTCGGGCACGAACAACCTGGTGGGCCTGTGGGAAACACCCACAGGACTGTCTGCAGCAATGCGGGAGCGCTATCCGGACATTGGGTCCACGCTATGCGGATTCGATGCGCAGATGGCGCCGTCTGGATAGCGAGGTTTACGGGACATGGCATTGACCCCCAACGAGGCATATGCGGCCAAGCAGCCGTTTGTGGACAAGGAGACGCTCGAGCATATCGTCGAGCAATTCCCCACGCCGTTTCATCTATACGACGAGGCGGGCGTCCGCCGCAACATGCAAGAAGTGCGCGACGCCTTTGCATGGAACCCGGGCTTTAAGGAATACTTTGCCGTCAAGGCCAACCCCAACCCGGCGCTCATCTCCATTCTCAACGAATACGGCTGCGGCTGCGATTGCTCGAGCTATACCGAGCTCATGATCGCCCGCTCGCTGGGCATCACGGGACACGACATCATGTTCTCGTCCAACGACACGCCGGCGGCCGACTTTGAGCTCGCCGACAAGCTGGGCGCCATCGTCAACTTTGATGACATCAGCCACATTGAGTTCTTTGAGCGCGTTGCGGGGCCCATCCCCAAGACGGTCAGCTGCCGCTTTAATCCGGGTGGCCTGTTCCAGCTCTCCAATGGCATCATGGATAACCCCGGCGACTCCAAGTACGGCATGACCACCGAGCAGCTCTTCGAGGCCTTTCGCACGCTCAAGGCCAAGGGCGCCGAGGACTTTGGCATCCACGCATTCCTTGCAAGCAACACCGTCACCAACGACTACTACCCCAAGCTCGCGCGCATCCTCTTTGAGCTTGCCGTGCGCCTGGAGCGCGAGACCGGCGCACACGTCGCCTTCATCAATCTATCCGGCGGCGTCGGCATCCCCTACCTGCCAGAGCAGCAGGCCAACGACATTCACGCCATCGGCGAGGGAGTGCACGCGGCATACGACGAGATCCTGGTTCCCGCCGACATGGGCGATGTGGCCATCTGCACCGAGATGGGCCGCTTTATGATGGGCCCCTACGGCTGCCTGGTCACCAAGGCCATCCACGAAAAGCAGATCTACAAGGACTATATCGGTGTCGACGCAAGCGCCGTCGATCTGATCCGCCCTGCCATGTATGGCGCCTACCACCACATTACAGTGATGGGCCAGCCGGGTGGCTCCGACAAGACCGCGGCGCCTGTCACAAACACGTACGACATTACGGGCAATCTGTGCGAGAACAACGACAAGTTCGCCATCGACCGCGAGCTACCGCAGATCGACATGGGCGACCTGCTCGTGGTCCACGATACCGGCGCGCATGGTTACTCCATGGGCTACAACTACAACGGCCGTCTGCGCTCCGCCGAGGTGCTGCTGCGCCCCGATGGCTCGGCCGACCTCATCCGCCGTGCTGAGCGCCCGGGCGATTACTTTGCCACGCTCGACGTGCTGCCGAGCGGCCGAGAGCTGCTGGCCAAGTCGCGCGCCGAAAGTGCCCGCCGTCGCGCCCAGGACGAGCGTCTGGCCGTCGCCGCTCAGTGGAACAAACGCATCCAGATCGCGGAAGCGAAGGAGAAGAACATGGATATCCGCAACCTCGAGGGTTCGATCGTCGCCCTCGTCACGCCGTTTAAAAAGGACGGCAGCGTCGACTTTGATGCACTCGAGCGCCTTATCGATTTCCACCTGCAAAATGGCACTGACGCCATCCTCACCCTGGGCACCACCGGAGAGAGTGCCACGATGACCGACGACGAGGACAACTCCGTTGTCGCCGCAGTGGTCAAGCAGGTTGCGGGCCGCGTCCCCGTCATCGCCGGCTCGGGCTCCAACTCCACGCAGACCATGCTCACCAAGTCGCTCACCTACCAGGGCCTGGGTGCCGATGGTCTGCTGCTCATTACCCCCTACTACAACAAGTCTAACGAAGAGGGCATCTACCAGCACTTTAAGACCGTTGCCGACGCGGTGGACATCCCCTGCATCCTGTACAACATCCCCGGCCGCTGCGGCTGCGGCATCAGCGAGCGCAACGTGGAGCGCCTGGCTGCGCACCCCAACATCATGGGCATCAAGGAGGCCTCGGGCAACGTAGCCTACGCGGCCAAGATCGCCCACCTGCTGTCCGATGACTTCCGCATGTACTCGGGCGAGGACGCGCTCACCGTGCCGCTCATGAGCCTGGGCGCCTCGGGCACCATCAGCGTGTGGGCCGACGTTCAGCCGCAGCTCGTGCACGACATGTGCCGTGCCTATCTGGACGGCGACGTGGCGCGTGCCCGCGATATCCAAATTGCCGGCCAGCCGCTGATCAATGCCCTCTTTAGCGAGGTCAACCCCATCCCCGTTAAGGAAGCGCTCGCCCAGATGGGTATGATCGAGGCAAACTACCGCATGCCGCTGTGCCCCATGGCCGACGATACGCGTGCCGCACTTACCGATGCTCTGAAGGGAGCTGGTCTGCTTGATTAAGACCGTCATTATGGGAACGGGTCGCATGGGCTCGCTCATCCGCACCACTGCCGAGGGTATTGTCGATACCGCCGGACAGCCCGTTTTCGACATTGTGGCCCAGATCGGTTTTGACCTGTCTGAGCTCGAAAGCGCCCCGGCAGCCGACGTCATCATCGACTTCTCGAATGTCGTGACCTTCGATGCCGTCGTTGCCTATGTCGAGCGTACAGGCGCGGCGTTGGTCTCGGGCACCACGGGCTATACGCCCGAGCAGATGGATCGCCTGCGCGAGCTAGGTCAGAGCGCCCGCGTCATGCACTCCGGCAACTACTCCATCGGCATCGCGGCCCTGCGTCATCTGGTGGCACAGGCCACGCGCGAACTGCCCGGCTTTGACTGCGAGATCGTCGAGACGCACCACAACCAAAAGGTCGACGCCCCCAGCGGTACCGCCAAGCTGCTGCTCGATGCCGTTGTCGAAGCCGAGCCCGAGGCAGGCTACCACCCCGTCTATGGCCGCGAGGGCATGTGCGGCGCGCGCGACCCCAAGGAGATCGGCATGCACTCGCTGCGCGGTGGCACCGTTGCCGGCGTTCACGAGGTGAGCTTCTTTGGTCAGGACGAGGAGGTCACGCTCGCGCATCGCGCCACGAGCCGTCAGATCTTTGTCAACGGCGCCCTGGCAGCCGCGCAGAAGCTCGTCACCCGCGAGCACGGCTTCTATACGTTCGACCAGGTCATGTTTGCCTAACCAACTATCTACCGTACCCACGCAAAGGAGAAACAGCATATGAGTAACGCAGCCGAGATGAATGCCCAGGAGATCATCAATTACATCGCCACCGCGCCTAAAAAGACGCCCGTCAAGCTGTATGTGCGCGAGAAGCCCGGCATGAAGGTTGCCTGGGGCGATGCGCACGTCTACGGCGGCCGTCGCGGCAAGACCGTCTTTGGCGACTGGGATGAGCTCAAGGCAATCCTCGACGCTAACGCCGACTCCATCGACTACTACGACGTAGAGAACGATTGCCGCAACTCCGCCGTGCCCATGCTCGACCTCAAGGGTATCAACGCCCGCATCGAGCCGGGCGCGATCATCCGTGACCGCGTCGAGATCGGCGATCGCGCCGTCATCATGATGGGCGCCATCATCAACATCGGCTCCGTCATTGGCGAAGGCTCCATGATTGATATGGGCGCTGTGCTGGGCGGCCGCGCCACCGTGGGCAAGAACTGCCACATCGGCGCCGGCACCGTACTGGCAGGCGTCGTGGAGCCCGCCAGTGCCACGCCCGTCATCGTCGAGGACGATGTCATGATCGGCGCCAACGCCGTGGTCCTGGAGGGCGTGCGCGTGGGCAAGGGCGCCGTCGTGGCCGCCGGTGCCGTATGCGTCGAGGACGTCCCCGCCGGTGCCGTCGTGGCCGGTGTCCCCGCCCGCGTCATCAAGATGCGCGACGCCCAGACCGACAGCAAGACTGGCCTCGAAGAAGGCCTGCGCCAGCTGTAGGGTTACGCGGTTTTGACAAACCGCGTAACGGCTCGAAGCTGCAAACGCCCCTAGGCGGCAATCTGACGTTCAATCGTCGGTCGCATACCGAAGTACGCTTCCCTCCTCTTTCACGTCACCTTGCTCGCCTAGGGGCGTTTTCGCTGACGTATGCTCAACCTGTAGGGCAATTCAGCCCTAAACAAAAAGGCCGAAGCTCCAAGGGGGCTTCGGCCTTCGCTTTCTCGCTGCAGGCGTAACGCAATTTATCGATTCTCGATGCTGCCGATGTTTTTGAGCTCGATGGAAATGAGGCCGTTGGGCTCATTGACAAACTCGATGTACTCGGAGTTCGAGCCCATCTCGGCCGGGAAGCTGATCTCGATACCCGTGTCGGTACGGATCTTGTGGTTGCGCACGGCCGCTCGCTCGACCTGCTTGCGCTCCACGGACACGCGCTCGGGCACTTTCTCCTCGGTCAGCGCCGCGCGTACGCTCTCCTTGATGACCGGCTCGTCCTCAAAGACCTCGTCCACGATATCCCAGGGCGGCAGCTCCTCGTCGTCTTCGACCTTCTCGGCGACGGCGGCCTTGACCTTGGCGAGCGCGACGGCCGTGTTGGCACCGTGCTCCTCGGCGACCTCCTCGACCACGCGCGTCACGGTGTCGATGACCTCCTTGCCCGATACGCCCGTGTCGCACTGCAGCAGGCCATCGGGGATAAGCATACGGTCCTCGCCGGCAATCTTGCGCTTCTTGTCCACGTAGCCGATCTCCATGGTGCTCGCGCGCACGATGGCATAGCTCGGCACCTTTTGCGAGGGGTTCGGCAGAATGGCGTAGTGGCGCGCAATGTCGTTGCGCACCTCCCCCTCCTCGCGGCCTACCTCGTGCATAAAGGCCTGCTTGGAGCCCAGGAGCATGACGGCAAACCAGCGGGCATCCTCATCGTCGTCAAAATCGGCCACGAGCACGTCGGTGGACTCGGCTTTCTCGGCTTTGGTGAGCTCGGAGGAGATAAACTCCGCAATCTGCTGCGACAGGTCCACGAACTCGCGCTCGCCAAAGAAGTAACCCTTGAGCTCGCCACCAAACGCAGAGTTCTCGGCAAACGTGGCGCGCTTGTTATCGGCCGATGTACGGGCACGGCGCAAATGTGTGGTCACAAAGTTGCGCACGGTGCGGCTCTCGATATCCAGCTCTCGCTGGCTCATGACGTTGACGGCAGAGTCAAAGTCCAGGATATGCAGAATCGCGTGATTGATTTTCATATACGGCATTCCGTTCTAGATCGATTTCGGCACGAACCAGTATAGCGGTCGAGCCCGCCCCAAGCGCATCGAAGATTGGTGCATCGGGGACAGGTCGCTTTGCACCAATGGCTAACGCAGGAGCTCGGACTGCCAAGCCTCGAGCTGTTCTGCCAAACTCTTGCCGGCAGCGGGCATGTCGATCTGGGGTCGTTTGGGCAGCAGCGCGCATTTAAGGATTGCCACGATGGTCTGCGAGACAAAGCGTCGCGTATCCTTGTCGAAACCTTGCGCAGCCTGGAGCATCACGGGCAGGCTCTCGCGCAGATTCCCAGCGATATCCGCAAACCGCTCAGCACCCGTAGCCTCAAACACGGAGAACAACGCATCTACAAAACGCTCGCGCTCGCTAGGCCCCACTGCAAGCAGCATCTCGCGAATGGAGCCATCAACGTATCGAGCACCGGCAGACAGGCGCTCACAGTACACGAAGTCGCGACCATCAACCACCCAGCTAAAGGGATTGTGCTGCAGCAGGCTGAACTCGGTGCTCTCAACGATGGCATAGTCCTCCTGCGTCTCGAACATCATGCCAAAAATCGACGACCGAGGTAGCGTCTTGTCGATTCGGCTGGATAGATCAGCGAAAGCGTTGCCGTTCAGAAACTCCTCGACGAAGCCCGGACCATCATGGGAATACGCCCGTTCGATTCGCTCACGGGCGACATCGGAGCACATCGCCGCACCGTACACCGCAAGGTTTCCACCCTTGGAATGACCTCCGCACAAAAGCGGCCCGTCAATCGCATCCGCCGCCTCGTCCACATAACGCGCCGCGGATTCCTGGGCCGGCACAGGACACCGGAACGCCATGTTAAAGTCCTCTTTCCAGCCCACAATCGTGCTGTCGGTCCCCCGGAAGGAAAGATAGCTAAACCCCGCCGGAAATCGGAACGTCATAGCCGCAAACTGCTCCGTCGTCTCGGCATCACTCACGGTACGATAGCCGCAAACGTGCACGCCACGGTAGCGAGGGCTTGCTGCCACGGCCTCCAACAAGGCCCTGCTCCCCTCCGGATCCCACAGGTCGCCAATCATGTCCCGGTAGCACTCGGCGCGCAGCAGCTCGCGTACGTCCAGGCCCTGCCAGTTCGTCAGCTCCGCCATATCACCCGGCAAACGCAAATAGGACAGCCACGCAAAGACCAGGCTATCCACCGCGCAGAACGACCGTTCCTCAAACGGATCAAACGCCGTCTGGACATAGGTCAAAAAGTTAGGTGAATCCGACATGACTCTCCCATCAACTATGGCGCATTGGGGTAGGGTTACTTTGCACCAAAAGGCGCCCGGACCGTGTGGACCGGACGCCTTTCATTGTAGCCTGTTGCCCAAACGAGCCGAATTTAGCAGGAGAAGTCGACGCTGTCGATGATGTCCTTGAGGGCCTTGGCGGAGACGGTGAGCTCATGCTGCTCGTCATCGTTCAGCGGCACGGGGACGCGGCAGACAACGCCGTCGCGGCCAACGACGGTCGGCATGGAGATGGCAAGATCGGACAGGCCGTACTCGCCCACCATGAGCGAGGAGACGGGCAGAACGGTCTGCTCATCGCGCATGACGGCGGTGCAGATGCGCTTAACTGCCATGGCGACACCGTAGTAGGTGGCGTGTTTCTTCTCGATGATGGTGTAGGCGGAGTTCTTGACGTCCTCAGCGATGCGCTTCTCGGCGGCCTCGTGCTCCAGGTGGCCGTGAAGCTCGCAGAAGGTGTTCAGCGGAACGCCGGCAACCTGAGCGCTGGACCAAGCGACAAACTCGGAGTCGCCGTGCTCACCCATGACGTAGGCCTGAACGTCGCGCGGATCGACCTCGACGTGGGCGCCGAGCATCTGCTGCAGACGACCGGTGTCGAGCACGGTGCCGGAGCCGATGACATGGCCCTCGGGCAGGCCGGACATCTTGATGGCGGCATAGGTCAGAACATCGACCGGGTTGGAGACGATGAGCAGAATGCCGTCGAAGCCAGACTTCTTAATCTCGGGAATAATGGACTTGAAGATGTTGACGTTCTTGTTGACCAAGTCCAGGCGGGTCTCGCCGGGCTTCTGGGCAGCGCCAGCGGTGACGACAATCATAGCGGCGTCGGCGACATCGGAATAATCGCCGGCATAGATCTTCATCGGCTCGGCAAACGTCATGCCGTGCGCGATATCCAGGGCCTCACCCTCGGCGCGGTTCTTGTCCACGTCGATGAGGACCATCTCGGAGAACAGACCGCTCTGCATCAGTGCGAACGCCGAAGACGAACCGACGAAACCACAGCCGACAATAGCGACCTTCTTCTCGTTAACCATTACTTTCTCCCATCTCTCTCCACAAACAAGCCGCCCGGGAACGACCCAAGCGGCTTGCCGTAATCCCAATATAGCCAATCGGGACTTTGATTATGCGCCTATTCGCAGCCAAAAATCGACCGTTTACCGAAATTGTTTGCAGAATTCGTAAGTTAACTGCCCGAAATCGGTTTCGAACTATTGACGCGTCTAAATGTCTTTTTAATACAGACCCGCCTCGCTAATAGCCTCGACGGCCAGAGCGATCTGATCGGGCGGCAGGACCAGCGCCATGCGCACGTGCCCCTCGCCCGAAGGCCCAAAGCTCGCACCCGGCGTCACCACAACGCCGGCCTTCTCCATGAGCTCCTCGCAAAACGCCATGGAATCGGTACGGCCGCCGGGAAGCTTGGCCCACACAAACATAGAGCCATGCGCGTTGGGACGCTCCCAGCCCAGTCCCTCAAGACCGTCGCACAGGGCATCGCGACGCTCCTGGTACTTCAGACGCTGCGCCTCGACCTCATCGCGCGGGCCGTTCAGGCAGGCGATAGCAGCCTTCTGGATCGGGAAGAACATACCAAAGTCGATCTGGCCGCGCAGCTTGGCAAAGGCAGAGACCACGTCCTCGCGGCCGACCAAAAAGCCGATACGCGCACCGGTGACGTTAAACGACTTGGAGAGCGAGAAGAACTCCACGCCCACCTCGAGCGCGCCGGGATACTGCAAAAAGCTTCCGCCCGGCTCGCCGTCAAACACGATATCGGAATACGCGTTGTCATGGACGATGAGCAGGTCGTGCTCACGGGCGAAAGCGATAATCTCCTCGTAGACCTCGGGCGTGCCCACCGAGCCCACCGGGTTGGCGGGCAGCGACACGATCATGTACTTGGCACGATCGGCCACCTCGGGATCGATGCCCGCCACATAGGGCAGGTAATTATGCTCGGCGACCAACGGATAGTACTCGAGCTTGGCATCGGCGATCTTGGCACCCGCCTCAAAGACCGGATAGCACGGATCGGGAACCAGAATGGTGTCACCCGGATCGAGCAGGGCCAAGCCCAAATGGCCCACGCCCTCCTGCGTGCCGTTGCACGACTGCACCATGGACGGCGTAATGCCCGAAACGCCAAAGCGACGCTCATAGTAATCGCATACGGCTTGCTTGAGCTCGGGCAGGTCGCGCAGGGCATACTTCCACATCTCGGGATCTTGGGCTGCTTGCGTGAGTGCCTCGACCACGTGGCCGTACGGCTTAAAGTCGGGCGTTCCCACGCTCATGTTGTAAATGGTCTTACCCTGAGCCTTCAGCGCGAGCAGCTTGTTGTTGAGCGAGGCGAAGACCTCCGCGCCAAAGCGGTCGAGACGCTGCGATGCCTGCATGGTGCCACCTTTCGATATAAAAAACGCGGCGCTCCGACAAGAGCGCCGCGCGATACGGGCCATCAGATTGCAAAAGTGTAACGCTTGCAAACCCCGTATTGGTTCAATTTAGCCAACCTTAGTCAATTGGATTGAGTGCGTCGATCTGCGCAAGCCACAGATGCGAGCTGGCGTCACTCGGCATACGCCAATCGCCGCGCGGGCTGAGCGTCACCGAGCCCACCTTGGGACCATCGGGCAGGCAGCTGCGCTTAAACTGCTGGGCAAAGAAGCGACGATAGAACGTACGCAGCCACGTGTGGACGGTCTTGGCGTCGTAGGCGCCCTCGAAGCTCTTGAGCGCCATGCGGTAGATCTTGCCGGGCTCAAAGCCAAAACGCAGCAGGTAGTAGAGGAAGTAGTCGTGCAGCTCGTACGGGCCCACCAAATCCTCAGTCTTCTGCGCAATCTCGCCGTCGCCCGTGGGCGGCAGAAGCTCGGGCGACACCGGCGTATCGAGAATATCGAGCAGCGTTTCGGCAATACGTCCGCCAAAGACATCAGCCGCATAGCGCACCAGATGGCGCACAAGCGTCTTGGGCACGCTCGCGTTGACGGCGTACATGCTCATGTGGTCGCCGTTATAGGTAGCCCAGCCGAGCGCCAGCTCCGACAGATCGCCCGTACCGATGACAAAGCCGCCAGCCTGGTTGGCTAGGTCCATGAGAATCTGCGTACGCTCGCGCGCCTGGCTGTTCTCGTAGGTCACGTCCTGTACGGCCGGATCGTGCTCGATGTCCTTAAAGTGCTGCTCCACGGCCGCATGAATCGAAACCTCGCGAAAGGAGACACCCAGGTCGCGGGCGAGCGACTCGGCATTGGACTTGGTGCGGTGCGTCGTGCCAAAGCCGGGCATGGAGACCGCCGTGATACCCGTGCGCGGCAGCCCCAGTGCATCGAAAGCACGCACAGTCACAAGCAGCGCCAGCGTGGAGTCCAAGCCGCCCGAAAGGCCGATAACAGCCGCCTTGGTGCCCGTGTGGGCAAGGCGTGTCTTGAGGCCCGCGGTCTGCAGGTCGAGGATGGTCTCGCAGCGCTCGGCCAGGTCGCCATGATCGGCCGGCACAAAGGGCGCGCGCGGAAAAACGCGGTCGATATCGCAGGCATCGCGCAGGACAGGTTCTTCGGCCAACACGCCCTCAAACGAAAACTCAACGGTCGTGGCCTCCGGCGCATCGTCGGCGCGCGTCCACGTCGTCGAGCGGCGGCGCTCGGCAACCAGACGGTCGAGGTCGACATCGGCCACCGCCATATCGCAGGTGAGGAGCTTGGTCGCGGCAAGCTTGGAGCCGTTCTCGTAGATAAGGTTCTCGCCCGCAAAGACCATATCGGTCGTGGACTCGCCCTCGCTCGCATCCGCGTAGGCATAGGCGCAGTACAGGCGCGCGCTTTGGTTAGAGATAAGGCTGCGGCGGTAATCTGCCTTACCGATGATCTCGTCGGAAGCGGAGGGGTTGAGAATCACCGTGGCACCGGCAAGCGCCATCTCGGTCGAAGGAGGCGCTGGCACCCACAGGTCCTCGCAAACCTCAATACCGAGTACCAAATCCTTGGCGTCCTCATCGCAGCAGCGGTAGACAAGCCCCGAACCCAGCGGGACCGGACCCTGACCGGCAAATTCAAGCCAAACGGGATCGGTAGGTGCCGGAGCAAACCAACGGCGCTCATAGAACTCGCCATAGTTGGGCAGATACTTCTTGGCCGTGAGGCCCAAAAGCTCGCCCGCGCAGCACACGGCGACGCAGTTGTAGATATTCTCGGCAACTGCAACGGGAAGACCGATGGTAAAGACAATCGGCAGCTCACGGGTTTCATCGAGGATGTGCACAAGTGCCGCCTCGCAGGCATGCAGCAGCGTGCGGTTATGGAACAGATCGGCCGCGGTATAGCCGCACAGATTAAGCTCGGGCAACACCAACGCGCGAACGCCGCGCTCGGCAGCCTCGCGAACAGCCGCCAGCGCAACCTCGGCATTGCCCTCGACATCGGCCACGCGAATCCGCGGCGACGCCGCCGCGACCCGCAGAAAGCCGTCGTTCTTATTAGCCGAAACGCAGCATTGCCTTGTTGATCTGGACACTGGAGGCCCCTTCTACCCTGAGATTCAGTCTAACGGACGTTCACATATCTCTAACTAGCCAAAGCAACCTCCCAGTTTACTGAGACGCCAACCTGTGCTAAGAGCATGTATTCCAAAAATATCTTTAATTAAAAAAGGAGAAATCGATAATCGACTTCTCCTTTAAGCGAGGCAAGTAAATTCCGAAACTAATGGCAGAATTTATCCATGTAGTCCTCAAAGTCGAACACTTCTACCACGACGCCCTCTTCCTGAGACTCTTTCAGTTGCTCCAAGAGATCTTTGTTAATAACGTCCATGTAGAAACCTCCTCTATCTAATCAGTTGTAGTATATCTGCTTTCATGCAATTATCAACCAACTTGTTTAATTGCTCCTCGTTTGCCGATAGTCCCTCTTTTTTCAAAATGTCGCGCACCTCGTTCTTAGTAATCGGCTTTTCAAACAACGAAAGCAAAGCGAACGAAAAATCATTAACCGCACACATTCTATGGGTGGCACAACTCAGCAGTACTCTTAACCCCTCTTTTGAGCGTCCGACTTCTTTAACAAACGAACTTTTAACCAATTGAAAACCATTATCGTGCATTACATAATCGGCATCGATATTTGTATTCAGCAATCCATAATGCAACAGCTCTTCTATCGCCCTCGTCAGCTCGAGGTCGCCCTGATCAAGAATAAGAGAAATGCTACAGTCGGCCTCCAATAAACGGGCCAACTTAAGGTATACCAACTGGGAAACAGCATAGACATGATGGTATTCAGAATTATAGAAGTAGGCAAATGGCTCAACGAGCACTACAGAGGTCTTGGAATCCAGCCAGATTCGATCAGCTGGATTTAGACTAGTTAGCCGTCGCTTTACTTTGGTCAAATGTCCCTTATACCTGACAGCGTGAATAGAATCTAGGATCCAGGTCACCTCTGAAATATGAAGCCGCTGGGGCAAGTCAATTGTGTCGCTACCGTTTATGACCTCTTGCATATAAAAATCAATATGATGCTCATCAGATAAGGATTTTGCTTCATTTAAAGTTAAACCAGTGCCTGAAACATAATCCACTTCGAGGCGCAAATCCTCATATTGGGACTTCGGCATTACAGAGACACCATACTTATCGGGATGATTCCAAACATCCGACCCCATAACGAGACCAAAATTCGTAAATCCTCTCGTGGAATATGGAACACCACATACCTGTTTTGAATAATTCAAAACATTCTCTGTATAAGCTAAGGTGTTCAGAGCCTCTTCTTTAGTTTCGGTCGGAAAGCCAATCATAAAAAATAGATGAACAGGAATACCCGCATTGAGACAATCATGGATATTGCGATCAATCCAATCAACTCTCGTGTTCTTCTTCATTAGATCAAGAACTCTTTGGTTGTATGACTCGAGGCCAAACTGAATCTGCCTACATCCACTTTGGTATATCTTGTTAAAAACGTCTGTACTTAGGGTTGGAGAGAACCTCGTTTCTCCATGCCAGAAAAACGTTTTTCCCGATGCGTTTATTTCATCCGCGAGTTGCTCCATTCTTTTGCCTTCGAATGTTTCATCCACAAAAGAGAAAACTCTCGTGCCGTATTTTTCATTTAACCGACACATTATTTCAAATACTCTCGATATAGGCATCTTTCGGTAACAACCACCGGTAGCACCGGGAATGGTGCAGAAGGCGCAATGATTAAAACACTGCCTAGAGGAATAAACCGGCAATATTAGCTCAGGCATGAAGTATTTAGAAAGGGCGAAGCCATCGAAATCGGGAACTGTATCGTTGATAAATGTTTGCTCAATCCGATGGTTTTTATATATCTTTCCACCTTTAGCATGGCAAAGGTTTGGAACACAGTCGAGATTGTCATCACCAGAGTCAAGAGCCTCAAGAAGACGTGCAAGCGGCTCTTCGCCGTCATACATCATTATCGAATCAATGTATTCAAAAAAGGGGATGCCATTCTTTCATGCAGTCATCTGCTAAACGAGTAATGTAATTGCCGCCCAATGAGACGTGTTTAACAGATGGACATTCTTCTTTAATCAGTTTCGCTAACGTAACTGCAGAAATCAATTGGAAACAGCCGCTCACCGAAATCCCAATAAACTCGATTTTTTCCCTCTGAATACGCTTAAGAAAGGCAGTTTCATAGAAGGAAATAAACGGATTATGCAAGGTATCCGCAAGCGATTTCATTATTTCTGGTGTCGAATAATAATCATAGGGCAGATCTATGGAGTTGAACGTGTATTTAACTCCATATGAGACGTGATTTATGATATAGAGTGCATTTCTAAAAATGTTTTCAGCATATTGTCTTTCTTTTAGATTAAAGTATCTCTTCGATCTGAAAATATCTTTTGCCTCGTCAACATTAAGTGCCGACTTTTGTATCAACTCGATTGTTAATTGAACATTCGAACTAAACGAATCCTTTGATTCCCGATACCTTTTACAGCACTCTTCGACATGTCTAAAAGATAGGAGGTCATCGTAAAATTCCACGTTTAAGTCAACAATGTCAACTTTGTATTGTTCAACCTCTTGAAGATATGACTTCAAAACAGGCAAGGCAAGATACGGCCCCACTGGGCTCCATCCTGGGGGAAATACTAAAAGCGTTTTAGGCATATCAACGTCACATCTTTCGCAAATAATTCAATTGAAACACAACTACCATCATAATTGAAAATACACCAAGTCCTGTAACGAGAATTGAGAACATCGCGATGCTCGTGAACAGCGAAACAAGAAGTGTTGAAATAACAACAGCAACCGATTGCAAAGATTCCCTAATTGAAAACAGGCTTATCGATTCAGATCCGTCTCTCGCCAAATCCTGCAGCGATGTTATGAGAAGCACATCTTGAATGGCGTTTCCGGCACCGACGATAAAAAGGAAAATAAACGATATCCCAGACGCATAGCGATAGCCAAACGCCAGATACGCACCTAGCGCAAGATACGTCACAAAACAATATGATTTAACGCAATCGGAACCACTGATTAAACGACCATATATTGTATTTCCGAACAACAGTCCGATTGTAAGACTACTCTGAAGGAATCCGTATTGTATAGATGACGAGTCAAATTGCAATTGCGCTATAGCTGGCAAAAGAGAATTCAGAGAGCCGAATGCCACGCCACTAGAAATATCGATTAATAGGAAACCAATTGCCAAGTGCTTCGCGCTAAGATCACTAAATGCAGTCCTGTTTTTTTCATTTTTGCTTATTCCCTCTTTATCATTAACCTCGATAACCGACGGAACATCTCGCAGCAACCAGAACGACGCGGCAAAAGAAAGCGCGTCTAATGCAAGAACAGCCTCCGCCCCAAATTGAGCGACAACAAAACCGCCGGCAACTGGCCCCAGAACCATCATCAAATTCTGCAGGAACCCAAACGAATTATTAATTACGTCGCGATTGATACTATTCGTATTGGCTCTTAGCAACGAGTAAAAGCAGGGCATTTCTACCGTTCGGCAAAGCGATACCGCGCACGTAATAGCAAACATACTCCATTTACTATCAACAAAAATATAGCAAACGAATAATCCCGCGCGAATTAAGTCTGCCAATCTCATGGCCTGCAGTGTCCCGATACCCATCTTCTGAGGCAGCTGCGCGAGCGCAACTGAAAACAGAGAGGGGGCAAATCTGCAGCAGACCATCAAAGCAGTTGCCGAAACATCGTGAGTTACCTCGTAAATCAGCATTGGCAAAGCAATATTCGCACACCAATTGCCTATTTCGCTTATCCCTCTAGCAATATATAGGACCCGAACCGGACGGCTAGTTCTCAATACCGTGAACATCACGATTAACCTCGTATTTCAGGCCTCGTTCATCCCTTAATAGGAATCCATAATCAACCAAGTACCGCCTCAACACGGCATAATCAGGATAGAGCTGTGACAGCACACGATTAACCTGAAGCTCCGTATAACTTGTATTTAATTCAAAGAAAGAGACGGCCCATAGCAGCATGATTCTTTTATAGCTTTCCTTTTTTGGAATTGAAACCAGCTCGCCATTCTTGAGAAATCGTTTTTTAAAGTCTATTAGCTCATCCATTCACATCCTCCATTTCATACGCATCTAATACTAAAAATGCATACGCTT
>JAHYYI010000031.1 GCA_019425045.1 Collinsella sp.
ATGCTGCGGGCTATGTCACCGCCATGCTGTTGGTATTGCTGGCAGCGGCGTTGGTACGCCATGCGATTCGGCCGATCGGCGCCCATGCGAGGCGCTAGCCTTAAGGCGAGACATCGCGACTGCCTATGCTTCGACATTGACTACAATAACGGCTGCAATCGCGAGTGGTCGTCGATGTGCAGTTTTCCAGACACCTGTTTTCTCTAAGAAAGGAAATCCCATGGCGGTATTGTTTGTTGAATATCCCAAGTGCTCGACCTGTAAGAAGGCCAAGGCATGGCTGGACGAACATGGGGTAGAGTATATCGACCGCGATATCGTTTTGGACAATCCCGCGGCTGATGAGCTTGCGACCTGGATTGCTCGTTCGGGGCTGCCGGTACGGCGCTTCTTTAATTCGTCGGGCATGAAATATCGAGAGCTGGGCCTGAAGGTACGTCTGGATGCGGGCATGACGGATCGGGAGTGCTACGAGCTGCTGGCGACCGACGGCATGCTGGTCAAGCGTCCGCTGCTGGTGGGCGACGACTTTGCGATTCCTGGCTTTAGGGAAGCGGCTTGGGCCGAGGCGTTGCTGTAGCAGCTGCGGAAAGTGCGACCCGTTTTGAGTGATCGGGGTGGGATGTGTTTTCCAGCGGCGGGCTCGCTCGGCTCAATCCTCGAGCTGTGCCCATTCGTGCGGTTCGTAGACCTTTACGTGCTTGTTGGGCTTGCCGCTCCAGTACTCCTCGTCCATAAAGGGCAGATATGCCTGAACGCCGGGGCAGATAAAGGGAATCCGCTGCTGTTGCAGTCGCTCGCGCTGGCGCTGCTCCAGGTGCGCCTCGGATATGACGGTCGGCATGCCGGACAGCTCGACGAGGCTTGCCTGGATTCGCTTAAGGTCGGGGAGTCCCGCGTGCCATGACACCCGCATGATCAAAAAGGATGCACGGCGGTATTTTGCCTGCATCACCGTGATGGCGGGGCGCAGTGTGGGATGGATTTTGTCCCGTTCGGGCCAAAGGTCAGCAGTGATCTCGAGGCCCAGGGTCTCCCATAGGTAATCAAGCTCTTCGTCCATGGTGCCTCGATATCTACGTGATCATTGATACTTCGATTGTGTTGCCTGGTGCTATCGTTTTCGCGGTAGAATCTGCCAACGGTTGACGGCTACCGCTCGCGGCGTTTTGCCCTTCGTGTGCAGCGGTCGACTTCACAGGTCCTTCACGTGTTGGCCGTATTTGACTGAATTTCAAAAAAGTCAAAATTGGGGCTTGCGTCACGGCCGGACTTCCCGTATATTTCTTTCTTGCGCAAAGGCACAGCCGAGCGCAGCGATGCAGTCATTGGGATGTCGTCTAATGGCAGGACAGCGGATTCTGGTTCCGTCAATGGGGGTTCGACTCCCTCCATCCCAGCCATTGCATTTGCTACATATGGCCCGTTCGTCTAGCGGTTTAGGACGCCGCCCTCTCAAGGCGGAGATCACCAGTTCGAATCTGGTACGGGCTACCAAAATTGAACGCCCGGGCCTCGTTAGAGACCCGGGTTTTGTGTATTGACCGATATTTAAGGCGCGCGTTGAGTCTGCCGCCCGGACCGAGGAGTTGTCATGGACCTGCCTATCAGCTTGGAAGACATCACGTATGCCGAGAACTATCTGGCGCAGGGCGACCTGGCTACGGCGACGCCGCTGCTTGAGCGTCTGGTGGAGCTCGCCGAGGAGTATATCGACGCTGAGTGCAAGACGGAGGAGAAGCGCCAGTACTTTAGCTTCGACAGCAAGTTTGAGCGCCTGGCCTATCGCCGTGTGGAGAAGGATCCGCGCGAGCTGGTGCAGGTCGAGGTTCCCTTTGACCGCCTGTACTCCGACATGGCGTTTGCCTACATTCGCCAGCAGGATTATGTGAGTGCTCGGAATGCCCTGATGCAGGCCGTGCGTTGGGATCCCATGAACTGCAACTATCGCTTGGACTTGGCCGAGCTGTTCCGCGCGCTCGAGGACAAGCAGGAGTGGGCATCGCTCTCGTTCTCGGTGCTGGAGCGCGCGAGCGACGGTAAGTGCGCCGCACGCGCCTACACCAACTTGGGTCAGTACTTCTTGGAGCCCGAGACCGAGAACATTTCGGCTGCCGTGGGCTGCGCGCGTCTGGCGCTGCGCCTGGCGCCCAATGATGCGCATACGACGCGCCTGCTCAACAAGATCCATACCACCTATCCGGATGCCGCGGACGAGAGTGACGACCATGTGATGGGTGAGCTCGCCCTGCAGGGCGTGCCGACCTCGCCTTCGGCCGAGATCGCCATCTGCCTGATCATGTGCGCGACCGATGCTGCAAGCGACGGCGACAAGCAGGAGGCTACGCGTCTGACGGTCCGTGCCCGCGACCTGGTGGGCGAGGAGGCATGCGCGGCGATTATCAAGCTGGTGCGCGAGAGCGATGCCGAGCTTAATGCCGAGCGCAGGGCAAAGCGCGAGGCTGCGGGCTCAAACGCCAATGGCGCCAAGGAGGCCGGCGATGCCCAGTAAGCGCGAGCGCAAGCTCATCTCCAAGAATCGCTCGGCACATCATGAGTACTTTATCGATGAGACGTTTGAGTGCGGCATTGAGCTGAGTGGCACCGAGGTCAAGTCGATTCGCGAGCGCGCCTGCCAGATCACCGATACCTTCGCGCTGATTCGTGGCGGCGAGTGCTGGCTCGTTGGCCTGCATATTCACCCTTATAGCCATGGTGGCGTGTGGAACCGCGATCCTGATCGCCGTCGTCGTCTGCTGCTACACCGCAAGGAGATTGACTTTCTCGACGGCAAACTTCGCAACCGTGGTTATGCGCTGGTACCGTTGGAGCTCTACTTTAATACCGACGGCCGCGTAAAGCTGCTGCTGGGCCTGGGCCGAGGCAAAAAGCTCTACGACAAGCGCGAGGACATGGCCAAACGCGATGTTCAACGCGAAATCGATCGCGCCCTTAAAGAACGCAACCGCTAGGAGCGAGTTCACGGGAAGGTGCCCTACCGCGCCCGCCCCGTCCTCCTTGCTGTTTTGCCATATATTTCCAAAAGACGGCGTCCGTTATGGGCGCCGCTTTTTATGGGTACATACAGCCTTAAGGTTCAATCCCGGGCTAGGGGAGTACTTGTTATGGACAAAACTGCGTTCTTTACCATGCCGAGTGGGCTCTATGTGGTGAGCGCTGCGGCAGACGGGCTGCGCGCCGGCTGCGTCATCAACACTGCGGTGCAGGTGACGTCCATGCCGCCGCGTATTTCGGTTGCCGTGAACAAGGACAACGTCACCTCGGGCGTCATCGCTTCGGCCAAAGCGTTCGCGCTGACCGTGATCGATCAGACCGCCGATATGCTCTACATCGGTAACTTTGGGTTCCGCACCAGCAGCGATTATGACAAGTTTGCCAAATACGAGACCCGCGAGACGGCTCTGGGCATGCCCTATGTGCCCGAGCACGCGGCGGCCCTGTTTAGCTGCCATTTGATCGACACTGTGGATGTTGGCACGCATCTACTGTTTATCGGCGAGGTCGAGGATGCCGAGCGCTTGAGTGACGAGACGCCGCTCACCTACGATTACTACCATAAGGTCCTGAAGGGCAAGACGCCTCCGAAGGCGTCCTCGTATCAAGGCTAGAAATGTTTTAAAAATACTTGCATTATATTATTGAGAATCTATACTGATAAATGAAGTACATCACCAGTCGCGTTTGAGAGGAGAACATCATGGCTGAGGAGAAGAAGACGTATAAGTTCGTGTGCGTCGTTTGCGGTTACGAGGTTGAGGTCGATACGCCCGAGCTGCCCGAGGATTATGTGTGCCCGGTGTGCGGCGTCGGTCCCGATCAGTTTGAGCTCGTCGAGGAGTAGCTCGCAGACACACGGCGAAAGCCGAACATAGCTCTGTCCAAGGGCCTCGGTCGAATTCTCGGCCGGGGCCCTTTTCCTCCGCCCCCAAGGGATCACGGTTGCTGTTGGCCGATCCTGTCTGTTGTGAGTCCGGCCGACCTTTTGTCTTAATCTGTAACGTCTAACGGCTCAAAACGGGTCTTCCTGTTATAGATCGAGACAAACGGAGTTATCCCTCGGAATGATCTCGATCTGTAACATCTAGACATCAAAAGCGGGTCTTCCTGTTACAGATCGAGACATTTGCCTGGGCAGGTGTCCCGCCCCATTACATCCCTGTCAACAACACGACATCGAGAATCGTCACGATGGCACCGATCCCTACGAGCAGCGCGTTGAGCGGGCGCGAGTTGGCGTATTTACCCATGACGCGGGGCGAACTGGTGAGTCGTATGAGCACAAAGACCGTAATCGGCAGCTGAAGCGACAGCAGTGCCTGACTCCAAATGAGACCCTCAAAAGGATTCGGGACGACCAAGCACGCCGCCACTGCGCCGACGAAACAGGCCGCCACCCCGATCGTGGAATGTCGGTCGTGGATATCGTATTCCTCGTCGAACATGCCCGCGGTGATGGTGCCCGCCGCCATGCCCGCCGTCACGCTACTCGAGAGGCCCGCAAACAGCAGCGCCACGGCAAAGATGGTCGAGCTTGCCGGGCCCAGAATGGGGGAGAGCGTGGCCGCTGCGACGGCGAGGTCGTCTACGACCATGCCGTGCGCAAAGAAGGTCGTTGCGGCCAGGATGACCATGGCCGAGTTGATTGCCCAGCCCACGCCCATCGAAAAGAGCGTGTCGAAGAGCTCGTAGTGCAGACGCTCTTCGATAACCTGCTCGCCTTGGCCTTCGAAGTGCATGGATTGGATGACCTCGGAGTGCAGAAAAAGGTTGTGGGGCATAACGACCGCACCCAGGACACTCACGATAATCGCGGCAGAGCCAGTGGGCATACTGGGCGTGATCCAGCTTGCGGCGGCTTGCGGCCAGTCGACCTTGACTAGCGCAAGCTCGGCCAAAAACGAGAGTCCTACCACGCCGACGAAGGCGATGATCCAGCGCTCGGCACGCTTGTAGGAGTTCGTCATGAGCATTGCCATCGATGCCGCGGCCACGATGACGCAGCCGGCGCGCACGGGCAGTCCAAAGAGCATCTGGAGCGCGATCGCGCCGCCCAGGACCTCGGCCATAGCGGTGGCGATGGTCGCGAGGTAGGCACTGGCGAGTACCGCGCGTCCCACGATGCGGGGGAGGTAGCGTGTCGTGGCCTCGGCAAGACAGGTGCCCGTGGCGATGCCCAGGTGCGCCGCGTTGTGCTGCAACGCGATGAGCATAATCGTGGACAGCGTGACGATCCACAGCAGCGCGTAGCCAAACTGCGAGCCCGCGGCCATATTGGAGGCCCAGTTGCCCGGGTCGATAAAGCCGACGGTCACGAGCAGCCCGGGGCCGATGTGCCGCGCAATGTCTAGGCCTCCGTGACCACCGGTGCGTCGGGAGCCAAAGTGTTGTTTGAGATGGTTGAGCATGGTGCGCTCCTGTGTATGGGCGGCGTGGCGTCGCATCTGGGTCATGCGGCGCCACGCGTCGGGTTTGGGTTGGGGTTACCTGCGCGCCTTGCCTTGGTTGGCCACGTCGTCGATCTTGGCGGCGATGGTCGCCGGGTCGCCGATGTAGCGCTTGTCGAGGACGTTGAAATCGGTGTCGAAGGTGTAAACGAGCGGCACGCCGGTGGGGATGTTGACCTTGAGGATCTCCTCGGGCGTGAGGTGCTCGAACTTCATGACGAGAGAGCGCAGGGAGTTGCCGTGTGCGGCGATGAGTACGCGCTTGCCGGCGAGCATCTGGGGGCGAATCTCGTCTTCGAAATAAGGCCAGGCACGGGCTATCGTGTCCTTGAGGCACTCGGTGTAGGGCAGCTGGTCGGGTGCGACATCACGGTATTGCTCCTGGGTGTGGGGATCGCGCGCGTCGTTCGGCTCGAGTGCCGGCGGGCAGATATCGAAGGAGCGGCGCCAGATGAGCACCTGTTCGTCGCCGTGCTCCGCCGCGGCATCGGCCTTGTTGAGACCCTGCAACGCGCCGTAGTGGCGCTCGTTGAGCTTCCAGGATTTGATGACGGGCAGCCACTCGCGATCCATTTGGCCGAGCACGATGTTGAGGGTGTGGATCGCGCGCTTGAGGCGCGAAGTGTAGCAGACGTCAAAGTCGAAACCGGCTTCTTTGAGGGCTCGACCGCCTGCGGCGGCTTCTTCGCGGCCCGTGTCGGTGAGCTCTACGTCGGTCCAGCCGGTGAACAGGTTGAGTTTGTTCCACTCCGACTCTCCGTGGCGGATAAGGACGAGTTGGATCGTCTGCCGGTCTGTCTGGTTTGCCATAGGGGCCTCCTTAATGTGGCACGGCATGCGTGCCGTTTGTTTGACGCCGCAAAGGATACCCGTTTTAGGCTCAAAAGTTAACCAAGACTAACAAAATTATTGTATTTGAATAGGATGGTGAAAGGGGGGTTACCGAAATGTCTTGATCTGTAACAACTAGGGATGGAAATTGGGTCTAGGTGTTACAGATTGAGATGTTTGAAGCGGTGAGCTTACGGGCCGAACCTGGGGGCCTTGTCGTCGTCCTTGAGGTCGGCGGTGTCCACTCGTAGGGCGCGCGTTACGCGATTGTTTCGAAACGGGCGGGAAACACAACGGGCCGGCGATGCTCCTAGTATGCCTATTCAACTGACTGTCTAAATGTTTAGGGGAGGATCGCGATGCAGGCAGATTCCGCTCAGCAGCAGGGCCTTTATCGCCCCGAATTCGACCACGATGCATGTGGCATCGGCGCGCTTGCCGATATCAACGGTGAGCGCCATCACCAGATTCTGGACGATGCGCTGTCCATTCTTGTTAACTTGGAGCACCGCGGTGGCACGGGACTCGAGAAGAACACCGGCGACGGCGCTGGCATCCTGTTCCAGGTTCCGCATCGCTTTTTCCGTAAAGAGGCCCAAAAGTGCGGCCAGATTCTGCCGGCAGAGGGCGACTATGGCGTGGCCATGCTGTTCTTCCCGCAGGACGACAAGGGCGTAGAGGATGCCCGACGCGTATTTGAGGAGGGCTGCGCCGAGGCTGGCGTGCCGCTGCTCTTTTGGCGCGAGGTGCCCGTCGACCCGCACGACCTGGGTGAGACGGCCCGCGCCTGCATGCCTACCATCCTGCAGGCCTTTCTGGGCCGCCCCGACGACACGCCGGCCGGCGACGCATTCGAGCGCCGCCTGTACGTGTGCCGTCGCACTATCGAGAAGAAGGCCGACGCCGAGTTTGCCCTGCGCGACAAGATTTTCTACGTCTGCTCCATGAGCTCGCGCACCATCGTGTACAAAGGCATGCTTGTGGCCACGCAGATGCGCCACTTCTTCATCGATCTCAACGATGCCGCCGTCAAGACGGCCGTGGCGCTCGTCCACTCGCGTTACTCCACCAACACCACACCCAGCTGGGAGCGCGCGCACCCCAACCGCTTTATCATCCACAACGGCGAGATCAACACCCTCAAGGGCAACGTCAACTGGATCCGCGCCCGCGAGCCCAATCTGTATAGCCCCGTGCTGCAGCACGATCTTGAGCGCGTGATGCCCATCATCAACCGCGAGGGCTCCGATTCCGCGATTCTGGACAATGTGCTTGAGTTCCTGGTCATGAACGGCCGTCCGCTCACGCGCGCCGCATCCATGCTGCTGCCCGAGCCGTGGGACCACAACGACAACCTGAGTGAGGAGCGTCGCGCCTACGACGCCTACCAGTCCATGCTCATGGAGCCGTGGGATGGTCCGGCGGCCATCGCCTTTACTGACGGCCGTACCCTGGGTGCCGCCCTCGACCGTAACGGCCTGCGCCCGGCTCGCTACTACGTGACGCGCGACGGCCGCTTTATGCTGGCAAGCGAGGTGGGCACCATCGAGGTGCGCCCCGAGAACATCCTGACGAGCGGCTGCCTGGGACCGGGTCAGATGCTCGAGGTCGACTTTGCCCGTGGCCGCGTGATCTACAACGATGAGCTGCGCGCCCGTTACGCCAAGGAAAAACCCTACCGTGATTGGATTGCCGAGGAGACGCTGACCGTCGACGCGCTCGATGAGCCCGTTGCGACAACACCCGCCGAGGATGCCGAGGTGCCCGCCGCCGTGCGCATGGCCAAGCTCGGCTATCACTGGGATGATGTTGACGAGGTCGTGCGCCCTATGGCCCAGCAGGGCAAGGCCCCGCTCGCCTCGATGGGTATCGATGCGCCGCTGGCCTGCCTGTCCAAGAAGACGCGCTCGTTCTTTGACTACTTCTATCAGCTGTTTGCCCAGGTAACGAACCCGCCGATCGACGCCCTGCGCGAGCATATGGTCACCTCGACCACGCTCTACCTGGGCAATCACGGCAACCTGCTTGAGGACTCTCGTACGGCCTGCCAACTGGTGCGTCTGGAGCGCCCGCTGCTGAGCGAGGAGGAGTTTGACCGCATCTGCGCCATCGACCGCGTGGGCTTTAAGACCCGCCGTTTCCGTGCCGTCTACCGCCGCGACGCGGGTGAGGGCGCGCTGCAGGCTGCGCTCAAGCAGCTTGCAGAGGACGTTGAGGCTGCAGTCCGCGACGGCGTGAACATCGTGGTGTTGAGCGATCGCGCCGGAGCGGGCGAGGTGCCCGTGCCGTCGCTGCTTGCCGTGGGCTGCGTGCACAACCACCTGATCCGTGCCGGCGTGCGCACCTTTGCCGATATCGTGGTGGAGTGCGGCGATGCGGTGTCCCCGCACGACTTTGCGGCGCTGGTGGGTTACTCCGCGAGCGGCATCTATCCGTATAACGCGCATGCGTGCATCCGCGACCTGGCGGCGCACGGCGATCTGGACGTGACAGCCGAGCAGGGCATCGCCAATTACAACAAGGCTGCGACCGCTGGCATCGTCTCCATCATGTCCAAGATGGGCATCTCCACGGTGCAGAGCTACCATTCGGCGCAAATCTTCGAGGCCGTGGGCTTTACCCCGGAGTTTGTTAACGCGTACTTTGCCGGCACGGTGAGCCGTGTGGGCGGTATGAGTGTCGAGGACGTCGAGCGTGAGCAGAATGAGCGCTACGACGCCGCACTCGCCATCCTTAAGAGCCCGGCTCCCGATCAGCTGCCCACACTGGGCCTGACCAAGTGGCGCCCGCTCGGCGGCGAGGATCACCTCATCGATCCGCAGACTGTCTACTTGCTGCAGACCGCCTGCCGTGAGGACAGCTACGACACCTTTAAGGAGTACAGCGCCCGCCTGCACCGCACCGGCCGTGCCGTGCGCCTGCGCGACTTGCTCGACTTTAATGCTAGCGGCCGCACGCCGGTGGCACTCGACGAGGTGGAGCCTGCACTCAACATCGTCCGCCGCTTTAACACCGGTGCCATGTCGTACGGCTCCATCAGCAAAGAGGCGCACGAGTGCATGGCCATCGCCATGAACCGCCTACACGGCCGTTCCAACTCGGGCGAGGGCGGCGAGGACCCGCGTCGCGAGACCCCGCTGGCTAACGGCGACTCCAAGAACTCCGCGATCAAGCAGGTGGCGAGTGCGCGCTTTGGCGTGACGAGCCGCTACCTTTGCAGCGCCTTCGAGATTCAGATCAAGATGGCCCAGGGCGCCAAGCCCGGCGAGGGTGGCCACCTGCCCGGCAAGAAGGTCTACCCCTGGATCGCCGAGGTCCGTCAGTCCACGCCCGGCATCGGCCTGATCTCGCCTCCGCCGCACCACGACATCTACTCCATCGAGGACCTGGCAGAGCTGATCTTTGACCTTAAGAACGCCAACCCCGGCGCGCGCGTGTCGGTCAAGCTGGTCAGCGAGGCCGGCGTCGGCACCATTGCTACCGGCGTGGCCAAGGGTGCCGCCGACAAGATTTTGATCAGCGGCCATAACGGCGGCTCGGGTGCCGCGGCGCGCGATTCCATTTGGCACGCCGGTCTGCCGTTGGAGCTCGGCCTTGCCGAGGCCCAGCAGACGTTGCTGCAAAACGGCCTGCGCTCCCGCGTGGTGCTCGAGGCCGACGGCAAGCTCATGGACGGCACCGATGTTGCCGTCGCCTGCTTGCTGGGCGCCGAGGAGTTTGGCTTTGCAACCATGCCGCTCATCTCCATGGGCTGCCTCATGCAGCGCGACTGCCAGCAGGATACCTGCCCGGCCGGCATCGCGACGCAAAACTGCCGTCTGCGTCACGGCTTCCGCGGTAAGCCCGAGCACGTTGAGCACTTTATGCTCTTTGTTGCCGAGCAGCTGCGCGAGGTCATGGCGACCCTGGGCTTCCGCACCGTCGACGAGATGGTCGGCCATCCCGAGTGCCTGCGCCAGATCGAGGTGCCGGGCAACCGCAAGGCCAACCTGCTCGATCTGTCGCCCGTGCTGGCGAGCGCGACCTGCGAGTTCGGTGCCCATATCCCGGGTGCCGACGGTCGCCACTTCCTCCCGCAGATGGCCGCGGACAGCGAGCTCGACAAGACGCTCGACTCCACGTTGTTCGTGCCCTATACGGCCGATGCCCGTGCGCACCTGCGTCCGATTCGCTTCCGCGCCGATATCGCCAACGTCAACCGCTGCGTGGGCACCATCCTGGGCAACGCGGTGACCAAGGCACATCCCGAGGGCCTGCCCGCCGGCTCCATCACCATCGATTGCGATGGTTCGGCCGGTCAGAGCTTTGGCGCCTTCCTGCCGCGCGGCATTACGCTCAACGTGTGCGGCGACGCCAACGACTACTTTGGCAAGGGCCTTTCGGGTGGCGAGGTGTCGGTGCGCCCCAACCCGCATGCGACCTACAAGTTCGACGAGAACATCATCGTGGGCAACGTTGCGTTCTTTGGCGCCACGAGCGGCCGCGGCTTCATTAACGGTCTTGCCGGCCAGCGTTTTGCCGTGCGCAACTCCGGCGCCACCGTGGTAGTCGAGGGCTGCGGCAACCATGGCTGCGAGTACATGACGGGCGGTCTGGCGCTCATCCTGGGCGAGGTCGGGCAGAACTTCGCCGCCGGCATGACGGGTGGCGTGGCCTATGTCTTTGACCAGTACGGTACGCTCGATGCCCGTGTGAACCACGAGAGCGTTGAGCTCAAGGCCCCGACGGCCGGCGAGCTGGCGCAGATTCGAGAACTCATCCAGGAGCACGTGGACGCGACGCAGAGCCCGCGCGGCATTAAGCTGCTCTACAGCTTTGAGACGATGAGCAAGCACTTTGTGAAGGTCATTCCGACCGAGTACGAGCGCGTGCTGGCGATTGTCGCTGCGGGCGAGGCTGCCGGCAAGACGCATGCGCAGGCAGAGGAGCTGGCGTTTGACATTGTGACCGGTCGCGCGAGCGCCGCGGATGTCGCTCGCTTTGATGTCGCGGGCGGTGCCGCGGACGCTGCGTCCGTGGCTGCCAGCTCTGTTGCTTCGACCAAGAAGGAGGCGTAAGTGCCATGGGTAAGCCCGGTGCTTTTCTTGATATCGATCGCGTGACCCACGAGCTTCGCCCCGTGGAGGAGCGCAGCCATGATTTTGACCCGCTGTACGTGGAGCTCGATGACGACGCGCGCCGTGCCCAGGCGAGCCGCTGCATGATGTGCGGCGTGGCGTTTTGCCAGATGGGCGCGAGCTTTGGCAAGGCGCGCCCGAGCGGCTGTCCGCTGCACAACCTGATTCCCGAGTGGAATGAGCTGGTGTACCGCGGCCGTTGGGACGAGGCTGCCGAGCGCCTGTCGCTCACCTCGCCCATGCCCGAGTTTACGAGCCGTGTGTGCCCGGCGCTGTGCGAGGCCGCGTGCAACTTGGGATCGGTCGACGGCCAGCCCACGACGATTCACGATAACGAGCGCGCAATCAGCGACCACGAATGGGCAAACGGTGGCCCGCGTCGCTTTGAGCCGGCGGGGGAGGACGCGCCCTCGGTCGCCGTGGTTGGTTCTGGCCCGGCTGGCCTGGTGGCTGCATGGGAGCTTGCGCGTCGCGGTGCCCGCGTGACGGTGTTTGAGCGTGACGTCCGCCCGGGCGGCCTGCTCATGTACGGCATTCCCAACATGAAGCTCGAGAAGTCTGTGGTCGAGCGTCGCGTGGCGCTCATGCGCGAGCTGGGTATCGTCTTTGAGCTGGGCACTGACGCTACGAACCCTGCGGTGGCGGCCAAGCTCAATGGTTTTGACGCTGTCGTGGTGGCAGCTGGTGCCCGTGCCCCGCGCGGGCTTTCGGCTGCGAACATTGACGCTCCCGGCGTGGTGTATGCCGTGGACTACCTGACGGCTTCGACCGTCTCGGTGCTCGATGGCGGCGAGCCCGCAGTGAACGCGCGCGGCCTGGACGTTGTGGTCATTGGCGGCGGCGATACCGGCAACGACTGCGTGGGTACCGCGGTGCGCCAGGGCGCGCGCAGCGTGCGCCAGTTTGAGTTTTTGCCGGCCGCGCCTGATGCGCGCGCAGCGAGCAACCCCTGGCCGCAGTGGCCCAACGTTAAGAAGACCGATTACGGCCAGCAGGAGGCTATCGCTGCCATGGGCGGCGAGATGCGTGCCTGGGGCGTGGATACGCTCGAGGTGCTGCTGGACAAGAAGGGCGCGGCAGCGGGCCTGCGCGTGGTCGATCTGGATTGGTCGGCCGGCAAGCCCGAACGCATCGCGGGCTCCGAGCACGAGGTGCCGGCCCAGCTGGTGCTCATCGCCTGTGGCTTTACGGGTCCGGAGCGCAGCGTGTTCGAAGCTGTCGGCGTACCTGTTGCCACGGCGGGCCGCCCGCTGCCTGTGATGGTCGCCGAGGGCTCGCATCTTGCGGCGCGTGTCGACGGCGTCGCCGCAGATGCCGCGCCGGTGTATGTGGCCGGCGACGCCCGCAACGGCAGCTCGCTCGTAGTGAGCGCCATGGCCGACGCCCTGGCCTGCGCTGCCGAAGTCGCAGACGCGCTGGAGCTGTAAGGTAGTCATTCAAGAACGTCCCCAATGACTAGTCATTGGGGACGTTCTTTTTTGTCTAGTCGCTGGGGACACTCTTTGCGCGCCTTCGAACGATTTGTTCGTTTGCTGACGTGCGGATGTTCATTTGTCGACTTTTTGGGCTGTGGTCACCTGTTGTTTCTGTGGTGGCTGCGGGCATCTGGCTCAAAAGGGCGGGTTGGCTGTCTATGTCTACCTGCGGTTTCTTTGCGGTGAGCTCATTCGGTCAAGCTTTTCGTCAAGTGTTTGGTCAGCATCTGGTCTGCAGTCGGAGGCCTATTTTGCCCGCGCTGGTCGTGGCTGCCCACCCTCCTCGTAAGCTCAAATTGAGGTCCATCAGTTTGAGGAGGATGCCATGACTGACCAAGTTTTTGACCGAGCAGAGCTGGCTGAAGCCGTCGGCAACGATATTGCCGACATGGCCCATTTTTGGATGCTGCGGAAGTTTCAATTCCTGGAGCCGGCGCGCGAGCAGTTCGAGATTATCGTCGATCCGTGGCTCAGCTATTGCGAGGAACCTTCTCAAAACGAAATCATGGCCTACAACATGGCGTTTACCGATTGGCTGCTGTTTGAGCGCCCCTATCGCCATGGCAAGACGCTGCTCGAGCTGTATGTGGATGAGCCGCCAGCGTCAATTTCTCCTGCCTCGCTTGGGCGACTTAAGCAGGTGCGCGACACGCAGTACTTCTCTCGCTTTGGCATTTTGGACAAGGATCCTGCGTCCGGCATGGTCGCGCTGAAGGACACACGCACCGATCATCGCTTTGATGTCTACGACCCGCATATCGTGCAAAAAGAGCATTGGAATGACGGCGCGATTGCGGTGCGCCTCGCCTGCGTCGACGATGTCTGGCTTACGGCGGGACAGCTCTACCTGTATGACATCGCGCGCCTGAACGACACGGCGGTCGACGGACCGGGTGCGGTGCATCCCGAGGACCTAGAGGACGGTTTTGACACCTCGTGCATCAGCTTCTTTTTGCGCCTGGTTCGCGACATCATGGGCGCCCAGGGGCGGTACGTAAAGTCGCTCAACATCTACGAGCAGGAGTGGGAGTAGGGGGTGGGCAGTTGTCGCCTGCCTTGCCCTCTGTCTTTATGTCTCGATCTGTAACGTTTAGGGACAAAAAACCGGTCTACCTGTTACAGATCGAGACGAATGCTTGGGCGCCGCTGATTTGTCTAAATCTGTAACGTTTAGGGGCCTGGAGAACGTCTAACTGTTACAGATCGAGATGTTTGGCGCCTGGCAGGGGGAATGTCTCAATCTGTAACATCTACAGGCCAAAACTCGACCTAACTGTTACAGATTGAGACAAAGGTTGGACGCACGACTGAAAATCTCGATCTGTAACAACTAGAGGCCCAAAGACTGTCTTCCTGTTACAGATCAAGACATTTGTCAGCGGAGGCAACGGTGGCGATGGTCCATTTGTCCGATGTGGTGGTGATGGAAGTGTCTAATACCGTTTTCAAGCACAAGCATACGACTCGCAACACGTTGGCGCGGAATAGGATGCTCGCGCGACTCACGGAGGTGACCGAGCAAGGTGCGCTGCTCGCAACGCATGACAATGCCGAGCTCATGTGGCTGCGGCGTCATGTTGGAACCGACGATATCGCGGAACCCGAGCCGTATTTGTTCTGCTTTCAACATGATTGGGGTGTACTGACGCCGGCGGAGCGAACGCTGCGTACCATCAAAGGGCTTGCAGAGTTTCATCCCGATTGGGCGTTTTGGGGCTATGACGCGGCGCTTTTGTGGGGTCTGGAGGTGCCGAATGATCTGCTTGGGTCGCGTTTTCTTGTTAAGACGGGTTGTTCGGTGACGTTGAGCGGCGGGTGCAGGTTGTTGCGTCCGCAGATGGCGGGCGCACTCGAGCATGTTGATGGCGTGCGGGTGACGTCGTTTTGGCGCACGGTGGAGGATTGCCTACTGCGTGCGCCGTTCTCCTACGGGTTGGCGATTGCCGATTCTGCACTGCGGGCGAAAGGCGTATCACGTGGGGATTTGTGCGAGCGCCTCCGCGCCGATTGCGAGGGCAGGCGAGGGTATCGCAGGGCACAGGTGATTGCGTCGTATGCGGACGGGCTGTCTGAAAACGGCGGCGAGTCTCGGTTCCGAGCATTCTTTATTGCGTACGGCTTTCCGGTTCCGGAGCTGCAGGTGGAGTTTCGCGACCCGCTCGATCCGAGCCAGGTGTTTCGCGTCGACTATTTTTGGCGGCTCGAGGACGGGACGTGTGTCATCGGCGAGCTCGACGGAAAGGGGAAGTACACCTTGCAGAGCGGCGAGGGTCGGGAGTCGGTTGACCCATTCGTGGCAGAGCGTCAGCGGGAATCTCATCTGACAATGCTCGGGCATAAGGTGCTTCGGTTTACGTTTAACGAACTCAAAGACCCGGGGAAGCTGGTCGAGAAAATGAGGCTGGCGGGTATTCCTCGGCAGGTTGAATTGGCTGAGGAGTGGAGATGCCAGTGGTATGGGCGCTGAGAGGTTTTGTCTCGATCTGTAACGTTTAGAGGCTGTTTGAGCTCGTAATTGTTACAGATCGAGACAAGCCGGTGAAACGTCGACCGAATGTCTCGATCTGTAACATCAAGGGGCCTAATAACCCTGTACCTGTTACAGATCGAGACATTTCCCTGGTGTCGCTGGGGTGGGACTGCAACGTGTTCCGTCTCCCCACATCCCCTCTTTCTTCCGTTAACCGATGCGTCTGCAGCAATCCAGCGGGACTAGGTGATAATGAACAAATGTTCAAGTTAATCGTGAGGGAGGAGCTCGATATGGCGACTGCCGATCGTCCCACGTTGTTTATCAATGCGACCGTTCTGGATGGTTCGGAGCATATGGAGCCGCAGCCCGATATGGCCGTGGCCGTTGAGCGCGGTGTCATCACATGGATGGGGCCGAGTGCTGTCGCGCAGGCGCCGGCGGGTGCCGAGGTCATCGACCTGGGCGGTGCGTATCTCATGCCGGGTCTCATCAATATGCACGTGCATCTGTGCGGTTCGGGCAAACCGGTCTCGGCGGGCGATGCGGGCGCGCTCATGAAGAAACTCGACAATCCCGTGGGCCGCGCCATCGTCCGCTACATCCTCAAAGGCAGTGCCCAGCAGCAGTTGGCAAGCGGCGTGACCACGGTGCGCGGTGCGGGTGACCCGCTGTTTGCCGATATCGCCGTGCGCGATGCCATCGACGCCGGCAAGTATCAGGGTCCGCGTCTGGTGGCGCCGGGAACGGGTGTCACGGTGCCGGGCGGTCACGGTGCGGGCTTGTTCGCCCAGGTGGCCAACAGTCCCGCCGAGGCGGCCGAACAGGTGCACGACTTGTACGCGCGTGGTGCCGACGTCATTAAGCTGTTCGTGACGGGCGGCGTGTTCGACGCGACCGAGGTAGGCGAGCCGGGCGTGCTGCGTATGCCGGTGGAGGTTGCCGCGGCGGCGTGCAAGGCTGCGCACGAGGTTGGCCTGCCGGTTATGGCCCATGTCGAGAGCACCGAAGGTGTGAAGGCCGCGCTTGAGGCCGGTGTTGACACGATTGAGCACGGCGCTCCGTTGACGCCCGAGATCCTGGAACTGTACCGCGGCGCCGCGGGTACGCAGCTCGAGGGACGTGCGCCGAGTGTGACCTGCACCATCAGCCCGGCGCTGCCGTTTGTGTTGCTCGACCCGGAAAAGACCCATTCGACCGATACGCAAAAGAAGAACGGCGACATCGTGTGCTCGGGCATCATCGAGAGCGCCCGTGCCGCGCTGGAAGCTGGCATTAAGGTGGGCCTGGGCACGGACTCAAGCTGCCCGTTCGTGACGCAGTACGACATGTGGCGTGAGGTGGCCTATTTTGCCAAGTATGTCGGTGTGAGCAACGCCTTCGCGCTGCATACGGCTACGCAAGTCAACGCCGAGCTGCTGGGGCTGGGCGGCGAGACCGGTACGATCGAGTGCGGCAAGGCCGCCGATATCCTGGTGACGCGCAAGAATCCGCTCGATGACCTGTGCGCTCTGCGTGAGCCGACGCATGTGATGTGTCGCGGTGATTTGGTACGCAAGCTCAAGGTGAAGCGTATTCCCGAGGTGGACGCCGAGCTCGACGCGATTATGGCCATGCCTGCCGAAGCGCTGGCTGAGGAGCTGGCCCGCGACGGTGTGGCGTAGATGTGACAAAGGGGCAGCTCCGTTGCCGCATGCAAAAAGCTGAGGTCTCAACACGAGGCCTCAGCTTTTTTATCGAACAAATACTTAAGATTTGGGACAAACAAACCTGATTAATTTGTCCCGCGTGCGGGCGTTAGGAGCGGGTTTCCATCTTGGCGTGGCACTTGGGGCAGGTGACGCGGATCTTGCCTTTGCCCTTGGGGACGGAGAGCATCTGGCCGCAGTTGGGGCACTTGAGGTATGCCGTAGTTTTGCGACCCTTCCACATCTTCTTGGCCGTGCGCTTGGCGCGCTCAAAGTCTTCCTTGCTCGTTCCAGCCGCGCGCGAGGTGCTGGCTGCTGCAGCGCCGCCGCCCAAGCTGGCGACGAACTTGCCCAAGCCGGGGACGTTCGCGGTCGCGGCGACAAAGGCAGCGTTTTCCTTGCGACGCGCATCGATGTTTTTGGACAGGCCGCGCAGCACGCCAATCACGATCACGGCGATGGCGATCCAGCTGAGCCACTGGATGTGGGCTATCGATCCGATCATCGCGATGACAATGCCGGCAAAACCCATCACGATGGTGAGTTCATCGGCACCATTGCGGCCCTTCATAAAGTCATTCATGCAAATTGCCTTTCGTTCGATATGCTGCACGCCTTTATACCCGATTTAGAGCAAGGGGGACAGGTCAATCTGCACCAAGGTGGTGCAAACATACCTGTCCCCGATGCACCAAGAAGGTGCAAAGCAGTCCGTCCCCAATGCCCCAATCACTTGGAGAGCTTGTCGACGACGCGTTCGATCTCGGCGAGCTTGGCGGCCTTGAGGTCTTCGTCGCCCGATTCGATTGCCGAAGTCACGCAGCCCTCGATATGCGCCTTGAGCACGTCGGCGTTGATGCGCGCAATGAGCGCCTGCGTTGCCATAAGCTGCGTGGAAATATCGACGCAGTAGCGGTCCTCCTCGACCATCCGCAGGATGCCGTCGATCTGACCGCGTGCCGTCTTGAGCATGCGGGTCACCGATTTATGGTCTGCCATCATGGCGGGTCCTCGTTTCTGGTCGGGGTGCGCGTGGGTCGTTACGCGGCGGTTACGGACAGGGCGTGGAACTTCTCGCCGGCGCCCTCGACGGCGGCGGCGAGCTGCTCGGCGGTCACGGTGTCGGCGCACTCCACCTGGACGGTCTGGGTCTCGTGATCGGCGTCGGCGTCGGTCACGCCAGCTACGTTGAGCAGCGCGGTCTCGACGGTGGCGTCGCAGTGGCCGCACATAAGGCCGGAAGTCTTGATTGTGTATCGCATGGGTATTCCTCTCTGTTGTGTCGGTTTTCCCAGGCACCCGACCTTGACCTTCAAGCCGTCGCTCGCGTACCAAAGTACGCGTCGCTCCTCTTTCAGGTCAATCTCGGGCACCTGGAAAACCCGTTCTAAATGGACTTAATGGTGAGCCTATTTTGCCACTTTCGGCTTAAAGGTTCGCAGGCGTAGAGCATTGCTTACGACGCAGACGCTCGACAGGCTCATGGCCGCAGCGCCAAACATCGGCGAGAGCTGCCATCCGGTGAGGGGGAAGAACACGCCCGCGGCGAGCGGAATGCCGATGCCGTTGTAGAACAGTGCCCAGAACAGGTCCTGCTTGATGTTGCGGATCGTGGCGCGCGACAGCTCGATGGCACGGGCGACGTCCATGAGGTCGCTGCGCATGAGTACCACATCTGCCCCTTCCTTGGCGATGTCGGCACCGGTGCCGATTGCAAGTCCCACATCGGCGCGCGCCAGGGCGGGGGAGTCGTTGATGCCGTCGCCCACCATGGCGACCTTGCCGCCCGCGTCCTGCAGTTCGCGCACGTGGCGTTCCTTGTCGGCGGGGAGGACGTCGGCGATGACCTGCTCGCTACTCAGTCCCACGCGGTGGGCGATCGCTTCGGCCGTCACACGGTTGTCGCCGGTGAGCATGCGCACGTCGACGCCGAGCGAACGCAGCGCGGCGATGGCCTCGGCACTCGTTTCTTTGACCTCGTCAGCCACGGCGATGGTACCAACGAGCTCGCCGTTCTTGGCAAAGAACAGCGGCGTCTTGCCCTCGGCAGCGAACTGCTCGGCAAGACCCGCGGGCACCTCCGCGCCCAGCTCGTTCATCAGGCGCACGTTGCCGGCTGCGATGACATTCTGCCCCTCGCGTGCCGTAACGCCTCGCCCGGGCACGGCGGCAAAGTCCTCGACCATGCGCGCGACGATTCCGCGCGACTCGCACTCGGCTATAATCGCCTCGGCCAGCGGGTGCTCGCTCGAGCGCTCCAGCGCGGCGGCCAGCTTGAGCAGCGCTTTTTCGCTCATGGCGGGCGAGCCGTCGGCGCGTGCGGCAACCACGATATCGGTCACGGCCGGCTTGCCGCGGGTGACGGTGCCCGTCTTGTCGAGCACCACCGTGCCCACGCTGCGCAGGTTCTCTAGCGCCTCGGCGCTCTTAAACAGAATGCCCATCTCGGCGCCCTTGCCGGTGCCCACCATAATGGCGACGGGCGTGGCCAGACCCAGTGCGCACGGACAGCTGATCACCAGCACGGCCACGGCGGAGGTGAGCGCCTCGTTTATGCTGCCGGTCAGCGCCATCCATACCGCAAAGGTCACGGCCGAGATCACGAACACCACGGGCACGAACACACCAGCGACTTTGTCGGCCAGGCGGGCGATAGGCGCCTTGGTGGCATTGGCGTCCTCGACGAGCTGGATGATCTTGGCAAGCGACGTGTCGGCGCCCACGCGCGTGGCACGGAAGGTAAACGATCCGGTGCGGTTGACCGTGGCGGCGTTGACGGTGTCGCCGGCAGCCTTTTCTACGGGGATGGACTCGCCGGTGAGCGCGCTCTCGTCCACGGCCGACGCGCCCTCGAGTACCACGCCATCGACGGGGATGGACTCGCCGGGGCGCACACGCAGCACCTGGCCGGGAAGGATGCTGTCGACGTCGACGGTGGCTTCGGTGCCGTCGTCGGCAACGACGGTCGCGGTCTTGGGTGCCAAGTCGATGAGCGCCTCGATAGCGCCGCCGGTCTTGGACTTGCTGCGCGTCTCGAGGTATTTGCCCACGGTGACCAGCGACAGGATCGTGCCCGCGCTCTCAAAATACAGATTGTCCATGCCCGTCATCATGGCCTCGTGGATCTGACCCGCGGCTAATTGGTCGGCCATGATGAACATGGCGTAGAGCGACCAGGCGATGGAGGCAGTGGCGCCCACGGCGATGAGGGCGTCCATGGTGGGTGCGCCGTGCGCGAGCGATTTAAACCCGTTGATAAAGTACGCGTCGTTGACATAGATGATGGGGATGAGCAGGACGAGCTCGGTGAGGGCGAGCGTCATGCTATGGGTGTGATCGGTGAAGACACCAGGCAGCGGCCAACCAAGCATGTGCCCCATGCCTATGTAGAACAGCGGGATGAGGAATGCGATCGAGACGATGAGGCGGGTGCGCATGGCAGAGGCGGCGGCCTCCAATTTTTTGGTGGGCGACTCCATGTGGGCGGCGCCGGACCTGGCTTGCACGCTGCCGTTTGAGCCAGCGGCACCGGTGCCCGCATCGACGGGTGAGGCCGAGTAGCCCGCACGGTCGACGGCGGTGCAGATATCGTCGGAGGTGACCTGCGCGGGGTCATAGTCGACCATCATGGAACCAGCGAGTAGGTTGACCGCGACGCTTTGGACGCCGTCGAGTTTGCTTACGGCGCGGTCCACGTGCGCCTGGCAGGCGGCGCATGTCATGCCGCCCACGTCGAACTTATCTTGAGCCATGGCTTCTCCTTTCCGTGGTTCGGTGTTGGAATTGTTAACCTGCCGATACTATACACCCATACCCCCTGGGGGTGTCCAGTGCAGAAAGAAATGTATGACATTTCGTTACAGATGAGGGTGGCTGCTCAATCGTTGGCAGCTCATGTCAAACATCTCGATCTGTAACATCTAGCGGGGAAAATGACCTCTAACTGTTACAGATCGAGATTATGTTTTGCGATGTTTGAGTTCGTCTCAATCTGTAACGTGTAGACCCGGTTTTGTCTCGTAACTGTTACAGATTGAGACAATCGGCCCAGACCCGCCTCGTCATCTGTGGTTTACGTGGGGGCATGCGGAGTA
>JAHYYI010000032.1 GCA_019425045.1 Collinsella sp.
TGCCGTTGGCGTCGATGTCGAAGGTGACCTCGATCTGCGGCACGCCGCGGCGGGCAGCCGGGATGCCGGTCAGCTGGAACTTACCGAGCGACTTGTTGTCGCGGGCAAGCTCGCGCTCGCCCTGGAGCACGTTGATCTCGACGCTGGTCTGGTTGTCGGCAGCGGTGGAGTAAACCTCGGTCTTGGAGGTCGGGATCGTGGTGTTGCGGTCGATCATCTTGGTCATGATGCCGCCCATGGTCTCGACGCCCAGCGACAGCGGGGTAACGTCGAGCAGCAGGATGCCCTCGACGTCGCCGGTGAGCACGCCGCCCTGGACGGCAGCGCCGTCGGCAACGACCTCGTCGGGGTTCACGGACATGTTGGGCTGCTTGCCGGTCATGGTCTTGACCAGATCCTGGACGGCGGGCATACGGGTGGAGCCGCCGACGAGGATGACCTCGGTCAGATCGGAGAGCTTGAGCTTAGCGTCGCGCAGGGCGTTGGTGACAGGCTGCTTGCAGCGCTCGAGCAGGTCGCGGGTGATCTTCTCGAACTCGGCGCGGGTCAGCGTGTAGTTGAGGTGCAGCGGGCCAGACTGGTTCATGGTGATGAACGGCAGGTTGATGGTGGACTGCTGGGCGGCGGAGAGCTCCTTCTTGGCGTTCTCGGCGGCCTCTTTCAGACGCTGCAGGGCCATGGGGTCCTGACGCAGGTCGACACCGTTCTCCTGCTGGAACTTATCGGCCATCCAGTCGATGACGCGCTGATCCCAGTCGTCGCCGCCCAGGTGGTTGTCGCCCGAGGTGGACAGAACCTCAAACACGCCGTCAGCGAGATCGAGGATGGAGACGTCGAAGGTGCCGCCGCCCAGGTCGAAGACCAGGATGCGCTGGTCGGTACCCTGCTTGTCCAGGCCATAGGCAAGAGCAGCAGCGGTTGGCTCGTTGACGATACGCTTGACGTTGAGGCCGGCGATCTTACCGGCGTCCTTGGTGGCCTGACGCTGGGCGTCGTTGAAGTAGGCCGGGACGGTGATGACGGCGTCGGTGACGGTCTCGCCCAGATACTTCTCGGCGTCGGCCTTCATCTTTGCGAGCGTCATGGCGCTCACCTGCTCGGCGGTGTAATCCTTGCCCTCGATGTCGACGACGGCACGGCCGCCCTGGCCCTCCTTGACCTCATACGGCACGGTCTTGATCTCGGAGGTGCACTCGGAATACTTGCGGCCCATGAAGCGCTTGATGGAGAACACGGTGTTCTTGGGGTTGGTGACAGCCTGGTTCTTAGCGGCCTTACCCACGACGCGGTCGCCGTCGGCACGGAAGCCCACGACGGACGGGGTGGTGCGGTCGCCCTCGGCGTTCACGATAATGGTCGGAGAACCGCCCTCGAGAACGGCCATTGCGGAATTAGTAGTACCAAGGTCGATACCAAGAATCTTACTCATTAGAAATTCCCTCTCTCTTTTGCGTTCGCGCCGCCTCGACGGTCTGTCGCGCGGCGCTTCGGCTTGTCTTTCAGGATGTAGTGTATCCCCTTATGGGCTGGAATATACAAAATCTAAGTCAATTCATATAAGATTTCTTATTGCTGAGAGTTTAGGTTCTTAAATGCGCAGGTAGATGCGCTGAATGAGTTCTCGGCAAATCTATTGAGATCTATGTAGAGATGGCTGAGGTTTGCGTCCGGGGGTGCCTGGGGGCCGTCTTGCGGCAAGCGCATCCCGGTTTGAGCGTGGATTCCGGGTCGCAGTTTCCGTCTGAAGGCTCAACCGGAAACCGTATCCCGTTTTGAGAGCTGATACCGGGTCGCAGTTTCCGCTAGCGGGCCCAACCGGAAACTGCGACCCGGTTTTCGGCCAAATAACGGGATGCCCTTTCCGCAGGCGCGCTCAATAGGTCAATATTACAAGTCACCTATAGCTAACATTTGCGCAGCTCAACGGCCCCACCTGCGCGTTTTTTAGTAAACCTTGGCATACTCGGCGAACGGTATGAAGATGCCGGCCAGAGGGTATTGCAAACGGTCGCTCCCGTGGTATGTTTTTGCCCGAATCAAACCGGCGCGCATCGCCTGTAGCGTCGGTCAACAGAGAGGAAACTACCATGGCTCATCCCGTAATTGATGCCGACGAGTGCATCGCTTGTGGCGTTTGCGTCGACTCCTGCCCCGCTGGTGTTCTGGAGCTCCAGGACGTCGCTACCGTCGCTGACGAGGACTCCTGCGTCGCCTGTGGCGCTTGCCAGGACGCTTGCCCCGCCGGCGCGATCACCGAGATCGTCGAGGAGTAACAACTCCCTCACTTGCACACTCACAAGTACACCGTGCACAAAAAGGAGGCCTCCGCATCGCCGCGGAGGCCTCCTTTTGCATGTGTTCTAGGACAAATCATCCTCGTAGGGCATTAAATCGGCAAGGTAGCCCTTCTCCTTGAGCATGGCCTCGATCTCGTCGAGGGTTTGCTCATCCTCTGCCGCAATGCGATGGAAGTGATAGCCGCTCGTCACCGTTAATAGTGGAAAGCTCTTGCCGCTCTCGATATCGTGCAGATAGCGCTCAACATCGCGACGATTGCGAATGTCCAGGTCGGCCGTGATCTTACCGTACACGCGGTGATTGACGATCACGTTGAGCACGGCGCCGCCGGCGTCGACGATACTCGTGAGCTCATCGCCTGCCTGCTCAACGCTGTGGCGAACCTTGACCAAGCGCGTGGGCACGGCGGGGCTGCTGGGGGCCTCCTGTAGTACATAGCCGCGATTGGTGGCGACGATATCGTGCCCGTCAGCGCGCAGCAGGGCGATGTCCTGCACCACGACCTGACGGCTCACGCCCACCTCGCGGGCAAGCGCACTGCCCGAGACAGGATCTTTGGCTTCCTCGAGCACGGCCATGATGGAACGGCGACGCTCGCGGGCATTCATTATTTACCGTCCAGCAGACGCAGGTGCTTGAGCGAGAGGTCGAGAATCGGCGCAGAGTGCGTCAACGCCCCCGAGCTAATAAAGTCAACGCCCAGGTCGGCGAGCGCGCGGATATTGTTGGCGTCCACGTTGCCCGAGCACTCGGTCTTAGCACGACCGGCGATAAGCTCAATCGCTGCAGCCATGTCGTCGTGGGTCATGTTGTCGAGCATGATGATATCGGCGCCGGCCTCCACGGCCTCGCGTACCATGTCCAGGTTCTCGCACTCAATCTCGACCGTCGTGGTAAACGATGCGTGGGCGCGTGCCATCTCGATCGCACGAGTCACACCACCGGCGGCGTCGATGTGGTTGTCCTTGAGCATGACAGCCGTCGACAGGTTGTAGCGGTGGTTGCTGCCGCCGCCGATCTCGACCGCGGCCTTCTCGAAGACACGCATGCCCGGCGTGGTCTTGCGCGTGTCGACAAGCACGGTCTTGGTACCTTCGAGCGCCGCTGCCATGTTGTGCGTGTAGGTGGCGATGCCGCTCATGCGCTGCAGGTAGTTGAGCGCCACGCGCTCGCCCGAAAGCAGCACGCGCGCGTCGCCGCGCACCTGGCCCACGTGGTCGCCGGCATGCACCTCGTCGCCATCCGAAACATCGAACAACACGGAGCTCTGCGGATCCAGCAGCTCAAAGGTGCGGGCAAACACATCCAAGCCGGCGATGATACCGTCGGCCTTAGCGATAAGCTCAACGGTAGCGGGACGCGCCGTGGGGCACACGCTCGCCGTGCTCACGTCCTCAAACGTAATGTCCTCGCGCAGAGCCTGCAGAATCAGATCATCGACGACGAGCTTCATGGTAATGGGATTCATGGTCTACTCCTCCACGGCCTGCGTGCCGGCGGCACGGGCCAAATCATCGATTGCAAGGGTATCGGCGCTCAGAGCGCGATGGCGGCCATCGAGCGCGGGCTCGCCCGCCTGCTCCACGGCAAGCGACTCGCCGGTACGCATGTGCCAGGCGGCGCGGCGACCCCAGACCAGCGCCTCGAGCAAGCTATTTGATGCAAGACGGTTCTTGCCGTGAACGCCATTGCAAGCCGTCTCGCCGGCGGCGTAGAGCCCGGGCATCGAGGTGCGGCCGTCCTTGTCGACCCACACGCCGCCCATAAAGTAGTGCTGCGTGGGCGTAACGGGAATGGGCTCATCCAGGATGTCGCGACCGTCCTCCAGGCAGCGCGCGCGGATGTTGGCAAAGTGCCCGGTCACCACGTCGCGCTCGACGGGGGCAAAGCTCAGCCACTCGTGCTCGGTGCCGTCTTGCTTCATCTGCTCGCGGATGGCGGCGGCGACAACATCGCGCGGCTGCAGCTCGTCGGTAAAGCGCTCGCCGGCAGCATTGAGCAGAATCGCGCCTTCGCCGCGGCAGCTCTCGCTAATCAGGAAGGTGCGGCCCGGCTGCGGAGAGAACAGTCCCGTGGGATGGATCTGCACGTAGTCCAGGTGCTCCATCGTGATGCCGTGCTCCTGCGCGATGTAGCAAGCGTCACCGGTGAGCTGCGGGTAGTTGGTGGAGTGATCGTACACGCCGCCGATGCCACCCGTCGCCCACAGCGTATGGCGAGCATGAATCTTAAACGGCTTACCGGCATGCACGCCCTCATCGGCATTTGCCAGCTCATCGGCGGGGCGAGCTGAATCGCCCTCATCCACGGCAACGGCGACGACGCCGGTACACACCGTGGCGCCATCGCGCTCGGCGGTCAGGATATCGGTCATGGCAACGTGTTCGAGAATCTGCACGTTGTCCAGCTTGCGGACAGCCTGGAGCAGTTTGGTCGTAATCTCCTTGCCCGTAATATCGGCATGGAAGGCGATGCGCGGGCGGCTGTGCGCGCCCTCGCGGGTAAAGTCGAGGCTGCCGTCGGACTTGCGCTCAAAGTCCACGCCCATGGCCAGCAGGTCATTGATGACCGAACGGCTCGAGCGAATCATGATGTCAACACTCTCGCGGCGGTTCTCGTAATGGCCGGCGTGCATGGTGTCCTCAAAGAAGGCATCGTAGTCAGAACCCTCGGGCAGTACGCAGATGCCGCCCTGCGCGAGCATCGAATCGCACTCGTCGATGGCGCCCTTGGAGAGCATGATTACGCGCGTGCTCGTCGGCAGATTGAGAGCCGCATACAGGCCCGCCACGCCACAACCGGCAATGACGACATCGCACTCCATATCGGGGTATTGTTTGGTTTCCACAGGAATCCTCTCCCTTGTAATGTGGCATCAGGGATGGTCCCTCATGTCACATTGGCTTAGCGCGCCGCGTACTCGAGCATGCGGTCGAGCGTGAGCTTGGCCTGATCGGCGGCCTCGTCCGACACGCCAATCCGCACCTCGCCCTCGCCCGTCTCCAGGCAGTGCACGAGTTTTTCAAGCGTGATGAGATCCATGTTGACGCAAGTGGGCTGCACCGCGGGGAAGTAAAACTTCTTGCCGGTGCCCTGGCAGCGGCGCTCGAGCTCGTAGAGCACGCCACGGACCGTCACGATGATGAACTCGCTCGCGTCCGACTCCTCGGCGTACTTGATGATGCCGGCAGTGGAGCCAATATAGTCGGCCTCGGCAAGGACGTCGGCCTTGCACTCGGGGTGCGCCAGCACGAGCGCGTCGGGATGCGCCTCCTGCGCATCGACAATCTGCTCGACGGTGATGATGTGGTGGCGCGGGCAGTAGCCATTGTTGAGGATGACGTGCTTTTGCGGCACCTGCTCGGCTACGAAGCGGCCCAGGTTTTGATCGGGGATAAACAGAACGTGCTGCTGCGGCAACTCGGACACGATCTTAACGGCATTGGAGCTGGTGACGCACACATCGCTCCAGCTCTTGATCTCGACCGTCGAGTTAACGTAGCAGACCACGGCAAGGTCGTCGCCGTACTCGGCGCGCGCCGCGTCGACCGTCTCGCGCTTGACCATGTGAGCCATGGGGCAGTCCGCGCCCGGCTCGGGTAGCAGCACGGTCTTGGTGGGGTTGAGCAGCTTGGCGCTCTCGCCCATAAACTCCACGCCGCACAGCACGATGGTCTGCTGCGGCAGGCTTTTGGCGAGCTTTGCCAGGTAGAAGCTATCGCCGACGTAATCGGCTACGGCCTGCACCTCGGGCGCCACATAGTAGTGCGCCAAGATCACCGCGTCACGTTGGGTTTTTAGTTGCTGAATGGCCTCGACGAGCTCTGCGGGCACCAGTGCCGCGCGCTCCGTTGCCGTCGTTGCCGATGCTAGGCCGGCCGCGATATCGCGTGCAAGCTCCGACGCATCCATGTTCGCGCTCTGTGCCATCAAGGCCCCTCTCTTTTGGCGAATCTTGGGGCTTTAGTATGACACCTAGGTTTACAGCTGACAAGACAGCTGTAAACCTAGGTGTAAAGTTGAAATAAAGATTCAATCATGCGGCAGGTCCATTTTCGAACTGGCAAGCTGAGGACAGCCGAAAATGGACCCGCCCCATGATTCGGGCAGCCCGTTTTGTCCTGGACCAAGGGGCAGTGGTCAAAAAGGGCCAAATATGAGTACTGTCACCAAATTAGTAGCATCGATTTTCCGGTCCAGAGCAGCAAAATCGCCTTGTTTGGAGCCCGATCGCGACTCTGAAGAACGAAAATCGATGCACTTTTGGCCTCTGGCACCGATTTTTGAGGCCATTTGGCTGCCACCAAACTGGTAACAGTACTCATATTTGGCCCTTTTTGACCACCGGGTTTCCGGCAGGCCCCAAAAGCGGGCCCGAATCGCTCGATCCGGGCCCGCTGGGGGTAGCGAGCACAATCGAGGTGTAAGAAGCAAGAGAGGGCCATCGCCTAGAATCGTCAGCGCCTAGATATTCAACGAGAGGAAAGACAATGGTCCGCAGCGACATGCTACCCCAGCCGGACCGGGGGCTCGGCCTCGACCGGCCCCAGACCGAGGCATTTCACCGACGAGTTCAAGAGGAAGATAGTCGATCTCCACAACGCCGGGAAGCCCAGGCGCGAGGCCATGGACGAGTGCGACCTCGACAAGAGCACCGTGGAGAGGCGGGTCAAGTCGATAAACGAGACCGGCTCGCCGCGCGCCGCCGACAACCGCACGCCCGAGTAGAACCGGATCCTGGAGCCCGAGCGCGAGAACCGCAGGCTCCGGATGGAGGTCAACGTCTTAAGACGAGCGGCGCCAGCATACGCTCGGAAGTCAGGGCCATGGCGGCCAACGGGGGGCCGCTGCCCCATATCGGCGCAGCGCTGGCATCGAGGCCTTCTGACCTGTGTCAAGATTTCGGACACGCATGCTCGAGAAATCAAGCGGCCATAGGCATGGCCTCGAGCTTGGGCTCGGTTCTCTCGAAGAAGGCCGCCATGGCCTCAGCCGGCACCTTGTAGCCGATCGTCGAGCGGGGCCTTCGGCGGTTGTAGTACGCCTCGATGAACTCGACCACCGCGTGCTTGGCGGAATCCCCGGTCGGGAAGCTGCGCCTGTAGTACATCTCGTTCTTCAGCGTGGCGAGGAACGACTCGGCCACCGCGTTGTCGTGGCAGTTGCCGGCGCGGCTGCAGGACAGCCGCACGTCGTTGTCGCGCGCCCATTCGGCCAGAAGCCTGCTGGTGTACTGGGCGCCGCGGTCGGCGTGGAATATCGCGTTGCCGGCCACGTAGCCGCGCGATTTGGCCGACGCCAGCGCCGAAACCACGATGTCGGCGGTCATGCGCTCGGAGAGCGACCAGCCCACCACCATGCGGGTGTTGAGGTCGATGACCGTCGACAGGTACAGCCATCCCTCGCCGGTGCGCAGGTAGGTGATGTCGCCCACGAGCTTGTAGGTTGGAACGGGACTGGTGAAGTCGCGGCTCACCAGGTCGGGCCGGGGCCTGGCCTTCGGGTCGGGGATGGTGGTGCGCTTCCTGGCGTTGGGCGTGCAGCCGCGTATTCCCAGCTCGTGCATCAGCTTGCGCACCCTGTACAGGGTCAATCCGGAGAACTCGCCGGGCAGGAAGCATTTCACGAACCGGAAGCCGAACCTGCGGTCCGACTCCAGCCACACGCGCCGGACCGCCTCGCGCTCGGCCGACCAGTTTTCTCGCGGGCAGCCGTTGGAGAGCCACGAGTAGAAGCCCGATCGGCTCACGCCGAGCACGCGGGCCATCATTTTCACCGGGAATTCGGCCTTCTCCGCCAACATCATCCGGTAGCATGCGGCTACGCCTGGCTTTTGGCGAAGAAGGCCGCGGCTTTTTTCAAGAAGGCGTTCTCCATCTCGAGCTCGCGTATGCGCCTTTTCGCCTCGCGAAGCTCGCGGTCCTCGGCCTTGGGGTCGGGCCCGCCGGCAAGCTCGCGCCGGCGGTTCTGCACCCACTTGTTCACGGTCTTGGAATTCAGGCCCAGTTCTGCGCAGCATTCCGTTATCGGCCTGCCCGTCGAGATGATGTAGTCGGCGGTCTCGCGCCTGAACTCGTCGGTGTACTTGGCGGCTGGGTTGGACATAGCATACCGTCCTCTCGGTCGTCGATGAATGCATTCTAAAGGATTGGGCCTCTAGCATGCGTGTCCGAAAAGACGATACAGGTCAGACAACCCAATCAGACGTCGTCTCGAGCGCGTCCTCTGCACGGTCGAGCGTGCTTCTGGCCTTGGCACCCTGTTTGAACCACGTGCGCAGGTCCTCGAGCGTGCTGCCCGCTGCATACACCTTGATTTTTCGACCGCCCTTCGTAGTCACCGTGCAGCGGTCGCCGCTCTCGCTGTCCTCGTGCGCCGTGACCTTCTTGAGGTAATCGCGGCGGAACGCCACGACGCGGGCATTGCTGATCTCGATGAACCAATCGTCGTCGACAAGCGAAGTGCCCGTGGCACCTCGACTTGCCATCTCCTCGGCGAAGGAGAAACCGAGTTCGCGCTCCTGCCTGCCGATCTCGTAGATACCACGGGCGGGCATGCTGAGCATAAGCAGGGGCAGGAGTCCCCCTATGAACAGGAAGAGGAACGGAACGAGCAAGAGCAAGCGGGCTCCGGCATCGGTGAAAACAGCCATGAAGGCGATCACGAGCGAGAAGACGAGCGCCATGCCGTTGAAAACAATCGTCAACGGCTTGACGGCAGACCAACACAGGCCCGCCTTGGTCATGGGACCGTCGACGGCGTCCGAGACTTCGATGCCCTCTTCCTCCAGACGGGCGAGGAGGTTGAGCGAGCACACCCCCTCGAGGCTTATCGAGCAGAACTTTCGATCGCCCTCGAACAGGTCGATCCTCATCATCTGCGTGTGAAGCGTTGCATGGGTGATGTTGCCGAACGTCGTCTCCTTGCGGATGCCGAAGGCGTTACGCGAGAGAATTCGTTCACCGTCCACGTCGATGCGCGGGATGCTCAGCAGGGCCCAGATGGCCATGCCCGCAAGTGCCATGGCGTGGCCGAACCACACAAGCTCGTGGCCCCACTCGCCCAGCGAAACGCCCTGCCAGACGTAAACACCCAACATGAGCAGCTCGAACGCGACCGCGCAGCAGGCGATGATCGTGCGGATGGCAGCGGGCATGCGCGCCGTGAAGCGATCGAGGCTGTCCGTCGCCTCACTGCGCTCACGCGCGCCGCGACGGGCGACCCATGCAGTGAGCGGACCGACGATGAACACCACCATCGCCACGCGCAGGAACGATTCGAGTATGTCGCCCATATTAACCACCATCCCAATAGAAAACGTGAATTTGGGAGACTATAGCAGAGCGAAGCGATCTGCACGGCATCGTCCGGGTGTTTTCGGCATACGGTGGAAACCAGCGGCAGCGGACGTTGAGAACTCACCCAAAAGACGCGATTCGACCGAAGCGATTCTTCTTGACTTGGTCTCAATGTGATACGACATGCGCCACTACCTGCGCGGTCTAGCGGCCCTGATCGAAGAGGGTCACACCGATGAGGCACTCGAGCGCATCGACGCGCTCTGCGAGACCAACGACCGCACCGCCGTGCGCCGCTACTGCGCCAACGAAACGGTCAACATTGCGCTCTCGTCGCTTTCCGCGGACATCAACGCGCACGGCATCACCGCCGACCTGCACGCCGCCGTGCCCGAAACCGTCCACGTGGGCGATGTCGATCTATTCAGTGTGGTATCGAACGCCCTGGACAATGCCATCGCCGCGGCGAGCGCCGCCCCCGAAGGCAAGCGGTTTGTCGACCTGGACCTTCGCTACGAAGACGGCCAGCTTCTATTGCTGGTTTCCAACACGTTTGGCCGTGCGCCGCACATGGTCGACGGCATGCCCGTGACTCAGCACACTGGGCACGGCTTTGGCACCAAGAGCATTATGCTTGCCGTCGAGCGCATGAACGGCAACTGCCAGTTCCGCATTAACGGCGACCGGTTTGAGCTGCGCGCCGTGATGTAGGGGCTGCCGCCAACCTCGCTACAGCGGTGCAGCCGCCGGGGTCAGCTGCTTAATGTAGGCCCACATGCGCTGCTTGGCGGCCTTGTCGGTGAGCGCCGCCTCAAAACCGTCGAGCGCCAGCACGCGGCGCCCCTGCACATGGGCGACCAGGCCGGGCTTGAGCATGGCGGTGTCAAAGTCATCAATTGCCACAAGCATATCGGCATAGGTCTCGCGCATGACATCGGCCGCACTATTGTCCAGCAGCAGCACCGCCTCGGGGTCCAAGGTCTCCAGCGCCTCGCGGAACAGGTCGCACGTCAGGGCCTCGCCCGCCGCGACCGCTCCGTCGCCCGCGCCGGCGACGCTTGCCAGCACACAAAAATCCTCGGGGGCATATCCGATGGCACCGAGCGCCTTGCGCAACGCGGCGCCATCCGCGCCGGCGGCCAGCTCGCCGCCCGAGCACTCGGCTTCATCCAAATCGCCTTTGACCAGCACAATCGGCGAGCACGCGTTGCCCGCGATACGCACACCGCGATCTGCAAGCGACGCGAGCTCCTGCTCGGTCGCCTGAGCGATGGCTTCTTTTTTCTGGCTTTGTGACGTGGGCATGCGCTCTCCAATCGTTTGCGTGCCCACCATTATATAAAAGAGCCGCCCGCGAGTGGTTGCTTTGCGGGCCGCTGGGTATAAGCACGGTCGTACTGAGTTTTACGCGGCCGAGCCGCGTCGTATTATGGAGGTCACCATGGCTGACATTAAGCAGATTACCCCCGAGAACTTCGGCGCTGTCGTCAACGATAGCCTGCCCGTACTGGTTGATTTTTGGGCCCCGTGGTGCGGCCCCTGCCGCTCGCTCTCGCCCATCGTAGACGAGGTTGCCGACGAGCTGGCCGGCAAGTTGGCTGTGGCCAAGTGCAACGTCGACGACAATCAGGACCTGGCCATGAAGTTTGGCGTCATGAGCATCCCCACGCTGATCGTCTTTAAGAACGGCGAGGAGGTCGACCGCTCGGTTGGCGCCTTACCCAAGGCAAGACTTCAGGCACTGCTGGAGAAACATCTGTAATACGCTTGTTACTTGTCTGCCGTCCATGAGCGGTTTCGCACCGCTCACCGGAGTGCCAAACGCAAGGCATGCGACCACGGATAGTATGGTAGTTACAAACAGCCCCCAGTGAACGGGTGCGGGTCGCACAGGCTCGCACCCGTTTTCTTATGCAGCTGCGCGCAAAGCGGGCGTAGTAAAATCTGAACCACTGAACTGCCCCATACAAAAGGAGATTTCCCATGCATGATGTTGGAATGAACATGAGCCAGCTTGCCATGAGCGTCAAACAGGTCGACGACACCATCGAGCTCGCTCACGAATGGAGCCATCAGTTGCTGCATGCGACCGAGAATTTTGACATGGAGCGCATCGGCGCCAAGCTCGAGGCCGCCATGGCCGCGTTGCACGAGGCGCATGACGCGCTCGAGGGCTACGAGGAAGCCATCGAGGCCGACCACAACTCCGTCGGCTCCGTGAAGCTGGTGTAAGGTGGCCGAACACGAGCACGGCTGCGGGTACGAGCACGAGCATCCGCACGGGGCGGACGGTGACGCGGGCTGCCACTGTAGTGGCTCCGGCTCCGAGCTGGTCCGTTTTTCGGTTACCGCACCGGATGACCTGCTGCGCCGTTTTGACGAACAGATCGCGCGCCGCGGCGACGTGGCCAACCGCTCCGAGGCCGTGCGCGACCTGATTCGCGCCTCGATCGCCAAGGAGCAGATGCGCACGCCCGACGAGCATGTTATCGGGTCGCTCACCATGATCTACAACCACCATACCGGCGACCTGACGCGCCGTCTGGACGAAGTGCAGCACGACTACACCGACGAGATCGTATCGACCATGCACGTGCATCTGGATCACCACAACTGTCTGGAGATCCTGGCACTCAAGGGTCGCGGCGAGCGCGTCTACGAACTAGCCGATCGCCTGCTGGGCCTGCGCGGCGTTAAGCACGGCGAGCTCACGTGCGCCGCCACCAAGCAGAGCCTGGGGCTGTAGCGCACCTACCAAAAAGGGACAGGTTTGTTTTGGCAGGTTTAGCGTTTTACCTACCAAAATAAACTTGTCCCTTTTTGGTCGGTTTTGATGAGGAGTGTCGCATGCGGCATGTGCATATTCATGTAACGGGCATTGTGCAGGGCGTTGGCATGCGACCATTTGTGTATCGCGAGGCCATGGCGCATGGCATTTGCGGATGGGTGCTCAATGCGGGCGACGGCGTACATATTGAGGCGCACGCTCCGGCCGATGCGCTCGATGCTTTTGTTGCCGCGCTTTCTGAGCATGCGCCCGCGGCGGCTCGCGTAGAGCATGTCGAGGTTGTGGACTTGGGGCCTGGCGGTTGGAGTGCTGCCGATGAGCAGGGCTTTCGCATTGTGGCATCGCAGGACCAGACCGCGCACACGACGCTCGTCTCGCCCGATATCGCTACCTGTGACGATTGTCTGCGCGAGTTGTTCGATCCCGCCGACCGACGCTATCACTACCCCTTTATCAACTGCACTAACTGCGGCCCACGCTTTACCATCATCCGATCGTTGCCTTATGACCGAGCGGCCACGTCGATGGATTGTTTTCCCATGTGTCCCAAGTGTGCCGCGGAGTATGCCGACCCACTCGACCGGCGTTTTCACGCGCAACCCGATGCCTGCTTTGATTGCGGGCCGCATATTACGTGGCGCGAGGCTGTGAACGGCGATGCGTGCGGGAATTCGTCCGCGACACCGGCAGTCGGCACCACACGCGAGGCCAGCGACGCCATTATCGAGCGCTGCGTTGAGCTGCTGGCCAGCGGTGACATCGTCGCCATCAAGGGCCTGGGCGGATTTCATCTAGCCTGTGACGCCGCCAGCGAGCAGGCGGTGGCCGAGCTGCGCCGTCGCAAACGCCGCAGCAACAAACCACTTGCCGTCATGATGCGCGACCTTGCCGACGTTGAACGCCTATGCCATGTCAGCGACGTTGAGCGCGGCTTGCTGGCCGGCAGCATTCGCCCCATTGTGCTGCTGCGCCGACGTGCTGCTTGCGAGAGCGGCGGCTCCCCCGACGCCCTCGCGCTCGCGCCGTCCGTCGCGCACGACCTTCCAGAGCTCGGCATCATGCTCCCCTATACGCCGCTTCAACATCTGTTGCTTGCCGCGGCAGAAGCCTGCGGTATGCACGCGCTCGTCATGACCAGCGGAAACCTGAGCGAAGAACCCATAGAAACCGACGACGATCTTGCCTGGGAACACCTCGTTGCCGCCGGCATCGCCGATGCGTTGCTCGGCAACGACCGCGCGATCCTCTCGCGCTACGACGACTCTGTAGTGCGCGTGGTCGACGGCGCCGTTATGCCCGTGCGCCGCGCTCGCGGATATGCACCCCAGCCGTTGCCGTTGCCGGCGCTCGACGGCGCTCCGTCCTGCGTGCTCGCCTGCGGGCCACAACAAAAGGCCACGATTGCGCTCACGCGTGAAGGGACGAACGGCGAGGCAACCTGTTTTGTGTCGCAGCATATCGGCGATGTTGAAAACGGCGAGACCTTCGATGCCTGGAACGCCGCGCGCACGCGCTTGGAAGATCTCTTTGACTTGGCGCCCGCCGCCTTGGCCTGCGATTTGCACCCCAGCTATCTATCGAGCCAGTGGGCGCGCGAGCAGGCACGGGAGCACAATCTGCCGCTCGTCGAGGTGCAGCACCATCATGCGCATATCGCGAGCGTAATGGCCGAGGCCATCGCCGCGGGCCAGCTTACAACCGACGCGCGTGTCCTTGGCATCGCCTTTGACGGCACCGGCGCCGGCACCGATGGGACCATTTGGGGCGGCGAGTTTCTTGTTGCCGGCCTTGGCGGCTTTGAGCGCGCCGCGCATTTACTCACCTGGGCGCTCCCCGGCGGGGCGGCCTCCGTGCGCGACGCCCGCCGCAACGCCTTTGCCCTGCTCAGTGAGCTCGGTCTGCTCGAGCACCCAGGCGCCGCTCGGCTTTTGGGCAGCCTCGACGAGCAAACGCGCAGCGTGACAGCCACCATGATCGAGCACGGCATCAACAGCCCGCGCACCAGCAGCATGGGGCGTCTCTTTGATGCCGCGGCAGCAATTCTGGGCATCTGCGACAAGGCAACCTACGAGGGCGAGCCTGCCATAGAACTCGAAGCCGCCGCCTGGCGCGCGTTCAGCAGTGAAAGTGCCTGCCCCACCGGCAATATGGCCAGCTTTTCCGTAACCGAATCATCCCGTCCGGACGACTTCCATGTTCTGAACTCCAGACCGCTTTTTGAGGCGCTTTTGGAGGGAATCAGGACCGGCGTGCCCGCCGGCAAGCTCGCGCTCGACTTCCATGTCACCATCGCACGCGCGTCGGCCCGCATCGCAAGCGAGATCTGCGTCCGTGAAGACCTCGACACCGTCGCGCTCTCGGGCGGCGTGTTCATGAACCGACTTTTGCTTCAGCTCCTCACCCGCGAGCTCAAAGACGCCGGTCTTGCCGTCTTGGTCCCCCACGCTGTACCCGCCAACGACGGCTGCATCGCCTACGGTCAGGCCGCCATCGCTCGCGCTCGCCTCGCGCAGACGGCGTTGCGATAGGCTGTTTTGCCAGCCTGCGCGCCGCCGTCTCACAGGTGTAACGCGTTTGCTCGTGACTCCTGCGAGCGCTACCATCAACTGATGGGTAATTAGGCGCCTATCCAGCGCAAAACGTATAAAAGGGGAACATTATGTGCCTTGCCGTTCCCGGTAAAGTGGTCAAACGCGACGACGACCTTAAGGCGACCGTCGACATGATGGGCATCGAGCGCCCCATTTCGCTGCGTCTCGTACCGACGGCGCAGGTTGGCGACTATATTCTCGTACACGCCGGCTTTGGCATCCAGATCGTCGACGAGCAGGAAGCGCAAGAAACGCTCGAGCTCGTTAACGCCATGACCGAACTGGCCGAAGAAGACCAACTGGCCAGCAATCCGGCCGAGGCATACTAGTGGCGGCCGGACAGCCGGCGCGCTCCGGTATCGACTTCTCGGCATTCCGCGATCCCAAGCTGGCTCGCGAGCTCATCGAGCGCATCCGTGAACTCGTCGGCGACCGCACCATCAACCTTATGGAAGTCTGCGGCACGCACACCGTGAGCATCGGTCGCTATGGCTTTCGCTCCATTATGCCTGCCGGGCTCAAACTGCTGAGCGGTCCGGGTTGCCCCGTCTGCGTTACCGCCAACCGCGATATCGACCATGCAATCGCGCTCGCCAAGATGGACGGCGCCATCATCACCACCTTTGGCGACATGATGCGCGTGCCCGGGTCGTCTACCTCGCTCGCCGCGCAAAAGGCGGCGGGGCGCGATATTCGCATTGTGTACTCCCCGCTCGATGCACTCGATATCGCCGAACACAACCCCGATCGCCCGGTCATCTTTATGGGCGTCGGCTTTGAGACCACGACGCCCACCATCGCCGCCGCCATTTTGGAGGCCGATGCACGCGGACTCCAGAACTTCTCGGTCTATTGCGCCCACAAGACCACGCCGCCGGCGCTGCGCGCCATCGCCAACGATCCCGAGACCACTATCGACGGCTTTATCCTTCCGGGACACGTCGCCACCATCACGGGCTTAGCCCCCTTTGACTTTTTGGTCGATGAGTTCGAGACCCCAGGCGTAGTCACCGGATTTGAGCCGGTCGATATTCTGCAGGGCATCTGCATGCTGGTCCAGATGGTTGTTGAGGGGCAGCCCGCAATCGACAACGCCTACCGCCGTGGCGTCAACGCAGACGGCAACCCCGTGGCGCGCCAGCTGGTCGAGCAGGTGTTTGAGCCATGCGACACCACGTGGCGCGGGCTGGGGCCGATTGCCAACTCGGGCCTTTCCATCCGCCCCGAGTTCTCGCGCTTTGATGCCCGCACTCGCTTTGACGTGCCCGTTGAGACGACGGTCGAGCCGCGTGGGTGCCGCTGCGGCGACGTGCTGCGCGGGGCCATTACGCCGAGCGACTGCCCTCTGTTCGGCCGCGCTTGTACACCCGAGCATCCCATCGGCCCCTGCATGGTGAGTTCCGAGGGCAGCTGTGCAGCATATTTCCGCTACCGAGGCTAATGGGTTCCGCCGCTCTAACGAACGGCGGGCCGGTCGACGCTGCGCGCCATTCAGGCGAGCGATTTGCCTTTCAATCGTCGGCTGCGGGCAAAAGCCCAGCAGCCTCCTCTTTCAAGGCAACTCACTTCGCCTGAATGGCGCTCGCTGACTTTTACTTAACATCGATTCTGCCACACTCAGCTATTGCCGACCCCCCACGATTGGAGTTTTCGATATGTCCCGTACTGCCACCGATAGCACTGTCCTGTTGGGCCACGGCTCTGGCGGCCAGATGATGAAACGCATCATCGATGAGGTCTTTTTGGATGCCTTTGGGTCGCCCGAACTGCTCGAGGGCAACGATGCCGGCGTCGCTGCGCTGCCCGCGAGCGGGCGCATCGCCATGTCGACCGACAGCTTTGTAGTCTCGCCGCAGTTCTTCCCCGGCGGCAATATCGGCCGCCTCGCCGTATGTGGAACCGTCAACGACGTCGCGACCTCGGGCGCTAACGTGCGCTACCTCTCATGCGGCTTTATCCTCGAAGAGGGCTATCCCATGGACAAGCTGCGCCAGATTGTGCAGACCATGGCCGAAACGGCACATGAGGCAGGCGTGAAGATTATCACCGGCGACACCAAGGTGGTCGAGCGTGGCGGTGCCGACGGCGTCTACATCAATACCGCTGGCGTAGGCGAGGTGCCCGCAGGCGTAGCGCTCAGCGGTGCAAACTGTCGGCCCGGCGATGTCATCCTGGTGTCGGGTACGCTAGGCGACCACGGCATCGCCATCATGAGCCAACGCGAGGGCTTGGCGTTTTCGAGCGCCATCGAAAGCGATGCCGCGCCGCTCAACCACCTGATTGCCGATGTGCTTGCCGCAGCACCCGACACCCGCTGCTTCCGCGACCCCACGCGCGGTGGCCTGGCCTCGACGCTTAACGAGTTTGCCCAGGCCAGCGGTGTTGCCATGGAGATCGACGAGGATGCCGTGCCCGTGCGCCCCGACGTGCAGGCCGCCTGCGAGATGCTCGGCTACGACGTTCTGCAGGTGGCAAACGAGGGCAAGATGGTTGCCGTGGTGCCGGCCGAGCGGGCCGATGCCGTGCTGGCCGCCATGCGCGCCGCGCGCTACGGCGAGAATGCCGCCATTATCGGTCGCGTGCTGCCGCTTGCCGAGGACGCCCGCCCCGCCGTGCGCGTACGTACCGGTTGGGGCTCGACCCGCATCCTCGACATGCTCGTAGGAGAGCAGCTGCCGAGAATTTGCTAACGACAGAGATGGTCGGGCAGCGCGGCCCGATACACGGCAGTCAAAGTTGTTCAGATTTCAAACATGCCCGACACGCCAGCCCGTTATCATGGGTGCGTCCTATAACCCAAACGGCGGGAGCACCCATGGCGGCAGCTTTTTCCCATGTGATTTTTGATTTAGACGGCACCATCCTCAACACGCTCGAGGACCTGGCAGCCGCCGGCAACCATACCTGCGAGATGCACGGCTGGCCCACGTTTGCCGTAGACGAGTACCGCTACAAGGTGGGAAACGGCATGCTCAAGCTGGTCGAGCGCTTTATGCCCGCCGAGTATGCGGGCGACGGCCGTATGTTTGAGCAGACGCTTGCCGAGTTTAGGGCTTATTACGGCGAGCACAAGGAAGACCACACCGCACCGTACGCCGGTACGATCGAGATGCTCGACCGCCTGCGCACCGCGGGTGTGCAGCTTGCCGTGCTCACTAACAAGGACCACGTCTCGGCGGTTCCGCTTATCGAGAAATACTTTGGTTCCGAGCGCTTTGCGCTGGTGCAGGGCCGCGTCGATGCGTTTCCTCCCAAGCCCGAGGCACCTGTTACGCTGCACGTGATGAAAGAGCTAGGCGCCGACCCGGCAACCACACTCTATGTGGGCGATTCCAATGTCGATGTTCTGACCGGCCACAACGCCGGCCTTAAGAGTGCGGGCGTCAGCTGGGGCTTCCGCGGCCGCGCAGAGCTGGAAGCCGCCGGCGCCGACTACGTGGTGGACACCCAGGACGAGCTCGCGGCGCTGATTCTGGGCGAGTAGCGGGGCTGTCGCTCAACACGGCTGCATAGATTCTGTCGCGCGGAAAGCGCATCCCGTTTTGCCGCCTCAGAATGGGATGCGCTTTCCGGTTGAGCCTTGTCGGGGAAACCGCATCCCGTTTCAGAGCAGTATTCCGGGTCTCACTTTCCGCAACCCACCCCATCCGGAAACCGTGACCCGCTATTCGGCCAAATACCGGCTCGTATTTTCCCGAGCATTCGATGCAACGCTGGCGCAAGGAGTGTCCCCAACTGCCGGCAGAAAAGGAACGTCCCCAAGTGCCGCCTCAATGACTACCATGGCAACGCCGCAGGTAGAGGACGGGCAGCGAGCGGGCACCAGTGCGAACAAATTGGCATGAAAAGAGGACGGTATAGACCTTCTGGTCATGCCGTCCTCTTTGAATGACAAGTTGTCGCTCTGGTGCCCGCACAGCGTCGGGCAGTTACGGCGTTTGGTAAAACGCCGTAACGAACTACCGCGTAACTCCCCTAGCTCATCATCGCATTCATCATCTCGGTGGTTGCGGAATCGTCAGCAGACCACTCGCCATCGTCATTGGCGGTGTACTTGAAGGTAACCTTGGTGTCCTTGGTCTTAGCGGCCTTGGTCACGTCGACCATGACCTGGCCGGCCATCTTGTACAGGTCGTCCTCGGAAGGCATCGTATCGAGCGCCGCGATCTTCTCCTGATACTGGGTGGCGAAATCTTCAACGATCTTGTTCATGGACTTGCAGGTAATGGTGACATCGGCAGTCGCGGTGCCCTTGTCCTCGTCGACCGTCACATCGCCGATCTTGTAGTCAAAACCCTCGAGATAGCTCTTGGCGTACTCCTTGGGATCGATGCCCAGCTGCTCGAACTCGTCGCCCGAGGCCTCTTCCAGGCCGGCGAGGAAGTCGTCGCCGCCGTTCTTGACCTCGTCAAACTGCGTCGTAAGATCCTCGGTGATGAGCTCCTCAACCGAAGGACCTCCGCAGCCGGAAAGCACAACCACGCACGCGACCAGAACAGCCATCAGGGGCGCAAGCAGCAGCTTCTTCTTCATGACATTCCTCCCAACAAGCGGCACCGCGCTTCCCGACGCGGTGCGCGTCGTAACAATAAGGCCATACTAGCCGATAACGAACACCCCCGGCAAAGCAAAGGCGCAGTCGGCTCGATTTAACGTCCGAACGGTTTACCGGTCCGCCCAACGCGCAATAAAACGTTCCGCCGCATTGCAATAAAAAAGGGCGGCCGGATAACCCGACCACCCCAAAACACCCTTATGTTGCCGCAGACTACTTGCGGACGACCTTGACGATGGCATCGCCAGCGGAGACAGCGGAGTCAGCCTCGACGGCGAGCTCGACGTCGGCGAACTCGGCGGTGTTGGACACAGCCACGACGACGCAGTCCTTGTAGCCGGCAGCGGCGATCTTGGCGCGGTCGATCTTGAGCATGGGCTGGCCAGCCTTAACGACATCGTCGGCCTTGACGAAGCCCTCGAAGCCGTCGCCGTTCATGTTGACGGTATCGACGCCAACGTGCACCAGAACCTCGATGCCGCTATCGGACTGCAGGCCCACGGCGTGACCCATGGTGACGGTCACCTTGCCGTCGCAGGGAGCGTAGACCAGATCGTCCTCGGGCCACACGGCGCAGCCCTTGCCCAGGACCTCGCCGCCAAAGACGGGATCGGGCACATCGGCCATCTTGATGACCTTGCCCTTGACGGGCGAGCACAGCACGTCGGCGCCGGCAGAAGCAGAGATGGAGGACGGAGCAGCGGCAGTCGCGGGCTCAGCCTTCTTCTTGAACATGTCAAACAGACCCATACGTTTTCTCCTCTTGATTAAGCGCAACGTTGTGCGCATGCCTATGGTGATTATAGTGCCAAATGGTTCAAATGCTAAGGTGGGGACTCGAAT
>JAHYYI010000033.1 GCA_019425045.1 Collinsella sp.
TCCGCGCCGCGCTGGGAAGGGCCGCGTAGCGGTCCAAGAAATCGTCCGCAGTCCCAACGCCTTTGGGAAAGTGTGTCCCACTTCGAACGCCCAGAGTGGGACGCACTTTCCGCAAAGCGCCTCAACGGGAAACTACGTCCCATTCCAAAGGCAAATTCCGGGACGCATTTTTCGAAAGCCTGCCCATCCGGAAAGCCCGTCCCACTTTGGACGCATCCGGGCACGGAACCATCGACCTATCAGGCCTCCCATCAATAAAGAGGCGTCCTCCCGGACGGCGGGGCACGAAGTTCATCGCGAGTTCCGCACGCAAAGAAGGCCACTTAATGTGGCCTTCGTCTTGCGCAGGACTGTAGAGCAGGGAACTTCGTGCCCCGACGCCCGGGAGGACGTTTCATTTAGAAAGATGGACCGACCGCCGTCAGCGATGGGAGCTACTCCCCCAGCACGGCCTTTTTGGCGGCTGCAGCCATGTTATCCAGATCTTCCTTGGTGGGGTGGTCCTTCGCGGCAACCCAGTTGTCGAGCAGCATCTTAAATCGGGCGTTGTCGGGATCTTGTTCGAGCATTGCCTCATAGCGCTGCTTAACCGCGGGACCCATCTTGCCCTGGCACATCGCCCAGCCCGCAAGCTCGGCATCCTCGGCCAGATTGGAAGTTACGCGGTCGACAATCTGCTGGTAATAGCTCTGGTCGGCCCCAAAGCCGCAGGTGCCAAACAGGAACACGCGCTTGCCGTGCAAGGCAGAGAGCAACGCCGCGACCGAAGGCGTGCACGCGCCCTTGTCGCACCAAAAACCGACGAGCACCGTGTCGGCCGCGCAGGCGCCCTGCGCCTCGAGCGCAACCTGTTCTGCATCCGCATCGTCGCTCAACGCCGCGGCATGGACAAACTCAACGCCCGCAGCCTGCAGAGCGCGCTTGATCGCGCCCGAAACCATCCTGGTATTACCGCTCTTGCTGTTAACCACCAAAGAGCACGTCATAGTCACGTTGCCTCGTTTCCCCCAAAACTAAAGCCACTAATGCAATTTATTAGATGAATATCTTAGTACTAACGTGACAGATGTAAACCACCGTCTGTCGATTGATTAATTTGCCCCACGGGCTTGCTCACTGGGCAAACTGGCTGCGGTAAAGATCGGCGTAGAAGCCGTCTGCCGCTAGCAGCTCGTCGTGCGTGCCGCGCTCGATAATCCGTCCGTCGCGCATCACCAGAATGCAGTCGGCATTGCGGATCGTCGACAGGCGATGCGCCACCACAAAACTTGTGCGGCCAGCCATGAGCTCGTCGAATGCCGCCTGCACCTGCAGCTCGGTGCGGGTATCGATGCTCGAGGTCGCCTCGTCCAGCAGCAAAATCGCCGGGTCGGTGAGCATGACGCGCGCGATGCACAGCAGCTGTTTTTGACCCTGGCTAAACGTGCCGCCGTCCTCGCCGATCACCGTGTCGTAGCCTTTCGGCAGCTGCACGATAAACTTGTGCGCATGCGCGCGCTTGGCCGCCTCGATAACCTGTTCGCGTGTGGCATCGGGACAACCGTAAGCGATGTTTTCCGCCACCGTGCCTTCGAACAGCCAAGTGTCCTGCAGCACCATGCCAAAGGCACGGCGCAGGCTTGCGCGCGTATAGTCACGCGAGGAACGGCCATCGACCATGATGCGACCGGCATCGATATCGTAGAACCGCAACAGCAAGTTGATGAGCGTTGTCTTGCCGCAGCCCGTGGGGCCAACGAGGGCAAAGCGCATGCCGGGCTTGGCATCGATGCAGATATCCTGCAGCAGTTTGCGGTCGGGCACATAGCTAAAGTCCACATGCTCAAACGAAACCTCGCCCTGCGGGGCGGCGAGCTCTACGGCGTCCGACGCGTCGGGCTCCTGCTCGCGCGCATCGAGCAGCGCAAACATGCGGCGCGCCGAGGCGTACGCGGTCTGAATTTGCGTAATGACGTTGGTGACCTCGTTGAACGGCTTGGTGTACTGGTTGGCATAGGACAGGAAAATCTGCACGCCGCCCACCGTGAGCGCCGCGGGCACGCCCGTGATCACGCCCACGCAGCCGATCACAGCGACCACGGCATAGATGATGTTGTTGATAAAGCGCGTGCCGGGGTTGGAGAGCGAACCCATAAACTGCGCGCGCTCACCCGCGGTGTAGAGCTCAGCGTTGAGGGCATCGAAGCGCTGCTGAGCGTGCGGACCGTAGGCAAAGGCGTCGACAAGTTTCTGCTCGCCCACATACTCCTCGATATGACCACCGAGCTGCCCTTGGATGCGCTGCTGTGCTGTAAAGCTCTTGTTGGAAAGCTTGGCGATGGCGCCGGCTGCAAAAATGGAAAGCGGCGTGACGAGCACCACCACGAGCGTCATGATCAGGTTGATGGAGAGCATAAACGCGAGCGTGCCAACGATGGTGATAACGCCGGTAAAGAGCTGGGTAAAGCCCTGCAGCAGACCGTCGCCGACCTGGTCGACGTCGTTGACCACGCGACTCATAAGGTCGCCGTGGGCATGGCCGTCGATAAAACTGAGCGGCATGCGGCTGAGCTTATCGCTCGCCTCCACGCGCATGTCGCGCACCGTTTCGTAGGACAGGCGGTTGACGCAGTAGCCCTGCAGCCACTGGAAGGCCGCTGCTCCCACCACGACGAGCGCGAGTTTGGTAACGAGCGGCAGCAGCGCGTCGAAGTCCACCTGACCGGCGGCAACGATAAGGTCGATGCCCTCGCCGATGAGGATGGGCGTATAGAGTTGCAAGATCACCGAGATGGCGGCGCTCACAAACGACGCCGTAAACGAAATACGGTGCGGGCGAACATAGCCCAGCAGGCGGCGCGTCACCGCGCCCACGGGATAGCGCTCGGGATCACCGGGTTGGCGCGGGCCGTCGCCCAGGTCGTTGAGGTTATCGTTGCCGGACACATTAGCGGTCATCGTGGCGACCGAACCGGAAGAAGTATACGGGTTCATCTAGCAACCCTCCTTTGAGCAAGTAGGCGCAGGGGCAGTCGGGGCGGACGCGGGCACCGTGCTCCCCTGCTGGCCCTCGAGCTCCTCGCGGCGCAGCTGCGACTGGCAAATCTCGCGATAGAGCTGGCAGCTTGCATACAGCTCGTCATGCGTGCCCAGGCCCGCAACCGATCCGTGGTCGAGCACGCAGATCATGTCGGCATCGCGCACGGTCGAGACGCGCTGGCTCACGATGACCGTCGTGAGCGGCAGCCCGCCCTCGGCGGCACCGCGCACGCTGCGCTCGCGGATGGCATGGCGAAGCGCCGCGTCGGTCTTAAAGTCGAGTGCCGAGGCGGAGTCGTCCATGATCAGGACCTGCGGCGAGCCCACTAAGGCGCGCGCGATGGTCAGGCGCTGGCGTTGGCCACCGCTGAAGTTCTTACCGCCCGCCTCGACCGGGGCATCGAGCCCCTGCGGCTTGTTGCGCACGAATTCGCTGGCCTGCGCCATATCGAGCGCCGCCCAGAGCTCATCGTCGGTCGCTGACTCGTCACGCCAGGTCAGGTTGCTGCGGATGGTGCCGCTCACCAGCGACGCGCGCTGCGGGACGGTCGCGACCACATGGCGCAGCTGGTCGAGCGGCCAAGTGCGCACGTCGGCGCCCATCACGCTCACGCTGCCAGCGCTCGCATCGTACAGGCGCGGGATAAGCGAAACGAGCGTGGACTTGCCGCTGCCCGTGCCGCCGATAATGCCGAGCGTTTTGCCCAGCGGCAGCTCCAGGGTCACGTCATTGACGGCGTTGGCGGCGCCCGTGCCAAACGAAAAACTCGCATGGTCAAAGCTCAGCGCGGAGACCGGAACAGCGTCACCCGCCAGGTCGCTCGGCTCGGGCAGCGCAACCGGCTGGTTGTCCTCGTCGGTGATGCTCGGCTCGCAATTGAGCACCTCGTTGATACGCGACGCACTGGCGCTCGCCTTGGTAAAGACCACGACCAGGTTGGCGACATACACGATGGAGGTCAGGGTCTGCGTCATGTAGTTGACGAACGCCATGACCTGGCCCTGCGTGAGCTCGCCCACGTTGACCTGGATGCCGCCCACCCACAGGATGGCGCACACGCCCAGGTTCATCACCAAAAACGTGACGGGATTAAGGATTGACGAAAGCTTGCCCACCGCGATGGCGGTATGTGCCTGGTCATCGGCCGCTTGGGCAAAGCGCTCGCGCTCATGGTCCTCGCGCACAAAGGCGCGAACCACGCGGGCGCCCGAAAGCCCCTCGCGGCAAATGAGCGCGATGCGGTCAAGCTTTGCCTGCAGCTGCTTGTAGTACGGAATGCAGCGCGCCATGACAAACCAAAACACCAGGCCGATGGCGGGCGTGCAAATCAAAAAGATGATGCCGAGCTTAAGGTCGATGGCAAGGGCCGCGACCATGGAGCCCACCGCCAGGAAGGGCCAGCGGATGAGCATGCGCACGCCCAGCGCCACAGCTAGCTGCACCTGGTTGACATCGTTGGTGATACGCGTGATGAGCGACGGCGTGCCAAAGCGATCGAGCTCAGCATAGCTCAGCTTATTGATGTGCCCGTAGAGCGCGCCGCGGATGTCGGTACCCATGCCCTGCGAGGTGAGCGCCGCCATCTTTTGGCAGACGAGCGTAAACGAGATGCCGATCACGGCCATGGCGGCAAGTACCATACCGTAGTGGACGACGGCGTTCACGTCGTGCGAGCCAATGCCCTTATCGATCATCTGGGCAATCACGAGCGGCGTCAGCAGGTCAAAGATCACTTCGATCAGCTTGCACGCAGGGCCAATCACCATATACCGTCGAAACTTGCCACCAAAACGCCTGAGCAGCTCAATCATAAAAGGGCGCTCCCTATCATCATTCACACTCAATTCGAATCATGATAGTACGGTGAGCCCAAAAGAAGCGTAAACAACTCGTCATTTCTAATGGGATTCGGTTTCCAGAGAAGCGGAGAGGTGCGCACGCCCGGTCAGCGGCGCGCCAATCGATTGGTATACTTACAGTAGTGCTACCAGCTGAGTCGCCAACCCTTGAAATGAGGTGCCGAGATGAACGACATTCTCGCAAGAAGAGCAAGACGAGCAACCGTGGGCATCGCCCTTTCCGCGGCACTTGTCGCGGGAATCGCCCCCGCAACGGCGATCGCGGCAGAAACCAGTTCCCCCACCGGTGCAGTTGCCTTGCAGACGGAAGATGCGACCGCCGCAAAAGAAAAAGCGTATGCAGCCATGCAGGAAGCGCTCAAAAACCTCGAGGCCGCAAAAGACGCCGCAAGTCCCGAGAAAATTGCGAGATTCAATGATGACATTGCCCGTTTTCAAGAGCTCCGCGACAAGATGGTGGCGCAAGCCGCCGAATTGAGGGAATCCCTTCCCGCCATGCAAGCGGACGTCGATGCAGCCCAAGCCAAATACGACGAGGCCATCAACCGGGTAAGCGAGCTCCAGGCAAAATTAGACAAGAAACTTGAGGCGCTTAAGGCACTCGAAGCACTCGGCGACGAGGAGCTTGTCGAAACTACTAAACAGCAAATAAAGCAGTTGCGCAGTGAAATCGTAACGGCAAAAGCGCAAGAAGACTCTTGCAAAACAGGGCTCCGCGAGCGCCACGACGGCCTCAAAAGGCAGGAAAGACAAGTTAATGACTGTGAACGTGCTGCAGAGAAGTATAAAGCCCATACCGACCAGTTCATAGCCTGGCGAGATGCGCTCCTCGACAATTTGAAAAAAGCGCAAACGGCCTATGACGACGCCTGCAAGGCATACGAAGAGGCAAAGGCCGCGGCAGACAAGGCCACCTCGCCCGAGATAACGCAACCGACCGAGACGACGCCTCCCTCCAACTCGGCGCAACCGGCCGAGGCGACACAGCCCACCGGCTCGTCCGCGACCGGCAAAAATACCCCGCCAAGCTCCACCAAGCAGGCGAACTCGAGCAGCGGCAAGCAAGCAGATACGACCGTCGGCAAGCTTGCGAACACGGGCGACACAGCGCCGAGCGCAATCGCACTCGCAGCAATCGCCGCCGCAGGCCTCGGAATAACCGCCACGGCCACACGCCGCATCAGGAACTCAAAATAGCCGCCAGAGCATACTACCTTCGCCAATCCACAAACCCAGAGACAAAAAGAGGTCCGTTTCCCCAACCCAGGGAAACGGACCTCTTTACTTGAAAAACAGATGGTAATGCCGCCGTCTCTTGAACCACGCAGCCATCAATGCCCAGACAACACTAGCAAGCCGCATTCCTTAAGGGATAGATTTAATGGCTGTTAATCAAGGGGTATACGCGCACGCCCGGTCAGCGGCGCGCCAATCGCTTGGTATACTTACAGTAGTGCTACCAGCTGAGTCGCCAACCCTTGAAATGAGGTGCCGAGATGAACGACATTCTCGCAAGAAGAGCAAGACGAGCAACCGTGGGCATCGCCCTTTCCGCGGCACTTGTCGCGGGAATCGCCCCCGCAACGGCGATCGCGGCAGAAACCAGTTCCCCCACCGGTGCAGTTGCCTTGCAGACGGAAGATGCGACCGCCGCAAAAGAAAAAGCGTATGCAGCCATGCAGGAAGCGCTCAAAAACCTCGAGGCCGCAAAAGTTGCCACAAGTCCCGAGAAACTTGCGGCAATCGATGATGACATTGCCGCTTTTCAAGAGATCTACGACATGGTGGTGACGGAAGCCGCCAAACGGAGGGAACGCCTTCCCGCCATGCAAGCGAACGTCGATGCAGCCCAAGCCAAATACGATGAGGCCCACAACCGGACAAGCGGCCTTCAGGCAGAATTAAAGGCACTTGAAGCACTCGGCGACGAGGAGCCCAGCATAACTATTAAAGAGCATATTAAGCAGTTGCGAAGTGAGATCATGTCGGCAGAAAGGCGAGAGAAATCTTGTGAAGATGATCTTCACTCCTACCAACGCCGGCTCGAAAGCCAGGAAAAACAGGTTCAGTATTTCGAAAGTGAGGCGGAGGAAGCCAAAGCCCACATCGACGAGGACGTAGCCAAGCGAGATGCGCTCCTCGGCGATTTGGAAAAGGCGCAAGCGGCCTATGACGATGCCTGCAAAGCATACGAAGAGGCAAAGGCCGCGGCAGACAAGGCCACCTCGCCCGAGATAGCGAAACCGACCGAGACAGTGCCTCCCTCCGGCTCAGCGCAACCCGCCGAGGCGACACCGCCCGTTGGCTCACCTGCAACCGGCAAAGACGCCCTACCAAGCTCCACCAAGCAAGCGAACACAAGCAGCGGCAAGCAAGCAGATACGACCGCCGGCAAGCTCGCAAACACGGGCGACACAGCACCGAGCGCAATCGCACTCGTAGCAGTCGCCGCCGCAGGCCTCGGAATAACCGCCACTGCCACACGCCGCATCAAGAACTCAAAATAGCTGCCAGCGGTTATTGTCTTCGCCAATCCACAAGCCCAGAGACAAAAAGAGGTCCGTTTCCCCACCTAGGGAAACGGACCTCTTTAACTGCAAAAATTCAAACAACAGCACCGCCGCCTCTTAAACTACGTAGCCATCAATGCCCAGACAACGCCAGCGAGCAGCAAAAGGCACGGGATTAAATTATTCAGATAAATGTGACCCTTCAGGCGGTTTTGGTCGGCTACCCGCGAGTGCCGGCAGGGCGCTTGGTAGTCGAGCGATCCCGCAGGCGAAGCCGAGGACCAGCGAGACACCAAGCGCCCTGCCGGCACTCGCGGGTAGCCGCGGCACCAAAAAACGCCTGCGCACTCGATGGATTCGGATGCCCGACAGAGGCTCCTTATGGCTGCTTCCTTCCGGACCTGACCAGATTCGGAACATGTCGTCATCCGAACCCATCGAACGCGCTAGGCGCTCGGTATATCTTACCTGCTCCCGCCCGCCACGGCAAGTGGGGCGAACCCATCGGATGGATTCGCCCCACTCGTCCATATCGCTAGCGGCGCCTGCGGTACAGGACCGCGCCGCCCGCTGCGGTCAGCGCGCCGATGCCGGCCATGGCGCCGAGCGCCTCAAGCGGCAGGCTGCGGTCGCCGGTGTCGGGCATACCGCCCTTGGAGCCGTCGCCGCTAGCGCCGCTGCCGGAGCCGTTATCTGAACCGCCGCCCGAGCCGCCGCCCGGCGTGCCGGGGTTCTCGGGGGTGCCGGGGGTGCCGGGCTCCTCGGCGTAGCTGTTGGTGAAGACCGGCGGCAGGTTGGCGTCGCCCTCGTAGGAAACCTTCGCCGACAAATAGCCCGTCCTGGTGCCGTCTGCCGCCTCGTCGCTCACCGTGACGACGATCTTGTGCACCGCCTTGTCGTAGGTCACGTGCACCTGGCCGTCGTCGACCTCGCTCACCGTGAAGGTGTAGGTGCCGGCCTGCTTGAAGGTCAGCGCATCGAACGTGACGCTGCCATCGGCGGCATTCTTGGCGGTCGACATGACCTTGCCGTCCCGGCTCTTGAGCTCAAAGCTAAACTGGCCCGCCTTGAGCTCGGCGCCCTTGAGCACCTTGGCGGCGCCCAGCTTGAGGGTGACGGGTGCGGCCTCGTAGCCGTTGGTGAAGGTCACCGAGGTGTCGTTCGCGGCATTGCCCTCGGCATCCATGAGCTCGTGCTTGACGGCGAGCGCGCCGTTTTTGGCATCGGTTACCGTCGTGCGCACGCGGTACGTCGTCTTGTCGTACGTCACGCCGCCCGCCGTGCCGGCGACCTCGCGCAGTTCGTAGCCGTGCGTGCCGGGCGCGGTGTAGGTGACGGGGCTGAGCGCGACCGTGCCGTCGGCGGCGTTCTTACCCGTCGCCGCGACGCTCTCGCTGCCGTCAGCGGCAATCTTGACCAGCTGGAACTCAAACTCGCCCTCGGCCAGATCACGGCCCTCGAGCTTCTTGTTCACCTTGATCTGGTCGGTGACGGAGCTCGGCGTCGGATTCACGCCGTAGGTGTTGGTGAACTCGAACGCGCCCTTGCCCTCGGGCGTGCCCTCTGCGGGCAGGACCTTCGCGACAAGCGTGCCCGCGGCGGTGTCCTCGACCACCCTGACCGTGAAGGTCCTCGTCGCCGTCGCGTCATTGACCACGCCGTCGACCGAACCGGACTCGCTCACCCGGTAGGCGAACGTCTTGGTGCGCAGGCCGTCGCCGTCGATCTCGACGTCATCAAGGTCGCTCGGCTGCTTAAACGTGACGTGGCCCAGCGCGACGTTGCCGGTGGCGTCGTTGGTCGCCTCGGCCACCGTCTTGCCCGAAGCGTCAACCGGTGCGGGCGCGCCGTCCTGCGGCTCAATCTTAAAGGTGTACTTGCCCGCGATGTCGGCCTGCGTGAGGCCGAGTCCGGCCTGGCCGAGCGCCAACGTCTTGGTGCCCGCGAGGTCGACCGTCGCCTCGCCGGCGCTATAGGCATTCACAAACGACAGCGTGCCGTCGGAGCCCTCGGGGTAGGTCACGGCCACATCCAGCCCGCCCTTGCCGTTATCGGTCACCTTGACCGTGATGCCGAAGCTCGACGTGGCCGCCGTCACGCCCGCAGGCAGCCGGTCCGTACCGTCCTCGGATACGGTATAGGGAATGACCCAGGAGCCGTCGGCGGCCCTGGTAGCGGTGCCGTCTCCCACCATCCGCTCGAGTGCGTCAGTAGTATAGGCAATAGGCGAGAACGCAAGTCCCGCGGCCACGCCGTCGCCGGAGGCCTGGTTGGTCGCGGTCGCGACCACGTTACCCTGGGCATCGCGGACGGAGAACGAGAACTCGCCTGCCGCCGCGGCGCGGCCCGCCAGCGTCTTGGTGGCGTTGATAACCGCGCCGCCCTCGCCGCCGAGCGTTCCGGTGGCCTCGTAGGAGTTCTGGAACGCGACCGTCACGGGCGCGGGCGCCGCCGTGGCGCCATCTGCCGTGGAGACCTCGCTGCGGGCGACCTCGACACCGTCCCTAGCAACCGTGGTCGTGACCGTGAGCTTGCCCGTCGCGGCGTCGTAGGCGGGCGCGATGGTCACCGTGCGCGGCGCGGTGTCGTTGGTGTAGCCCTCGCCGCCGAGCTTGGTCTCGGTGACGGTGAAGCGATAGACCTTGCCCGCGTCGGCGTCGGTGAACTTCACGTCGCTCTCCGCGGTCCCGCCGATGAGGTCGACCAGGCCGGCCGCACCGTCATCGGCCGCGGCCACGGCGTAGGCGTCCTTGCCGGTCTTGAGGCCGAGCTTGGCGGCCGTCTCGGCGTCCGCGGTCACGGTGAAGGCGAACTGTCCCGCCTCCATGGCGCGGCCGGAGAGCGTCTTGGACAGGCGCACTCCCGCGCGGGCCGAGTAGTCGAGCTCGGTCGTGTAGGTGTTGACGAAGTCGCCGCCGCTCGCCTGCGCGATTGCGGGCGTCGTGGCCGTGAGGTTGCCGGAGCCGTCGTCGGTCACGGTCACCGTCATCGTGGCGGCGTGGCCGTCGTAGGCCACACCAGCGATGGCGGAGCCGTCATCGGGCCTGACCTCGCGCACCGTGTAGGTGAAGGTCTTGGCGCGCACGCGCTTGCCGCCGACCTCGGCGAACCCGGCGTCCTTGATGTCGTCGAGCGTGTAGCGGATGGGCCCGAAGTCGAAGGCGACCCTATCGCCCGCCTTGGTGCCGGCGGCGGCCGTCACGCTGACGGTCTTGGAGCCGTCGGCAGAGCCCTCGGGCATGGGGGCGCCGTCCTCGCCCGTGAGCGCGAACTGGAAGCTGTCGCCCTCCGCCCAGTCACGTCCCTTGAGTGTCTTGGTGAAGAGTCCCGCGGTGGAGACGTCCCTGCCCTCGGTAGCCGTTCCGTACGTGTTGGTGAACGCGACGGTCGCGCCGTCCTCGGTCACGGCACCTTCGGCCTTGGAGCCGTCAGCCCCGTTAACAGCAGTCGTGTAGCCCTCGGCGGCATCCTCGGTCACGGTGTAGCGCGCGCCCACGGGCAGGCCGTCGATGGCCTTCTCCCCGCCATCCTTAAGCGTGAAGGTCGCCTTGCCGTCCGTGAAGGTCACGGCGTCCTCGTCCTTGCCGAAGGTGCCGGAGACGGGCTCGCCGCCCCCGTCGGCCAGCGCGACCGTGAAGCCGAACTCACGCTGGCTGTCGCCGCCGACGACCGTCTTCTTGACGGTGAGGCTGCCCCCGCGGGGCACGCTGTTGTGGGTCGTGTTGGTCTGCGACTCGTTCTCGCCCACCTTGACCGTTGCGGTGTTGGCGATGTCGTCGACCACGGCGGCTTCGGCGGAGACCTTCACGTCGAAGCTGAGCGTGCCCGTGGCGCCCGCAGCCTGCTCGCCGAGCGACCAGGTAAGGGTGCGCGTCGCGGCGTCGTAGGCGGCACCGTCGGCAGAACCCTCAACATAGTTAACGCCCTTGGGCAGGACATCGGTCACCGTCACGTCGGCCGCCTGCGCGGCGCCCCTGTCGTCGACGCTGTTATTGGCCCAGCCGATGGTATAGGTGAGGGTATCGCCCACGCCCACCGGTTTGCCATCCACATCGACCTTGGCGCCCGAGGCGTCCGCCTTGGTGACGGTCTTGGTGTTGTCGTGCGGCGTGAAGGTGTTGGTGAAAGTCTTCTTGCCCCGCTCGTTGGAGATCTCGGCCTTAAGGCCGGCGCCAGTCTGAGTCACCGTGATGTCGAAGGTGTAGGCGTGCGCATCGTCCTCAATCAGGACATCGCCGCTTGCTTTCTCGGTCACGGTCGCGTGGTAGGTGCCCAGATTGGTGAAGCTGAGCTCGCCAAAGGAAACCTTGCCGTCCTTGTCATTCTTCGCCTCGATTGGGTAGCCCTCGAGGACATTGCCCGCGCCATCGGTGAGGGAGAGCTCGAAGGTGAATTCCCCCTCCTGGAGGCCGGGCTTGCGGCCGCCCGCGAGCACCTTGGTGAGCTCGGGGACGGACGCCGTGGCGGGGGCGGGGTCGAAGGTGTTGGTGAAGGCGGCGGAGGCGACCTGATCGGCCGAGATGGAGCCATCGGCCCTGGATCCCTCGGCTCCGTTCACCGCGGCTTTGTAGCCATCGGCGGCACGTTCGGTCACCGTGTAGGCGGTTCCCGCGGGCAGCCCCGTGATCCTCGCCGTCTGGCCATCTTTGAGCTTGAGGGTCGCCTTGCCGTCCTCGAACGTCGCGTCACCGTAGGTGCCGGACACTTTGTTGCGGCCTGCGGCATCGGTGGCCTCAACCACAAACTTAAATATCTTGTCCGCGTCGACCGCCAGGCCCTCGCGCGCCACGACGGTCTTGGAGACGTCGAGCTCGCCCGTCTTCACAGTGTTGGTCACGGTGAAGCCGCGCTCGGCGTCGCCGGTGACCTTCGAGCTGTAGCCCTCGACGGGCACCTCGGCCACGGCGTAGTCGATCACGGAGCCGGACTTGGAGTACTTGGGCAGGCCCTCGAAGGAGTGCTTCCAGCTATTGGACTTCGACAGCTCGGCCGACTCGCCGGTGTCCTTCCCGTCGGCGAGCAGGCGCACGGTGGCCTTCTCGGCCGCCGGGCCGACCCACTTCTTCTCGACGGGCACCGAGACCTTGGCCGTGGAGGTGTTGGTCACGGTGAAGCCGCGCTCGGCGTCGCCGGTGACCGCGGAGTCATAGCCCTCGACGGGGTCCTCGGACACGGTGTAGTGCGCGCCCGCGGGCAGGTTGGAGAAGACGCCCTTCCAGTCGTTGGACTCGCTCAGGGTGATCGAATCGATGACGGTATCGCCGTTCTTGAGATTTACTTTGACCTTATTAGGATGGGGAATCCTGGGGTTCTCCCAGACCTTTTTGATGGGAATGTCGATGTTCTCGGACTTGCCGATGATGACGCCGCCGTTGGCGCCGATGCCGCCTCCCCGCTCGGCCGTATTGCCAGAGATCGTCAGCGACGTCTGACCGCGGCCGAGGTTATACACATCCTCGCTCATCACAGATTTAAGCGCGACGTTCGGCGTGGCGTCGGTAAAGGACAGGGGCTCGCCGTTGCCACCGTCGGGAGAGAATCGCGGGATTTCGGTGTTTGTTTCCGCATAAGTGCCTTCGGGGTTAAACAGCCCACCGTCTCTGTACCAGCTGACCTTTCCGCCGCCCGGAGCGCGGTTGGCCAAGGTCAGTTTGTATTTGGCGTCTTTGAAGCCGGTGAAGACGAGGTCGTCTCCCGCCTCATCGGCCGAGTTCCTGGCGATCAGGCCACCGTTCTGGACGTAGACCTTGGCATCTCCGGTCGGGCAGAACCACATGCCGCCGCCCTGCTTTTTCGCATGGTTATCAACAACGAGAGCGTTTTCGATATGGAGCGTGCTATAGACGAGATACTCGTTGCCTTCGCTATATACGCCGCCACCCATATTCCGAGCAGTATTGTCCTTGATCTCGCCCGCACTGAGCTTGACGTCATCTGAATAGGTATAGATGCCTCCGCCGGCGGAAGCGGAGTTACCCGATACGGAGCCACCTTTCATAGTGAAAGCGGTATGGTCCCTACCACCCTGCTGCAGGCCGCGATCGACCACGCACACTCCGCCGCCTTTGCCATCAGAATACGCAATATTGTCCTCGATCTTGCCGCCCTTGAGGGTAAACTCGGCATTCCCTTCGACGTGCACTGCGCCGGAGGGAGTTCGATTCCCAAGCTTATAGCCTCTGTTGCGCACAAGCTGACCACCGGTCATCTCAAAGGAGGCTCTCTGGTTACGAGCCTCGCTGTACATGACCACCGCGCCGCCCTGATAGCCGGCGTTATCCTCGATACTGCCGTTACTCATCTCAAGGTGGGCATCGCCCATCAGCATGATGCCGGTAGACGAAAGGTAATTACCATCGCCGTCTGCGGAGAAAGACACGTGATTCTTACGGATAACGCCGCCCTTCATGACAACATGAGCGCCGTCTTTCGCGTGGACAGCGCCGCAATACGCGTCCTTAAGTTCGCACTGCTCGATAACGCCGCCCGTCATGGTAAGCGAAGCCTTGTCTCCCGACACGTCGATGACACCCGTATTGACGGTGTTCGCAGCGCCGTCGCACACAACGGCCTCGTCAGAGAGCACAACCGCTCCCCTGCTAGAAATAATGGCGCCCTTGTTGTAGCGACCACTCAGGGACACTTTCCCCGACAGCTCGAGGGATGCCCCCTCGGCAACATTGACCAGTACGGAGAAGCCGCTTTTCTTTGCCAAGATGGTATAGGGCTCATCCGACGTGATCTTAATCATCTTCCCGGCAGGAATCGTGAGCGTGGAGCCAAGCTTCACGTGCTTTTTCAGGGTGATGACGGTTTCCTTGTCATAGGGGGCCTCGTCGACCAGATCCTGAAGGGTCTTGGTGCTGTCATCGCTCACGGTACCGCCGACGCCGTCATCGATGGACTCGCGCGTGTAGACGATATCGACGCCAAAGAACGGGAGGTTCTCCGAGCCTTTGATGTCGTCCATGCTGTTTTCGATTGTGATCTTTTTAACCGTGCTGCCTTCAAACATACCCGAGGGTATTTCGGTGAGGCCGCGCCCGATCGTCACATCCTTCACGCCACCTACGCCCGAGAAGGCCGCCGTGCCAACGGAAGTCACGGAATCCGGAATGGAAAGCTGCTCCGGCAACGTGCCGTAATAGAAGGCGTAGTTGCCAATTGTCTCAAGTGTCCTGGGAAGCTGGACGGCGACGTTGCTCTGGATAAAGGCCCACTCACCGATACTCTTCAGGCTGTCGCAAAGCCCCACGATCTTAACCGGTGTGTAGCAGAACGCATTGTCCGGAATGTTCTGAAGCGAGGACAGATCCACGGACGCCTGCAGATTTTTGCACTCGTAAAAAGCCCCCCAGCCCATCTTTGTCACCTTGCTTAGATTGGGCACGTTCACCAGGCTGGCGCACCCCTGGAAAGCAGAGGATCCGATGCTCTTCAATGTGCCTGGGAAATCGATCCCAGTCAAACTCGAGCAAGTCCGAAACGCCCCATCCCCGATGGACTCGATTTCGCTCAGCGCGGTGACGGACGTGAGAGAGGTGCATCCGTCAAACATGTGCGAGGGGATCTTGGTAACCGAAGCGGGCAACGACACGCTTGTCAGAGACGTGCAGTCTTCGAACACGCCCGTTATGGTGTCGGAGAAGGCGACATCTTTTGGAAACTCGATGCCTGTGAGGGCCGTAGCCCCCTCGAAGGCGCCCGAGCCCGAAATCATTTTGAGGGTTGAGGGGAGATCGATCTCCGAAAGGTTGCTGCAGCCATAGACCATCATGTTGGCGCTAATCTCCTCGACGCCCTCATCGAAATAGAGCTTTTCGAGCGAGCCAGCGTTTTGCAGCGAGCAAGCGAAGTTCTTGATGGAGCCAGGGATATGGAGCTCCTTGACCTTTGCGAACCTCCGGAAATTCCCTCCGTACATTTTTTCGAGCGTGTCGGGAAGCGTCAGCTGCTCAACGTTCTTGGCCACGATACCAGACGAGAAATAAAGTTTGGTGACTTTGTAGGTCTGGCCACCATGCTCGATGGAGCTGGGCACACTCACCGCGGTCACACTGTCGTCGGCAACAATACCTGTGATTTCCGCCATGCCCTTATCCGTGGTCTCGCACGAATAGGTCACGCCGTCCTGGGTGATCTCAAACTCCTCCGCAGTATACGCAGTCCGCGATTCCGTGGCCGCATATGCGACACCGGCCGTCGCGCCAACGGATAAACATCCGAAGCCGAGAACCAGCGCAAGGCAGAGAGCAGCGACTCTCTGCCCCCCCCCGCCGAAAACTTTCCTCTCCAATTCCCTTCTCCCCCTCTGGTGTCGCCTTCTCTTCCCACGAGCGATCTATTGATTAAGGACAGTTAAAGACAACATTATGACCAAAGAGGCCCATCATGGAGATAATCCACGTCTTCGCCCGAAATGGTAATTAATTGGCATGATTAATTGGCGAACAACTGAACGAAGAGCAATCTACTAATGGCACATAAATGGCGGCGTCAACACCTGAAGTGCAAAAAGACTACTTTTCTAGATGCGGCCGAGGTCGTAGGCTCGCGCAACAGACTCGCCGGCACAGATGAGGTTGGTTGTGGCTTCTTGCGAATCGAGTGCCCGTTCCAGGTCCATGGGCTTGCGGCAAATCGGCAAAACCAAGTCAATACCCTGCCCATATACCGCGTCCAGGTTGACGGCGCGACCGCCCACGACGGCGACCACCGGCTTGCCATATCGCTTCGCACGACGAGCCACACCCACCGGTGCCTTACCGGCGGCGGATTGCTCGTCCATATTGCCCTCGCCCGTTATGACCAGGTCGACATCGCGCACGCGCTCGTCAAACCCCACGAGGTCGAGCACCGTCTCCACACCCGAGCGTAGCTCCGCGCCGAGCGCCAGCAACGCCGCGCCCAAGCCACCGGCAGCGCCCGCGCCGGGTACACCGAGCACCGAGCCAAATGTCCGTGCGCCCTCGGGTGTGCGCAACAACCCCTGGGCTCGAGCTCTGGCAATCGCCGCATCGAGCAAGCGACCGTAGCCGACCATCCAGCCGTCGTATCTGCGCAGCACCTCGACATCATCCGCCGGCAGGCCCTTCTGCCCGCCAAACACCGCCAGTGCGCCTCGACGCCCCACGAGCGGATTCTCGACATCCGAAAGCACAACGATGCGAGCATCATCCAAAGCCTGCAGCGCGGGCGCCAAATCAACGCTCGCCACCTGCTCAAGGCCGGCAAGACCGGGGGCGACATCGCAGTCCTGATCATCGACCACACGCGCGCCCAGCGCCTGCAGCATGCCGGCGCCACCGTCGTTGGTGGCGCTGCCGCCCAGACCAATATAGAGTGTCTTTGCGCCCATGCGAACCGCGCGAAGCATGAGCTCGCCCACGCCATAGGTTGTGGCCGCCAACACCGCCGACTCCGTACAAGGCGAATACCCAATGCCGGCCGCCTCGGCCATCTCGATGACCGCGGACTTGTGCTCGACATCAACCAGCATCCGGGCAGACACGCGGTCGCCCAAGGGCCCTGCGACCTCGCAGGTTGAGAGCTCGCCACCGCAGGCGGCAACGGCATCGAGCGTTCCCTCGCCACCATCTGCCAGCGGCAATGCGCGCACCTCGGCATCGGGCCAAACGCGGCGCACGCCTTCGGCAACCGCCGCCTCCGCCTGCGCGCTCGAAACGCTGCCCTTAAAGGAGTCGATCGCCAACAGCACACGGCGGGGTCGGCGGCACGCAGGACCAAAGTCAACCGCCGTGCCAGCATCCTCACCGGCACCTGCAAGCGCTGCGGCGTGAGCGGCGTGTGCTTCAAGATCGGCCCCACAACCGCAATCAGCGCCGCCCGCTCCGCGCAGACCGCCAAAATAGCTACTCAGCAGCTCGCGGCATTCATCCGCCAGGACCCCAGCCGTCACGTTAAACCGATGATTCAGGCGCGAGTCGGCATTCAGGTCATACAGCGAACCCAGCGCGCCCGCCTTGGCATCACTCGCGCCATACACGCAGCGCCCCACGCGCGCGTTGACCATAAGGCCCGCGCACATGCAGCAGGGTTCCAACGTCACATAAACCGTACAGTCGAAAAGGCGCCAGCGGCCAAGCGCCTGGGCAGCGGCGCACACGGCCGCAAACTCGGCATGAGCCGAAGGGTCCTGGTCGAGTTCGCGCCGATTGTGCGCCCTCGCGACGATCTCACCGTCGCGCACCACTACGGCTCCGATGGGCACCTCGCCCACCGCAGCAGCGGCGCGCGCCTCCGCCAACGCCTCGCGCATGAACTTCTCGTCGATTTCGGTGATCGTCATCGTTCGCCTTCCCTGTTGCAAATTCAAAACGATGCTATCATTACGACTCACGGAGAGATGGCAGAGCGGTTGAATGCGGCGGTCTTGAAAACCGTTGAGCGCGAGAGCGTTCCGGGGGTTCGAATCCCCCTCTCTCCGCCACTCCTAGTGATGCACCGGTGTCATGGTCCGCTCAAACAACGCATCGACCACGTCGGCTATCTCAGGTCGACGCTCAAGATCGTGGCCCGATTCCCACCATATCGTGAAAAGTCGAATAATACCGCCGGCGACAAACTCAGACGTCGTCTCGAGTGACACGGGGGCCAGGGCATCCTCGGCAAGCACGTTCATCACACGCTCGCGGATGGAGCGGGCAATGCGGTCGCAAATAACGTTGGTCAACATGCCCGACATGCTGCTTGCCAAAATGTTATCCATGAGCCGCTCGTGCGTCAGAATCAAATCCATGGCATCGTCCAAAATCGCGTGCCGAAGCGCGCGCACGTCCTCGGCAGACACTGCGCCGGCCTCATCGGGCTGTTTTTGCGGCAAGCCCGACATGAGCTCATCGATATAAAAGGCAAAGTAATCGTTCTTGTCGCGAAAGTGCTTGTAGAACGTCGTGCGGCGAATCATGGCCCGGTCGCACAGCATGGCAACCGTCAGGTCCTCAAAACGATGCTCCTCGAGAAGCTCGGTGAAGGCATCGAAAAGGGCGCGGTAGGTTTTCTTAATGCGAAGGTCCACTGGTATCGCCATCCTCAGGGCAAAGACAACACTCGTCAATCTGTCGCATATCTTACACCTGTACCTCGCGCGCTTTGCCCCGGTGCCGGCCCCGCCGAAAACACAACGCTTACCGGAAAGTTCGGCACGGCAAAACGTTGCGGGTATACTAGTAGCGTTATACCAACGGCAGCTGGCGCATGCCGCCGCGGCCATTCGAAACGGAGACATCATGATTACCGTCATCATCGGCATCGTTGTTGTCATTGTGATTGTCTGCGCCATCGCCGGCATCTACAACAACATGGTCACCAAGCGTAACCGCATCGATAACGCCTGGCAGAACATCGATACGCAGCTGCAGCGCCGCAACGACCTGATCCCCAACCTGGTCGAGACCGTCAAGGGCTACGCCAAGCACGAGCAGGAGACGCTCTCCGCCGTGATCAGCGCGCGTAACACCGCCGTCAAGGCCACCACGCCCGAGGCCAAGATGGAAGCCGACAACGTGCTGACCGGTGCGCTGCGCCAGCTCTTCGCCGTAGCCGAGGCCTATCCCGATCTTAAGGCAAACACCAACTTTACGCAGCTGCAGGCATCGCTCGAGGATACCGAGAACAAGATTAGCTATGCACGCCAGAGCTACAACGACTGCGTGCTCAGCTACAACAACGCCATTCAGACGTTCCCGGCTGTCATCTTTGCCGGCATCTTCCAGTTTAAGGAGCGCCAGGGCTTCGAGGCCGCCGAAGCAGCCCGCCAGGCCCCGACCGTCAAGTTCTAACAATCACGGCCGAGTCTTAAGCCAGTTCATCAACCCTTTAGGGTCCAAGGCACAAACCTTGGGCCCTTTTCTTATCCACGCACAACGCGCGGCCAATAGACCGCGCATCATCTTTTTTCAGATTAATCATTGCCCGTTGTGACATCGCCGAACCCGCAGGGCAGAGAGCAAGTTCCCCCATTACAGTCTGAAATAGGCCATCGATAAATTTCGATGGCGAGCATTCGGC
>JAHYYI010000034.1:0-2445 GCA_019425045.1 Collinsella sp.
TCTCAATGATCGACGGCATCGCCAGCGCTGCTCGCGAGCATAATTGCGCCATCACACTGGTCGAGATGTCCAAGACCGAGGAATTCTCTCTTGCCGAGGCAACACGTCGTATGGCCGCGCTGCCCGTGGACGGCATCATTATCGGCATGAGCCGTATGGCTCCCGATTTTGAGACGTTCGATCCGTTGCCGGGTATTGGCACGGTCATCGTTACCATGTATGCGCACCCGCGGGTGACTACGGTTGACTCCGATCATTACGGCTGCTCGCTGTTGCTCATGAATCATCTGTTTGAGCTGGGACATGAACAGATTCGCTTTATCGGCGGCCCGTCCTTTTCGATTGACGAACAGTTCCGTCGCGCCGGCTGGCAGGATGCGCTCGAGCGTAAGCACATCGAGCCGGCTGAACCGCTCGAGGGCGACTGGTCTGCCAACAGCGGTTACGAAGCCGGCAGATATCTGGCTGAGCACGACCGCACCATGACGGCGATTTACGCGGCAAATGACCAGATGGCAAACGGTGCGATCGCTGCGTTGCGCGACAGCGGATTGCGTGTGCCCGAGGACGTGAGCGTGGTGGGCGTCGATGACTCGCTCGACGACTTTGTCGCGCATAACGAGCTCACGACCGTGCGATTCGATCTACATCAGCGCGGACGCGAGGTATTCGAGCACGCGGTTCCCAAGGCGGGGGCAACGGGCAAGACTGTTGCCATTCGTATTCCGGGCAAGCTCATCGTTCGGCACACCACGGCAGAGCCTCGCGTATAGTTTTTGCAGGTCAAAAGCGGTATATTCCGCATCAATAACAATCGGTAAGGATGCTGGCAGATAGCCGTAGCTACGAGGGCGAGTGCTATGATAGACGGGTTCTTTTGTCTATCTAGGAGGCTTTGCCTGATGGAGATCACCAAGGATATCCGCTACATTGGCGTCGACGATCACGACATCGATCTGTTCGAGGGCCAGTACGACGTGTCCGAGAACGGCATGGCATACAACAGCTATGTTATCTTGGGCGATAAAATCGCTGTCGCCGATTCGGTCGACGCTGGCTTTGTCGACGAGTGGCTCGGCAACCTCGAGACCGTGCTCGATGGTCGTACGCCCGACTACCTGGTTGTCCATCACATGGAGCCCGATCACTCCGCCGGTATCGCCGCCTTTATGGAGCGCTATCCCCAGGCGCAGATTGTGGCCAGCATGGGCGCTTTCCGCATGATGGTCAACTACTTTGGCACCGACTACCCCGAGCGCAAGATGGTCGTCAAAGATGGCGACGTGCTCGACCTGGGCGGCCACAGCCTGACGTTTGTCGGCGCTCCCAACGTGCACTGGCCCGAGGTGCTCTTCTCCTACGAGTCCACCGACAAGGTGCTCTTTAGTGCCGACGGTTTTGGCAAGTTTGGCGCCAACGACATCGAGGATCCCGAGGGCTGGGCTTGCGAAGCGCGCCGTTACTACTTTGGCATCGTGGGCAAGTTCGGCAAGTTTGTGCAGGCCGTGCTCAAGAAGGCCGCCAATCTGGACATCCAGATCATTTGCCCGCTTCACGGCCCCGTGCTGACCGAGAACCTGGGCTATTACCTCGACACCTACAACACCTGGTCGAGCTATCAGCCCGAGGACGAGGGCATCACGATTGCCTATGCGAGTGTGTATGGGCATCTGAAGGCTGCCGTTGAAGAGCTCGCATCTGCGCTCGAGGCCCGCGGCCAGAAGGTTTCCGTCTTTGACCTGGCTCGCGACGATATGGCCGAGGCTGTTGAGGATGCGTTCCGCTATGACCGTCTGGTGCTCGCCTCTATCACCTATCAGGGCGAGATCTTCCCGTTCATGAGCACCTTTATCCACACGCTCGCCGAGCATGCCTACCAGAACCGCACCGTGGCGCTCGTCGAGGCCGGCTCCTGGGCGCCCACCGCTGCCAAGGTTATGACTAAGGAGCTCGAGGGTATGAAGGACATCACCCTGGCGCAGAACAAGGTGACTGTGCTGGGGTCGCTCAACGACGCCTCGCGCGCTCAGATCGAGGCCCTCGCCGACGAGCTTTCCAAGTAGCGATATTTCGCTTTTAACGCTCAACCACCACAAAGGGGACAGGCACCTTTGTGGTGGTTTTTGTTTAAGCGCCAGCGATGAGGAGATTTGGGCGGGCGTCGTCGACGATCTCGGCGATTGAGGTGGCAACGGCATGATCGGGGTCACGGTCCATCACGATGGTGTCGACATCTGCCAGCTCGGCAAAGCGGTACATGCCGCGTCCGTTAACCTTGCTGGCGTCCATGAGGGCGACGCTTTGATGGGCTGCGGCGATCATAGCCGTTTTGGTCTCGGCCATTTGGGGAAAGTCGGTCGTAAAGCCGCAGCGGGGGACAAAAGCGCCGGGGCACATGACGGCAAGGTCGGCGTGGACCATTTGGAGCGCCTGCATGGTAAGTGG
>JAHYYI010000034.1:2545-18098 GCA_019425045.1 Collinsella sp.
GGCACATGACGGCAAGGTCGGCGTGGACCATTTGGAGCGCCTGCATGGTAAGTGGACCGTACAGATAGCGATGACCTTTGCGCAGTGCCCCACCCAGCATGACGACATCGACCGAGGGCATGCTCTCGTCGATGTAATCGGCGATGGTAATGTCGGCCGTGATGACGGTGATGCCGTCGCGCTGATCGAGGAGCCGGACGAACTCGAGCGCCGTGGTGCCCGAGTCGACAAGCAACGTGTCGCCATTGCCGACGAGCTCGATGGCGCTTTGCGCGATGGCCTGCTTGGCGGCGACATTGACGTTGATGCGGCGATCCTGGGTGGATACGGTCAGTCGCTTCTGGAGAGACACAGCGCCACCATGCGTGCGGCGCAACTTGCCGGACTCGGCGAGCGCGTCCAGGTCGGCGCGGGCGGTAACGGAGGACACGCCAAAGGTCTGGGCGATTTCTGCCACTTGCACCGAGGCGTTATGCTCGAGCATCTCCATGATGGCGGAACGACGCTCATCGGCGAAAGCTCGGGTTGTTGCGTGGGCCATTTTTGCTCCATTCTCGGCTAAATTTGTAGGAATTGTGTTGAGCCTATTTTCGTTCATTTTCTTTTTGAGTAAGAAAACGCCTTTCGATTACTTATCTTTTCTATAAAAGAAAGACGCTGAACGCCCAAAATTCAATATCGAATACGCCCACTCGGCTCCAATTCCTTCCGTTTACTTTTCAAAAACGACTGTATTGACCTGCATGGGCTCAATATCTCGCACATGCAAAGCCGCTGAATTTCATACAATGGACGCAGCAAAACGCAAGGTAAAACGCCTTGCGGACACGTACGCCCGATGTCCAGATGCGGGCGAGGGAGAGGAGCAAACGCTCATGGCACTTGTTACCACCGAAAAGATGCTCAAGGACGCTCAGGCCGGCCATTACGCCGTTGGCGCGTTCAACGTCGAGAACCTCGAGTTTGTTATGGCCGTTCTGGCCGCTGCCGAGGAGACCAAGTCCCCCGTCATCATGCAGACCACCCCGGGCACCATCAAGACCGCTGGTCTGGACTACTTCTACGGCATGGTCAAGGCTGCCGCCGAGCGCGCTTCCGTGCCCGTCGCTCTGCACCTCGATCACGGCGATGGCTATGACCGCTGCATGCAGGCTTTCCGCACTGGCTACACCTCTGTCATGATCGACGGTTCGCACGAGTCCTTCGAGGACAACATCGCCCTGACCAAGTCCGTCGCCGACGCTGGCCGCGCCATGGGTGTGCCCGTCGAGGCCGAGCTTGGCAAGGTTGGCGGCAAGGAGGACGACGGTCCCGCGGTTGAGGGCGAGAGCCCCTACACCGATCCGGCCGAGGCCAAGGAGTTCGTCGAGCGCACCGGCTGCACCTCGCTGGCCATTGGCGTTGGCACCAGCCACGGCGTGTACACGAGCGATCCTCACATCGAGCAGTCCGTGGTCAAGGCCATCCGCGACGCCGTCGACGTGCCGCTGGTTCTGCACGGCACTTCCGGTGTGCCCGATGAGCAGGTCGCCGAGGCCGTGAAGAACGGCATCTGCAAGGTCAACTACGCCACTGAGCTGCGTCAGGCCTACACCAAGGGCTTCATGGCCTACATGGCCGAGAACCCCGCCTGCTTCGATCCTAAGAAGCCGGCCAAGGAGGGCATGCGTGAGATCACCGAGCTGGTTAAGATCCGCATGACCAACCTCAACTCTGTGGGCAAAGCAGAGTAACAGCAAGGGTACTCTGATCCCACCGGACGGTTTGGGCGGGTCCCGTACTTAGTTTCCAAAACGTCCTCGCGCATGAAGGCCCCCGTTGTCTCGCTTCTTCGAAGCGTTGACAACGGGGGCCTTCGCGCTGCGGAATGATTTTGGAAACTAAGTACGGGACCCGCCCAAACCGTCCTGCTCAATCGCCCTTGTGGCGTTAGGGCTGAAAGGGTGGGACGCGTGGGTTATTTGGTTGTTAGGGTTAACAGGTCGTTGGGGGTTTCGAGGTTGTAGGTGGCATTTGGGATGTCTTGGTGTGATCCCCATGCCGCTCTGGCAAAACTGACCCCTGCTGAAGTTGCGCATTGTTCGTCGTAGACGGTGTCGCCAACGTAGACGACGTTGCCAGGATTCGCGCCCGCACGTCGGAGATATTCGAGCATGGGTGCGGGTGCGGGTTTATGTTCGGTTGTGTCTTCGACAAGGATGATGTGCTCAAAATACTTATCGAAACCAAGGGGTGCAATTTCTTTTGCGTATTCGTCGCGCGCACGTGAGGAGACAATGCCAAGTTTGCAGCCGCTATCGGCGAGTGTTGCGATGACTTCAAGCAAACCTGGAAACACGCTGATGGTGCTTTTAAAGCTGGCGGCAACTTGGCACCAGCGATCCAACGTTGCCTGCGAGTAGATCCCAAGTTTCTCAAGGGCATCCTTGCCGGGTATGCCGAGGGCAAAGTCAAGCTCGTGTCGGGGAAGCGTTTTGCCGGTTTCTTCTTGGACAATCTGGACAAGCGATGACAGAACGCTTTCTTCTGTATCTGCCAATGTCCCATCAACGTCAAATACGATATGGTCAAAGTGCTTCATATGATTGCTCCTATCCGTTGTTTGCCTGCAAGTTTGATGCAGTGACAGAAGAAGGGCTAGCGGGATTTCTGCCTGGTGCTATCGAGATTCTGCCTCGCTGCTCGATAGCTCGAAGGAGTGCACCCCATTTGTTCTTTAAATACCTGGCCAAGATGGCTTGCTGTCGCAAAGCCGCATTGGCGCGCGACTGTCTGGACCGTTCGCGTGGTGTGTGCCAAAAGTTCGCAAGCACGGTTTACGCGGTATGCGCGCAGATATGCCGCCGGGGTCGTTCCTGCGCAAGCTTCGATAATGCGGTAACACTCTCTTTCGCTTACGCCGGCTGCAGATGCCATCTGGGGCACATCTATAGCGGCTGCATAGTTTGCGCGGATATAGTCCAGGATTGCCTTGAACTGTACGTCGCGGTTGGTCATCCAAGAGGCGTTGTCGGAGGAAAAGAGCGGTTCGGCCTTGGCGTAAATCTGAATCCAGAGCTCTGACAAGCTGTTCCGAAGCGCCATCTCGTTCTGCGGCCGTTGAAGGTCGTGGTTAAAGGAACTCTTTAGCAAATCGATAAAGGGCATATCGTCGGGGTTGGTGGGCGACCATTTGAGCACATCGACGCCTCGACATTGAAGTAATGGATTGATGTAGCGCTTTTGGAGACGTCCCGCGGGATCGCCGAGCATCGACGGCTGAAAGATATGCAGCATTTGAATGGCTGGCGCCGAATTGGGCGATTGCAGCGTGCTGTGCAAAACGCCGCCGTTGATAAAGCCGGCGGACCCTTCCTCAAAGCGTACGTGCTCATGAGCCGCGCGCGTTCGATAGTCAATCACTCCCTGCTCCATGTAGAAAAGCTCAACTTCGGAATGCCAGTGCCAGGGGACGGAATTGCCCGGATAGCGAGCGAATTCTGCGCGTTCGGCAATATAGGGCCAGTCTTCGGCGGTCTCGGGGAACGCTTCCTCGCGTCCTCCGCGGTGCAATTCTATGTGATCCATGTTTCGCATGGCATCAGTATAAAGCGCGATGGGCTTAGATTGCTCTTGCCTGTTCGGGGAACGCCTTGTCTAGGGATGCTTGGAGCCTTTCGAACGATGCTCGCAAGTTGTGGCTCTGGTCGATTGAGCGTTTGGCTTTTGCGGTGGGGGAGTCGAGGAGGCCGTTTCTCTGTGTCGGGGGGAAGGAGAAAAGGTTTGCATGATTTAGGGATGGCTGCTGTGCTGCGCCGTTGGAAGAATGCATGCTTATGCGGCCTCCTCGATGTCCACCAAAAGATTGCGCACGGGGTGTGCTGCTAGGTCCCGTGCGCTGGCAGTATTATGCCGCGGTTGCTGCAAAGAAGCGCTAAAGAAAGGCTTAACCTGGTTTGGTGTTACGATGAAACCGCAGGTCAAGGCTATTGAGTAACACTCTTGAAAGGTTTTGAGCTTAAGGGCTTTCTAAGGTTTGTGGCGTAGACGTGGCGCGGACGTGCGGAGCGTGTGAATGCTCGCTGTTAGCGCTGCGGCTCTGCAGCCCGTACCTGCTCGATGACCTTTTCCATGGTGGCGTCGATGCGGTCTTTCTTGAGCTCGCATTCCCAGACGGTGATGGGCGTCCAGCCCATTTGGGTAAGTGCGTTGATGGCGGCTCGGTCACGCTCGACGTTGCGACGAAACTTTGCCTCCCAAAACTCAACGTTGCGCTTGGGCTGGCTTGGATTGCACTTAGGACAGCGGTGCCAAAAGCAGCCGTTGACGAAGATGGCGATCTTGCGCCCGGGAAAGGCAATGTCGGGCTTGCCGGGAACCTTCCATTCCAAGCGATAACCCGTAAGGCCCGCTGCGCGCAGGCGCTGGCGAACGAGCAGCTCGGGCTTGGTGTTGGCGCGCTTGTTGCCCTTCATGGACTTTTTGATGGCGGCGCGACGGCGGACCAGTTCGCGCTCGTCAGCGGAGAGGTCCGAGGTATCGATGCCGTCGAGCAGACCGGGCTTGGGACGCTTTTTGCTGCGGCGCTTAGGTGCGCGCTTGGGTTTGGCGGCGGGGTGTTCGGTCGTGGCGGCCTTGGCATCTTTGGCAGTGCTGTTGGCCTCAAGCCGATCTTCCTTCAGCTCAATCAGGGCATCGATAAGCCCCTTGTCGGCGGGCATCCATTCCACCGTGGCAAGCGAGGTGCGTGGAATCCAGCGGATATCGAGCTGGCGGTCGTGCTTCTGAGGCTCATCGGATTCATCGGCGAGCGAGCAGTAGTAGCACTCCATGGAGAGATGAAAATCGGGGTAGTCATACTCAACGGTATAGAAATCGCGCAGGTTGGTGACTTTTACCTGCAGCTCTTCCATGAGCTCGCGGCGCACGGCGTCTTCGGGTGTCTCGCCGCGCATGAGCTTGCCGCCGGGAAACTCCCAAAGTCCCTGCATGTTGCCGTAGCCGCGCTGCACGGCAAGCAGCTCGTCAGATCCTTCCTTGCGAATGATCCCAGCGGCAACATGAACAGTCTTCAACAGGAGTCCTTTCTCAACATCAACACGCGGCAGGGTAGCTACCCGTACCTTACACAACGGTAAGGCAAGCGTAAGCCATATCGATGGTAGCCGACTCGTCTTCTTGCGACTATAGATGCCGTAGACTAATCGCAAGAAAGGACTCGGTATGCAAACCACGCACATGGCGACCCCGGTACTGGAGGTCGCGCATCTCGAAAAGGTATATGGAGCGCTGGGCAACGTGACCCGCGCGCTCAACGACGTCAGCTTTACCGTCAACCGCGGCGAATTTGTTGGCATCATGGGCGCTTCGGGCTCGGGCAAGTCGACGTTGCTCAACTGCGTGTCGACCATCGATAGCGCCACAAGTGGCACGATCCGCATCAACGGGCAGGATGTAACACGCATGAAGCAGGCTAAGCTTTCGCAGTTCCGCCGCGAGGAGCTCGGCTTTATCTTCCAGGACTCCAACCTGCTCGATACGCTCACGGCACGCGAGAACATCGCCCTGCCGCTCACCATCGCCCGCACAAACTCGGCAGAGATCTCGACCCGCGTGCAGGATGTGGCCGCGCGTCTGTCCATTAGTCAGGTGCTCGACAAGTATCCCTACCAGATGTCCGGCGGTCAGCAGCAGCGCGTTGCCGCTGCTCGCGCGCTCGTCACCGACCCCACCATGATCATGGCTGACGAGCCCACCGGCGCCCTCGATTCCAAGAGCGCTCGCCTGCTGCTCGAGAGCCTGGAGGCCCTTAACCGCCGCCTACGCGCTACCGTGCTCATGGTCACGCACGACAGCTTTGCCGCCAGCTACACGAGCCGTGTGCTGTTTATTCGCGACGGCAAGATCTTCACCGAGCTGCGCCGCGGCGACACCGACCGCCGAGAGTTCTTCGACCGCATTATGGAGGTCGTTGCCATGATGGGCGGTGAGGGCTCCGATGCTCTGTAAACTCGCTTGGGGCAACGTCCGCCGCGCCGGCCGCGACTACCTCGTCTACCTTTTGACGCTCACCCTGGGCGTCACGGTCTTCTATGCCTTTAACACCATCTCGATGCAGGTCGACATCGCCGGAATCGATGAAAAGGGCTTGGCGCAGGTAATGGGCAGCATGCTCGGCGACCTGACGTACTTTTTGGCCGGTGTCATGGCCTTTTTGATGGTGTATGCCAATAACTTCATCATGAAACGCCGCAAGAAGGAGTTTGGCCTGTACCAGGTGCTCGGCATGGGGCGTGGGCGCGTCGCCACGATCATGGCGCTCGAGACGGTGATCGTTTCGGTCGTGGCCTTTGTCGCCGGCATTGTGCTGGGTGTGGGACTCTCCCAGCTCATGACGTTCTTTACGGCCTCGCTTTTTAAGACACAGATCGCCAATTTCCACTTCTTTTTCTCGGTGCATGCGTTCAATCTGACCCTTGCCTGCATGCTCGTAATGTTTGTGCTCACGCTACTGCTGAACCTTCGCGCCGTGCGTCGTACCAAACTCATCGAGCTTATGGGTGCCGAGCGTCGCAACGAGAGCATCAAGACACGCAACCCCTGGATCGCGATTGCCATCTTTGCCGTGGGCGCGGTGCTTGTGGGCGTGGCCTATTACCGTCTGCTACGTGATGGGTTCCCGCTAACCGCGACGGACAGCAAGCTGCAAGAGGCCATGAACCAGTTTGGTATTACGACCGCTATGGTTACCGTGGGCACCTTTGCCCTGTTCTGGGGACTCTCGGGCATGCTCATCAAGCTGCTGCAGAGCCTGCGCAGCGTGTATTGGCGCGGCCTCAACATGTTTACCGTGCGCCAGCTTGCGGCCAAGGTCAACACGGTGTGCTTTTCGATGGGCGTCATCGCGATGCTCCTGTTTTTGGCCATCACCTCGGTGACGTGCGGTATGTCGATTGCCAACGTGATGAACGAGAACCTGGAGCGCTATAACCCTGTTGACGTGTCTCAGACGTATGTCTATTACACGCCCGATACGCTTGACTACTACAAAGAGTACATCAATCCGTCTGAAGCCGATCGCATGGTGCTGGCCGATACAACGGTCGATTTGTACCCCGCATGGCACGGCGATCCATGGCACGGCGATCGTATCGATTCCGATAACGTTGCGGACGGCATTAAGGGCAAGTCGGCGGACAACAACGACGAGACCGGCAAGAAGGTCAATATCGCCGATGTTGCCGGTGAGCATGTGCAGATCGATTCGTATCTGAGTTACCCGGTTGGCGGCTCGAATCCTTCGGTGACCCCAAGTGAGATGTGCAAGATCATGGGCGAAAAGCTTCCCAAGGCGTTCGGGGGTAGCAATGCCGATGCGATGGGTCTGTTTGTGACGCCGGCGAGCCAGTACAACAAACTGCGCCAGATGATGGGCGAGGAGCCGGTGCACATCGGTCACGACCAGTATCTGCTCACGTGTGATATGGGCGGCGAGCTGGTCGACCTGTACACCAAATACATGGCCGGCGGCCATACCCTCACCTTGGGCGGGCATACACTCAAGCCCGCAGCCGATAAGTCGGACGAAGATACGGCGGCCATCGCCAACTCGGCGATGGGCAGTAATCCGGGTACCGTCGTCGTTGCCGACGAGCTGTTGTCCCAACTTAATCTGCAGCCGTATTCCAGTAGCCTGCTCGTTAACTACAAACAGGGGATGGATACGACCGAGGCAGACGAGAGTATTAAATACACTGTGCTCGACAATCTGCTCGTTGACGGCAAGGAGCCGGGGTCGTGGGGAACCTTCATCACACGCTCCGAGATGTACACGCAAGCAGCGCAAATGAACGGTCTTATTAGCTACCTAGCCATCTACATCGGCTTTGTATTGGTCGTTGCATGCGCGGCGATTCTGTCGATCCAGCAACTCTCCAACGTGGCCGACGGCAGCCGCAGTTATCGTGTGCTGGCACAGATCGGCTGCGACGACCGCCAGATTCGCCATTCGGTGATGGCGCAGCAAGCGGTATTCTTCCTGTTCCCGCTGGCAGTGGGCCTGGCGCACTCCTTTGTGGCACTTAAGGTGATCATCGAGCTGGTGAGCATTTTCGGAAATATGAGCATCGGCGGCACCGTGGGCCTCACCTGTGCAATCTTCCTGGCAGCATACGGTGGCTACTTCCTGGTGACCTATCTCATGAGCACCGGCATGGTACAAGCTGCCATCGCCACCCGTTACAGCGAGTAACAAGCGGGCAAAATCGTCGCAAAATCAGAGGCGTATGACCGCCGCGAAGGGACCAGGGGCCCTTTCGCGGCGGTTTTTGCCAATCTGGTGCGTCTTAGATACAAGTGAGTAGACTATTTTGAACCTGCCAAGCACATCGCGACAAATGCTCAATAAAACCGCAGGTCAGAGCCATGGCGTTTTGGGGCGTGCTTGGCTTCCTGCAAAAAGTCTACTCACTTGGTTTTTCTGCTAGAAGACCGCCGCGAGGGAAGGCAGCTCTCTCGCGGCGGTTTGGACGTTTGCCCAGATAAAAGCTGCCCAAATTAACCTGTCCCTTTTTGGTAGGTGGTTTCAGCTGAACGGCGGGCCGTGCGGCTTGGGTATGCGGGCTCACAATCTGGGGAAACCGAACAGATTGGGGGCTTGTATGATCGATTCGAAGGGAACCGTGCGACTCGAGGGCATGTTTGACAGAGTGATAGTCGTTGGGGACGTTCTTAAACGACTAGTCAAACAAGAATGTCCCCAACGACTACCCAAGGAGTGTCCCAAACTGCCGACAGAAAAGGAGCGTCCCTAACTGCTACATCCGGAGCAAGACAACGCCGCGGTTAGAGGACGGACAGCGAGCGGGTCGCATTTGAGACAAGGTGACGTGAAACGAAAGGGCGCTGACCTTCTGGTCGCGCCCTTGAAGTTGAACGTCAGATTGTCCAAATGCGACCCGCGCAGCGTCGGCCGGTTACGGCGTTTGGTAAAACGCCGTAACCTACACCCGCTCCGCGATTTCGTGGATGAGGTAGTCGGTCTTTTCCCAGCCCAGGCACGGGTCGGTGATCGACTTGCCAAAGACGCCGCCGTCGACCGGCTGATTGCCGTCCTCCAGGTAGGACTCGATCATAAAGCCCTTGACTAGCTTAGAGATGGACTCATTGCGGCGGCAGCTGTCGAGCACCTCCTTGCAAATACGATACTGCTCCAGCGGACGTTTGCCCGAGTTGTCGTGGTTGCAGTCGATGACCGCTGCCGGGTTGGCATAGCCGGCATGCTCGGTATAGCGCTCGGCCAGGCGCTCCAGGTGCTCGTAGTGGTAATTGGGGTAGGTACGACCGTCGAGACCGATGTAGCCACGCATGACGGCGTGTGCGAGCGGATTGCCGTCGCATTCAACCTCCCAGTTGCGGAAGATAAAGCTCTGATGTGCCTGGGCGGCGTAGATGGAGTTGAGCATGACGGTGGTGGAACCGGCGGTGGGGTTCTTCATGCCCACAGGCACCGAAATGCCGCTCGATACCAAGCGATGCTCCTGGTTTTCGACCGAGCGGGCGCCTACGGCGACGTAGCTCAGCAGGTCGACGAGGTACTGGTAGTTGGACGGGTAGAGCATCTCGTCGGCGGTAAAGAAACCGGTCTCCTCGATGACGCGCAGGTGCATGTGGCGAATGGCCTTAACGCCTTCGAGCAGGTCATCGGGCGCCTCGGGGTCGGGGTTGTGCAGCAGACCCTTGTAGCCGGTGCCTTTGGTGCGCGGCTTGTTGGTGTAGACGCGCGGAATGATGATGAGCTTGTCCTTGACCTCTTCGGCGACCTTGGCCAGTCGGTTCATGTACTCAAGCACCGAATCCTCGCGGTCGGCAGAGCACGGGCCGATGATGAGTACCTTGCGCGCGTCCTCGCCGGTAAAGACTTTGGCGACCTCGGCGTCAAATGCCTGCTTTTTGGCAGTAAGCTCGGCGGAAAGCGGCATCTCCTCGCGGATCTCCATGGGGATCGGCAGCCTGCGTTTGAAATCCATGGCCATGCGGGGCCTCCTCAATCTATAGAAAGAACAATAAGCGTATTGTCGAATGCTCGGCATTATCCGCTGTCGCACGCTAAAGTGCAAGCAAAACCTGCCAAAAAGGGACAGGTTTATTTTGGTCGGTTTTATCTGGGGAAATGCCGGCACTCGCTGGAAGGGGAGGACCGGCGTACGGCACGCTGGAGCAAGTTGGATCTCCTGCGGCATACCCCGTGGACAAAAAATGGCAAATATGAGTACTGTTGCTAGCTTAGTATCATATCGACCTTACAAGATAATAGACACAACAGTAAATATGTTCATTAACGTTGGCACGCAGAAGCCTGCTAACGGGCGTTTTGATCAATTTGAAGGAATATCTAGGCCGCAAAGACGTCGTTTGGGGCAGTTTTGGCTGTTACTAAAAAGGTGACAGTACTCATTTTTGCCATTTTTTGCCCACGGGGCCTTGAGGGAGAGCGTCAATCAGGCCTCAGGGGAGGCGTTTCGAGGCCCAAAGGACACAAAACGGGGGCGCAGTTCATTCTGCGCCCCCGTTTTTGGGTATTGCGGTTGTTTGGCGCCAGTTTTACGCCGCTTCGTCGAACTGCGAGTTGTACAGATCGGCGTAGAAGCCACCCTGGGCGAGCAGCTCGTCGTGCGTGCCCTTTTCGACGATGTCGCCGTCGCGAATTACCAAGATCACGTCGGCGTTGCGGATCGTGGACAGGCGGTGCGCGATGACAAAGCTGGTACGGCCCTGCATCAGCGCATCCATGGCGCGCTGGATGAGCTCCTCGGTGCGGGTATCGACGTTGGATGTCGCCTCGTCCAGAATGAGCGCCGGGCGGTCGGCCAAAATGGCACGGGCAATGGTCACGAGCTGGCGCTGACCCTGCGACAGGTTAGTGCCCTCCTCGTTGATCATAAAGTCGTAGCCGCCGGCGAGCGTATGGATAAAGTGATCGCAGCGTGCGGCGCGTGCAGCGGCCTCGACCTCGGCATCGCTCGCATCGGGGCGTCCGTAGCGGATGTTCTCGCGGATGGTGCCGTTAAACAGCCAGGTATCCTGCAGCACCATGGCAAACTCGCCGCGCAGTGCCGCGCGGTCCCAGTCGCGCACGTCGACGCCCTCGACGCGCAGTGAACCGCCGTCCACGTCGTAGAAGCGCTGCAGCAGCTTGATGAGCGTGGTCTTGCCGGCGCCGGTGGGGCCGACGATGGCGATGGTTTGGCCGGGCTGTGCCTCGCAGCTAAAGTCGTGGATGATGGTCTTGTCGGGCGTGTAGCCAAACTTGACATGGTCAAACTCCACGTGGCCGGGGCGCTTCTCGGGAATCTGGGCGTCGGACTTCTGCTCCTCTTCGGGCGCGGCAAGGAACTCAAACACACGCTCGGTGGCGGCGGCCATCGACTGCATCGTGTTGCTCACGTTGCCCAGCTGCTGTACGGGTTGCGTAAAGTTGCGAACGTACTGGATAAAGCTCTGGATGTCGCCGGGCGTGGCATTGCCGGTCAGTGCGAGCTGCGCGCCCACCACGACGACGCCCACGTAGCCCATGTTGCCCACCAAGCTCATAAGCGGCATCATCAGGCCCGACAGGAACTGCGAGCGCCAGCCACTAATAAAGAGGCGGTCGTTTTGACGGTCGAACTCCTCGATTGAGGCCTCGGCGCGGTCGAACACCTGAATGACGTTTTGGCCGGCAAAATCCTCCTCGATAATGCCGTTGACGGCACCCAGAACCTGCTGCTGCTCTCGGAAGTATGGCTGCGAGAAGTGAATCATTACGGTCAGGATAATCGCGGCGGCCGGCAGCGTGAGCACGGTGACGCCGGTGAGCGGCAGGCTGATCGACAGCATCATGACGAGCACGCCGATAATCTGCGTCACCGACGTGATGAGCTGGGTCACGCTCTGGTTGAGCGACTGGCCCAGCGTATCGACGTCGTTGGTGATGCGGCTGAGCACGTCGCCCTTGCTGTGGCCGTTGAAGTAGCTCATTGGAACGACAGCGATCTTGGCGGCGATCTCCTTGCGCATGCGATAGCAGATCTTTTGCGTGACGCCGGTCATGAGCCAGCCCTGGACCAGGCTGCAGACAGAGCTTGCCAGATACAGGCAGAGCAAAAAGCCGAGCGTCTTGGCGATCCAGTCAAAGTCGACGTCGCCGGTGCCGTTGACCTTGGCAACCAGGCCTTCGAACAGTTTGGTGGTAACCTGGCCGAGCACCTTGGGCCCCACAATGTTAAAGATGACCGAGCACACGGCAAAGGCGACGGCAGCAAACACGGCAATCTTGTGCTGGCCGATATAGCCGAGCAGCTGCCTCATGGTGCCTTTAAAGTCCTTGGCCTTTTCGCCGCGGCCCATGCCACCCATACGGCCCATAGGACCGCGCCGGCGGGTGGGCTTGGGAATCTGAGTCTTGGTCTCGTCTGCCATTAGCGCTCGCCTCCTTCCATGACGGCTGCAATTTCTTCTTGGGTAAGCCCCAGCTCCTCGGCTGAAAGCTGCGACTGTGCGATCTCCAGGTACGCCGGGCAGCTGTGCAGCAGCTCCTCGTGTGTGCCAGTGCCCACCACGTGGCCGTCGTCGAGCACGATAATCTGGTCGGCGTGCATGATGGTCGCGATGCGCTGGGCCACGACCACGAGTGCGGCGTCGGTAACGTTTTTGGCCAGCTCCTCGCGCAGGCGCGCGTCGGTCTTGTAGTCGAGGGCACTAAACGAGTCATCGAACACCACGACCTCGGGCTTTTTGGCCAGCGCGCGGGCGATGGCCAGGCGCTGGCGCTGGCCGCCCGAGACATTGGATCCGCCCTGGCTGATGGGGGAGTCGTAGCCGCCCTCGCGCTCGGCGATAAAGTCCTCCGCCTGGGCGACGCGTGCCGCCTGGCGCATATCCTCGTCACTCACCATATCGCCGGCAAACTTGAGGTTGCTCTCGACGGTGCCCGAGAACAGGCGACCCTGCTGCGGGATATAACCAATACGGCGGCGTAGCTCGGAAAGGGTCATGTCACGCACGTCGATGCCGTCGAGTGAAATGCTGCCGCCTGTGACGTCGTACAGGCGCGGAATCAGCTGCACGAGCGTGGACTTGCCCGAGCCCGTGGAGCCAATGATGCCGAGCATCTGACCGGCATGCGTGGTGAAGTTCACGCCGCTGATGACATCGGCGCGGGCATCGGGATACTGGAAGCTCACGTCGCGGAAGGTGAGCTCACCGCGCGGCGCGCTGGCCGTGGGCAGTTTGGGCGAGGCGGGGTCGTTGATGCTCGTGGGGCAGGTGATGACCTCTTCCACGCGCTCGGCTGCGACCTCGGCGCGGGGCAGGATGACCGAAACCATGGTGAGGATCATAAACGCCATGACGATCTGCATGGTGTAGGAGATAAACGCCATCATGTTGCCGACCTGCATCACGCCGTCGGACACGCCCTGCGCGCCAAACCAGACGATAAGCACGGTGATGCAATTCATGACCAGCATCATGAGCGGCATCATAAAGCTCATGGCGCGGTTGGTGTAGAGCTGCGTGGTCATCAGGTCGAGCGAAGCCTTGTCAAAACGCTCGAGCTCATGCTCCTCGCGGTTGAACGAGCGGATAGGCATAAGGCCGTCGAGCAGCTCGCGGGCGGTAAGGTTCACGCGGTCCACAAAGCTCTGCATCTTTTTGAATTTGGGCATAGTGAGGCCCATAAGCACGCCGACGACGGCCGAGACCGCGATGATGGCCACGGCGATGGTCCACTCCAGGCCGGTGTGGTTGGCCAGGACGCGCATGACGGCGACGATGCCCATGACGGGCGCCATCAGACACATGCGGATAAACAGGGTTGCGGCCATCTGAATTTGCTGAATGTCGTTGGTGCAGCGGGTGATGAGCGAGGCCTGGCTAAACTTGCCCACCTCGGCCGGCGAGAAGTGCATAACCTTGTTGAAGGTCTCGCGGCGCAGGTCGCGTGCGATGGAGCAGGCGGTGCGCGAAGCCACGGCACCGGTCAGGATGGTGGCGACCAGCGACACCAGACACAGACCAAACATCGTGGTCGCCATGCGGCCCAGGTAGGCGTTCTGCACGTCGGCGGGGTCGATGCCCTGCGCCTTGTACTCGTCCTGTACATAGCTCACGGCGCGCTGGGTGACGATGGAGCCCGACATGGAGCCCATTTTGTCCGCCATTTCGTTGGCGCCCTCGACGAGCTTGCTTTGGTCTACCAGACCGCCCTCGACACCCAGGCGCAGGCTCTTCATGGTGATCTTGCCGCCGTCGGCGTCGATCTGCTTTTGCATATTCTGCGCCGCTGCGGCCTTCTGCTGCATCTCGGCGAGCTGCTCGGGCGTCATCGCTGCCATTTGCTCGGGCGTGGGCATGGCCTGAGCGGCGTCGCCGTCTTTCTCGCTGGACGTGCCGGTCATGTCTCCCATGGAGTCGGCGTCGATGCCCTGGTTGAGCGAAAGGACGACGGTCTCGGGCAGGCTCATAATGTCGGTAATTTTGCCTCCATCGGCACGCTCTTCCTCGGTGCCCTTGTACGTTCGAATGCCGTTTTTGTCAGCCTTGCTAAACACGGCCTCCACAGCCTTGGCGTCCTTGGCGCTCATGAAGAGTTCGAGGTCGTCGAGCGATTCGGCGCGAATGGTGTCGGGCACGGGCGAGGCGATGCCGCCTTGCTGCACGCCCACGTCGACGATGTCGCTCATATAGGTAGGCAGCGCCAGATCGGCGTTGCAGCTGATTACGATAAGTACGATAGCTGTGAACAGTGCCAGGACGTGCTTTTTAAAGAGCTTGAGAATCCTCACTCGGCATCTCTCCTTTCTTGATTGCGGTCGATAATTTCGTTGGCACGTCTTAGAAGGCGCACCATCTCTTGGGTATCTGTTTCGCCGAGCTGCTCGAGGAAGGCCGCGGTGCGCTCCTCGAATTCCCGTCGTTTGATTTCGAGATCCTGGAATCCCTTGTCGGTCACCGTGACGTGTACGCGACGACGGTCGGTCTTTGAGTGCTCGCGCTCGACCCAGCCCTTGGCTTCGAGAGCGCGTAGGATATTGGCGATGCGGGCGCTCGAGACCCAGGCGCGATCGGCGAGTTCGCTCGGCGTGAGCGAACCGCCAGCGAGCATGAGGGCGCGCATGACGGCCATCTCGCCGCCGAGGGCTTTGTCCGCAAAGCGCGAAATGCGCTGATGCATGCTGCCGAACTCGGTAAGGAGCTGACGCCCAAGTTCACGGAAATCGATATCTTCCACCGAAAACCCCTAACACTAGAAACTATTTTCGGTGAAAGATGATACCCCCGCACGCGCACCCTATACGGTAGATTTTGGGACATGCCTAGAAAACAACTTTTAGGCGACCTCCGTACACCGTCGGTATCAGCAAAGTTAGGGGTAGATCTCTGAGCACGTCCTAAAGCCCACTCAGAGGCACTTTACCCTGCTAAAGCTGACATAACAGCTAGAGTGAACGTCGTACAAAGGCAAGGAAAAAACTAAACAAATCGGTGAACGGTAGTTGTTCACGCTCGCATTTCCTGCGGGTTTGTAAAAAAC
>JAHYYI010000035.1:0-2580 GCA_019425045.1 Collinsella sp.
ACTAAGACGTCTTATCTAGATCTGTAACAGTTAGACGGGAATTCGGGCCCTAGATGTTACAGATTGAGATAGTTGAGCTCAAAAATAAAAACTTCCGCAGGGGTGCTTCCCTTGCGGAGGTTTTTTACTCGTTGAGTAGCCTTACGGCCTCGGCGGCCATGTTCTCGACCGTCATGCCGCTCTGAGCGAGCAACTCGTTGGGGTCGTAGCGGTCGGGGAAGCCCTTGGCGATGCCAAAAGTGCGCGTGCGCACGGGCGTGCAGGCCAAGTAGCACGCGACACGCTCGCCCCAGCCACCGTCCAAGATGCCGTCCTCGAGGGTGACGACAACGCGATGCTCGGCGGCAAGGCTGTCGAGGAACTCGCGGTCAAGCTTGGTTGCAAAGCGAGGGTTGACGAGCGTGGCCTCGATGCCGTACTCGGCAGCCAAGCGATTTGCCACGTGCTCGCCCAGCTCAAAGAAATCGCCGAGCGCGAGCACGGCCACGTCGCGGCCCTGGCGCACCACGTTGTAGCGCGCGACACCGTAATCGGCGTCCTCGGCGGGCGCCAAATCGGGGCGGCTAACCAGGCCAATGCCCGGTACGCGGATCGCCACGGGATGCTCGCGGTGGTCGAGCGACCAGCTCAGCATGGACAGATATTCCTCCATGCAGGCCGGCGCCAAGTAGTGCATGTTGGGAAGACCGCCCAGCATGGAAATATCAAAGAACGAGAGGTGCGTCTCGGACGTGGTGCCAAAGATCGACGCACCAAACACCAGGATGGTTGCGGGAGCGTCGTTGAGGCACAGGTCGTGCCACAGCTCGTCGTAGGCGCGCTGCAAAAACGTACCGTACACGCCAAAGACCGGCTTGGCGCCGGCGCGGGCGAGCGCGGTGGCAAAGGTCACGGCATGCTCCTCGGCAATGCCCACATCGACGAACTGTTTGCCGGCGGCAGCGCGAAGCTCGGGTGTAAAGCCCATGATGTAGGGCGTTGCGGCCGTGATGCCCACAACCTGCGGATCGCGCTCGATGGCGGCGCTGAGCGCCTCGCCCGTAATGTCGGCATAGGTGCGCGGCGCAGGCTCGCTCGGATGGCCCGGGCAGAGCTTGCGTCCAGTTGCCATGTCAAACGGACCCACGTGGTGCCAGCGCTCGGGGTCGTTCTGGGCTGGCTCAAAGCCCTTGCCCTTGGCGGTGGAGACGTGCAGCACGATGGAATGATCGATATTGCGCAGTTCCTGCAACGCGTCGACGAGGGCCAACACGTCGTTACCGGCGTCCAGATAGCGGTAGTCGAGCCCCATCGCGCGGAAAACGTTGCGCTCACAGGTGCCGTTGCTGGCGCGCAGCTCGGCCAGATTGCGATACAGGCCACCATGGTTCTCGGCAATGGACTGGTCGTTATCGTTGACGATGATGATCAGGTTGCTATCGAGTTCGGCGGCATTGTTAAAGCCCTCAAACGCCAGGCCGCCCGAAAGCGATCCGTCGCCAATAACGGTGATGACGTTGTACGTATCGCCCGCCAGGTCACGAGCGTGCGCCAGGCCGCAGCCCAGGCTCACCGAGGTCGAGGTGTGACCCATGGCGAACAGGTCGTGCTCGGACTCGTCGGGATTGGCAAAGCCAGAAGCCTCACCATAACGCTCCGGATCGATATAAGTGTACGCGCGCCCGGTCAGCGCCTTGTGGGCGTAGGTCTGGTGCGAAACGTCAAAGACAATCTTGTCGATGGGGGAGTTAAATACGCGATGAAGCGCAACCGTAAGCTCAACGACGCCCAAGTTGGGGGCAACGTGCCCGCCGACGGCGGCGGAGCTTTCGAGGATTGCCTGGCGGATCTCGCCGCAGAGCTGCGGGAGCTCGGCGCGATTAAGAGCCTTGACGTCCTCGGGCGTTGTCGTTTGCGTAAGCAGCATCGTTGTGGGTTACTCCATGCGAATCGTGCGCCGGCACTCCCTCGGCCGGCACAATTGCACAAGACAGTCTCGCACATTTTGGCGTTTGATATGTGACGGCGGCGCGGTAATTCGCCAACTGGTGGGGCAAAACGTTTTGTCCGATGCCATACTGATATGTTCCATGATGTTTTTATCGATTGTGCACAGGCCGTGGCTTGTCGCCGTGAGTCGCTGGAAGGAGGCAGCATGTCCGATGCCGTTCGTGCCGAAAAAATCGCGCACGAGGTCGACTATGCCGCCCGCCAGCTGGCCCAGGCGGGCCGCTTGGACCTGACGCACGAGTTTATCCAGCATGGCGACGTGACGGTCTATGCACATGTGACTTCGGTAGCGCGGGCGAGCCTGTCCTTTGCCGAGCGCTTGGGCCGTGCTGGCATTTCGGTCGACCGTGCCTCGCTGCTGCGCGGAGCCCTGTTACACGATTACTTTCTCTACGATTGGCACGACCCCGACCCGAGCCATCGACTGCACGGATTTCGGCATCCGTTTTTTGCCCTGGCACGTGCGGAGGAAGATTTTGAGCTGACGTCGCGCGAGCGGAATATTATCGTGCGGCATATGTTTCCGCTGGTGCCGGTGCCGCCGACGTGTCGTGAGGCTTGGATTGTATGCCTGGCAGATAAATGGTGCGC
>JAHYYI010000035.1:2680-17277 GCA_019425045.1 Collinsella sp.
TGCCGCCGACGTGTCGTGAGGCTTGGATTGTATGCCTGGCAGATAAATGGTGCGCGCTGCGCGAGACGGTCGCCGGCCGTCTGCCGCGCAAAGACGACGCGAACGATTTGAGCGAGGGCTCGAGCGACGGCTCGAGCAAAGATTCGAGTGAAAAGAGGAGAGGGTAGACGGTGGGGACCGCGATCGACATGGCATTTGACGGCGCGACGCTTGCCGCCTGTCCGCTTTCGGCACTGGTGCTCTCGTTCGCCTTCTACGGGTTTTGCGGCTGGGCATGGGAATCGACGGTCTGCGCCATGCTCAACCACGGACGCTTTGCCAACAGCGGCTTTTTGCTGGGACCGTGTTGCCCCATCTATGGCGCGGGCGGCATTGCCTGCTGGCTGCTGTTGCGCGGAATTCCTGACGCGTCGAGCCAGTTTGTCGCTGCAGCGCTCGTATGCAGCGTGATTGAGTACAGCGTGGGCGTGCTGCTGGAAAAAACAACAGGCGCTCGCTTTTGGGACTATTCGCACCTGCCGTTTAACCTGCACGGACGCATCTGTCTGTACTGGGCATGCGCGTTTGGCCTGGGTGCGCTGTGCATTTGCCGTTTAGTGGAGCCGGCATTGCTGGGGCTGCTTGGTCATCTGCCGGTGCTGATTGTGCGGCTGTCCGCCTTTATCGTCGCGGTCGCGATGATGGTCGACGCGTTGTGCTCGCTGGCGAGCTGGCGGCGTCTGTCCGATCAGCTGGAGCGCGTCCGGGCCGACCTTGCCGACCGCATCAATGAGTCGCTTGCCGATGCCTCGGACTCAATGCTCGAACGTATTCCCGATTCTACGATTGACTCGGTGGCACAGACGCACATCCGTAGCCGTGCCGTTAACGCGTGGCTGGCCGAGCTGGGTGACGCCGCGCTCGATGCCCTGCGCGAGAAGGCTTCGATGCCGACGTTTATCGCGGATGGTGCTCGCGGCCTGGCGCTTGCCGCCCGCCGCGTGGCCGATGCCGCGCCGAACATGCCGCGTCCGTCGCTCAGTCGTCGCCTTGCCGGCAAGCGCATGAGCCGTCCGGTGCCAAGCGTGTCGCTCAGCCGCCGCGACCTACGCTTCTTTAACGCCTTCCCGCGTCTGCGCATCAATCGCTACGAAGGCGTCATTCGAGCAACTAATCTCCGCGACCGAGCCCGCGAGCTGTTCCGCCACTAGCCGGGACGGGCGCGCTCACGGCTTCCTTGCTCGCGTATTTCCCGTTCGTTTCGCGTCCGTTGCCGCGCCGTTTCCAAGATTGCGGCGCCGTTTCCATTCGACAACGCCGCGTTTAACAACGCCGTATCTGGTCTACACCAGTTGCCCCTCGGCCGCATGATGGGCGCCGACAACGTTCATGCGACCAAGGGAGAGCGAATGTACGATACGGGATCGACAACGTTTATGCTCATCTGCACCATGCTCGTGTTTTTAATGACACCGGGTCTGGCGTTTTTCTATGGCGGCCTGTCTAGGCGCAAAAATGTCATCAACACCATGCTCATGTGCTTTGGCGCCATTGGTCTGGTTGGTGTGCTGTGGATTGTTGCCGGCTGGTCTCTGGCCTATGGCGGCGACGGTTCGAGTCCGTTTATTGGAGGCCTTGACCAGCTGCTGTGCCTGCCGGTGCTCAACCAGGTGCTGCAGGCGGCCGAGGGCAATGCTGCGGACGGTGTCGTCTACCCTCAGATCATCAACATCGCCTTCCAGATGGCATTTGCCATGATCACGGCTGCTATCGTCACGGGCAGCCTGGCCGGCCGCGTTAAGTTCGGTGCCACGACGGCCTTCCTGGGCATTTGGCTGCTCGTGGTCTATGCGCCGCTTGCTCACATGGTTTGGGGCGGCGAGGGCTCCTTTATCGGCGATATCATCGGCGCGCTCGACTTTGCCGGCGGCGACGTGGTGCACATCTCGTCTGGTCTTACGGGCCTGATTCTCTGCTTAATGCTCGGCCGTCGTCGCGGCTTTGGCATGGTGAGCTACCGTCCGCATAACGTGCCGTTTGTGGCGCTGGGAGCCGGCCTGCTTTGGTTTGGCTGGTTTGGCTTTAACGGCGGCAGCGAGTTCAAGGCCGACGCCGTGGCGGCACTTGCCATCCTCAATACCGTGACGGCCAGCGCGGCGGGCATGGTCTCGTGGCTTGCCGTCGAGCGCGTGCACACCGGTCGACCCACGCTGGTGGGCGCCAGCACCGGTCTGGTTGCGGGCCTTGTGGTGGTCACGCCGGGCGCGGGCTTTGTCGAGCCGTGGGCGGCGCTGGTCATGGGCCTGATCGTATCTCCCGTCTGCTACCTGGCCATCAGCCATCTTAAGACCAAATTTGGCTACGACGATGCGCTCGACGCGTTTGGCTGCCACGGCATCGGTGGCATCCTGGGCGGCGTGCTCACGGGGCTGTTCTGCGTGCCGGAGCTCTCGTGGACCGGTAAGGGCGGCCTGTTCTACACGGGCGATGTCTCGCTGCTCATCTCGCAGATTTTGGGCATTGTGGTGACGGTCGCTATTGTACTGGTGCTCGACTTGGTGATCGCCGCGGTGGTCAAGGCGCTGTTCCACGGCAGCCTGCGCGTGGACGAGGCCGACGAGGCGCTGGGCCTGGACGCGAGTCAGCGCGGCGAGAGCGCGTACCCCTCGTTCTCCGGACTCGATTAGCAGCGCGGCTTTCCCAAGCACCCGACCTTGCCCCTCAAACCGTCGCTTGCGTACCGAAGTACGCGGCGCTCCTCTTTCGGGGCAATCTCGGGCACTTGGAAAACCCGCGTTATTGAATGGCAATTCATTTCTTTACTAAAGAGAGGAATTCACTATGAAGAAGATTACGGCAATCGTTCGTGCCGAGAAGCTTGAGGTTCTTAAAGACGCGCTGTTTGCTGCTGATGTTCGTGGTATGACTATCAACCAGGTGCAGGGCTGCGGCGCACAGCATGGCTGGAAGGAGTACGTGCGCGGCAACGAGTTGCTTGTCAACACGATCCCTAAGGTGCAGTTCACCCTTATCTGCGCCGATGAGCACGTCGATGGCATTGTCGACATCATCTGCAACGCCGCTCGCACCGGAGCCGCCGGCGATGGCAAGATCTGGGTCGAGCCGGTCGAGGAAGTCATCCGCATCCGTACCGGCGAACACGGCCCCGCCGCGGTGTAGAATCGACCGCCTGCCATCCGCAACGTTAAAATACTGCAATGAGGCACAAGACTTGCGTTGCGGATGGACAGATTATGGGGCGTAATAAATATCCCGAGGAGACAGTCGCGAAGATTCTCGACGCGGCGCTGGAGCTATTCTGCGCACAGGGTTATGAGGGGACGAGCATTCAAGATATCGTCGACCGCCTCGATGGCATGACCAAGGGTGCTGTCTATCATCACTTTAAGAGCAAAGAAGAGATTTTCAACGCCGCATTTGATCGGGCAATGGCTCCGATTGTTGAGCGCCGCCGCGCGACACTCGGTGCTGGCAATATGACGGGAGCCCAAAAGCTCAAGCGACTGTACGCGCCCGAGTCTGTCGTTCCGCAAATTGAGCTATGGGCACGCATGCATCCTGCGGCAGATCCGGTAAAAAGCTCGCGTCTACTGGCGATGCAGTACCAGGGCTCGTTCGACGAGTCGGCCGATGGCTGTCTTTTGCCAGTGATCGAGGAGGGCATCGCCGACGGCTCCATTGCGTGCAAATGCCCGCGCGAAGCGGCTGAGGCCGTATCGTTGTTGGCGAATCTTTGGCTGCTGCCGCTGTTCCGTCCGCTCGAGACCAAGGATCGAATGCTCGCTCGCGCGCAATGTTTGGCGCAGATGGCGGCCGCGGTGGGGCTCGATTTGGGTAATGAAGTGCTCCAGACAACGGCTCAGATTTGGGACGTATGGAACCGTGCTGGGTGGTAATATAGATACTGACGGTATGTAATTGATTTGTAAGGGTAGCCACGGCTGCCCTTTTCAAGTCATTAAATACATACTAATGGTATGTATAGGGGGCAGGCTTATGGCTGGAATGCGGAGGAGCAATGTCTCGTTGGCGCAAAAAACAGTGCGATCTATCAGGCTTTTCGGTCTTCTTGTTGCACAGCTGTGCGCGTATTCGATGTTGTCGGCACTGTGCTTTGCGTGCCCGCTTTACTTGTTCGATTGCAGCGGCTCGTCAACGTTATATGGTGCTGTCGCGGCGATAGCGTTCGTGCCGGGCGTGCTTGCGACTCCGGCTGGCGGAATCTTGGCGGATCACGGGAGACATCGCGGGGTTCTTGTGGTGCTCGGCATTGTTCTGATGGCTGCATCACTGCTGTTTATCCCCATGAAGTGTTCGCTGCCTCTTGCGGTTGTCGTGGCAGCAATGCTTTGCGTCCAATATGGCATCCAATCGCTGCTGAAACCGATGCTTCAAATTGAGACGGTGCACATGATGGGCCAAGAAAAGGTTGAGCGTGCCACAGCGTTGGTCTCGCAGGTAACCATGGCGAGCAATATCTTGGGGCCTGTAGTCGGGACGGCAGTCTATGGGTGCTTTGGTATCGATGCTCTATGCGAAACCGCGGCGTTGACGTTTGCGATGTCAGCCCTGCTGTTCGGGGGCGCACTCAAGCAAAATGCCTCATCTGGAATGACGGGGGACAGTACGACTTGCTCGACATGCCGAAGCGATTTTCGGGAGTCGATTCGGTACCTGTTTCAAAACGCATCATTGCTCGTTGTGTTTTTGCTTGCGGCTATTTTGAACCTTGCGTTAGTTGGGTTAACGATTGGTGCTCCCGTTATTGTTGCAAAGCATCTCGGAATGCAGTCATCCTTTGTTGGGATTATTGAGGTGGCTATGGGCTTAGGTGGTTTTGTCGGCAGTGGTTTGGTCGGTATTTGGCCGCATCGTTTTTCCTTCAAGGGCATATGTCGATATGTTGCGATGATTTGTTTTGGAGTCGTACCGATTATTGTCACGCTACTGAGCGGTCCTGATGAATTAGCGTTTGCCGCGCTTGCGGCCGGCTCGGCATGGGTCATGGCGTGGGCAAGCATTGCATCGGTCGGAATCGTTTCATTTGTTCAGCGGTCAGCGCCAAAGGAACTCTGCGGAAAAGTGCTGGCACTCGTTTATATGACACTTTCCTGTGCAACGCCTATTGGCCAATTGGTTTACGGGCTTGCATATGATCGATGGGCTCCGGCGATTGTATTCGCAGGCATGTTGGCGGTGCTGACGTCGACGACGGCGCTGTTTAATCGGCTGAAAAGTCGCTTATGGCGAATGTCTTAAGGCGCTGGGGGACCGTGAATTTGTGGAGACAGTGGCACGCCGCGCCGGGACGGCATTGTTTAGGCATGCCTCTCCTTCGTCTACAATATCGTGCAGACGAAGGAGAGGCGTATCCATGATCAAGATGTTTGCGAGTGACTTAGACGGAACGCTGCTGAACGCCCTGCACGAGGCAGATGGGACCATCCGCCGTGCCATTCGCGAGCTGACCGAGGCTGGCCTGCATGTGGTTCCCGCGACCGGGCGCTCGACGCTGCCGATTGGCGAGCATGGCTTTACGGGCCTGGCACTCGACGCCTGCTGCTCCAATGGGTCCATCGTGCGCGACAGCCATGGCGAGGTGCTCAGGACCTGGACCATCGACTCGCAGATTACCGAGGAGCTGCTCAAGGAGTTTCCGGATATCTGTTTTGACTGCTCCACGCCCGATGGCATGTTCTCGAGTGGATCGTTCGAGATGCACCAGGCAGGCTTTAAAAAAGACAGTCCTATCAAGCGCATCGTGATGCGCGGTATGCGTGCACGTGGCGGGTACCACGAGGAACAGTATTTCGACCAGTCGATCGGTGACATCCTGCGCCACGATGTGTGCAAGATCAACTGTCGCGTGACCTCGCCCGAGCTGGAGCGCGACCTTAAGGCGTATTTGGCCGAGCGCTCGGACCGTGTGGTCAACGCGCCGTTTGATCCGGTGATGTTCGAGATCACGGACGTGGCGTGCAACAAGGGCGAGAGTGTGGCCTGGCTGGCGGGCTACTACGGTATTGCCGAGGATGAGGTCGCGGTCTACGGCGACGGCGGCAACGATATCGCCATGCTCAATCGTTTTCGTCACAGCTACGCGACCAAAAACGCAAGCGATGCAGCCAAGGCCGCCGCGAGCGCGACTATCGGCAGTTGCATGGTCCACGCCGTTCCCAAACACATGCTCGCCACCATGCACAAGCAAAACTCCCGCACCGTCATCGAATAATGTGACCAAGGGACTGCGCTTTTGCCACAATCTAAATATTGCCTTTACGTGTTGATACACACGGTGTGCAATAATACTCGCACTGTGCAATAGCGCACAGGCTGAGTAACAAGGAGGACGCTTGTCCCAGCTCGAGAAATGCGACCGCCGGTCCCTTCGCTCGCAGCGTGCCCTTCGCCAGGCACTTGCCAGCGAGCTTGCCGAAAGCGGCGACCTTTCGCGCATTAATGTCGCGTCGCTCACCGAGCGTGCCGGCCTTACGCGCCGCACGTTCTATTCGCACTACCGCGATATCCCTGACTTTATCAATCAAATCGAGGACGGCTTGCTGGCCGAGATCCGTGAGCGCATTGAGCTCATCACCGCAGCTCAGCTGCCCGATCTCTATCACAACATCGATGAGCTCGAGCCGGCGCCCGGTTCGGTTGAGCTGCTGCGTTATCTTGCGGCCAACCGCGACTTAATCGGTGCGCTGCTGGGTCCGGGCGGCGACCAGGCCTTCATTAAAAGGATTATCGACACCGCGCGTGAGGCTGTGGTGCCGCGTGCGCAGACGGGCATTTTGGGCCTGGCGCTGGGCACGTTCTTTGACTACTACGTTACCTACGTCGTGAGTGCCGAGGTCGGCATGATTCAGCGCTGGTTTGAGCGTGGGCTCACCGAATCGCCTGAGGCCATGGCGCGCATTATGACGGTGCTCGCTTTTGTGCGCCCCGGTGACCTGTATGGCCAACCCATCGATATCAACGTGCCGGAATACGGCATGAAGCTATTGAACTTGCAGCTCGAGGATGCGGTCGACACCGCCGCAACCGTCGAGTCCAACAACTAAGAGGAGAGACAATGAGCAAACTCGTCGAGGGCATCAAGGACCGTGTGGTCGCTGCCGCACGCGAGGCCGCGCCCGCCGTGGTGGACGCTGCGCAGAAGGCTGCGACCGCGGCTGCCGAGAAAGTTGCCGAGGCAGTTGCCGATGCCAAGAACGTGGCAGGGGAGACGTCCGTCGTCAGCGAGCCCGCCACCGCCGCTGAGCCCGTAGCCGCCGCCCAGGCCCCCGAAGGCGCGATCTTCAACCCCGAGGCCGCCCGCGGCAACCTGCACCTGGGCATCGACGTGGGCTCCACCACCGTTAAGCTCGCTGTGCTCAACGACGACAACCGGATCGTCTACGCCAAGTACCAGCGCCACCACACCGACGTCCGTGCCTGCGCCCGCGACCTGTTCGAGGGTGCCGCGACCGTGCTGCCGACGGCCCAGATGACCTGTGCCATTACCGGCTCGGGCGGCCTGCTGCTGTCCCAGTGGCTCGACCTGGAGTTTGTCCAGGAGGTCATCGCCAGCAAACGCGCCGTCGAGACCCTTATCCCGGCCACCGATGTCGCCATCGAGCTGGGCGGCGAGGACGCCAAGATCATCTACTTCGACAACGGCATTGAGCAGCGCATGAACGGCACCTGCGCCGGCGGTACGGGCGCGTTCATCGACCAGATGGCAACCCTGCTGCACACCGACGCGAGCGGCCTTAATGAGCTTGCGGCCAACGCGACCACCATCTATCCCATCGCCAGTCGCTGCGGCGTATTTGCCAAGACCGACGTCCAGCCGCTGCTCAACGAGGGCGCCCGTCCCGAGGACGTGGCCGCCTCCATCTTCCAGGCCGTCGTGACCCAGACCATCTCGGGCCTGGCGTGCGGCCGTCCCATCCGCGGCAACGTCGCCTTCCTGGGCGGCCCGCTGCAGTATCTCTCCGAGCTGCGCCACCGCTTCTACCTCACGCTCAACCTGGACGAGGAGCACCGTATCGTGCCCCAAAACGCCCACCTGTTTGTAGCGAGCGGCGCCGCCATGGCGCACGAGTCCAACAAGCTCAGCACGTTCCCACAGCTTATCGAGGCCATCGACAGCTTGGGCGACACGCAGGGTGCTGAGGTCGAGCGCTTGGACCCGCTCTTTGCCACCGACGAGGACTTTGCCGAGTTCAAGGGTCGCCACGACACCGAGGTCGTCCCCAAGGGCAAGCTCGACGGCTACACCGGCCGCGTGTTCATCGGCATCGACGCCGGTTCCACCACCATGAAGGCCGCACTCGTGGGCGAGGACGGTCAGCTGCTGCACACCTGGTACGGCAACAACAACGGCGACATTCTGGGCACGGCCAAGGTCATCATGGCCGATTTCTACAATCACATCCCCGCGGGCTGCACCATCGGCCACGTGACCACCACGGGCTACGGCGAGGCGCTGCTCATCGAGGCTCTCAAGGCCGATTCCGGCGAGATCGAGACCGTCGCGCACCTGCGCGGCGCCAAGGCGTTCCTGCCCGGCGTCGAGTTCATTCTGGACATTGGCGGCCAGGACATGAAGTGCCTGCGCGTCAAGGACGGCGTCATCGAGCACATCATGCTCAATGAGGCCTGCTCGTCGGGCTGCGGCAGCTTTATCGAGAGCTTCGCCGTCTCTATGAACATGGACGTGCGCGCGTTCGCCGATGCCGCCATCCATGCCAAGGCCCCGGTCGATTTGGGCAGCCGCTGCACGGTCTTTATGAACTCGCGCGTCAAGCAGGCGCAAAAGGAAGGTGCCACGGTGGGCGACATCGCGGCCGGCCTGTCCTATTCCGTCATCAAGAATGCCCTGTTCAAGGTTATTAAGCTGCGCGATCCCAAGGAGATCGGCAGTCAGGTGATCGTCCAGGGTGGTACCTTTATGTCCGACGCCACGCTGCGTGCGTTTGAGCAGCTCACCGGTGTTCACGCCGTGCGCCCCGATATCGCCGGCTGCATGGGCGCCTACGGTGCGGCCCTGCTCGCCCGCGATCGCGCCGACGCCGACGGCACCTCGACCATTCTTTCTGCCGAGGACATCGCGCACCTCACCGTGACGCAAAAGCACGTCCGCTGCGGCCGTTGCTCCAACAACTGCCAGCTCACCGTCAACGATTTTGGCGGCGGTAGGCGCTTCATTACCGGCAACCGCTGCGAGAAGGGCGCCGGCCACAAAAAGCAAAAGACCGAGGCGCCCAACCTCTTCAAAAAGAAGAACGATCTGCTCTTTAACCGCGAGGTGCTGAGCCCCGACGAGGCCCCGCGCGGCACCGTCGGTATCCCCCGCGCGCTCAACATGTACGAGAACTACCCCTTCTGGCATGCGTTCTTTACGCGCCTGGGCTTTAGCGTGCAGCTGTCCGACCAGTCGAGCAAGAAGACCTACCAGGCGGGCATCGAGTCCATGCCGTCCGAGAGCGTGTGCTATCCGGCAAAGATGAGCCACGGCCATGTGATGAACCTTATCGACCGCGATGTCGACTTCATCTGGATGCCGTGCGTGCGCTGGGAGCGCAAGGAGGATCCGACGGCTGGCAACTGCTATAACTGCCCCATCGTCATGAGCTACCCCACGGCGTTGGCACTCAACATCGACGAGATCCGCGAGCAGAACATCGAGTTCCTGTACCCGTTTATGCCCTATCACGACAAGACCGAGCTCAAGCGCCGTCTGTACCAGGTGCTCGCCGTCGACCGTGTGGCCGATGCGCAAGCCGGTCGCGGTCGCGTGCGTGGACCCAAGATCACGCGCTCCGAGGTCGATGCCGCCGTCAACGCTGCCTTTGAGGCCGATGCACGTTTCCACGAGGACATCCAGACCATGGGCGAGGAGGCCCTTAAGTGGGTCGAGGACCACGGCGGTCACGGCATCGTGCTCGCCGGCCGTCCCTACCATAACGACCCCGAGATCAACCATGCCCTGCCCGAGCTTATCTCGAGCTTTGGCTTTGCGGTCTTTACCGAGGATTCGCTCGCGCATCTGGTAAAGCCCGAGCGTCCGATTCGCGTTGTCGACCAGTGGATGTACCACAGCCGCCTGTACGCCGTCGCCCGTTTTGTGACCATGCGCAACGATTTGGACCTGATTCAGCTCAACTCCTTCGGCTGCGGCTTGGACGCCCTGACCACCGACCAGGTGCAGGAAATCCTTGAGGCCAGCGGCAAGATCTACACCGTGCTCAAGATCGATGAGGTGTCCAACCTGGGCGCCGCGCGCATCCGCATCCGCTCGCTCATGGCGGCGCTCAAGGACCAGGAGGCCGAGCGCTTGGCCGAGGCCACGGCCGCGGGCGAGGCCTACGAGCAGGGCGATGCCGCGCCGGTGACGCCCTCCACGGATGCCCCCGCGTTCGCGAGTCGCAAGTACACGTTTGAGGCTCAGCGCGAGAGTGCTTCGACCGCGTGGCCCAAGGTGCCCTTTACCGAGCAGATGCGCGAGGAGGGCTACACCATTCTGTGCCCGCAGATGGCGCCGATTCACTTTGACCTGGTCAAAGAGGTGTTCCGCGGTGCCGGCTACAACTTGGAGCTGCTGCCCTCGACCGATCACGATGCCGTCGAGGCCGGCCTGCGCTACGTGAATAACGACATCTGCTATCCGTCGATTCTGGTGACGGGCCAGATTATGGAGGCCATCGAGAGCGGTCGGTACGACCTGTCCAAGACGGCCGTGGTCATCAGCCAGACCGGCGGCGGCTGCCGTGCCACCAACTACATCGCGCTCATCCGTAAGGCCCTGCGCGAGAGCGGCCACCCCGAGATCCCAGTAATCTCGCTTTCGGCCGTGGCGCTCGGCGAGGACAACCCCGGCTTTAAGATCACGCCGGCGCTGCTTAAACAGGCAGTCTACGCGGTGCTCTTTGGCGACGTGATGATGCAGATGCTCTATCGTTGCCGCCCGTACGAGGCAACGCCCGGTGCCGCCAACGCGCTCTACGAGGAGTACATGGCACGAGCCCGCAAGCTGGCGCCCAAGTTCAACCGTCACAACTACACCAAGCTGTGCCGCGAGGCCATCCGCGCGTTCGACACCATGCCGCTTGTGGGCGAGGGCACCAAGCCGCGCGTGGGCGTGGTCGGCGAGATCCTGGTCAAGTTCCACCCTACAGCCAACAACCACGTGGTCGACGTTATCGAGCGCGAGGGCTGCGAGGCTGTGGTGCCGGGCCTGCTCGACTTCTTCCTGTACTCCATGAGCAACGCCGAGCTGCAGAAGGACGAGTTGGGCAGCTCTGCCACGACGCGTGCGGGCATGCAAGCGCTTATTAAGCTCGTGGACTGGATGCGTACGCCGGTGGAAGAGCTGCTCGAGAAGTCCCGCCGCTTTGAGGCGCCCGAGCGCATCGGCACCATGGCCGACAAGGCCCGCACGGTGCTTTCGGTGTGCAACAACATGGGCGAGGGCTGGCTGCTCACGGCCGAGATGCTCGACCTGATCGACCACGGCGCGCCCAACATCATCTGCACGCAGCCCTTCGCGTGCCTGCCCAACCACGTGGTGGGCAAGGCCGTGATCAAGGAGCTGCGCCGCCAGCATCCCGAGAGCAACATCGTTGCGGTGGACTACGACCCCGGTGCATCCGAGGTCAACCAGCTCAACCGTATTAAGCTTATGATCAGCGTGGCGAAGGAGAACATGCGCGCCGGCAAGGGCTTTAAGCTCGAGAAGGTGGCGCCGCTTGCGATGGACGAGGTCACCGGCCAGATGCGTGCCCACGATGGCTGCGTGAGCTGCGGGCCGGCCAGCGAGGAGGCCGTGGCATCGGTCGCCGAGCGCCTGGGACGCGGCATTAAGAAGTAACTGGCCTGCTTTGTGCTGGATATGAGACAAACGGGTGGTAGCCGTACCGGCTGCCACCCGTTTTTATTGCACATATGTTGCGTAAATAGCGTTGCAGGCGCCTTCAGCGGACTCGGATTTCGGAAGTATGCGGCAAAATTTGAATAGGCCGAGCACACTGGATATGCCCAAGCTTTGTACCTGCGGTTTTATTGGTGAAAAACCGGGGTGTGCTCGAGGGCTCCGGAATTTGCCGCATACTTCCGAAAACAACGTCTCGGTGGCACCAAAAATTGCCTCCAGAACCCTGAGATAATGAACATATGTAGCCGTTCGCCGCAAATTATCGTCCGTTCATGGAACCTATCTCCAACGAGTTGTAACCATATGGTTTGATGTTGGAAACATATGATTGCCGGCAGGCCATAGGCGACGTTCCCCCTGATATCGGAGGTTCCAGGTATGTTTCGTGCTCCGTTAAACAACTATCGGTTGGGCTAACATGGGTCGCCGTGCTATTTCGATAACCCTTGCAGTGGTCTGCCTGGCTGTGCTCCTGGGCGCTACAGGGCTGTTTGCTATAAGCCGAGAAACGTCCTATATGCAGGAATGCGCTTCCGAAGGGTTTGCCATTGATGGTTTCTATCGGGATGACAAAACGAGTCGGGTAACCCTGGCTTTTCTTGAGGAGGACAACTGTCGATGGCAGCTGGTCGACCAAGACGGAATCTGCACAGACGGGCAGTTTAAGCGTACGGATGACCCCAACATCCTGATATTAAAGAAGGAAAACGGTGAAGAATTCGGTACGGTCCACGTGGCGTACTTGTCACGCCGACGCGATCAGGGCTTGCTCTACCTATTTAGAGATACCAGGGTGACCCGTTTTTATCTGGTGAGTACCGGTCCGGCGTTTACGGTGGAGTCTGGCGATGTCGATGCGGACAGTTGATTCACGGCAATAAAACAGCGAGCGGGGCACGGACATGAATCGCGCCCCGCTTTTTTGCTCGCGGCCTGCGTCGCGTCTGCGCTTCGTTCCGACTCGCGCCTGTGCGCGCATCCATCTCACATCCCGCATCACTTCACATCGAACTCCACGCGATCGAGCTCGGGCACGTTGAGGTCGATGAGCTTGCGGGCAACGCGGCGGTCGTGTGCCCCAAGCGCCTCGCCTGTCGTCACATGGGCGACAATCTCGCGCTCGACGATGCCTTCCTCGTCCCCTTCGGTGGCCGAGGTCTCGACGGCGACGGTGTAATCCTTAAAGCCCGGCAGCACCGCGGCAAGCTCGCGTGTGGTCTCGGTGACGCCGTAGCCGTCCTGCACGCCGACCTGCGCCGAGCCAATGGACCCCGCGGTCATGACGATGCAGGGGATGGCAAAGATCACCGTACCCACGATGATGCGGCGGCGCACCTTGTGTGACAGCTCATCGACCTCGGCATCTTCTTCGGCGGTCACAATGCCGTCGCCGTTCAGGTCGCGCTTGAGCGGCACGCGCAAAAGAAGCAGCACGGCTTCGGCGGCCAGTGCGATAAAGACCACGTTGATGCCAAACTCGTAAAGCGCCGAGAGAAACAGTGACCCGCTTGCAATGGCGATGCCATAGCCCGCCGCGCACAGGGGCGGCATGAGCGCGGTCGCCACGGCCACGCCGGCGATGAGCGTGGCGGGTTCCTGGTCGCGCGAGTTGCCCAGGCCACCCGCAAAGCCGCCCGCGAGCGCGACGGCAAGGTCCCACACAGTCGGTGTCGAATTGTCGATGATGGCGGCCGTGGTGGTGCCAAGGGGCGAGAGCTTAAAGTACAACGTGGACGTGACCAGGCAAAAGACCATCTGCAGTGCGAGGCTGGCAATGGCCTCGACGGTGATCTCGCGGTCGAGCGTGGCGATGCCATATGCCATGGCAAGGACCGATCCCATAAGCGGGCAGATGAGCATGGCGCCCACGATGGCGATGTCCGAGTCGATATCGAGGCCGATGCTCGCGATGAGCATGGCGATGATGAGGATGCACAGATGTGAGCCGGTCAGGCGCGCCCCGTTTACAAAGCGCTTGCGGATTACGTGATAGGGCGCGCGTCCCTCGCGAATGTTGAATGCGCGCTTGAGGAAGCGGGTGACGTTTTCCATGGCTTCGCTATGAGCAGGGCGGATGCCGTGGCGCCGGTGATGGCGTTCGCGCAGTCGCTTGATCTGTTGTTTGTCGAGTTCCATGTCCACCTCGTTCCAGCGCGGTCCGCGCAACGCGCCCGTTGTCTTAACTCTACACCGTGGCGGGCGGGGTGTCTGTTGGATGCGGAATCCGATAGGGCGGATGACGCGGGAGCAAATACAAATCACAGGCTCAATTCGATCCCGCAAGAATATGATGCGCCAGCTCCTACATATGTGACGAAATTGTGAAGCACGAGAGCGCGCATTTCAAAAAATCCGCTGGTGACCAATGTTGCGCAACAGAATTCAAAAATCAGCTCCTACATTTTGAAGCGTATGGATACATCCGTGTCAAAGGGAGAAAGCCATGGCAAACTACAGTCCACAGCACTTTGAGCCTCGGGCCAAGGCCGTCAACGTCAAGGGCGTTGCTAACCGCGCCGTCGCAACCGTTTTGACGACGGGCCTCATTGCTCAGCCGCTCATGTCGCCGCTGGCGGCAATCGCCGCACCGTCAACCGGTAACGGCGATTCTGTTCAGGGGGGGGGTAGTTCTGTAGAGAACACCGTTGCCGCCGGTAACCAAGCGGTCGTAAAGACG
>JAHYYI010000036.1 GCA_019425045.1 Collinsella sp.
GTACATGTACGGATGAATATGGGAGGTGTTCGGATGAAGTTGCCAATCAAGGCCCCAACGGCTACGTCCGCTCATTCCGTGCGGGTTATATGCAGGTCTGCCTGCGCACGCTATCATGTATGGGTTAGACCGCAACTATGTACCCCATACGCGAAGGGATGCGCATGTATCTGAAGATCGACATGTTCTAGCCGGGCTTACCCCCGCAGTGGCGCCGTGCGCCCCATCAGCTCTGCCGATTTTCACCTTCACGCATATAAAGGAGTCCCGCCATGCGCGACAAGCTCGAAAAGATTATCAAGGCCTACGAGGAGCTCGAGAAGAAGCTTTCCGACCCGGCCGTCGCCTCCGATATCAAGGAGTTCACGCGTCTCAACAAGGAGTACGCGCACCAGTCCGACCTCATCGCCGCCTCGCGCGAGTACATCGGCGCGCTCGATGACATCGAGGCTGCCAAGGAAATGCTCCACGATACTACCGATGCCGATGAGAAGGAGATGCTCCAGATGGACATCTCCGAAAACGAGGCCAAGCTTCCCCAGCTCGAGGAAGACATTAAGTACATGCTCATCCCGAGCGACCCCAACGACGACAAGAACACCATCGTCGAGATTCGCTCCGCCGCCGGTGGCGACGAGGCGGCCATCTTCGCCGGCGACCTGTACAAGATGTATCAGCGCTTCTGCGAGTCGCGCGGCTGGAAGACCACCGTGCTCGACTCCAGCCCCAGCGAGGCCGGCGGCTTTAAGTCCATTGAGTTCAAGGTCGAGGGCGACCGCGTCTACTCCGTCATGAAGTTCGAGTCCGGCGTGCACCGCGTCCAGCGCGTTCCCAAGACCGAGTCCCAGGGCCGTATCCAGACCTCCACGGCAACTGTCGCCGTGCTTCCCGAGGCCGAGGAGATCGACGTCCAGATCAACCAGTCCGACCTGCGCATCGACACCTACTGCGCCTCCGGCCCTGGCGGTCAGTGCGTTAACACCACTTATTCCGCCGTGCGCATCACCCACCTTCCCACCAACACCGTGGTGCAGTCGCAGGAACAGCGCTCCCAGATCCAGAACCGCGAGGTCTGCATGCAGATGCTGCGCGCCCGCCTGTACGAGATGGAGCTCGAGAAGCAGCAGGCAGAGCTCGGTGCCGAGCGCCAGAGCCAGATCGGCCACGGCAACCGTTCCGAGAAGATCCGCACCTACAACCAGCCCCAGGACCGCGTGACCGATCACCGCATCGGCTTCAATTCCACCTACAACGGCGTTCTCCTGGGCGACCAGCTCGGCACGGTCATCGAGGCACTCGCCGCCGCCGAGCGAGCCGAGAAGCTGGCACAGGCTGTTTAAGTTACGGCGTTTTACCAAACGCCGTAACTGCTCGACGCTGCGCGCCGCCCAGAGCGACAATTTGTCATTCAAAAGGCAAGGCATGACCAGAAGGTCTATGCCCTGCCTTTTTCATGCCAACTTGTCGCTCTGGACGTCGCTCGCTGACATTGCCAAAACATCGGCGTTTCCTTGGTTGTCAAATGATCCGTAGGGAGTCATTGGTGACATTGCCTTGATATTTTATTCAGTCGGCTGTGATGTCATTTGAGCTGCTTACCTGCTTAAGGTAATTGACGGCATATATCTGCTATCGAAAATATTGCTCGAAAAATTGTCCAAGAAGTCGCGGGGCGATTTTTGATGGGTCGCGCGTCAAGTGATTTGGCAAGTTCTTGGTTAGATATTGGTCAGTTTTGGGGCAACCTTGCCAAAAGCTTGACGGATGCAGATTTAGACGTCGACGAATGAACACTCTAGGCAGGCTCCAAGCAAAATTCTGGGCTGATTCTCGATAATCGCCTTCAATCGTCCCTTGCCAAGCGCTGGCCTCGCTTACAATCTGCTCCGACATTCGCGCGCCGCCCGGCGCTTAAGAGGGGAGGGCCCCATGGCAAACGAGATCTGGACCATCAAGCGTTGTCTCGAGTGGACCAAGGAGTACCTGGCCGAGCGCGGCGAGGAGCACCCCCGTCTTTCTGCCGAGTGGCTGCTGTGCGCCGCCACGGGCCTGGCGCGCATTGACCTATATATGCGTATGGACGAGACGCTTAACGCGGCCCAGCTCGAGACCATGCATGCGGCCGTCGTTCGTCGCGCTAAGGGCGAGCCGCTGCAATACATCACGGGCAGCACGCAGTTTCGCATGATCGATGTCGCGTGCGCCCCCGGTGTGCTCATTCCGCGCCCCGAGACCGAGATGCTCGTCGAGGAAGTCCTTAATTATCTGGATGCCGAGGTGCTGAGCCCCGAGGCTGTCGCCCGTCAGCGCGTTGAGCTGCCTTGGAACGATGAGGTCGAGGAAGCGCGCAAAGCCGAAGCCGCATTGGCCGACGAGCGAGCGACGGCCGAGCGCCGTGCCGCCAACCTCACAGCTGCCGACGAGGCGGCGCTAGGCGGCGATGTGCTGGGCAGCCGCGCCTATGCCGAGGAACTGGCCGACCGCGAGGCCGAACAAGCCGCTGCGCAGGCGGCGGAAGCCGAGACTGCGGAAGCCGCCGAGCCCGAGCTCGACGAATACGGCATCGCCATCGAGGGTGCCGACCAGGAGATGGCTTCAGCTCAGTATGCCGCCGCGCCCGCTCCGGTCGAGCCCCGTATCGCTCGCGTTCTCGAGGTCGGTTGCGGCACAGGCTGCATTTCGCTCTCCCTTGCCTGGGAGCGCCGCGGCCATGTCACCTGCACCGCCACCGATATCGAGCCGCGCGCTATCGATCTGGCCACCAAAAACCGCGACGCGCTCGGCCTCACGGCAGATGAGGTTGCCTTCAGCCTCACCAACCTGGTGAGCTCCATTCCCCACGACGAGTGGGGCACCTTCGACGTGCTCGTCTCCAACCCACCCTACATCCCGACCGACGTCATGCGCTCGCTGCCGCACGAGGTCAAGGACTTTGAGCCCGATTTGGCTCTCGAGGGCGGTGCCGACGGCCTGGACATCTTCCGCCGTCTGCTCAATGCGGCACCCTATATGCTGCGCGCCGGCGGCCTGTTTGCTTGCGAGCTCTACGAGGGCGCCCTCGACGCCGCGGCCGAGCTCTGTCGCCAAGCGGGCCTTTCGGACGTGCGTATCGTCCACGACCTCACCGATCGCCCCCGCATCGTTCGGGCCATCGTCACCGAGCCCAAGCAGCGCCAGTAATATTTATTAACTGGTTAGCAAAAATTATAAAGTAGTTTATAATTAGGATGGCTGAAAGAGGTCGGCCAATGCAACCTCCTACCTTTCGGGAAATCATTGCCCTACTCAAGCACGATGGATTCGTGAAGGTCGCGCAAGTCGGTAGCCATGCTAAGTATGTTTCTGGTGACCGCGTTGTCACCGTGAACGGCTCTGGTGGTGATCGACCAAAGAAGGGCACGTGGGCAAGTATTCGTCGCCAAGCTGGATGGTAGTTGGAGGCAAAATGAGGCAGCGATTTACCTATGACTGCGTTCTCATAAAGGAAGATGACGGTTACTGCGCTAGCTTCCCGCAGATTCCCGGCGCCTTTGCCGATGGCGATACGCGCGAAGAAGCTATTGCCCATGCCACCGAGGCGCTGATGGCGTTTTTGGCCGATGACCTCAACAACGGTTTGACTCCGGCGGGGTACGAACGCTCGGCCGAGGTCGTGGCCCTTTCGGTCGAAATCGACCACGAGGACGCTCGGGAAGCGGCGTGCCGAACATTTAAAGACGCAGCGCTGGACCTCATAGTCTCCGCTCCGCGGATTACCGCGCTGGTCAAAGCCGGAAAGCTCGATGTTGAACTCGTCGACGGCCGTCGGATGATAACGATAGACAGCATCGAGCGCTACGCCGCCCAAGAACGCCACGCCGGCAGGCCAAAGAAGTTCGTCGCAGTCCAATAACCCCCTCACTTTCACCGACTACTAGAGCCGCTCACCAAACCAACATGCGCTGTGGGCAAATGGATTGAACGTTTCGTGCGAGAATGCCCCTCAGTAAACAAACTTGCACCAGAGCGTAAGGGGCTGGCATACACATGCAGACGGTCTATCGGGTATTCGAGGGAGCGCGTGAGCCGCATCGGCTCGCCGTCGAGCGTACGGCCGAGGTGCTCGGCTGTGGCGGCTTGGCGCTGATCCCGACCGAGACCGTCTACGGTGTCGCCGTGGCAGTCAATGCCTTCTCCGATGCCGCCCCCCAAGATACAAGCGAGTTCCCGTCGTGGTCATGCGACCCGCAAGCCACCGTCAATGGCACCGCGGTCCCTGCGCTCGGCACCGGCTATCGCCGTATCTTCACTCTCAAGCAACGTGAGCTCACACAAACCGTCGCTTGGCTGGTCGATGGCGTCGAAGCACTCGACCGCTATGGCGTGGATATCCCGGAAGATGCCCGCATACTCGCGCGACGATGCTGGCCGGGAGCCCTGACTATCGTGGTCAAGGCAGCTCCCTGTGTGCCGACCTTTATGCGCGCTGCCGACGACACCGTGGCCCTGCGCGCTTCGGCCTCTCCCGTGGTCCAAGCGCTCATTCGCGCCTGCGGCAGCCCCCTTGCCTGTACGAGCGCCAACACGCACGGCGCGACCTCGCCGGCAAGCTTTGCCGCCGTCGAGGGTCGCATCCTGGAGGGGGTCGATGTTGCCGTCGACGCCGGTGAGACCCCGTGTCGCGACGCCTCGACCATCGTGTCGTTTCAGCACGGCGAGCTCCAGATCCTGCGCCAAGGCGCACTTCCCGCATCAGAGATCGAACGGGTCCTGTCCGACCCGATGCAATAGAAAGGTTTAAGCGATGTCGTTGAATCTGGGCAGCCTGGGCATGGAAGATGCCTCGTTTGACTTTGGCGGTTCCTACATCATGGCGCTCGACTGCGGCACCACCTCGGTACTTGCGACCATCGTCGACGAGTACGGATGCATCGTCGCGCAGGCACGTCGCAGCGTCAAAACCAGCTTCCCACGTCCCGGTTGGGTAGAGCAAGACCCCATGGCGGTCCTTGCCAGCCAGATCGCCGTCATGATGGAAGTCCAGTTTAAGAGCGGTATCCACTCCGACCGCATTGCCGCCATCGGCATCTCCAACCAGCGCGAGACCACGGTGGTCTGGGACCGCGTGAGCGGTCAGCCGATCTATAACGCCATCGTATGGCAGTGCCGCCGTACCGCGCCGGCAATCGACGCGTTGGTTGAACAGGGTTGCGAGGAGCTGGTGCGCTCCCGCACGGGACTCACGCTCGACCCGTATTTCTCGGCCTCCAAGGTACAGTGGATTCTCGACAACGTCGACGGCGCACGCGAGAGCGCGGCGGCGGGCGACCTCATGTTTGGCACCATCGACACCTGGCTCATTTACAACCTCACCGGCGGCCAGGTCTTTGCCACCGACTACACCAATGCCAGCCGCACGGCACTCTTTAATATCCATACGCTCGATTGGGACGACGACCTGCTGGCGCTCTTTGACGTTCCACGTTCCATGATGCCCGAGGTTCGCTGGAGCTCGGGTGACTACGGCCGCGTCGCGAGCGACATCATGACCAACATGCCGCCCATCATGGGTGTGGCGGGCGACCAGCAGGCGTCGCTGTTCGGTCACTGCTGCTTCCATCCCGGCCAGACCAAAAACACCTATGGCACGGGCTGCTTTATGCTCATGAACACCGGCGACGAGATCGTCGAATCCAAGAACGGTCTGGTCTCCACCATCGGTATCGCTGCGAACGGGAAGATCAGCTATGCGCTCGAGGGCTCCATCTTTGCTGCCGGTTCCACCATGAACTGGCTTCGCAACAACATGGGCATCATCTCGAGCGTGAGCGAGTCGGCACAACTCGCCGCTTCGATTAGCGACAACGAGGGCTGCTACTTCGTTCCCGCCTTTGCGGGTCTGGGCGCTCCCTGGTGGGACCCGCATGCCCGCGGTATCGTGTGCGGTCTGACCGGCGCCTCGAGCCGTGCGACCATCGTACGTGCCGCCTGCGAATCCATGGCATATCAGAGCTACGACGTGCTGCGCGCCATGGAGCAGGACGTGGGGCTTTCGATCGAGCGCCTGTCTGTCGATGGCGGTGCCTCGCGCAACGAGTTCATCATGCAATTCCAGGCCGACCTGCTGGATATCCCCGTGCTGCAATGCGAGACGGTGGAGACCACGGCAATCGGTGCCGCGTACTTGGCGGGTCTTGCCGTCGGCTATTGGGAAGACCTGGAAGAGCTGGAGCAAAATGCCCAGATCGTTAGGACCTTCCTTCCCCACATGTCCGCCGAGCGCCGCGAGCAAAACCTTGCGGGCTGGTGTGATGCAGTCAGGCGCTCGCTCAGTACCGCACAGTAGGGCTGCGATGGGCTGCTCGATACAACAAACCGCTAAACTAATGCATGGCGTGCGGCGGCAACATTGCTGCGCGCCTTGTCAGCAAGGCCGTTTTGCGGCCGCAACGAAAGGGGCAATCAACCCATGACCGTCACCTATGATGCGTCCCGTGTGACGCTTGTCGATCACCCGCTCGTTCAGCACAAGCTGTCGATCCTGCGCGATAAAAACACCGGCACCAACCAGTTCCGCCAGCTCGTGCGCGAGCTTGCGCTCTTTGACGGCTACGAGGCCATGCGCGACCTGCCTATGGAAGACGTCGAGGTCGAGACCCCCATCACTACCGCCACGTTCAAACAGCTTGCCGGCAAGAAACTCGCCATCGTGCCCATCCTGCGTGCGGGCCTTGGCATGGTCGACGGCATCCTCGACCTGGTGCCCTCCGCTCGCGTGGGCCACATCGGCATGGAGCGCGACGAGGTCACCCACGAGCCGCATGAGTATTACTGCAAGATGCCCAAGGATATCGACCAGCGTATCTGCCTGGTTGTCGACCCCATGCTCGCCACGGGCGGTTCGGCCGAGATGGCTATCAGCTACCTGCGCGAGCGCGGTGTCAAGGACATCCGCATGCTGTGCATCGTCGCCGCGCCCGAGGGCCTCAAGTCGCTGACCGAGAAGGATCCTGACGTACATATTTATACGTGCGCCATCGATGACCATCTCAACGAGGCCGCCTACATCGTTCCCGGCCTGGGCGACGCCGGCGACCGCATCTACGGCACGCTCTAGTCGCTGGGCTAAACGGCCGCGGCTGCAAATACGAAGAAACGGTGCGCGCGGACGAACAAAAGGCGACCGCGCGCACTCCTGTTAACGGACGTTTTGCCCTGCAGGGTTCGAGAAAAACGTATTACCGTACCTGCGGCATAAAGAAGGTCTTAAGAAAACGAACAGGTGCGTATTAACCGATGCTTTTTCGGTTGTACTTTAGCGATTGGCTCGTACAATATTCACCAATGTTTGGCGGGAACTGTTCTGTGAGGCGTTAAAAAGGAAAGTGAGGACGCCAGTGTTTCAGATAGCCGATCTGCTCGCTATCGTTGCAGGCGCCATCGCGGGCGCAATTGCCTTCCTTCCCTTTGTCTTTACGCTCAAGCCGGTTCTTGACGATAAACAGAATGCGGACATGCTCAAGGGTATGGTGAGTCTGGCGGTCTCGGCAATCGCCCTGCTCGTCTTTACCTTGGTTGTGTTTGTGTTGTTCGGAGAGGCATTTCGCATGTTCCTCCTGGGCGAGGCGATCGGCTTCGTGGCCTTTATGGCTGCCTGCGCGGTTCGTGTCGCCAAGGCGCTGCGAGATCCTCATGAGGTCGAAAGGTAAGTCGTGGAAATTTTTGAAAAGCTGCCTGATGAGATTAATCATCTGGTCAGCGAGTTCAGCTCCACCCCTGTCGTGGGCGATCTGAGCTGCGGCATCACGCAGTACTCGTTTTGGCTGATCGTCTCCACGATCGTGCTCCTGATCGTCCTGGCCGTGTTCAAGAAGAAGCAGACCCTGGTTCCCAAGGGCTTCTTCGTCAACGGTTTCGAGTACATCATCGAGTACGTCGAGAACGATATCGGCAAGGGCGTCGTGGGTGAGAACTGGAAGAAGCACTTCCCGTTCCTGTGCTCGCTTTTCCTGTTCATCCTGATCAATAACATGATCGGCCTGATCCCGGGAATGAAGCCCGGCACCGGCGCAATCGGCTCCACCGCCGCACTCGCCATTTTCGCCTTCGTGTACTTCATCTACTACGGATGCAAGGCTCACGGCGTGATCGGCTACATCAAGAGCCTCGCCCCGCAGGGCGTGAGCTTCCCGATGAACGTGCTCGTGTGGGTCGTCGAGCTTTTCTCGACCTTCCTGCGCCTCATCACGCTCGCCGTCCGTCTGTTCTGCAACATGTTCGCAGGACACGTGGTCATGGGCTCGTTCGCCATCATGGCGAGCATGTTCATGCAGCCGCTGCTTCAGCAGGTTTCCGCGGCGCACGCCGTCGGCGCCCTGCCTTCGCTGGCCTGGCTTGCCATCCTCATTCTGATCTATGCGATCGAGCTTGTGGTCGGCGCTATCCAGGCTTACGTCTTCACGGTCCTTACCGCCGTGTATGTCTCCGAGGCGGAGGAGGTCGCAGAGGAGGAGTAGTCTTCCGTTCGCGCCTTAAAGGTAAGGCAATTCGTTAAACCGCCGGTGCCCGTACCCATGGAGCCCGGCAGTTATAAAAAGGTTATCCTGCGTGAAATAAGACACGCACGACAAAGGAGGAATCGTGGGAGTTATCGGTTACGGTCTCGGTGTTATCGGCGCTGGTCTTGCTATCGGCCTGTCTGCTCTGGGTGCTACGGGTGCTATGGCCCGTCAGCCTGAGGTCCAGGGCCGCGTGTTCACCGTCTTCATCATGGGCTCCGCCTTCGGCGAGGCTCTGGCTCTGATCGGCTTCGTTGTCGCGCTGATCGTTAAATAGCACGGAGCGTCAAGTATGAATCTTTCATCCCAGAAGAGCGCGATCGCACTCTCCGCGTCCGCGGCCGCGCTGCTCATGCCGGTTTCCGCGTTCGCCGAGGACGGCGCTGCCGGTGCGGACATCCTCATCCCTAAGATGGCGGAGTTCATCCCGGCGCTTATCGCCTTCCTGATTATCTGGATCGTGCTGGCCAAGGTCGCCCTGCCGGGCATCATGAAAACCATGGAGGAGCGCGGCAAGAAGATCGAGGAGAGCCTCGACGAGGCCGAGAAGACCAAGCAGGAGGCTATCGCCAAGCGCGCTGAGTCCGACTCGATCGTCACCGACGCCCGTCGTCAGGCTGCCGACATCGTTCTCGAGGCCCGTAAGGACGCCGAGTCCGAGCGCGCCCGTATCATCGAGGCTGCTCACAAGGAGGCCGAGGAGATCATCGCCAAGGCCCATACGACCGTCGAGGACGAGCGCAAGTCCATTTACGCCGGTGCCGCGAGCTCCATCGCCGACCTGTCCGTTGCCGTCGCCACCAAGATCGTGGGCGAGGCACTCGAGGACGAGACCGAGCAGAAGAAGCTCATCGAGCGCTACATCCAGGAAGCAGGTAGCCTGAATGCCGACTAGCCGCTATCAGGACAAGGTGCTCGAGACCTACGCGCGCTCCCTTCTGGAAGCCGCTAAGGCCGAGAACCATGTGTTCGAGGACCTCGAGATGATCGAGCGCTTGGCTTCTGCCAGCCCCGAGATCATCGCCGTGCTCGACACCATGTCCAAGCGCGACCAGCTCGACCTTCTTCCCAAGGTGGCAGCTGCCTTTAAGTATGTTGCCGAGGAAGACGAGGATGTAGTGGGCGTGACCGTCACCACGGCGATCCCGCTCGACGACGAGCTGCGTCAAACCATCACTAAGAAATGCGAGCAGGACTTCGGCCGCAAGGTATTCCTTATCGAGCAGGTCGACCCGTCTATCGTGGGCGGCCTGGTGCTCGAGGCCCGCGGCGAGCGTCGTGATATTTCCGTCAAGACGCAGCTGCGCATCGCGCAGGAGACCCTCGCAAACTCTGCTAATTCGTACGGAGGTGAAGCCTAATGTCCGAAACCCTCAATGCCCAGGATATCGCCAAGAAACTGCAGGAGCAGCTCACGAGCCTCTCCGCGACGGTCGATACGCATGAGGTTTCAACGGTCGACGAGGTAGGCGACGGCATCGCGCGCGTCTCCGGCCTCAAGAGCGCCATGGCAGGCGAGCTTCTGGAGTTCAAGAGCTCCGATACCGGTGAGACCGTCTTCGGCCTTGCCCAGAACCTTGACCGTGACGAGGTCGGCGCCGTTCTGTTCGGTGCCGTCGACTCCATCAAGGAAGGCGACGAGTGCCGCACCACTGGCCGCATTATGGATATCCCCGTGAGCCGTGCCATGCTCGGCCGCGTCGTCAATCCGCTCGGCCAGCCCATCGACGGCCTGGGCGACATCGTCGCCACGCACCGTCGCCCCATCGAGTTCAAGGCTCCCGGCGTCATCGATCGTACCCCGGTGTGCGAGCCGGTTCAGACCGGTCTGCTCGCTATCGACTCCATGGTGCCTATTGGCCGCGGTCAGCGTGAGCTCATCATCGGCGACCGTAAGACCGGTAAGACCGCCATCGCCATCGACGCTATCCTCAACCAGCGCGGCAAGGGCATGGTCTGCATCTATGTCGCCATCGGCCAGAAGGCCTCCACGGTTGCCAACATCCGCGAGACCCTCGCTCAGCACGGTGCGCTCGACTACACCATCATCGTTTCGGCCACCGCTGCCGATTCCGCCCCTATGCAGTACATCGCGCCTATGGCCGGTGCCGCTATCGGCGAGTTCTTCATGTACAACGGCGAGGACGGCAAGCCCGCCAGCGAGACCAACCCCGGCGGCCACGTGCTCGTCATCTACGACGACCTGTCCAAGCAGGCTGTGGCCTACCGTCAGATGTCGCTGACGCTGCATCGTCCGCCCGGACGCGAGGCCTATCCTGGCGACATCTTCTACCTGCACTCTCGTCTGCTCGAGCGTGCCGTCAAGATGTCCAAGAAGAACGGTTACGGCTCCATGACGGCACTGCCGATCATCGAGACCCAGGACGGCGACGTCTCGGCCTACATTCCGACCAACGTCATTTCCATTACCGATGGTCAGATCTACCTGCAGTCCGAGCTCTTCTTCCAGGGTCAGCGCCCGGCAGTCGACGTGGGCATCTCCGTGTCCCGCGTCGGTGGCGATGCGCAGACCAAGGCCATGAAGCAGGTCGCCGGCAACCTCCGTCTGGACCTCGCTTCCTATCAGGAGCTCGCTGGCTTTACGCAGTTCGGCTCCGACCTCGACGAGGCTACTCAGAAGCAGCTGACCCATGGTGCTCGCATGACCGAGCTCCTGAAGCAGCCGCGTTACAAGCCGTTTGAGGTTGGCGAGCAGATCGTTACGCTGTTCGCTGGCAACGAGGGCTTCCTGGATGACCTGGAGATCGCCGACGTGCTGCCCTTCCGTGCCGAGCTCATCGAGTACATGGACAATGGCTTTGGTTCGCTGCTCGACAAGGTTCGCGCCAAGAAGATCGATGATGACACCAAGGCTGAGCTCTTGCGCGTCATCGGCGACTTCAAGCAGCAGTTCATGGCCAAGCACCATTCGGATGTTTCTGGATCAGAGGAGAACTAAGCCCCATGGCCAACCTTCGCGACATTAAGAAGCGAATCTCCTCGGTTACCACGACCAAGCAGATCACGCGCACGATGGAGATGGTCTCTACGGCCAAGATCCGTCGTGCCCTCGATCGCTCCAAGCAGGCCGAGCCCTATAAGGAGGCGCTGACCGACGTCATGTTGACGGTCGCCGGCGACGCCTCCTGTTCGGGCACCGATCCCATGCTGCAGAAGCATGAGAGCGTCAAGCATGGCCTGATTGTCGTCATTGCTTCGGACCGCGGCCTTGCCGGCGGTTTCAATACGACGGTGGAGCGCACGGCCGAAAAGCTCGCCGCTTCTTGGGCGAACGACGGCATCGAGTGCGAGATCATTGCGTGCGGACGCAAGCCGGCCACGTATTTCCGCGACCGTGCAAACGTTGTCATGCACTTTGAGGGCAATTCCTCCGAGCCCGATTTTAATCAGGCTCGCATGATTTCCTCTCATATCTGCGATGCGTATCGTGCCGGTGAGCTTGACCGTGTCGAGCTTGTCTACCACCACGCCAAGAACCGCGTGGATCAGGAGCTTCGCGTCGAGCATCTGTTGCCGCTCGACCCCGAGATGATCGCTATGGCCCACGGTCCGCGTAAGAACGAGACCGACGCCCCTAAGCGCATCTCGTCCACGTTCGAGTTCGTGCCCTCTCCCGAGCATGTTCTCGGCAAGCTTGTGCCGTCTTATATCCTGACGGTCATCTACCAGGCCCTGATCGATTCGGCGGCTGCCGAGCAGGGTGCACGCCGCAAGGCCATGCACTCCGCGACGGAAAATGCCACCGCGATCATCTCGACCCTTACCCGCACGTATAGTCGCGTGCGCCAGGCTTCGATCACGACCGAGATCAACGAGATCGTCGGCGGAGCCTCAGCATTGGAGGAACAGTAATGGCTAATAACACCGTAAAGCTTGCGGTCGAGGAAGCCACCAAGAAGACGACTGCCGGTGATGGTCGCATCGTGCGAATCATCGGTCCTGTCGTCGACGTCAAGTTTGACGGCGCGGTGCCCCCGATCTACAACGCGCTCACGGTCGAGGCCGAGACCCCGATCGGTCATCTGAGCACGATCCTCGAGGTCGAGAGCCAGCTTCCGGGCGGCGTCGTCCGCACGGTCGCCATGTCCTCGACCGACGGCCTGCAGCGCGGCCTCATCGCCACCGATACCGGTGAGCCCATGAAGATGCCCGTTGGCCCCAAGACGCTCGGCCGAATTTGGAACGTTATGGGCAAGCCCGTCGACGGCAAGCCCATGCCCGAGGTGGAGGAGTTCTACCCCATCCACCATGCGGCGCCCCGTTTCGATGAGCTCACCACCAAGACCGAGATCTTCGAGACCGGCATCAAGGCCGTCGACCTGCTCGAGCCCTACATCCGTGGCGGCAAGACGGGCCTGTTCGGCGGCGCCGGCGTCGGCAAGACCGTTCTGATTCAGGAGCTCATCAACAACCTCGCCCAGGAGCACGGCGGCACCTCGGTGTTCACCGGCGTCGGCGAGCGTACCCGCGAGGGCACCGACCTGTTCCTCGAGATGAGCGAGTCTGGCGTTATCGACAAGACCTGCTTGGTCTATGGTCAGATGAACGAGCCGCCCGGAGCGCGTCTGCGCATCGGTCTGGCCGGCCTTACCACCGCTGAGTACTTCCGCGATCGCGGCCAGGACGTTCTGCTGTTCATCGACAACATCTTCCGCTTCTCCCAGGCGGGTTCCGAGGTTTCCGCACTGCTGGGCCGTATGCCGTCCGCCGTTGGTTACCAGCCCACGCTGGCAACCGAGATGGGCGACCTCCAGGAGCGCATTACCTCGACCAAGACGGGCTCCATTACCTCCGTCCAGGCTGTCTACGTCCCCGCAGACGACCTGACCGACCCGGCGCCCGCCACGACGTTTACGCACCTCGACGCCACCACGGTTCTTTCGCGTAGCATTTCGTCGCTCGGCCTGTTCCCGGCTATCGACCCGCTCGCGTCTTCCTCCGACGCTCTCGATCCCTCGATCGTTGGCGAGGAGCACTACCGTGTCGCCGTCAAGGTCCAGGAGCTCCTGCAGGAGTACTCTGACCTTCAGGACATCATCGCCATTCTGGGTATGGACGAGCTGTCCGAGGAGCAGCGCCTTACGGTCAACCGTGCCCGTAAGATTCAGCAGTTCCTCTCGCAGTCCTTCCACGTCGCCGAGAAGTTCACCGGCAACCCCGGTGTCTACGTCCGCGTCGAGGATACCGTCCGCTCTTTCGCCGAGATTGTCGATGGCAAGGCCGATGACCTGCCCGAGCAGGCTTTCCGCTATGCTTCCACGATTGAGGACGTGCGCGAGCGTGCCCGCAAGATGGGGGAGAAGTAGGTTATGCGTATCCGCATCGTGTGCCCCGTGAGCTGCGCCTATGAGGGCGACGCTGCGTTTGTGTCGATTCCGTCCACGGATGGCGAGTTTGGCGTCCTGCCTGCTCACTCCAGCGAGATCTGCACGATCGACCGCGGTTACGTTCGCGTTTCCGATAAGGCCATGGGCACTGTCGACCACACGTTTGCCGTGGCCGGCGGCTATGCCCAGGTTGCGGACGATGTCGTGACCGTTCTCGCCGAGCGCGCTTGCGATTTGGCGACCGTCGATGCCGACAAGCTTAAAGCTGATATTCAAGGTTTTGAAGAGAAGCTGGGTAATTTGTCGGAGGATGATGCACGCCGCGCCTACCTCTATAATGAAATCGCATGGTGTAAGCTCAAGCTTGCCCAATAGTCAAACGATTTAGCGTTCGACCATTTGCGAACACATCATGCCCGGGATGGCCCAGCCACCCCGGGCATGCTTTTTGAAAGGGTAGACCTTGGATATTATCCGCGTTGAGGGTGGCCACGCCATCGGAGGCTCCGTGCCCGTCTCGGGCGCCAAGAACTCCGCACTCAAACTCATGGCGGCAACGCTTCTGGCGCCGGGCAAGACGACGCTGCAGAACGTGCCCGATATTTCCGATGTCCACGTGATGGGCAAGGTGCTCAAGGGTATGGGCGCCACGATCGATGTCCTCGACGAGCACACGCTCGAGATTGATACCTCTCAGGTCGATTCTTGGGAGGCCCCCTACGAGCTTGTTGCCAAGATGCGTGCTTCCACCGCCGTCATGGGGCCCCTGCTGGGTCGCTTCCATCGCGCCAAGATCGCCATGCCGGGCGGCTGCAACCTGGGTGCTCGCAAGATCGATATGCACATTCTTGGTCTTGAGGCCCTGGGTGTCGAGTTTGATACCGCCCACGGCTATATCAACGCCAGCGCGCCTCAGGGCCTGCGCGGCACCACCGTCACGCTCGAGTTCGCCAGTGTCGGTGCGACCGAGAACCTCATTATGGCATCCGTGCGCGCGCAGGGTACCACGGTTATCGACAATGCCGCCCGCGAGCCCGAGATCGTCGATCTCGCCAACATGCTCAACGAGATGGGCGCCAAGATTGTTGGCGCCGGCACTCCCGTCGTGACTATCGAAGGCGTGGAAGAGCTCCATCCTGTTACCCATCGCGTAGTAGGCGACCGCATCGAGGCCGGTACCTTTATCGTTGCCGGTGCGTTGATGGCCGACGATCGCGGTGTCGATGTCACGGGCTTTTGCCCCATTCACTTGGGCATGGTGCTCAAGAAGATGGAGCTCATGGGTATCGACTGCGAGCGCGTCGAGGATGGCGTCCATGTGAACCGTGCCGAGCGTATCAAGCCGGTCGACATCCAGACGCTTCCGTTCCCCGGTTTCCCGACCGACATGCAGGCGCAGATTATGGTGCTCTCCGCCCTTGCCGACGGCAGTTCCGTTATTACCGAGAACATCTTCGAGAATCGCTTTATGTTTGCCTCTGAGCTGGTGCGCATGGGTGCCGACATTCGTATCGAGAGCCATCATGCCATGATTCATGGCGTCAAGGGCTTCTCGGGTGCACAGGTTACCTCGCCCGATTTGCGCGGCGGAGCGGCCCTCGTCGTAGCGGGCTTGATCGCCGACGGGACGACCGAGGTTTCGGCTATCCATCACATCAAGCGCGGCTACGAGCAGTTTGTCGAAAAGCTGCAGGCGCTCGGCGCGCATGTCGAGCATGCTACCGTCCCCGATCCCGTCATCTACTAATACAGGTTGCCTATGTTTAATAAAAAGCCCCTCGCGGATACCACCACCCGAAGACCCTCAACTGGTGCGCAGGCCAAGATCTACAGTCGCGATAACGTGGCTCGCTATTCCGAGCGCGCTCGTCAACGCCGTAGCCACACGATTCGTCACGTCGCGCTCATTGTCGTGCTTGGCGTGCTGCTGAGTGCCACTACCGCTGCCGGCCTGTGGTTTGCCACCATTATGGGCAAGCTCGGCGATTCTAATGTCATTACTGACAATCTGCGTCGGGTTCTGGTTGACACCGATGAGGCAAAGGATCCGTTCTACGTGCTGCTTCTTGGCACCGACGGCCGTCCGGGCGAGGATACGTATCGTGCCGACTCGATTATCCTGGCACGCATCGACCCCACGCAAAAGCAGGCGACGCTCATTTCCGTTCCGCGCGACACCAAGGTCGAGTACAAGGGCGAGACCATGAAGATCAACGCCTGCCATACCGTTGGCGGCGCCGAGGCCATGGTCGAGGCGGTCAACGAGCTGTGCGGTGTTCAGATTTCCCACTATGCCGAGGTCAGTTTCGACGGTATGCAGGCGCTGATTGATTCGGTTGGCGGTATCGACATTAACGCAACCGATGATGTTGACGACCCCGAGCACCTGGATATTAAGATTACCGCTGGCCAGCAGCATATGGACGGTGCCACCGCCCTTACCTATGCCCGCTGCCGCTACACCTATGCCGACGGCGATTACACGCGCATGCGCCACCAGCGTCAGGTGCTTGGCGCCCTTGCCAACCAGATTCTCAATAACTTCGATGCCACGAAGATCTTTGGCCTGGTTAATTCGCTGTCCGATATGCTTGTAACCGATATGAGCGTTCAGGATATCGTGGCTACGGTCAACGCCATGCGCGGTATGGATGTCGACGGTATCTACTCGGCCAACCTGCCCTCGTACGCCGACGACAGCACCATGATCGACGGTGTGAGCTACGTCTTTGTCTACGAGGACGAGCTCAAGGAAATGATGGAGCGCGTCGATGCCGGCAAGGATCCCAAGGGTCCCAACACCATGGGTCTTTCCGACGGTTCCAGCTCTACGATCGGTGACCTCAGCAACAACACGTCTGACGACTACGCAAACGGTACCGCAACCTCATCGGTCAGCTCTGACGATTCCGACGATTCGAGCGACAGTTCCGATTACTACGAAGAGCCCACCGGCGACGGCAACGGCTACGAGGCCAATTATTAGGGTTACGCGGGCTTACCAGCCCGCGTAACCAGTTGACGCTGCAAACCCGCCAGAGCGGCAATCTGCCTTTCAACTTCGGCGGCATGATCAAAAGATCAATGCCGCCTCGTTTCAAGGCACCTTGCTCGCTCTGGCGGGTTTTCGCTCATATGACCCAATCCGCTGTCAAGAGCCACAATGGCCCCGCCGACCGC
>JAHYYI010000037.1 GCA_019425045.1 Collinsella sp.
TCCCACTCAATGGTCGCGGGCGGCTTGGACGTGATGTCGTAGCACACGCGGTTGGCGCCGGGAACCTCGGCAACGATGCGGCCGGAGATGCGGGCCAGCACGTCGTAGGGCAGCTTGGCCCAGTCGGCGGTCATGGCATCGCTGGACTCGACGGCACGCAGGATAATCGGGCGCTGGTAGGTGCGCTCGTCGCCCATAACGCCAACGGACTTGATGTCGGGCAGGACCGCAAAATACTGCCAGCAGCTGTGCTCGGAGTTGCGCTCGCCGGTCTGCTCAAACAGACGCTGGTTATAGGCGTCGAGCTCCTCGCGCACGATGGCGTCGGCATTCTTGAGAATCTCGAGCTTCTCCTTGTCGACCGCACCGATGATGCGGATGGCCAGGCCCGGGCCCGGGAAGGGCTGACGGAACACGATGTGACCCGGCAGGCCCAGCGCCAGGCCAAGCGCGCGGACCTCGTCCTTAAAGAAGTGATCGAGCGGCTCGATAAGGTCGAAGTGCACGCCCTCGGGAAACGGAATCAGGTTGTGGTGGCTCTTGATGGTGGCCGTCTTGCCGCCCGTCTTGCGCGCGCCGGACTCGATGATGTCGGGGTAGATGGTGCCCTGAGCCAGGTACTTGACCGGCTTGCCGTCGCACTCGAGCTGCTGGGCGACCGCGAAGAACTCTTTCCAGAACTGCGTGCCGATGATGCGGCGCTTCTCCTCGGGCTCGGTCACGCCGGCCAGAAGCTCGGCGTAGCGGTCCTCGGCGTGGACGTGGATAAAGTCGACGTCAAACTGCTTGGTGAAGACCTCCTCCACCTGCTCGGGCTCGCCCTTGCGCAGCAGGCCGTGGTTGATGAACACGCAGGTCATCTGCTTGCCCACGGCGCGAGCGCCCAGCGCAGCCACGACGGAGGAGTCGACGCCACCGGACAGGGCCAGAATCACGCGGTCGTCGCCGACCTTCTCGCGGAACTCGGCCGTCATGGTCTCGACCAGGTTGTCCATGCTCCAGTTGGGCTCCAGGCCGCAGATCTCAAACAGGAAGTTGCTCAGCAGCTGCTGACCGTACTCGGAGTGCTTGACCTCGGGGTGGAACTGCGTGGTGAAAATCTTGCGCTCGACGCACTCCATGGCGGCAACCGGGCATACGTCGGTGCTGGCGGTAACGGTAAAGCCCTCGGGCACCTCGGACACGGCGTCGCGATGGCTCATCCACACGGTCTGCTCCATGGGCGTGGAGTTAAAGAGCTTGGCGCCGGCAGTGCGCGTAATAGTGGCGCGGCCGTACTCGCCCACCTCGGAGTGCCCGACCTTGCCGCCGAGCGTCACGGCCGTGATCTGATGGCCGTAGCAGAAGCCCAGGACGGGAAGGCCCAGGTCAAAGATGGCAGGATCGATGGACGGAGCGTCCTCGGCGTACACGGAGGCCGGGCCGCCAGAAAGGATGAGCGCAGAGGCGTTCATCTCGCGAATCTCATCGGCCGAGATGTCGCAGGGAACGATCTCGGAATACACGTTGAGGTCGCGGACGCGACGGGCAATGAGCTGACCGTACTGCGCACCAAAGTCGAGTACGAGGACCTTTGCGGAAGCCTTTTGATCCATGGTTTCCCCCTCTTGTTGGCGGGGAGCCGGTGCCCACCCGCGTGAATGAACGAAAATAACTTCCATAGTGTACACGTTATATGGGGTTTCTCGTCCCTCGCAGCCATCAGCGCACGGCAAACGCACGACCAGGGCCCCTATTTGACGGCAATTGAAGTATTACCAAACGTTACAGATGATGTAATACGTTTGAACATTCGACGCCCTGTGCCACAATACTGCCGAACGACTCCGCCTCTGGGGCGGCAAATACGATAGGAATACCAGCATGAAGCGCATCCTTTTCATCGCCACGGGCGGCACCATCGCATCGACCGAGGACGGCAACGGCCTCTCCCCCGCCCTGACCGGTGAGGAGCTCGCCCAGAGCGTCCCCGAGATCTCGGGCCTCTGCGAGCTCGACGTCGTGCAGCCCATGAACATCGACAGCACCAATATGCGTCCGAGCGACTGGATGCGTATCCGCGACGTCATCGTCGAGGGTTATGCCGACCACGACGGCTTCGTGATTCTGCACGGCACCGACACCATGAGCTACACCGCGGCAGCGCTTTCCTATCTGATTCAGGACAGCCCCAAGCCCATCGTACTCACCGGCTCGCAAAAGCCCATGGGCAATCCCTTTACCGACGCCAAGCTCAACCTGTACCAGAGCCTGCTCTATGCGCTCGACGAGCATTCGCACGACGTCTCGATTGTCTTTGGCGGCGTAGCCATTACCGGCACGCGCGCCCGCAAGCAGCGCACCATGAGCTTTAACGCGTTCATTAGCGTCAACTATCCGCCCATCGCCTATATCCGCAATGACCGCATCGTACGCAACGGGCTTCACGGCACGCATCAAGGCGAAAACCCGGTGCGTTTCTACGACAGCATCGACCCGCGCGTATTTGTACTCAAGCTCACGCCCGGCGTGAACCCAGGCATTCTGGACGCCCTTGCCGATAGCTACGACGCTGTAATCCTTGAGACCTTTGGCATTGGCGGTATCCCCGAGTTTGGTGAGTCCGGCGAGTCGTTCCAAGAGGCAATTTTCCGCTGGGTCGATTCGGGCCGCACCGTCGTTATGACCACACAGGTCCCCGAAGAGGGCCTTGACCTGGGTGTTTATGAGGTCGGCCGTGCCTACGCCGATCATCCGGGCATTTTGCGCGGCGACGACATGACCACCGAGACGCTCGTGGCCAAAACCATGTGGGCGCTCGGCCAATCACGTGATGCGGCCGAGATTCAGCGCCTGTTCTACAGTCAAGTCAACCACGACCGCATCCCGATGGCGTAATTCAGTTGTCGACGGGTATCCCCTATTCGATATCCTCGAGAAGCTCTGACACCGTCATGCCGAGTGCGGGCGCGATCTTAAATAGAACCTTGAGCGTGAAATTTGCCGTCCCATCTTCGATTCGGTCGAGGTAGGGTCGGCTGATTCCTGTCGCCACACAAAAATCAACCTTGGAGATACCAAGGTCTCTGCGTGTCTCTTCGACCCGCCTGCCAAGAATCTGTTTCGCACGTTCGTCCATGCAGCCGAGTTTGAAATGGAGCCGAACATAAACGTAAACTATAGTTTACGTTTTGCCGAATACACAGGAGTTTTCTATGTCGGGTTCTTCGGTCCGCACGTACCGAGCCACGCTTCGCACAAACAGCGCATCGCCCAAGCTCGTCGTCGTTGAAGCAGAATGTCTTTCGACCGATGAGCGCACAGCATTTGCATTGCTATCAAGTCGCGTCGCCGCCGTTCTGGTCCCTTGCCCGGCGCAAGGTGAACTTGCCATCCAATGCCAAACGCATAGCTGCTCGCTCAATCAGGCTGCCGTAATCGCAACCAGCCAGCGTGGCCTGCCGCTCCTTTTAGAAGCCGGCGTTGCACTCGCCCTTCGCGGCGCCGGATACGAAAACGAGGCTGCCGCCGACATGGTCTTTAAACCACGATCGAGCGGCGGCCTCGCAGCAGCCATCGAATATGCTTGCAGGCTCGTTGCCTAAAGGCGCAAGCTAAAAGCCCAGGCCAAAGCCCATACCGGTAATCGCCGAATACATAAAGTAGACGTTGATCACGTTGAGGAACACACCCGTGATGCAACCGTTACGCAGATAGCGCTCGCACACGATGCGCGCCATGGCGGCGGAGTCATCATTGTTCTTTGCCTGGCGTCCCGCCGTAAAGTACGTCGCCACGCTCAGCAGCAAGTTGAGCACCGGCAGCGCCAGCAACTCGTAGCTCTTGCCCCAGCGCGTCGCCTCGCCGGCGGCATTAAACTTTGTTGCAACCTCGGGACCAATGTTGGGGATAACACACGCTGCGACCACCAGCGGAATCACCGCAAGTACGAGCAGCGCAATACCCATGTAGCCAGCTTTTTTGCCATATTTAAACATATGCGTCGTCCTTACACGTTAAAGCGGAAGTGCACGACATCGCCATCGGCCATGACATAGTCCTTGCCCTCGATACGCAGCTTGCCGGCGGCCTTGGCGCCCTGCTCGCCACCGAGCTCGATGTAGTCGTCGTAGCCAATGACCTCGGCCTTAATAAAGCCGCGCTCAAAGTCGGTGTGGATGACGCCGGCGGCCTGCGGAGCGGTCGCGCCCTGACGCACCGTCCAGGCCTTGACCTCCATCTCACCAGCCGTAAAGAACGACTGCAGGCCAAGCAGCTTGTAGGCGGCCTGCGCGAGCACGTCCAGGCCGGGCTGCTCCAGGCCCAGGCTCTCCAGGTAGTCGGCAGCGTCCTCGGGATCGAGCTCGGAAAGCTCGGCCTCGATCTTGGCGCAGATAGGCAGCGGCTTGACGCCGTCGATGGGCGCCAGGTCCTCGTTGAGCATGTCCTCGTCTACGTTGGCCACATACAGGATGGGCTTCATGGTGAGCAGGAACAAGCCCTTGGCAGCGGCGCGCTCCTCATCGGTCATCTCCATGGATGCGGCGCGCTTGCCCTCGTTGAGCCAGGCAAGCAGACGCTTGGCCACCTCGAACTTGGGCATGAGCTCCTTGTCGCGCTTGGCCTCCTTCTCGAGCTTGGGCAGCTGCTTCTCGAGCGTGCCCATGTCGGCCAGGATGAGCTCGGTCATGATGGTGTCGGCATCGCCGGCGGGATCGACGAACTCGCCGGTACGGCCCACCTCGCGCATGACGTTGGGGTCCTTAAAGTAGCGCACGACCTCGCAGATGGCATCGGTCTCGCGAATGTTGGCCAGGAACTGGTTGCCCAGACCCTCGCCCTCGTTAGCGCCCTTCACCAGACCTGCGATGTCGACAAACTCGACCGTAGCCGGCACGATGCGGCCCGGGTTAACGATGTCGGCGAGCTTTTGCAAGCGGCTATCGGGCACATCGACGATACCCACGTTGGGGTCGATCGTGGCAAACGGGTAGTTGGCGGCAAGGCCGGTCTTTTTGGTAAGCGCGGTGAACAGCGTCGACTTGCCCACGTTGGGCAGGCCCACGATACCGATGGAAAGGGACACGACAGCTCCTTTTGGTACAGGTACTTCAAACTTCATAAGTATAGCGCCGCCGCAGCATCCGGGCGAATCCGGACACCACGGCGGCGCAAATGAAGCAGAGATTGGGGTCGCCGACTAGTCTGCGAGCTTTTCCACCTGGTCGAGCATCTTGTCGAGCTTGGCCTTTGCCTCGGCCTTGACCTTCTCGGCCTCCTCGTGGGCCTTGGCCTTCTGAGCGGCCTTTTCCTCGGCCTCGGGATCGACGACGACCAGATTGGACGCATCGTGTTCGACCAGCTTGAGCGCATGTTCGGGACAAACCTTGACGCAGGCTCCGCAACCCAAACAATACGTGGACTCCAGTGCAAAGCGACCGCTTCCCACCAGGTCACAGGCAGATGTGGGGCACGCATTGACGCACTCGCCGCACGACGTGCACTTGTCAAAATCGCACTCCGGCGTACTCACCTGCATGTTTTGGGCAAGCTCGGGGTGGTTTTGCAGCGTTGAGAGCACCAGCTGTCGACCGTGCGTGAGCGAACGGCGACGCTTGGTCGTCGTGGTGCCGCACATGGTGTTGAGCGTACGCTCCAGCTGGGTAATCTGATGGCGATGAGCCTTGAGCTTCTGCGTCACCGAGGCGAGCGCCGCCGTCGCCGGATTGAGCTTGGTCACGGTCAAGCCCGTCGTGCGGGCGATCTTTTCCATGTACTCCTTGCGCTCGTACTCGCGGCGCTTATGACATTTGAGGCTCTTTGGGTCGACCTCCAGGCCCATGCCCGTACCGGCCCACTCCTCGGCGGTAGCGATGGCCTCGCCCAGAATGTCCTCACCGCCGGTGTTGCGGCATTTATCGCACACGCCCAACGGCAGGTACACACTCACGTTGGGATAGTCCGCCAGTACCGAGAACCAGGTCTCGGCCGTAATATCGCCCACGCAGGCAACGACGACCTCGTTCTCGCGCGGCATGCGCTTAAGGGCGCGCGTGCAGGTGACGTAGGCGGTCTCGTGGCTCGTAGCTGCCGAGACAATGTCGTCATACAGGTTTTTGGGCGCCAAGCGCGGCGAGATGATCGCCTCGGTCGGGCAGGCGGCAGCGCACAGGCCGCACTTGCGGCAGGTATCGAGGATCTCGATAGCGTCTTCCTCGACCTCGATAGCGTTGACCGGGCACACATCCATGCACGCGGTGCAACCGCTCTTTTCGTTTTTGCAGGTCAAGCACGGAATGGTATTGCCGCGCGGACGCTCCTTGTAGTCGGCAGGATTCCACTGGGGCGCCGACGGATCGAGTGCGTCGGTCACACCGCCAAGCGGGTTTTTAAGAAAGTCGAAACCCTTGCTGATCTCGATAATGTCATCAAACAGATCGTGTTCCTGCGCCATGCGCGGCCCCTCCCTGAGCAGTGCAAACAAGCAAGAGATAATGATACGCTATCGGCCCACGCCTCGGGCAAATTACATGCGGCGCATCTTTGCGGCAAATAGCTTATGGCCTATCGTCGCCTCGATTGCACAAGGTCAATCAAGTGCCAAGCTATGCCTCGCGCATGAGCTGCACGAGCTTTTGTTTGGTCACCTTGGCCTGCTCGTTGGCCATGTCACGCTCGTTCTTAAAAGTTGCGTCCGCAACGCTCAGCAAATCGGCATCGGAAATCTCGCCAAGACCCAGCTCCTCGAGCGTCGTCGGCAGACCGACGCGCTGGCAAAACTCGAGCACCTGATCAAGCTCGGGCGCGCGCTCCAGGCGCAGCTGCACCACCAGGCCAAATGCCACGGCTTCGCCATGCATGGCCTTGCACTCGGGCAGGATCGTCAGACCGTTGGCGATGGCATGCGCCAACGCCAAGCCACCGCTCTCAAAACCGACGCCCGAGAGCAGAATATTGCACTCGATCAGACGCTCAACCGCCGGCGATGTACGGCCCTTTTTGAGATCGCGCTTGGCAGCGGCACCGCACTCCATGAGCGTGTCGTAGCAGGAACGTGCCGCGACCAGGGCCAAGTGCCCCGGCGCGCCACCGTGCTCGTTGGCGCCGTGCGCCGCAGCGCACGAACGCGCTTCGAAGTACGTTGCCAGCGCATCGCCCATACCAGCAACCGTCATACGCAGTGGGGCCGCCGCGACCACGTTGGTATCGACCACGACCAGGTCTGGATTCTTCTCGAGCATCAGGTAACGGTCGAACGACCCATCCTCGTGGTACAGCACCGAAATCGCGCTGCACGGACCGTCCATCGAGGCCGCCGTGGGGCATACGCACAACGGCAACTCGGCATAAAACGCAACGGCCTTGGCGATATCGAGCATCTTGCCGCCGCCAATACCCACCACCATGTCGCAATACTCAGCCTGGGCTTCCTTAGCCATTTTTACAACAGCCTCTTCCGTACACGGACCGTCATAAATCTTAAAGAACGGCTCACTCAGATCGTCGTCCAGAAATCCATCGACAATCTGCCTGCACAGCCGATCCTCGGTGCCCTGGTCAAACAAGACATAGGCAGCGCAGCCCAACCATGACAAATACCTGCCCTGACGCGAAAGTTCGCCCGGCCCCTGAACATACCGGCCGGGACCGCCATAAACCATAGGAAGCGCCATACGAGAATCCGCCCTTCATCAAACAACGATTGGTGCAAAGTAACCTGACCCCTTTGCACCAACTTGGTGCGATGGGGTCAGGTTAGTTTGCACCATAGCAAAAAGGGGCAAAGCCATCTGTTGGCTTTGCCCCTTCCTTAGCTTGATTTACTCATCCATGAGATAGTAGTGGCCCAGCGCGTCGGCACCCAGGATGGCGTTTGCGACCATCTCGGGCGTCACCTCAAACGGCATGTTGCACATGGTGTCCTCGGGCGCGCAAGCGGCCTCGGCAACGACCATGGCCTGCTCGCGCGTAACCTCGGCAACGCCAAGCTCCTTCATCGTGACCGGCAGGCCCAGCTCAATGCAGAAGCCCAGGACTTCCTCGAGTTTCTCAGTCGGAGCATCCTCGAGTACCAGCTGGACGATGGTGCCAAAGGCGACCTTCTCGCCGTGATACATGCCGTGGCACTCGGGCAACATCGTCAGGCCATTGTGGATGGCATGAGCAGCAGCAAGGCCCGAGCTCTCAAAGCCAATGCCCGAAAGCAGCGTATTGGCCTCGATGATATGCTCGACTGCAGGCGTGAGCGCACCCTTCTCCAACGCGACCTTGGCCTTGACGCCATCGGCCATAAGCGTCTCGTAGCAGAGCTTGGCGAGCGCCAGACCGGCCATGCCGCCCTTGCCGCCAGCGCAGGTGCCACCGTCGGCATCATGCGTCGCCTGGGCCTCAAAGTAGGTTGCGAGCGCATCGCCCATACCGGAAACCGTCAGGCGCACCGGGCTCGCCGCGATAACCGTCGTATCCATCAGGACAATGTTGGGGTTTGCCTTAAGGAAGAGATATTTATCGAACTGGCCATCGTCGGTGTAGAGCACCGAAAGCGCCGAGCACGGTGCATCGGTCGAAGCAATGGTGGGGCAAATGATAACCGGGGACTCCAGGTAATAGGCGACGGCCTTCGCGGTGTCGAGGATCTTGCCGCCACCGACGCCGACGATGATGTCGCAACCGTTGTCGCGAGCGAGCGCAACCAGGCGATCGACCTCGCCCTTGGAGCACTCGCCGTTAAAGTCCTCAAACAGCAGCTCGGCCTTAGCCTCGGCAAAACCGCCCTCGATCTTGGCACCGACGCGCTTCTTGCCCGAAGGCGTCACGATGACGAGGGCCTTAGCGCCGAGCGGCTCGACATAGGAGCCGAGCTTGGCGAGCTCGTCCGGACCCTGGATGTACTTGCTGGGGCTATTGAAAATTGCAGCCATAACTATCCCATTCTCTAAAAGAAAAAAGAAAGGGGCTCCGTACAGATACGTGCGGAGCCCCTCGTTACGATAACAAGAGTCGATTAGAAATCGATGTCGGTGTCGTAGTAGCAGGCCTTGAGAATCTTCTCGAAGTCGGCAGCCTTGGTCTCACGCGGGTTCTCGGGCGTGCAGGCGTCCTGCTCGGCGTTCGCGGCGATCTCGGGGAGCTTGGCGAGGAACTCCTCCTCGGAAACCATCTGCGGGTTCTCGGCGTCGACCTTCACGCCACCATTCGCGTAATCCTTGATGGACTGCGGAATGTTGAGCTGGTCGTTGAGGTCGCGGATCTTCTGGACGAGCGCAGCGATAAGCTCCTCGTTGGTCTCGCCGGGAAGGTGCAGGATCTCCTTGGCCACGTAAGCGTAACGCTCGGCAGCGCGCGGATCCTTGGAGTTCCACTGGATGACCTTGCCAAGGTACATAGCGTTAGCAGCACCGTGGATGATGTGGCCGTTCTCAAAGGCTGCACCGGTCTTGTGAGCCATGGAGTGAACGATGCCCAGCAGGCCCGAGGAGAAGGCGATGCCGGCGATGCACTGAGCCTCATGCATGTGCTGACGGGCCTCATGGTCGCCAGCATAGGACTTGGGCAGCCACTCGACGATCTCGCGGATGCCGTGCAGGGCGTTGGCGTCGGTGAACATAGAGGCGAAGGTAGAAACGTAGGCCTCCATGCAGTGGGTCAGAGCATCCATGCCGGTGTGAGCGCACAGCTTGGCAGGCATGGTGTAGGTGAGCTCGGGGTCGACGATGGCGACATCAGGGGTGATGTTGAAGTCGGCCAGCGGGTACTTGATGCCCTTGGCGTAGTCGGTGATGACGGAGAAGGCAGTGACCTCGGTAGCGGTACCGGAGGTAGAGGAGATGGCGCAGAAGTGAGCCTTCTGACGCAGCTCGGGGAAGCTGAACGGCTGGATGATGTTATCGAAGGACTCCTCGGGATACTCGTAGAAGACCCACATGGCCTTAGCGGCATCGATGGGCGAGCCGCCGCCGATGGCGATAATCCAGTCGGGCTCGAACTCGCGCATGGCCTCGGCGCCCTTCATGACCGTCTCGATGGACGGATCGGACTCGACGCCCTCGAACAGCTTGACCTCGAAACCGCCTTCCTTAAGGTCGGCCTCAACGTCCTGCAAGAACCCGCCGCGGCGCATAGAGCTGCCACCAGAAACGATGATGGCCTTCTTGCCCTTGAGGTTCTTCACCTCGTGGCGAGCGCCCTCACCAAAGTACAGATCGCGAGGATTGGTAAAACGTCCCATACTGTGCCTCCTAAACAAGCCCCTCTTAGACTTGTGTATATAACGGAGCACCCGATTGGCTCCGTTAGGACCGTTTTGCGCGTTGCCGGCGATGACAATGCGCGATGTCTAAACGTCTCAACGCTCAGACAAACACTATTTTACCGTTCTGGTTGGTCAGTTATTCACCTAAAGCCGACAATGATGAAACGTTTTTTCTATCCCTGAAGACCCTTGTGGGGCATTCATACTCCCAAGCTGGGCAAACGTTTTATCAAGGTTGACCACATATCCCGGGCAGGACTGTGCCCCTCCAAAATGCGCCCCGTTCGCCGCCAAAAATCGACCGTTTGCGGCACCGTGATACCACTCGGTCGTCCAAGGTGCCGACATTTGTGCGACATCCGTCTTCGTGGTGCAAAGGTGCATGTCCAAGTGCGGCACCCCCGGTGTGCCACATGCGGGTAAACTAGAACCTTATATAGAGACATTTGAACCCTAACCGCAGCAAAGGAGGCCCCATGGCATTCGATCCCATTCAAGAGGATTGCCATCGCCTCGTTCTTGAGGCCTTGCGCCGCGACAATATTCCACTCACCGACGGCCCCGCCGTAGAGCGTCTGATGGAACAATTCACCCGCAACCCCGCGCCGCTCATCGTGCACGACCGCGACCGCGCCGGGCATCTCATTGCCAAGGTGGTCGAGGCTGTCGACTACCGCATTTCCTTTATCCCCGACGACGCCCAGGCAGAGCAAGAAGAAGCCGCAGCCGAGAACATGCTCCGCGAGGCAGCCGCGCTCGATCCGGCCAACTGGGATGCCCAGCGCATGCTGTGCGCGCTCACCGCCGAATCTAACGAGGAATACGTGCAATATCTGGTGTCCAAGTGCGACGAGGTGGAGCACGATCTGGCGCTCAAGATTGCCTCGGCGCAGGACCCCTACGAGCGCGAGGCCGCAGGCGACCTGACCCGCCGTCCCTACCTGCGCTGGCTTGCCGCCTTGGCATCGCGCGCGCTCATTAGCGGCCGCTACCGCATGTCGCTCGAAGCCGCAAACCGCAGCCTCGACTTTGCCCCCAACGATCCTGCCGGCGTCCGCCACACCGCAATGCTCGCCATGGCAAAGCTCGAATACCCCGCTGAGGAGCTCAAGCGCTTTCGCTCTGCCCACTCCGTCCCCTATCTCGCCAACACGCCGCTGCGCCGTCGTCCCAAGGATGCAGAACGCGACTTGGACCCGTGGACGCTCATCGCGCTGATGAGCGCTGCCTGGCGCGAGCTGGATTACGAGGGCGCCGAACACTACCTGCGCATCCTTGCGCGCTCGTGCCCGCACGCAGCCGAGGCGCTCTACTTCCAAACCGAGTTTCCCGATGGCGTCTATGCCCGCGTCAACGTGGGTGCAGGCTCCACCGACGAGCTCGTCCTTGCACTCTCCGAGGCGACGCCGGTACTGCAGGAGGGCCTGGGCGCACCCGACAACGCCAGCTTTGCCGCCTGGGTCGCCACCAACGACATCGTGCGCTCCCAGATCGACGAGCGCATACTGCGGGCGGCCGAGCAGGGCTTGCCGTTTAAGGGAGGAGACCTCTAATGGATCCGAGCGTCTACATCCCCGCCTACCTGGAGCGCACCTATCTGGCGTCGCACCCCGAACTCACCGATGCAGCACGCGAGCTTGTCCATAACGACATCAGCGCAAACCCTCACAAGTATGCGCAGACCGAGCATGCCCAAGCGCTGCTGTCCTATGCCGGTGTCCATCGTCACCTGCTCGACGAGCTCCATCGCATCGAGGACATGGGCAGCGACGAGGAGTTCGAGCAGACGCGCAATCGTCTGTTCGACGACATGCGCGATGAGCTGCTCAAGATCGTCCGCCTCGATGCACTGGCCGTCGACGCGCAGCTGCTCGCCATCATCCTGGCCGACACGCCCGTTGACGCCTGCCTGGGCGACCTGATGAAGCTCGAGGCGAGCACGGCCGACTACCTGCAACAGAGCGTGCCCGGGTTTGATATGGAGGCCCCGCACTATTGGGCCAATAATGTTTTGGCCGACGGTGTCACCGCAGCAGACCTCACCGTAAGCGAGCCGGCGCTTATCGGGTGGCTCCACACGCTCGAGGCCATCTCGCAGCTGTGCATGGCGAGCGCCCGCTACCGCGCTGCTGCCAACTACGCCCGCCGCGTCCTTAAGGCGGAGGGCTATCCCACCCGGGCCGCCGGCACCGTGTTGTTTGCCCTCGCCCGCTTGGAAGACCAGGACGGCTTTTTTGCCCTAGCCCACCAGCTCGAGGAACAGGTGGGAGCCGATGCACTCGAAAACTCTCCTTGGTACCTGCTCGCCCGCACGATTCTGCTGTTTAAAACAAACAAGATGCGCCCGGCGACGCGCGCGCTGCGTGAGTTCGCTAACCGTTGCGAGGGCGGCGCGTTCTTTTTGCTGAACCCCATGTATCAGACACCGTACCTTCCCTGCCGGCCCGAACCGCACGACCCCTGGGACCTTTCGCATCAGGCAGTTTGGGAAGCCGACGGCATCATCTCGGATACTCCCGACTTTGCCCCCTGGGCCAGCGCTTGCGAAGACGTATCGCAGCTTGCCCAGGAATTTGCGCGCCGTTACGGCTTTTAACGGCGCAAACGCCACGACCATGTCATTCACGTTAGGAACGGCTTCATGAACTTCCGCTCATCTCTCGCCAGTACCTCGAGCGATATCGCCCGCTGGGGGCTGCGCTCCGTCCTTAAGCGCCAGGGCGGCGTACTCCCCGGCCGCATCGCCATGAAGATCGACCCCGAGCTGCTAAGCGACCTCGCGAGCCTGGTCGACCGCAGTGTGGTGATCACCGGTACTAATGGCAAGACCACCACATCCAACCTCATCGCCGACGCAGTTGCTGCCAGCGGTGCTACCGTGGTGTGCAATCGTGCCGGCAACAATATGGAGCCCGGTGTGGTGGGTGCTCTGCTCGAGGCCCGCGGCGGCCTTAAGCACACCAGCAGCGGCAAGCGCGTGGGCGTTTTTGAGTGCGACGAGCTCTACACCGTACGCGTTCTGCCCAAGCTCAAACCGACGTACTTTGTGCTGCTCAACCTGTTCCGCGACCAGCTAGACCGCTACGGCGAGATTGACCACACCCAGGATGTCATCGCCCACGCGCTGGAGCTTTCGCCGGCAACGACGCTCATTTACAACGCAGACGACCCGCTGTGTGCCGCGATCGCCGCGCGCGTTCCCAACGCAAGCATCGCCTTTGGCATCGACGGCGCCACGGGCACCGAGTCCGACCGCATTAGCGACTCGCGTTTTTGCTCGCAGTGCAACGCCCCGCTGGAATACGACTATGTGCAGTACGGACAGCTGGGCGCCTATCATTGCCCTTCGTGCGGATGGGGTCGCCCCGCGCTGCTCCGCCGCGTGACGGGCGTTGAGCTCGGCTGCGACGGCTATGGTTTTGACCTGGCCTTTGGACCCGAGGCCAACGCGCCCGCCGCGCACATCGCCACGCGCTACAACGGCCTGTACATGGTCTATAACGTCGCCGCCGCCTTCTTTGCGGCGCACGAGCTGGGCGTGGACGCGGCGCACCTGCAGCCCACGCTCGATGCCTACGTCCCCGCCGGCGGACGCATGGGCCGCTGGGAGATCGCCGGCCGTACCGTCGAGGCAAACCTGGCCAAAAATCCCGTGGGCTTCGATCGTCAGATTCAGTCCATTAAAACGGCAGGCGGCAGGCTCTGCGCTTTCTTCCTCAACGACAACGATGCCGACGGCCACGATGTATCGTGGATCTACGACGTCGACTTTGAGCGCATCGCCGACACAACGGGACTTGTCGCCTTTGCCGGCGGCACGCGCGCGCACGACATGCAGGTGCGCCTCAAGTACGCCGGCATCGATGCCACGATTATCTCGAATGTCGAGCAGGCGATTGGTGCTGTGGCAGACGAGGCCGCCGGCGACACTTTCTATGCCGTCGCCAACTACACGGCCTTTCCGCCGCTGGTCAAGGAGCTCGACGGGCTCAAAGGCACCGATGCAAGTTCGGTCGCCTCCCACGCTGTAACGCGCGCCGATGGTAGCGCTGTCCCCACCGATATTGCGCCGGTCGAGCTTTCGCGCCCGCTGCGCATCGTCTATCTGTACCCCGATGCCCTCAACCTCTACGGCGACGGCGGCAACGTCATCGTCCTCGAGCGCCGCTGCGCCTGGCGCGGCATTCCCGTGCGCGTGGACGAGGTCCGCATGGGCGAGACGCTCGATCTGCACGATGCCGATATCGTCATGATGGGCGGTGGCTCCGATCGCGACCAGCTGGCGGTTGCACATGAACTACTCGCTCAAAAAGACAAGGTCGCGGCCTATGTTGAGGACGGCGGTACGCTGCTTGCCATCTGCGGTAGCTACCAGCTGCTCGGTCGTTCGTACTACATGGGCGACGATCGCATTGAGGGTCTGGGCGTCATTGCCGCCGAGACTGTGCGCGGCTCCGACCGTCTGATCGGCAACGTCGCCGTCAAGACCGACCTGGCACCCGAGCCCTTTGTGGGATTCGAGAACCATGGCGGACGCACCCTGCTCGATACAGAGGCCACGCCGCTCGGAACGTCTGTCGTCACAGGCACCGGCAACAACGGCGACGATGGCTTTGAGGGTCTCATCTACAAGGGTGTCATCGGCACGTACCTGCATGGCCCGGCGCTGCCCAAGAACCCCGAACTCGCCGACTGGCTCATCGCGCACGCCCTCGAGCGCCGTGGCGACACACAGGCCGCCGCCCTGCTGCCGCTCAAACCCCTCGACGACACCTACGAGCACGCCGCCCACGACGCCGCCATGAAGCTCCTCCCCTAACGCCCCAACCACCACAAAGGGGACAGGTACCTTTGTGGTGGGTTGATTTCCGATCTCAGCCGAACACATTGAGCAAATAGGCCGTTCCCGCACC
>JAHYYI010000038.1 GCA_019425045.1 Collinsella sp.
TGCGGGAACGGCCTATTTGCTCAATGTGTTCGGCTGAGATCGGAAATCAACCAAACGATGCCGGTAATAGCCTCGAAATAATCAAGCGTTTCTGACGCACGGACGCATGTGAGCGTCTAGCATATCCATTCAAAACGAATTCACGAGCAAAGGGAGTCGCAAGCGCATATGAAACAGTGGGTTGGACTGGGCAAATTTCTCGCGGGGCACATGCAAATCATCGTTCCGATTTGCGTGGCGCTCGGCGTGCTCTTTCCCCAGCAGATCGGCGTGCTCAAGCCCATCGTTCCCGCCCTGTTTGCCTTTATGACGTTCCAAGGTGCGCTCAGCAACACCTTCCACCAGGTAACCGAGGTGTTCCGCCGTCCGCTACATTTGATTTTGGCGTTATTTGTCTCGGCGGTGCTTATTCCCATAGCAGCTTATGCCATGGGATCGCTGTTCTTTGGCTCCAACCCCAACCTTGTCTGCGGCATCGTGCTCGAGTACAGCGTACCCGTGGCAGTCACTGCTTTTATGTGGATTAGCATGTTCGGCGGCAACGGCCCGCTCGCGCTCACCATCATCCTGACGTCCTCGGTCATCTCACCTATGACGATTCCGCTTACGCTCAAGCTCCTGCTGGGCGCCACCGTCTCGATCGATGTGCCGAGCATGATGCAAGACATGGCCTTTATGATCGCCATCCCCGCCGTATTCGGCATCGTGATCAACGAACTCACGCGCGGATGGGGACACGAGAAACTCTCTCCCGCACTCTCGCCCGCCTGCAAGTTCATGATGATGGGCGTTATCGCGTCCAACTCCACCGCCATGAGCGAGTACGTACTGCACATGAACGCGGTGCGCCTGGAAGTCGCCCTCTTTATTTTGATCTTCGCCATCAGCGGCTTTGTCGTCGGTTTTCTGGTCGCACATGCGCTGCATCTGCCGTATAGCGAGACGACTACCATGTGCTTTACCTGCGGCATGCGCAACATCTCTTCGGGTGCCGTCATCGCCACGCAGTACTTTCCGGGCGAAGTCGTGTTTCCCGTCATGTGCGGAACGCTGTTTCAGCAGGTGTTGGCCTCAATTATCGGGCATCTCTTTGAGCGCCTGACCGGCGAGGAGCGCGCCGCCCAGCGCAAGCGGGTCGAGGCCGGTCGCGACGCCATGGCGCGCTAGGCTGTCCGCATTACGTGGATGTTCGCATTACGACGTGAACGTTTCCAAATGCATGCGCAGGCGCTCAGCATCGATATCGAGCGTGGTCTCGGCATTGACCTGGGCCAGGCGATAACCGACAAAGTAGGGAGAAACCACCCAACGTGGCAGCGCCTTGGCAATGGTCCGGCCGTCCATGTGGTAGAAAAACAAGTTGTACGACTCTGCGCGACCACCGTGGTGCTCGTTCAGGATATAGCGAAGAGCCACCTGGATTGCGTCGGCAAACAGGTCAGCTTCGGCTAGGTCGCGGGCGTCGTCGCTGGCGGCGATTCCCTGTGGAGCCGAAACGTTGATCTCAAAGAAGCCCATAATCGGCTCGGTTGAAATGCTGATCGCGACCCTCCCCCGCTGCCAGACATCAATGCCTTCGAAGTTGGCTGGTGTCAGCGCCGCATAGCCGTCTTCCTGTTCCAAACCCACAATCTGCATATGCGGATGGACCAGACTGCCGCCCGAAAGCGGGCCCTTGTTCTTGTACATGAGCACACTGCGGTACTGTTGAGAATCAATCATCTGCTGCCAACAGCCCAGGGCAAACCGCATCACATGATGCAGCTCGTCCGGCGCATAGGTCACCAGGTCGGCGTCGTGGTCGGACGACTCAATCAATACGGTCTGGCGAGTGGCTCGCAAGGTCTTAAACTTATTCTCGAGCCAGATGCAGTCACCATCACGCTGGATGATGTTGGTGAGCCCCTCCGTGTTGCAAAAGGGACACGCGGTACCGGGGCGACGGTTGTCGTCGGGTTTGCCGCTCGCCTGCTGAACATCGAATACAAGTGCCACGGGCTACACCTCCAGCGGTACGATCCTTGTGCCATGGAGCTCGGAGACGCCGAGCGCCGCCGCGACCGCGTCGCGATTTGCCGTAGTGATGCCGCCGCCGGGAAGGATGGTCAAACGATCGCCCGCATACTCGATTAAACGAGCCAGGTGATCGAAATTATCCTCGATCGACGTACCCGCCGCGCCGCCATGCGTGAGGATGCGCGTAACGCCGCAGTCGGCAAGTGTATCAATCGCATCGAGCTGAGCCTCGGGCGAGAGCTGGTCAAATGCCATGTGGAAGGTGATGTCGATGGACTCACGCTTGCATTCCTCGGTCGCGCAGCCCGCAGCCATAACGAGGGCGCCGAGGGTGAGTTCGTCGAGCGCCCAGCCGCCGGCACAGGGCTTGCAGCAGCCAAAGACCAGACCGTCGACGCCGGCGCTCACAGCAAGGCCCAGGTCCATCTCCATCATGCGTAGCTCGTCCTGGTTGTAATGAAAGTCGCCACCACGCGGACGAATCATGCACATCACTCGCGCATCGTGCTCGTGAGCGTAGTTGACCGTGGCGCTGATAACGCCGGCGGAAGGCGTGGTACCGCCAACGGCAAGGTTGTCGCACAGCTCAATGCGCCCCGCACCGGCCTCGATAGCCGCCGGCACTCGCTCAAAGTTCTCGGCACAAAACTCGTACAGCATAGATAGACCCCCAAAGACAGCAGATGTTTTCCGACGGGCATTGTCGCACGCCCCCATGAAGTTGCGGTGGAATAGGGACTCTTTTGGCCTCTGGAGCCCGTATTCAGTCCCTATTTCACCGCAACTTAAAGGGGTGCTGACCGAAATGGTCAGCACCCCTTTTTGCTGTATAGAAGTAGTCGTTGGGGACGTTCTTAAACGACTAGTCATTCAAGAACGTCCCCAACGACTATCCCAGGGTCAGGCACCCTTTGGTGCGGGAAGGTAGCTGCTCAGAAATGTGGTCGAATGAGAGTTGCATCAAAGGAGCACTGGTTGGTGTTTCGCGCGATGCGTCAACCGACACTCGTCGCTATACCGGAGATAGACAGACCGAATTCCCTATACGACAACTGTTGACATCATATACTATGTGTCATATAGTAGGTGTTACACAGTATACTACGAAAGGAGGTGTGCGGATGGAGGCACAGATGAAGCGCGGCTTCCTCGAGGCCTGCGTGCTCGCGGCCGTCTCGGGCGAGGAATCCTACGGCTATCAGATCGTGAAGGACGTGCCCGCGAGCATGGGACTCACGGAGTCCACGCTCTATCCGTTGCTCAAGCGCCTGGAGAAGGCGGGGTGCATCACGGCGCGCTCCGCCGAGCACAACGGGCGGCTGCGAAGGTACTACCGCATCACGGACACCGGGCATGAGCGTATCGCCGAGTTCCTCGCCGAATGGCCATCCGTGCAGGAGATCTACCGTTACGTGAAGGGAGCGCACCATGACGCGCGATGAGTTCTTGAACCGGCTGGGCGAGCTTCTGGCCTGCCTGCCGGCAGATCAGGTGAAGGAAACGCAGGAGTTCTACGCGGAGGTCATCGCCGACCGTATGGAGGACGGCATGACGGAGGCCGAGGCTGTGGCCGCCATGGGCACGCTCGGTGAGGTCGCCGAGGCAACGCTCGACGAACTGCCCGCCGTGCCGCGCGCAATTGCGAGGACCAAGCGCAAGAGCACGGCGCTTCTATGGGCGCTCGCCATCGTGGGCTCTCCGGTATGGATTCCGCTGCTGCTCGCGTTCGTCGCCGTTGCCGCTACAGTCTACATCTGCATTTGGGTTCTTGCGCTCTGCGTGTGGATCGTGGCCGCGGCATTCGGGGGCGCGGGCGTGGTGGGGCTCCTGTTCACCGTGGACGGCATCATTATCGGGCATGTTCCGTACGTTTTAACCTCGATGGGAATGGGATTCGCTTCCATCGGTGTGGCGCTCCTCGCGGGAGCCGGCGCCTGGATGGCGTCCAAGCAGATCGCGCGCCTTTCTGCCCTTTGGGCGAAGAAAGCCGTTTCGCCCTTCTGGAAAGATCGAGGCAATAAGAGCCGCAGGGGCGCTGAAGCGGCGCCGCTTACGGCATAGGAAGGAGTGCAAACATGTCCAGCGTAAAAAAGATTTACCTTGCCGTAGCGGGTGGGCTTGTTGCCACGGGGCTCGTCCTGGCTGCTATCGGATTTGTGGCCTCCGGCTTTAACCTCGCTGTGTTCAACACACAGGTCGACCTGCGCGATGACACCATCATTCTGGGTGGTGTTGAAATAGACGACCCGACAGGGCTTCCACTCATCGAGCAGCTTGCCGAGGTTGGCGAGATCCATATTGGATCTGCAACGGCTGGTTCGTCTTCTCCTCGCAAATGATCGAGCTCGTAGTAGCCATCCCCCTTCGGGCACACCACGACGGGCGTGAGCACGCCGCGCTCGGAGCCTTTTGACCTAGTCGTTGGGGACGTTCTTAAACGACTAGTCATTCAAGAACGTCCCCAACGACTACCCCCAACGTCGATGTTTTGACAACGACAGCGAAAGCCCGCCAGAGCGAGCAAGGTGCCTTGAAACAAGGCGGTATTGACCTTCTGGTCATGCCGCCGAAGTTGAAAGGCAGATTGCCGCGCTGGCGGGCTTGCAGCGTCGAGCCGTTACGCGGTTTGGTAAAACCGCGTAACTAGTTAGCCACCGAGATAGGCCTTGCGGACGTTATCGTCGTGCAGGAGCTCTTGGCCGGTGCCGGTCATGGTGATCTTGCCGGTCTCGAGCACGTAACCGCGTGTGGCGATGGAAAGCGCCATCTGCGCGTTTTGCTCGACCAGAAGCACCGTGGTGCCGGCCTTGTGCAGGTCCTCGACAATTTGGAAGATCTGCTCAATCAGGATCGGCGCCAGGCCCATGGAAGGCTCATCGAGCATGAGCAGCTTGGGGTTGCTCATAAGGGCGCGGCCCATAACGAGCATCTGCTGCTCGCCGCCCGAAAGGGTGCCGGCGACCTGGCGACGGCGCTCCTTCAGGCGCGGGAACTGCTCGTAGACGCGCTCAAGGCCCGGAGCAACCGTGGACTTGGGCTGCGTGTAGGCGCCCATCTCCAGGTTTTCCTCGACCGTCATCTGCAAAAAGGCGCGACGGCCCTCGGGGACCTGAGCCAGGCCCTTACCAACCAGCTTATCAGCGGGCGTATGGGTAATGTCCTCGCCCATAAACTTGATGGAGCCGGTCTTAGAGCGCAGCAGGCCCGAGACGGTCTTAAGCGTCGTGGACTTGCCAGCGCCGTTGGCACCAATCAGGGCCACGATCTCGCCCTCGTTGACGTTAAAGGAGATGTCCTTGATGGCGTGGATGGCGCCGTACCAGACGTTGATGTTGTAGACGGAAAGCATCGGCTCTGCCATTTAGTTCTCCCCCTTATCCTGCTTGCCCAGATACGCCTCAATAACAGCGTCGTTGTTCTGGATCTCCTCGGCCGTGCCCTTGGCGATGACCTTACCAAAGTTGAGCACGCAGATGCCCTCGCAGATGTTCATGACGAGCGACATGTCGTGCTCAATGAGCATGATGGCAATGCCAAAGGTGTCGCGAATCTTGACGATGTTCTCCATGAGCTCCGCGGTCTCGGACGGGTTCATGCCGGCGGCAGGCTCGTCGAGCAGCAGCAACTTGGGGTTGGTGGCAAGCGCGCGGACGATTTCCAGACGACGCTGGGCGCCGTAAGGCAGCGATCCGGCCTGTTCATTTGCCAGGTGCTCCATGTCAAAAATGGACAGCAGCTCCATGGCGCGCTCGTGGGCGGCCTTCTCGTGCTTCCAATACGTCGGCAGGCGCAGCACGCCCTCAAAACCAGAGTAGCGCTCCTGGTTGTGCAGGCCAACCTTAACGTTGTCCTCCACCGTCATGGTGTTGAACAGGCGAATGTTCTGGAACGTACGGGCAATACCCATGCGGTTGACCTGGTAGACCGACTTGCCCGAAGTGTCCTCACCGTCGAGCAGGATGGTGCCGTGCGTAGGCTGGTACACCTTGGTGAGCAGGTTGAAGACCGTGGTCTTGCCGGCACCGTTGGGGCCGATAAGACCGGCGATCTCAGTCTTGCCGATGGTCAGGCTAAAGTCGTCGACCGCCTTAAGGCCGCCGAATTCAATGCCCAGGTGGATGCACTCGAGCGCCGGGCGCTGGCCCAGGTCGCGGTCGGGAACGATGGCGCCAGAAGGATACGGGACCATCTTGCCCTTGTTGAACTCAAACTTACTGGGCATCGGCTGCCACCTCCTTCTTGGAAGCAAAGCGGTCCTTAATGCGTGCGAAGAGCGCCTTGAGCTGTGGGTTGTTAGTAAAGACCATGACCAGAATCAACACGATGGCGTAGATGAGCATGCGGTAGTCCGAGAACTGACGGAGCAGCTCGGGGAGCACCGTGAGCAGCGCCGCGGCGATAACGGAGCCGCGCATGTTGCCCAGGCCGCCCAGGACCACGAACACCAGAATGAGGATGGACGTATTGAAGTCGAACTTAGTGGCGGAAAGCTGCGAGAAGTTACCGCCGAACAGGGCTCCGGCAGCACCGGCGAGGGCAGCGGAAACCACGAAGGCGATCATGCGGTACTCGGTGACGGAGATGCCTACGGACTCGGCTGCAATCTTGTTATCGCGCACGGCCATGATGGCACGGCCGGTACGGCTGCGCACCAGGTTGAGCACGATCACGAGTGCGACCATGACCAAGATGGCACCGGCAAGGAAGGTCGAGTACGTCGACACGCCCGAGGCGCCCTGGGCGCCCTTGATGATGGCGGTGCCGTCCTCGAGCAGGTGCAGGTCGTCGATCGTGGAGTTGCCCGTGATGTTAAAGATCACATGCAGGCCGTGGGAGTCGACGCCCACGATAAGGCAGGTGACGATCTCTTTGATAATCTCGCCAAAGGCCAGCGTCACGATAGCCAGGTAATCGCCGCTCAGGCGAAGGACCGGGATGCCGATCAAGAAGCCCAGGATGGCGGCAGCGATGGCGCCGACCACAATGCTGATGATAAGGCGCATCGGATCGGACGGAACGGCGCTCTCCAGCGCGACGGCGGTGACGATTCCCGTATAGGCGCCGACGCTCATAAAGCCCGCGTGGCCCAGCGACAGATCGCCCGCGATGCCGACGACGAGGTTGAGCGAGATGGCCATGACGATATAGGCCGTGATGGGAACCAGCTGACCGGCGATCATGCGCGGAATCATGTGGTTAGACTGCATAAAGAACACGATGGCGAACGCCACAAGGCACATGGCGTACGTAACAAAGTCGTGACGCGTCTGCTTGTCTTTAAGAAACTTCATAACGCTCACCTACACCTTCTCGGGGACGTACTTGCCCAAGAGGCCGGCAGGCTTGACGAGCAGGACGATGATCAAAACACCAAAGACGATGGAGTTGGCAAGGCTCGTGGAAATATAAGCCTGTGCCATCGCCTCGATGATACCGATGAGAATGCCACCGACAAAGGCACCGGGGATGGAGCCGATGCCACCGAAGACAGCGGCATCGAAGGCCTTGATGCCAGGCATGGCACCCGTCGTGGGCTGCAGCACCGGCGAGTAGGAGCACAGCAGCACGCCGGCGATGGCGGCAAGGGCGGAGCCGATGGCGAACGTCATCGAGATGGTGCGGTTGACGTTGATGCCCATGAGCTGAGCGGCGGCCTTGTCCTCGGACACGGCGCGCATGGCTTTGCCCATCTTGGTCTTACCTGTAAAGAACATCAGACCGGCCATGATAACCAGACAGGCGACGATGGTGACGAGCGAGACGGCGCTTACGTTGAACTTGGCCAAGAACTCCGGCACCGGGAAGGTGACGAGCGAAGTGAAGTTCTTGGGCGTGGCGCCCCACAGAAGCTGCGCGGCGTTCTGCAGGAAGTAGGACACGCCGATGGCCGTGATCAGAACGGCCAGCGGGCCTGCTTGGCGCAGCGGCTTGTATGCCAGACCCTCGATGAGAACACCGAGAACCGTGCAGACCACACAAGAGAGAATTACAGATGCCCAGCCCGGGAGGCCGAGATACGACGTGGCGCAGAACGAGACATAGGCACCGACCATGATGACGTCGCCGTGAGCGAAGTTCAGCATCTTGGCGATACCGTAGACCATGGTGTAGCCTAACGCGATGATGGCGTAGACGCTGCCCATGGACAGGCCGTTGACCAGGTATTGGATAAAGACCGTCATGTTCCACATCCCCCTTTCGAATAGGTTTCCAGTTGATGTATGAAACAGGGACGTTACATCGTCCCTAGATACCAAGCAAGCAGGGAAGGCCAAAACCTCCCCTGCTTGGGATCAAAACCGCTCTATGTAAGGCGGCCTATTAGGCCTGTACGTACTTACCGTCGGTGATGACGTACGCCGTGGGGTCCTTCTGGACCTGACCCTTATCGTTCCAGGTGAGCTTGCCGGTCAGACCGTCAACGGTAATGTTGCACATGGCCTCGGGCAGCTTCTCGGCGACCTCGGTCGGGTCGGCGTCGACACCAAGACCGGCCTCCTTGAGGGCCTCGGCCACCGCGTGCACGCCGTCGTAGGCGTCGGCGGCAAACTGGTCGGGAGTATCGCCGTACTTATCCTTGTAAGCGTTGACGAAGTCGGCGTTCTTCTCGTCGTCGGCGGAGAACGGGGTCATGAGCAGCAGACCCTCGGCAAGAGAGGTGTCGAAGCCCTCAACGCCCAGGATGCCGTCCATGCCGTCGCAGCCCATCATCTTGACGTTGTAGCCCATGTCCTTGGCATTCTTGAGCAGGACGGACGCCGGCGTGTAGTAGATCGGCGCAAAGATCATGGTGGCGCCGGCCTGCTTGGCCTTGGTCAGCTGGTTGGTAAAGCTCGTGGCGGAGTCGTCCTTAAAGGTCTCCTCGTCAACAACCTCGAGCTTGGACTCAGCGGCCTGGGCCTTAAAGGAATCTGCGATACCCGAAGAATAGGCGTCGCCGGAGTTATAGAACAGCACGAACTTCTCGTCCGCATACTTCTGCGCCAGGAACTTGGCAGCGTTGACACCCTGGTTGGGGTCGGTGAAGCAAACCTGGAAGACGCAATCCTTGCCGTCGGTGACGTCCTCGGAGGACGCGGACGGGGTGATCATGAACGTCTTGGGGTCGTTACCACACTCTGCGGCAACGGCAACCGACGCACCCGTGGTGGTCGGGCCGACGAGGGCCTGCATGCCCCAGTCGAGCAGGGTGTTGAAGGCGTTGACGGCCTTCTCGCCATCGGCCTGGTCATCCTCGGCCTTGCTGGCAAGCGGCAGCTCCTTGGTCGAGAAATCCTTGCAGCCAAGCTCGACACCCTGGGTAACGGACTTGCCGTAGGACGCGTTGGCGCCGGTCAGCGGGCCGATGGTGCCGATCTTAAACGAAGCGTCGCCCGAAGCGGAACCGCTGTCGCCGCCGTTGGAGGAGCAGCCAGCTAGAATGGACATCGCCCCCAGACCTGCTGCGCTCGCGATAACACTCCTGCGATTCATAACAGGGTTCAATGACTTACCGGTGAGGCTCGACATGCGGCTCTCCTCTCAAATCTCGTCGGGTTTTGGTTACCCGACAGGCCATCCTTCGCCGTGTTCGGCGTTCGCAAAATAGTAGACGCTTTAGTTAGGAAAAGTGGCGATTATTTCAACTTTTCTTTGGATTTGTTCATTTATCCATGTTTCTGCGTATTTCTATTATTTTATGCAGTAATGCCACTTTATTATGTAAAAGTAATGTTTCCATTCTGTTACAAGCGTCCCTGCCCTGAATAATACAGCCTCACCGGTCGCGTTTTATGCGCACTTAGGCAGCGATGTACTTGCCGTCCTGAATCACATAGGCCGTAGCAGGCTTTTCGACTTGGCCCTCGTCGTTCCACGTGAGCTCGCCCGTCAGGCCCTCGATCTTGATTTTACGCATGGCCTTGGCGAGGTCGCCGGCAATGTCGGCGCCGTCGGCCGTAATATCGATGTCTGCCTTATCGATAGCCTCGACAATCGCATGGACGCAGTCATAGGCATCGGCGGCAAACTGGTTGGGCGTCTCGTCGTAGGCGTCCTTATATGCCTTGACAAAGTCGGCGTTCTTCTCATCGTCGGCAGAGAACGGGGTCATGAGCAGCACGCCCTCGGCAAGGGAGGTGTCGAAGCCCTCAACGGAGAGCAGGCCGTCCATGCCGTCGGTACCCATGAGGGTCATGTCGTATCCCATGTCCTTGGCGTTCTTGAGCAAAACGGACGCCGGCGTGTAGTAGATCGGCGCAAAGATGAGCGTGGCGCCGGCCTCCTTGGCCTTGGTGAGCTGGTTGGTAAAGCTCGTGGAGGAGTCGTCCTTAAAGGTCTCGGTATCGACGATATCAAGTTTGGACTCCTTGGCCTGCTCGGCAAAGGCATCGGCAACACCCGAGCTGTACGTATCGCCGGAGTTGTAGAACAGGGCGATCTTGGCGTCTGCATACTTCTCGGCCAAAAACTTGGCAGCACTCGCGCCCATGGTGGGGTCGGTAAAGCAAACCTGGAAAACCGTGGTCTTGTCCTTGGTGACGTCGAGGGACGAAGCAGAGGGCGTGACCATGAGCATATCGTCGGCGATCTCGCCCGAGACAGCGACGGCGGCACCAGTCGTGACGGGGCCGACGAGCGCCTGCATGCCCCAGTCGCACAGGGTATTGAAAGCGTTGATAGCCTTCTCGCCGTCGGCGACGTCATCCTCGGACTTAAGCGAGAGTTTGAGGTCCTTGGTCGAGAAATCCTTGGCGGCAAGCTTGGCACCCTTCTCGGCCGAAACGCCATAGGTTGCCGCGGCGCCGGTCCGAGGGCCGATGACACCGATCTTGAAGGTCTTGCCGTCATCGGCGGTGCCGCCGTCCGAGCCACCCGACGAGCAACCAGCGAGTGCGGCGGTGCTGCCGAGCGCCGCAGCGCCGGCGAGAAAGTTCCTACGGCTGAGCGTGCTGTTGATGTTGAACATGGTGTCCCCCTTTTTCGCTGGCCGCGGTGCGGCCGTCTTGCGGTACAGGGCAAACCTTATGGCGCAAACGTTGACAGTTTGTTACGGAAGTCCGTTTGTAGCGAGCGTGTTTCCAATGTTTCCGCAGCGTTTCGGGGGTGCCGTTTTGTGCGGCTCCTGTTGCCTGGCGAGCACGCGCCCCCGGTTCACGCTAGAATGCACTCAACCTTTAAGCGGTTAATCCATCCATAAGATGCACGAAGGAGCTATCTATGAGCGAATCCCTGCGCACCGTGAACGTCGGTCTGATCGGTCTGGGAACCGTCGGCGGCGGCGTGGCCCGTCTGATCAAGAGCCACCACGATGAGTACCTGGCAGCCTACGGCATCGACCTTAAGCTGACCCGCGCCTGCGCGCTTGCCTGGGAGCAGGCCGAGGCAGCCGGTATTGAGCGCGAGGCCTTTACGAGTGACTGGCATGACGTCGTCACCGACCCAGCCGTCGATATCGTCGTCGAACTCATCGGCGGCGAGCACCCCGCGACCGAGATCTTCACCACCGCCTTTGAGCACGGCAAGCACGTCGTCTCTGCCAACAAGGCCCTGCTGGGCCGTCACGTCGAGACGCTTGCCGAGAAGGCGCGTGCGTGCGGCGTGCAGATTAAGTGCGAGGCCAGCTGCGGTGGCGGCATCCCCATTGTCAGCACACTCGAGCACGACCTGGTGGGTAACAAGATCCTGACCATCGCCGGCATCCTCAACGGCACCACCAACTACATCCTGTCGCGCATGGACGCCGAGGGCGCCGATTACGCTGACGTGCTCGCCGACGCACAGGCTAAGGGCTATGCCGAGGCCGACCCGTCCGCCGACGTCGACGGCTTCGATGCCGCCAGCAAGACGGCCATCCTCGCCTCCATCGGCTTTGGCACCCGCGTTACCACCGATGATGTGTACCAGCAGGGTATCCGCACCATCGGCGCCGAGGACATCGCCCAGGCCCGCGAGCTCGGCTACACCATCAAACTGCTCGGCATCGCCCGCAACACCGACGCTGGCGTCGACGTTCGCGTGCATCCCACGCTGATCCCCGCAGACCATATGCTCGCCAAGGTCAACGGCGCCATGAACGCCGTCTACGTGGTAGGCGACGCCGTGGGCGAGACCATGTTCTACGGCGCGGGCGCAGGCTCCTTCCCCACCGCGAGCGCCGTCGTGGGCGATATCCTGTCGCTCTCCGAGCAGATCAGCCGCGGCGTGGCTCCGCTGCCCGAGATTGAGCCCTATGGCCACAACCTCGCCTTTAAGCCCATGGACGAGCTCCAGACCAAGTACTATGTGCGCCTGAAGGTCGCCGACCGCGTGGGCGCCCTGTCCGAGACGGTCGACATCTTTGCCAAGCATAACATCTCGATCTCGCTCATCAACCAGGTCGAGGACGGCAAGTCGGGCGTCAGCGATGCCTGCTCGGTCATCTTCCTGACGCACCGCGCGCTCGAGAAGGACGTCCAGGCTGCCGCCGCCGAGCTTGCCAGCGTCGGCTGCGTGGCCGAGGTCGCCAACGTCCTGCGCATCGAGGACGTTGAGGCTTGGACCGAAGGCGTCATGGCGAACTAGCCCAACGCTCGCCTAGCAATACGCGCCTTGAGGGCTCCCGTCCGATGTGGGACGGGAGCCCTTTTGTCACCTGCCCTAAGCACAACGGCAAAGCACATTTGCGCGAGCCGCTCATCGGTAACGCGGGCTACCGTTCACCGATATGCAAACGCGGCCGATTCCGACTACCGCTACGCTGTGCTGCGAATGTCCGCCCGCGATGAGAGGAAGCACCATGTTGCTCGAGGGCAAGAAAGCAATCATCACCGGAGGCACACGCGGTATCGGCTATGCCATCGCCTGCCGTTTTATCGAGGAAGGCGCTGCCGTCACCGTCTTTGGCTCGCGCCAGGAGACTGCCGACACGGCCGTTGAGAAGCTGACAGCCGCCTATCCCGACGCCAAGGTCTGGGGTCGCTCCTGCGATCTCACCTCGCTCGAAGCCGTGACCGAGGCCTTTACCCAGGCTGCCGCTGACATGGGCGGCTTGGACACGGTCGTCAACAATGCCGGCATCTCCCAGCGCTCGCCGCTCCTTAACTATACGGCCGAGGAGTTCGCAAAGGTCATGGACCTTAACGTCGTCGCCGTCTTTAATGGCCACCAGGCTGCCGCCAAGATCATGACCGAGGCCGGCCACGGCGGCACCATCACTACCACAAGCTCGATGGTCGCCAAGTACGGCCAGCCCTCCGGCGTCGGTTACCCCACGTCCAAGTTTGCCGTCAACGGTATGGTCCAGTCGCTCTCGCGCGAGCTCGCTCCCATGGGCATCCGCGTCAACGCCGTCGCCCCCGGCGTGACTAAGACCGACATGGTCGCCAACCTGCCCGAAGAGGTCATCAAGCCCATCATCGCCACCATTCCGCTGGGTCGTATGGGCGAGCCCGAGGATGTCGCCAACGCCTTTGTTTTCCTGGCGAGCGACATGTCCTCCTATGTCACGGGCGCCGTGCTCCCCGTCGACGGAGCCGCCCGCTCCTAAGGAGCCACAAGCTTTGGCTTCAAGTTTCAACATAGCTCAACCAAAAAGGCGCGCCGTCTGAATCAACTACAGACAGCGCGCCTTCTCCTGTTATGAAAGGGAAGCTATGTCCCAGTATTTCGGATCAGAACGGGGCACGGTTTCCCCCAGGACCTCCTTGCGGAAACCACATCCCGTTCCGAGCCTTCAAAGCGGGACGCGGCTTCCCCGAGAAAGTATCGACTACTTACCGTCGTCGTCTTCGGCTTCTTCGCGCGCATAGAGCTCCAGCATGCGGCGGCGGTATTCGCGCACAGCGAGCTTGGCGCGCTCCAGGCGGCGGCGCTCACGCGGAGTCAGCTCGGACGGGTCGACCTCGTCTCCATAGGTCTTATCGGCAAGCAGGTGCGCCGCGTCCACGATGCGGGCATCGATGTGGCCGCTCGCTGCCTCGGCGGAAAGACGCTCGGCAATCGTATCGAGCGTAGGCAGGCCCTCGAATACGCGACCATGGCCATGCGAGGTCAGCAGCTCGTGCTCGCGCGCGAGCAAGCTCGCTAGGTCGTGGTGGGCGCGCAAGATGTCGAGCGCATCGGATGGATGCTCGGCAACCTCTGCCACGGCGGCGACCGGTGCGGCATCCACCACGCGGTAGAAGAGCTGCGCGAGCAATGGCATCAAGAACACCGTGATGGCACCGGCGGCAACCATGACCGACGCAATATCTTGCGACAGCGCGCCCGCGTTGACGGCAACGCTCGTAACGGCAACGATGATCGGCAGCGCCGTGGTGCAGTACAGGG
>JAHYYI010000039.1 GCA_019425045.1 Collinsella sp.
CACAGTGAGCTCCAACTTTGGCAACGTGCTGTCCGTGACCGTCGCGAGCCTGTTCTTGCCGTTTTTGCCCATGAGTGCCCTACAGCTGGTGCTGCTGTCGCTGGTCTACGAGATCGTGTGCATCGCGCTGCCGTGGGACACCGTCGATGACGCCTGGACTGCCCGCCCGCGTGCCTGGGACGCCGCGTCCATCAAGGGCTTTATGCTCGAGCTGGGCCCTGTGAGCTCGCTGTTTGACATCGTGACCTTCGCCGCGCTCTTCTTTGTGGTGTGCCCCGCCACCGTGGGCGCAAGCTGGTCCGAGCTCTCCGGGACGGGCAACGTCGCGGGTATGGCGACCTTCGCTGCACTCTTCCAGAGCGGCTGGTTTGTCGAGTCCATGTGGTCGCAGACACTCGTGGTCCACATGCTGCGCTCCCCGCATCTGCCGAGCCCACGTGACCACGCCGCGCCGGCACTGTGCGCTCTCACCGTGCTAGGCCTGGCGCTTGTCACCTGGCTGCCGGCAAGCCCCATCGCCGATGCGCTCGGCCTCATGACGCTGCCCACGAGCTTTTTTGGGCTGCTCATTGGCATCGTTACCGCCTATATCGCGCTCACCCAGCTGGCAAAGCGCCGCTACATTGCCCGCCACGGCGAGCTGCTGTAGCGAGCAGACGGAAAACACCCTGCCAGCTGCCGTTGCCACTACCACAGCTGCCAACGCCTCTGCCGCTGCCGCAGTCTGTCCCCTCAGCAGTTGCGGTGGAATAGTTCCTGTTTAAAGCCCCATGACTTTGATTTAGGGACTATTCCACCGCAACTTATTGGAGGATTAGCTAGTCCTTGGGCGTCCAGGACCAGAAGAAGTTGATAAGGGCCACACGTGAGGTGGTGCCGGTCTTTTTGTTGATCGAGGAAATGTGACGGTAGAGCGTTGAGCGCGAAAGGAAGAGCGTTGCGGCGATGTCCTGAACGCTCTGGTCCGAAACGACCAAGACCTCAAGAATATCGCGCTCGCGCTCTGTAAGCCCAAAGGCGGCAACGAAGGCATCGAGGCACTCATCGGGCGTGAACTCCGCTGCCTCCACGGGCGCGGAATCGGAACATGCGGGTGCAAAATCCCCACCAAAATCGTCGGTAGCAAGTGCCAGTCCATCCCACATCACGACATCATCGGCTCGTCGCCCCAACTGCCCCAGCAGCGTACGTCCCCAATGAGTGGCCGAAGAGTGTCCCCAGCGACTAGTCAAAAATGGGCCATGTGTCCCAGTTGTGGAGACTCGTTGAGCCGTCTGGGTATCGTGAAAGATCGCGCACTCCCCCATCATCAAAAGTGACACACGCTACCTGTTGATGGGAGGCAGCCATGGGCTTCTTTGACAAGATGTTCGAGAAGAAAGAGTGCGCGATTTGCGGTACCGAGCTGGGACTTTTGGGAAAGACCAAGATCAGCGAAGGCTACCTGTGCAAAGAGTGTGCCGGCAAGCTCTCCCCCTACTTCCACGGCTATCGCTCCAGCACCGCGGACGATATCCGCGAGCAACTCGCCTACCGCGAGGCCAATGCCGAGCGCCTGGCGTCGTTCAACCCCACGCGCACACTCTCGGCCGGGCGCACCAACATCATGCTCGACGAAGACGCGGGCCTGCTGATCATCACTTCGCAGAGCCGCTGGCGCGACGCCAATCCCGACATCATCGAGTTCTCGCAGGTACTCGGCTGCGATATGGATATCGACGAGCACCGCACCGAAATCTATCGCGAGACCAAGGACGGCGAGCGCGAGAGCTACAATCCGCCGCGCTACGACCTGGATTACGACTTTAACCTGACCATCCACGTCAACACGCCGTACTTTACCGAGATCAACCTGCGCGTGAACGACTCCACCATCGATCAGCGCGGTTCCATCGAATACCGCGAGGCCAAGCGCCAGGCAACCGAGGTCCGCGACGCGCTGGTGCAGCTGCGTCAGGAAACGCGCGACAGCGTCGTGGCCGCTAAGGCCCCCAAGACCGCGGTCACCTGCCCCTTCTGCGGTGCAACCACCATTCCCGATGCCAGCGGGCGCTGCGAATACTGCGGCGGCGCCATCGGCGCATAGCCTCCGGCACGGAAAGGACCGATCATGGCCTTCGAGAGCGTCAACTATCAGTGCCCCGCGTGTGGCGGCCCCCTTCACTTTGCCAGTGCCGAGCAAAAGCTCGTCTGCGACTACTGCGATTCGCGTTTTGAAGTCGAAGAAGTCGAGGCCCTCTATCGCGAGCGCCAGGACAAGGCAGATGCCAAAGCCGATGCCGCAGCCGCGGCCCCCAAGCCTGCTGTCGACGATGCCGTGCAGGAGCTGGCTCAAAACGCCGGCTACATCTGCTCGTCGTGCGGCGCCGAGCTCGTGTCCGACGGCACCGTCGCCGTCACCACCTGCCCGTACTGCGGCAACTCCGCCGTGGCACCCGGCCAGCTCTCGGGCGACTTCTCACCCGACCTGGTGATTCCGTTTAAGCTCGGGCGCGACGATGTCATGGCCGCCCTCAAAGACCACTACAAGGGTAAAATCCTGCTGCCCAAGAGCTTTGTCACCGGCAACCACATCGACGAGGTCCAAGGCGTTTACGTGCCGTTTTGGCTCTACGGCGCCCGCGTTGCCGGCGAAGTGTACTTTGACGCGACCAACGAGGCCGTGACCGAGGAATCCGACCGCACCGTCACGACCACCGACCACTACGACGCCTACCGTAAGGGCAATATCTCGTTTGAGCGCGTGCCCGTCGACGGATCGTCCAAGATGCCCGACGGCCACATGGACGCCATCGAGCCGTTTGACTACGACGCGCTGCGCCCGTTCTCGGTCGCCTATATGCCCGGCTACATCGCCAACCGCTATGACGAGGATTGCGAAACCTGCAAGGCGCGCGCCGAGCGCCGCATGGAGGAGAGCACGATCTCGGCCCTGCGCGAGACCGTCGTCGACGAGTACGACGACGCCACGGTCGAAAGCAAGCAGCTCGACTACACCTGGGAAGAAAACGATTATGCTCTGTTCCCCGTGTGGATGCTCTCTACCTCGTGGAACGGCAAGAGTTACCTGTTTGCCATGAACGGCCAAACCGGCCGCATGGTCGGCGAGCTTCCCTGCTCCAAGCCCAAGCTCGCTATCGCCTCGGTGCTGTTCTTTGCGATCGGATTTGTCCTTTCCCAGATTCTCTTTATGGGCGAGAACGCCTTCGATCCGGATTACCTCACCTTTGATGTCGAGGGCATCCTCATCAACATCGTCGCGCCGCTGATCATCGTGATCATCGCAGACGTGCTGCTGGTAGGCCAGCTCAAGACGGCCAACGAGGCCACCCACGCCGACTGCTACTGCGGCGAGCTCGACCTGACCGAGAAGCACGACACCTTCAGCCACACCGAGACCACCGTTGTCATGAAGGACAACAAGGACGATTAGCCATTCTGACCAATACCACCCGGCCTTTGACGAGAAAGGAAGATCACCATGGGACTCTTGAAAGCTGGATTGGGTGCTGCCGGCGGCGTCATGGCCGACCAGTGGAAGGAATTTATCTATTGCGAATCGATGCCCGCTGACGTCTTGGCCTGCAAGGGCAGCAAGCGCACCGGCGGCCGCAGCTCCAACACGCGCGGCGAGGACAACGTCATCTCCAACGGCTCCGTCATCGCCGTCAACGACGGCCAGGGCATGCTCGTGGTGCAAAACGGCAAGATCATCGAGGTCGCGCTGGAGCCCGGCGAGTTCGTCTTTGACACCGGCAGCGAGCCGAGCGTCTTTAGCGGCAACCTGGGCGACTCCATCAAGGAGACGTTCGCCAATATCGGCAGCCGCTTTACCTTTGGCGGCGACGCAGGCAAGGACCAGCGCGTCTACTTCATCAACACCAAGGAGATCATCGGCAACAAGTACGGCACCGCCTCGCCCGTGCCCTTCCGCGTGGTCGATAACAACATTGGCCTGGACGTCGACATCTCCGTGCGCTGCAACGGCGAGTATTCGTACCGTATCACCAACCCGCTGCTGTTCTACACCAACGTGTGCGGCAACGTGACCGATAGCTACACGCGCGATAAGATCGACAGCCAGCTTAAGTCCGAGCTGCTCACCGCCCTGCAGCCCGCCTTTGCCAAGATCTCGGAGATGGGCATTCGTTACAGCGCCATTCCCGGTCACACCACCGAGCTCGCCCGCGCGCTCAACGAGGTCCTCTCCGCTGACTGGCGCGATCTGCGCGGTGTCGAGATCGTAAGCTTTGGCGTCAACTCCATCGCCGCCTCGCAAGAAGACGAGCAGATGATCAAGGACCTGCAGAAGGCCGCGGTCATGCGCGATCCCACCATGGCGGCCGCCAACATCGCCAGCGCCCAGAGCGACGCGATGCGCGCCGCGGCGACCAACCCCAACGGCGCGATGGCCGGCTTTATGGGCATGGGCATGGCGGGTGGCATGGGCGGCATGAACGCCAGCCAGCTGTTCGCCGCCGGCCAGGCACAGCAGCAGGCCGCCCCACAGCCAGCTCCGGCACCCGCCCCCGCACCGGCTCCTGCCGCTGCCCCCGCGGCCGGCGCATGGACCTGCAGCTGCGGTGCCACCAACACCGGCAAGTTCTGCTCCGAGTGCGGTAGTCCCGCACCCGCCCCGGCACCGGCCAAGTGGTTCTGCCCCAACTGCGGCAGCGAAAACGGCGGCAAGTTCTGCAGCAACTGCGGAACGCCCAGGCCCTAACCCCTCTATCTGGTAATTGGCGGGGGATCCGCCACCCCCGCATTTGCTTCTATGGGTTTCGTTCGATAAAGGAGGACACCATGAAGACAACGTTCAAAAAGTCCGCGCTCGCATTCCTGACATGTATCTTGGCGCTCGCCTTTGCCCTGACGGGCTGCAGCGGCGGCGGCAAAGACCCCAAGGCCAACTTCGTCGGCAGCTGGCAGTACTCGGGTGGAACCTTGGACGGCGAAGAGCTCACCGATGAGTACATGGATATGCTCAAGGAGTGGGGCCTCAACTGTATCCTGATCCTCGACGAAGACGGCACGGGCGTCCTCGACATGTTCCTTGAGGTCGCCGACCTGAAATGGGAGGCCAAGGACGCCACCACCGTAACGATTACCGCCGAAGATGAGTCGCACGACCTGAAGCTCAAGGACGACAAGCTCGTCCTGGAGGTGGACGGCGACAAGCTTATCTTTACGAAGTCCGACAAGGATCTGTCCGGTACGGTGAAGAAGGATCGCGAGAACGCCGAGAAGGAAGAAGAGATCGATGAGGCCGTCGAAGACGACGACGTCCAGAGCATCGAAATCTCCCCCGCCGTCACCGTCGCCGATGACGACCTGTGCACCATCACCATCACCGAGAAGTTCAAGGACGACTGGGGCGACATCGGCTTTGTCGTCAACATCACCAACAAGAGCGACAAGGACCTGACCTTCTACGCTCCTTCCGGCAAGACCAACGTCAACGGCACCATGAAGGAACCCTGGTTCTCGGCTCACCTGATGCCCGGCACCAACGCCACCGAGGAATTCACGTTCTCGAGCGGCGAGCTTGACAGCCTTGACGACCTCGTCAATACGACCATCGGCATCGACGCCTACCTGACCGATTCCTACGAGGACGTCGCCTCTTACACCGCAACCATCGCGTAACGGCACGTAACATCAGCCGCGGATTGGCGGACACATCCGCGCACACCAGACGGGGCCGCAGGAGTTGATCCTGCGGCCCCGTCGTTTTTATGCCGATACGCAACGAGCGTTAGCGCTCCATGTTGGGAACGATGCTGCCTTCGGTCACCGCATGCACGGCCAGGCGCATGATGTTGTCGTAGCCGGTCTTGCTCAGGATCTCCGAGATGCGGCGCTTGATGGTGCCCTCACTCATAAACAGTTCGGCCGCGATCTCGCGACGGCTCTTGCCCTCGCAGGCGAGGCGCAAAATCGACAGCTCGACATCGTCGAGTGCCGCCGTACCCGAAAAAATGCTCTCGGGCGGCTTGGGAAACGTGCAATAGCCCGCCAGCGTGGAGCGCATCACGGCGAACAGCTCATCGATACCGACGTTCTTGTACACAAAGCTGTCGACGCCCGCCTCGCGGGCCCGATCGACAAAGGTGATCTCGGGCATGCCGGTCATGATAATGATGCGACACTCGGGCAGTTGCTCCTTGATGCGCGCCGCCGCCACGATGCCGTTTGAATCGTGTTCGGTGCATACGTCCATCAGTATCATGTCCGGGCGCTCCCTGAGCGCGACACCCAAGGCCTCGGAGGCATCGGCGATGGCGGAAACAACGGTCATATCGGGCTGGTCGCCAACGGAGCGCGCCAGGCTCTCGCGCAGGATGGCCTGGTCTTCGACAATTAACACGCGGATCATGAGCTTCTCCTTTGGACCGTGGCGCTGGAGGCGAGCGGAATGGATACCGTAAGCGTAAAGGGTGGGGCGGCATGGACCTCAAGGCTGCCGCCCAGATTCTGTGCGACATGCCTCATACCAGGGATACCCGTTCCCTCGCGATACGATACGGGGGCCGGGGAGCCGTCGTTAGAAATCGTCATGCGCGCGACGGCTCCAGCATCCGCCCCCTCCTGCCACAGACGCACGTGGACCCGATGCGCCTGCGCATGCTTGGTGGCATTGGTCGAGGCCTCACGGATAATCTGCAAAAATGCGGCGGCGACACGCGCGTCCTCAGGCAGCGCGCCCTCAACATCGATCTGCACACTCACCAGGCCAAAAGCATGGACGATATCACCCAGCTGCTCTGCAGGCTCGCTGGCACCGCCACTACGCAAATCGGCGGCGATTGAGCGCAGCAACGGGTCAATCTGCTCGAGCGACTCATCGTCCAGACGTCCCTCCTCCAAATAGCGATGAAGAATGGACAGGCGCTGCCCGATCACATCGTGGACGCGGGCACGCATACGTAGGTAGGCCGCATTGTCGGCAACCTTTTTAACTTCTTCGATCTGGGCCTGGAGCTCTTGGCCCGCAAGCTCAAGCAGGTGGTTGGCTTGCGCCAGGCGGTCGTAGGCATGTGCGTATTCCGTCACGTCCAGGCCTATAATGCGCTCAAAGAGGCGGCCCGAAACCATAACCTCGTCGTGCACAAATAGGCGAATCTCGGCGGGAGAAATCTCGATCACGGCGCGAGCATCACCAAAACGATCCAAGTTAATCCGCACACGGTTCCTACTGCTTTCGGGCATTTGCATGCTAAGTTTGCGCAGGTCGTTCCATGTGCCGCTCATGTCACCTAGATCGGTGGGCATATGGAGTTCCACCAGGTTTTTGCGCATGCAGCGGTTCATGAGCAGCGGACGGCCCCTCGGGTCCAGATACAGGATGCCCACGGGAATCACGTTGATGGTCTCGATCGTCGAGAACGCGGTGATATCCTCCTGGCGGTTACGGACGTCCATCAAGAGCGCCGCGATGGAGCGGAACAGGAAGAACGCTCCCTCTGCGATAAGGACAACGGTCCACGCCGAGCCCATGGCAAAAACCACCGGCGGTGTAACGGCGACAACAAGCAGCAGCTCGACCAGCATGACGGGGCGACGATAGCGCACCATAAGCACCACGCCATAGGCAAAAATCGCGGCATTGAGCCACAGCACTCCGCCCATTGCCCTGGCGCAAACGTCAAGCGGCGCCACCAGATACGAGCCAGACGACGCGAATAAGATGAGCGCCGAAATCATCAGGTGAAGCACAAGGCTCGCCTCGTAGGCGCAAATCACCTTACGGTTATAGGACGAGCGGCGCGATGCGATGAGCGGGACGTGGATCGTCTGAAGGCACGCAGCCAGGGCAAAGACAACATCGAGCGCAACGATTTGGGGAAGGATGAGCGAAATCTGCATCGTCACTCACCCGCCCTCGGCATCAAGACGATCATGCGCAGCTGGCCGGGCTCGCCCTCAAGGCGGTATGCCACGTTGCGCCCTTGCAGAGCGCTTTCGAGCTCTTGCGCAGCGGGCGTCTGCGAAAGATCTGCATCATCGTTGGAAAAAAGCGTGGCGCGCAGCTCGACACTGCATCGGTCATGGTCGCCCAAGTGATACATAAGCGCCGGATGGTCGGTGGTGTAGGCAAAAAACGCAAAGTCATACACGCAGTCGTACAGGGCGCTTACCGTACTGGCGTGCATCGGGCGCCGTATGGCGATAATCGAGGCGCAATCGATATCGATGGTGCGCAGGTCGCTTGCGAGCTCGTTGGCAATGAGCTGAATGCGGTCGCGATCAAAACCGCTCTCCCCGTGCTGTGCCAACGTGAGCGACCCCTTGCGCTTGCAATAGGCAACGAGCATCTTGGCGCGCTGCAGCATGCGGTAACGTTCGTGCGAAGATGCCTCATCGGTCAACGGCGGCAGCGAGCTCAGTAGGTCGTACATCCCTTCGAGCGCGCGGGCAAGCGCCTGGTCCACGTCTTGGACCAGCAAGGTCTCGGCCTCTTGATCTGCCAGGTGCGTCTTAAGGTCGTAGTCGGCGGCGAGTAGCTCGTTTTGACGCTGCAGCTCCATGCGACGATGTGCCAGTTCACGGTTAAGCTCGTTGAGCTCCGACACGTCTTGGGCAAGCAGGGCCGATCCGCCCAGCAGTGGAAAGGCACGGTACATCACATCGGGATCGGACGCCACGGCAAAGGCATGGGCGCGGCCGTGCTCCTGGGTCCGCAACTCCTCGCACACGCCTACCGGCATTGGCTTTGACACCGGCGTGGCATAGACTTCCTGCAGGTCGCGCGTTAGAACTTTGAGGTCAAGCGGTAAGGTGTCGAAGATGCCGGCGATGTCGTGATACGACGGAATGACACCGCAATCGAGACAGATTTCCATCGCCACCACGCACAGGACGCAATAGACGAGCGAAAAGTTGAGCCTCCATGCCCAGGGCACGCGCAGAGCATACGAGACGGCAAAGAATGCGCCGCCCAGTAGTACGAGCGCCGCCGTGCCCGAGAAACGCTGGATGCGAAAGGAAGAGGACCGACCAACCAGGATAAAAAAGGCCACGAAGTCAAAGGCCGTCCACACGAGGACGGCGAAATAACCCCAGCCGTACGTGTAATCGTTGCTCCAGGTGTCGCTTGTGCGATCAAAGCGGAAGACCTGCTGATGAAAATCGTTGGTGAGCACAAATCCGATAAGCAGGATGGCCGCAATCCACAGCGCAGCGCAGTAGCGGCGACCCAGGCGGTGTTGTTCCAGGCCCGCAAGGCGCAGGCCGCAGAGCTGGTAGAGCAGCGGAATGAGCGTCATGGGCACGTAGTACAGATACCACAGCACGGTGGCATAGAACGGCGTGAACGACTTGTACTTGAGAATGACTTCGATCATCCACAGGGCGCAGATGGTGGCGACGGCAACAAGGCGGCGACGCAACACATAGTCCAAACAGCGCAGATAGACCGATACGCCCCAGATCGAAAATACAATTGCGGCGACAAGCAGCGGGAGAGAGCTCGAATGGGCGAGCGCATCCACGACCTCTTCGGACACCTTGCTATAGGCGGGCACGGCGTTAGAAAGTTTGGGGTCGAAGGCGAACAGCGCCGGCAAGACCGCCAAAAGCATGAGGAACAGCGCGGTGATGGCGCCGGCGATAGCAAAGACGCGATGACGGTACACCTGATGTGTTATGCCAACAAGGAATCGCGGCATGGCGAAGAGCCTGCCACCCCTGGGATCCGCAACTGGCGCGGTCCGGGCGGCCGCGTGGCCGATATGTCGCTCGCGGGTACCCATAGTCCCTTTAGTGTACCGACAGATGGGCCGAAAAAGCGGGCCGCATGTCCCAAAATCCGCAGACGGCAAGGCGCCCGGTGAGCATTAACTGCTCGCCGGGCGCCTTGATTAGGAGACTCTGAAGTTGAGTGTCTCAGCTTCCTTAGGACAGGTCCTCACCATTCGTCTCAATGACGTGCTTGTACCAGTCGAAGCTCTTCTTTTTTGAGCGCTTGAGGGTGCCGTTGCCTGCGTCGTCGCGGTCCACGTAGATAAAGCCGTAGCGCTTGGACATCTCGCCCGTGCCGGCGCTCACCAGGTCAATCGGGCCCCAGGTGGTGTACCCCAGCAGGTCAACGCCGTCCTCGGTCACAGCATCACGCATCGCGGCAATATGCTGGCGCAGGTAGTCGATACGGTAGTCGTCGTTGATGGAGCCACCCTCCTCGACAACATCCTTGGCGCCCAGACCGTTCTCGACCACAAACAGCGGCTTCTGATAACGGTCGTACAGGTCGTTAAGGGTGATGCGGAAGCCCAGCGGATCGATGGCCCAGCCCCACTGGCTCTCCTGCAGATAGGGATTCTTGGCGCCGGCGAAGGCGTTGCCCTGGGTGCGCTCGACATCGGGGTTATCGGCACCGGCAGAGCAGCGGGTGCTGTAGTAGCTAAAGCTGATGAAGTCGACGGTGTTGGCGGCCAGGATCTCGCGGTCCTCGTCCGTCATGCCCACATCGATGCCCAGACGCTCGAGCTTCTTGACGGCATAGGCCGGGTAGTAGCCGCGGCTCTGGACGTCGACGAAGAAATAGTTGCTCTGGTTGTCAATCTGCGCTTGGCGCACGTCGCCCGGACGGCAGCTGTAGGGGTAGTAGCTACCTGCGGCGAGCATACAGCCGATCTTGATCTCGGGGTCGATCTCGTGAGCGATCTTGGTTGCCCAAGCGCTGGCGACGAGCTCGTTGTGGGCGGCCAGGTACTCGACGGCCTCCTTGTTCTCGCCCTCCTCAAAGACCAGACCGGCACCCATAAACGGCAGGTGCAGGATCATATTGATCTCGTTAAAGGTGAGCCAGTACTTCACCAGACCCTTGTAGCGGGTAAAGATCGTGGTCGCGAGGTTCTTGTAGAAGTCGATGAGCTTGCGGTTGCGCCAGCCGCCGTACTCCTTGATGAGGTGAATCGGGCAGTCGAAGTGCGCGATGGTCACGAGCGGCTCGATGCCGTGCGCCTGGCACTCGCGGAACACGTCCTCGTAGAAGGCCAAGCCGGCCTCGTTGGGCTCGGTCTCGTCACCGTTGGGGAAGATGCGGGTCCACGCCAGGCTCATGCGGAAGGTCTTAAAGCCCATCTCGGCAAAGAGAGCAATGTCCTCCTTGTAGTGGTGATAGAAATCGATGCCGGTCTGCGCGGGATAGTAATAGCCGTCCTCGAAGTCGAGCATCTTGCGCTGGCCGGAGACCACCGCATAGCGCTCGGGGCCGTGCGGAGCCACGTCCACGTTGGCAAGGCCGCGGCCGTCCACGTTGTAGGCGCCCTCGCACTGGTTGGCAGCCGTCGCGCCGCCCCACAGGAAGTCATTACGGAAAGCCATGCATCAATCCTTTCGCACGCTGTTGTCATAGGCTCAGTATCCCTGCAAACAACGCGCCGCTCAACGGCAACGGCGCAGGCCGATACTTCTTTTCGCGTGCAGGCGCCCGGCAACCGCCCCGTCTGACACTTTTTGATACCCGCCTGCCCAATCCACCACAAAGGGGACAGGCACCTTTGTGGCGGCTTGGGCCCGGTTTGTCTCGATCTGTAACATCTAGACCGCCAAAATCGGGCCTGGTGTTACAGATCGAGATCTTTCGGGCACCCTCTGCGGTTATCTCAATCTGTAACAGGTAGAGACGATTTAGCCCGCCAGGTGTTACAGATTAAAACAAAAGCCCCTAGTCCACGGTGATGTCGAGGTTCTTGCCGACGAGGCCCACGTAGCCGCCTTCGGCTGCCTTGGGGCTGTCGGCGTGGCAGAGGACCCACTTGTCGGCCTTCCAGTAGCAGTAGCTGTCACCGGCGGCAGGCATGTCGGCTGCGGCCTCGGGGCGCGGGCCATTGGTGCCCGCCGGCAGCGCCACCATCACCTGGAAGCCGCCGTCGTCGACCATGCAGGGCGTGTAGTGGAGCGTGGTGTTGAAGACTTCGACGACCGTACCCGCCGGCACGCGGAACGCCTTGACGCACGCGGTGTCGAGCTTGCCGTCCTCGATCTCCCAGCGATGCGCCACGAGCAGGATAAAGTCGCGAGCGCCCAGGTTAAACTCGCTGGCGCGGTGATACTCCAGGCAGTTGAGCTGCGTGTTGTGGCCGTTGCACCAGCCGAGCTGGAAGGGGCGGCCGCCAAACATGAGAAAGCCCAGTTTATCGGCACCCTTGACGCTCTCGAGCTCCGGCGCGCTTGCTACGTACTTGCTGCCTTCGGGGATGGGCGTGGCAGAGAGCGCCTCGAGCACGAGCGACGTGAGCTCGGACGGAACGTCATCCCAAACGTTGCCATAGGATTTGAACTCGGGATCGTTGACAGAATAGATGTGCATGTTCGCTCCTGTTCGTAAATGTGACTATACGAACATTCTAGAACAAACATGAGCGATTTTGAACGCTCGTCCCGACCACTCAACAAAAAGGCGCCCCCGCATAAGCGAAGGCGCCCAATGCGCGCGCTTTGGGCGATAAAGCCCTTACGCCTGCTGGTAGTGCAGGTGCTTCTCGTCGATATTGGCCAGGTCGCGGTCGAGATAACGGCGCGCGAGCCAGTTTGCCATGGGGAGGTTCTGGTCCAGATAGTTACCGCACTCCTCGGGAGCGGCGCCGGGGATATCGCCCTCAAAACCAGCAACAAACTCGAACAGCTCGCGCACGAGCGGCAAGATCTCCTCGCTCGTCAGCTCACCAAAGACAACCAGGTAAAAGCCCGTGCGGCAGCCCATGGGGCCAAAGTAGACAATGCGGCTCGACCACTCGGCATGATTGCGGAGGAACGTGGCACCCAGATGCTCGATGGTGTGGCACTCCGCCGTGTTCATAACTGGCTCCTTGTTGGGCGTGGTCAGGCGCAGGTCAAAGGTGGTGACGGCGGCGCCGGTCGCCGGATCGTGGTCGATGCGGCTCACATACACGCCGGGCTCGAGCAGCAGATGGTCAACGGAAAAACTCGCGATGCGCTCCATGGCAGATCCTCTCGGTAGTCAATTTAGGACGGGGCTCTTTTAGCTGGTTCGAATGATCGCACCAATCATACCAGTCAAAAAAGCCCCGTCCCAAATGAGCTGCCCGGGAATAGCCTGCGGGCGCCGCGCAGCCGCCTAGGCAGTGTAGGCGATAGTCGCGTCGACAGCATGGCGCCAGCCGGCGATCTTTTTGGCTCGCTCGTCAGCGGGCATCGACGGCTCCACGATGCCGCGGGCCCCATAGACGTCGACGACATCGCGCGTGTACATGTCCAGCGCAATGCCGCAGGCCCAGGCCGCACCCAGGCCGCTCATCTCGTCGTTGCTCGCGATGCGGATGGGCGAGCCAACCAAGTCGCTCTCAAACTGCATCAGGT
>JAHYYI010000004.1:0-48745 GCA_019425045.1 Collinsella sp.
TGCAAACGCCCCTAAGCGGCAATCTGACGTTCAATCGTCGGGCATGACCAAAAGGGCAATGCCCTCCTCTTTCACGTCACCTTGCTCGCTTAGGGGCGTTTTCGCTTTCCGTCCTCTTCCTGCGGCATCGTCATTGCCGGTACTTGTCCGGCACCTGGGGACGTTCCTTTTGTGCCGGCAGTTGGGGACACTCCTTTGCTAGAAGATTCGGCGCAGGTCTCCGCGGTTGAGGGCTTCGTCGAAGAGGTGCTTGAACACCGCGCTGCCGTGCAGGCCATCGTGCTCAAACTCGTTGGTCACCCAGGCATGCGAGTTGCCAATGCGGCTGAGCGTATCGAGCTGCAGGCCCGAATCCACGTACATGTCGTCGAAGTACACCGCAGCCTGGAGTGGTACTTCGTTGCAGGCCAGGCGCTGCGGGTCGTAGATCTTGTCCCAGCTGGTGTCTTCCATCAGCAGATCCATGGCGGGCTTGAAGGGCTTGAGCTCGGGCATCTGCTCAAACATCCACGGGAACATGGCCTCGCCGGTAAACATGAGCGGGCGCGCGAGGGTGTCGAACTCGGCGCGATGCGCCTTCTCTTCTGCCGCGGCCCAGCGGATGGGCATGGTGTCGCCATCGGCGTAGATGAACTCCTGCAGCGTCCAGTACAGCGGGTTTGTACGCGTGTTGGTGCGCTCGAAGGCGCGCATCAAAAAGCTGTCGGATACCGAGGAGCCGCAGCTCAGCGTACCATCGCCATCAACAAACGCGTGATCGATAATCCAGTGCATGCGCTCAAAGCTCGGCTTCATGCCAAAGTCGCTGCCCATAAGCTGCAGGCGCTCGACCGTCATCGGCGAGCCGTCGGGCAGTGCGGGCTTTTGCTCCTCGATCGCATCTGCCAGGGCAGCCACGCGCTCGACATCGGCAGGGTAACGGTCATAGTACTGCTGCGTCTTGGCCGCCATGCGCGGGAAGGTGTGCGCGTAGACCTCGCTGGCGCTCGCCGGCACGTGCGGAATGCCGCCGCAGGTAAAGCTTGCCGCCACGCCCTCGGGAAAGAGCGACAGATAGCTCAACGTCAAAAAACCGCCGTAGCTCTGCCCGAGTGTGACCCAGGGCTTGCCGCCAAAACCCACCAGGCGCAGGTACTCAAAATCGCGCACGATGGAGCTGGCGAGGTGGCGTTTGAGAAAGTCCGCCTGTGAGCGGGCCGCATCGGCTCCTGCTGCCTCGGCACGATCGCCCAAGGCGGCAATCGTGCGCCCGTCTACACAGCTGCTGCGTCCGGTACCGCGCTGGTCGGGCAGGACGACGCGGAAGTGCTTGACGGCCTCCTCGATCCAGCCATCGCTTGTGGGCGACAGCGGACGCGGGCTCTCGCCGCCGGGGCCGCCCTGCAAAAAGAGGAGGAGCGGCAAGTCGTCGTTAATGCGGTCGGGCGCGCAAACCACGCGGTAGAAGAGCTTGATGCTTTCGGGTGCACCGGCGATGGGCGCCGGCATTGCGCCGCGGCGCATGGAGCTGCCGACGGCCAAAAGCATGGGCTCCAGGCCGCGCCAGTCGAGGGGGACGTCGATGCTGTGGTCCTCGACGTAGAGGCCGGGGACGTGGTACGAAGTGATGAGCGCCATGTGATGCTTCCATTCGTTGCGGTGTTTCGGGTTGACCAATTCTACCGCCGTCGGCGAGGATGCGTGCAAATCGGCTACCATGGTTGGCAAACATCTAAGAGAAAGGGCCGTCCATGTCGGTCGATATAGCCACGTATGTCCACGATCTTGCCGTCGAGGCCAAGGCCGCTTCGGGCGCGCTTGCCACGGCGAGTGATGTCCAACGCCAGGAGGCCGTGCGCGCCATGGCCGCGGCGCTTCGCGATGGCGCCGATTCCATCATTGCCGCCAACGAGCTCGATATGGCCGCCGCGCGCGATGCGGGCATCTCGGCGGGGCTTCTCGACCGCCTGCTGTTAACGCCCGAGCGCGTCGAGGGAATGGCCGCCGGTTTGGAGAAGCTCGCCGAGTTGCCCGATCCCGTCGGTCGCGTGCTCGACCACCGCGTGCTTGCAAGCGGCGTGGACCTGACCCGCGTGAGCGTGCCGCTGGGTCTGGTTGCCATGGTTTACGAGGCGCGCCCCAACGTGACGGCCGACGCCGCGGGCATCTGCATCCGCACCGGCAACGCCTGCATTCTGCGCGGCGGTTCGCTGGCGTATCACTCGTGCGCCATGATTGCCGAGCTGCTGGCCGATGCGCTTGAGGCCCAGGGTTTCCCGCGCGAAGCCGTCTCGATGATCGAGTCTACCGACCGCGAGGCAACCGGCGAGCTCATGAAGCTTCGTGGCATCGTCGATGTGCTCATTCCGCGTGGCGGTGCGGGCCTGATCCAGCGCTGCGTGCGCGAGTCGCTCGTTCCGGTTATCGAGACGGGCACGGGTAACTGCCACATCTACGTGCATGAATCCGCCGACTTTGACAAGGCGCTCAACATTATCGTCAATGCCAAGACCCAGCGCGTGGGTGTGTGTAATGCCGCCGAGTCGCTGCTGCTCGACCGCGCCGTGGCAGATTCGTTTTTGCCGGCGGCCGTGGCCGTGCTGCACGACCACGGTGTGCTGATTCACGGTGACGAGGCCACGTGCGCCGTATGCGCCGATGCCGGTCTTGCCGAGGGCGACGACTATGTTGCCGCGACTGAGGAGGACTGGGGCCGCGAGTATCTGGCGCTCGAGATGAGCGTGAAGGTCGTGGCGAACGAGGACGAGGCCATCGCGCACATCAACCGCTATGGCACCATGCATTCCGAGGCCATCGTTGCCGAGGACGTGGACGCTTGCGAGCGCTTCCTGGATGAGATCGATGCCTCGGCCGTGTATGCCAACGCCAGCACGCGCTTTACCGACGGCGGCGAGTTTGGCCTGGGCGCCGAGATTGGCATCTCGACCCAAAAACTCCATGCCCGCGGCCCCTTTGCCGCCGAGGCCCTCACCACCTATAAATACAAGCTCCGCGGCACCGGTCAGGTCCGCCCCTAGACCTCTCGTAAACGAAAAACCACCACAAAGGTGCCTGTCCCCTTTGTGGTGGTTATAGGTGGCGTGGGCGGTTAGGCCTGGGAGGTATCGCGATCGGGCGCGAAGGACTGCATGGCCGCGATGGTACGGTCGAAGAGCTCGGGGAGCTCCCAACCCAGCATCTCAGCGCCCTGCGAAATCACGTCGCGCGAGCAGCCGGCGGCAAAGCGCTTGTCCTTGAACTTTTTCTTGAGCGACTTAGTCGTAAAGTCCATGACGCTCTTGCTCGGACGCATGATCACGGCAGCACCGATCAGGCCGGTGAGCTCGTCGCAGGCAAACAAGATCTTTTCCATCTGCAGCTCGGGCTTGGGCAGTGAGGTATTGAAATCGGACGTGTGCGTCTGAATAGCGCGAATGAGTTCGGGAGAGGCGCCCTCGCCCTCGAGGATCTCGGCCGCATAGATGGTGTGGTTCATGGGGTCGTCCTCATGTTTCTCCCAATCCAGGTCGTGTAGCAGGCCGACGATGCCCCAAAACTCCTCGTTCTCGGGGTCGAACTCGCGCGCAAAGTAGCGCATGGTGCCCTCGACCGTTTCGCCGTGGGTGATGTGGAACGGGTCTTTGTTGTGCTCGTTGAGCAATTCGAACGCACGGTCGCGGGTGATTCCGGCGGAAAGCAGCTCTGCCATAAAAGACTCCTTGTGTTCGTAGGTATCGCTAAGAATGAATACTACTAGAACGACTAGAACGAAAAAACCACCACAAAGGTGCCTGTCCCCTTTGTGGTGGTTTTGGCGTGGGCAGGTTAGTTGAGGGCGGCTTGGGCTAGGCGGGCTTCGGCGGCCTCTTCGGTGACGCCCAGGGCCACGGCGAACTCCTCGATGGAGCGGCGCTTGGCTTCCTTGAGTACGCGCATGTAGTAGGAGCTGGGCTTTTTATCTGCTTCCTCGGCCTGGCGAATACGGTGCATCATGGTTTTTGCCACGCGAACCGTCTCGGGCGCGCCCAGCTTGAGCTGCTGCTTAAAGTGCGTCTCCTCGAGCGAGCTATTGCGCTCGGTAAAGGTGTCGCACTCCAGCTCATCGTAGTGGCTCAGCAGGTGCTCTGCATCTTGCTGGGAGATAGCGGCATGCAGACGGTCGGCCTGCGCCACGGGGTACATGAGAATCGTCTGCGCATGTCCCTGTTTGGTCTCGAGCAACAACATGGGCTGCGGTGTGTCGTCCCTAAAGCCGACGACGGTGCAGACTCCCTGACCCGGATGAATGACGTGTTGACCGATTGAGAACATGCTACCTCCAACTTATACGAATTTACGTATGTTAAGAATACCACGCTGACGTGCGCAAACCATCACTTTATGCAGGAAAAGCACACAACTCCGATAGGTAAGAGTATTCGATAACAGACGCAGCTCATTCACACCTTTATGCATTTTCAACGCCTGCATAATCTGCAGGCAAACCGCCAACTTTGTACCGCCGCGCAAGAGCGGTAGTCATTTTTGTGCATATGCAATATCTATTAGCTTTACCCTGCGACAGTAGCTGCCGCTTGTGATAGAGTGCTACAAACTCTGGCTTTTGCCCTACGAGTGACCAAGAGCTCGGGGGCTTTAACACAAGGAGGATCTATGCCCGAGAAGATTGAAGAGCTGGTACGCGCTGCGCTTGCTGCGGCCCAGGAGGCCGGCGACCTTTCCGCATTTGAACTTGACGATTGCGCTATCGAGCGACCGGCTGATACTTCTCATGGCGAGTGGACCTCCACCATGGCCCTGAAGTCTGCCAAGCTGGCTCATTGCGCCCCGCGCAAGATCGCCGAGGCCGTCGTCGCCCATATGCCCGAGGACCCCGCGATCGAGAAGGTCGAGATCGCCGGTCCTGGCTTCATCAACTTCTACCTCTCCGTCGCTGTCAAGAACGCCATCTTTGGCGAGGCCCGCGAGAAGGGTATGGACTTCGCTAAGTCCAACGTCGGTGGCGGCCTGAAGACCCAGGTCGAGTTCGTCTCCGCCAACCCCGTCGGCCCCATGCACATCGGTCATGGTCGCTGGGCCGCTCTGGGCGACTCCCTTTGTCGTGTGATGGACCACGCCGGTTACGACATCCAGCGTGAGTTCTACATCAACGACCACGGCTCTCAGATGAACACCTTCGGTAACTCCATCAGCACGCGCTATATGCAGCTTGCCGACATCATCGCCAAGCAGGGCGTGGATATCGACGAGGCTCACAAGCTTCTGATCGCCGACCGCGACGCCTTTGTTGCCGACGAGAGCGACGAGCATCCCGAGACCCATCCGTATCAGGACAACTTTGCCGAGACTCTGGGCAAGGACTCCTACGGCGGCGACTACATCATCGACGAGGCTGCCGAGTTCTGGCGCACCGACGGCGATAAGTGGGTCAACGCCGATCCGCAGGAGCGCATGGAGAGCTTCCGCGAGCGCGGCTACGTAAAGATGGTCGACAACATGCGCGACCTTTGCCACGCCGTTAACTGCGACTTTGATCGTTGGTTCTCCGAGCGCTCTCTGTACGTGAAGGACACCGAGGGCGAGACCGCCGGCACCTCCGCCGTCGACCGCGCTTTTGAGAAGCTCGACAAGATGGGCTACCTCTACACCAAGGACGGTGCCCTGTGGTTCCGCTCCACCGACCTGGGCGACGACAAGGACCGCGTCCTGATCAAGTCCGATGGCGAGTACACCTACTTCGCCTCCGACGTTGCCTATCACTGGGATAAGTTCCAGCGCGTCGACCACGTCATCGACATCTGGGGCGCCGACCACCACGGCTACATCGAGCGCGTCCGCTGCGTCTGTGACGCTCTTGGCTATCCCGGCAAGTTTGAGGTTCTGCTGGGCCAGCTCGTCAACCTGCTGCGCAACGGCAAGCCCGTCCGCATGTCCAAGCGCAAGGGCACCATGGTGACCCTGCAGGAACTCGTCGACGAGGTCGGCTCCGACGCCGCTCGCTACACGCTCATCTCCAAGAGCTCCAACCAGATGGTCGACTTCGACATTGAGGCCGTCAAGAAGCGCGACAACTCCAACCCGGTGTACTACGTGCAGTACGCTCACGCTCGCGTGTGCTCCATCCTGCGTCGTGCCGCCGACGTTACCGCCGAGCAGGCCGCCGAGATGGGCATGAAGGCCGTCGCCGAGAAGGCTATTGGCGAGAACGTCGATTACTCGCTGCTGACCGACCCGACCGAGCTTGCCCTTTCGCGTAAGCTCAACGAGCTCACCGACCTCATCGGTAGCTGTGCTCGCGATCGCGCCCCGTTCCGCCTGACGCACTTTGCCGAGGAGCTCGCTGGCGACTTCCACAGCTTCTACGCCGCCTGCCAGGTGCTGCCGAGCGAGGGCCGTCCCGTCGACCCCGAGCTTTCGCGTGCCCGTCTGGCCGCTTGCGATGCCGTCCGCGTGACGCTCGCCCTGGTGCTCACCCTCGTTGGCGTTTCCGCGCCCGAGCAGATGTAACCTGCGGGTCATTTGACCGTGTAGGTTTGGTTTAACTGAGGCCTATAAGCCCGATCTCCCACGGAGGTCGGGCTTTTTTCGCAAACGCCGACGTATTGATGAATTTGGAGCTGCTAGAAATACGAAACTATGCCGGTTTACTACGATGAATTGAGGAATTCTAACCACGCCGGCTTTTTGCTAAAAAGTGCAAGGCATCTACCTGCGGTTTTAGTTCAACAAGTTTCGGAGTGGTCGCGGTTGAGCGATTCATCGTAGTAAACCGCCATAGTTTTGGCGGAGGCAGTCAGATTTGTGGGTGGCAAACAAAGAGTGTCCCTTTTGACTAGTCGTTTAAGAACGTCCCCAATGACTAAGTTGCAGGTGGCGGCGGTTGTGTTACACTAACGCTGCGTAGTTGACGCAATCATCTCGATACAGATCAATGATGTCCGTCGTTTTGAACGGAACTAGACTGTTTAGCCGCCCTGAAGGTTTATGCAGGGAGCATGTGATCACAGGGCTTGAAAAGAAAGTTGAGCAAACACTGTGTCTGATCAACAGCAAGAAAACGAAATAACGACGACGCAGGCCGCTCCCGCTGCACCGGTTGCGTCGGACCAGGTCGCGGCGCCCGCGCAAGCCTCGGCTCCTGAGACGCCTAAGGCTGCTTCGACGCCTATGCCTGTAGCGGCTGAGAAGGCCGTGCCTGCAACTGGTGAGGAGGCTGCTCCGGCAAAGCCCAAGCGCACGCGCCGCACGGCCAAGCCTGCCGCTGACGGCGAGGAGGTCACCAAGCCAAAGCGCCGTACCACGCGCACGACGCGCGCCAAGCGCACCGTTGCAGCTGACTCCTCGGCGCCGATTTCCGATGAGGTCGCGCAGGCACGTGCGTTGGCGCAGATTAGCGAGGCTCAGGTGGTGCGCGCCCGCCGTCGTGCTGCCGAGCGCGAGGCCGCGGCTCTGACCGAGCTTGCAGCTCCGTCTGTACTCGAGACCCCTGCCGCCACCGAGGTTCCTGCCGCCGACCAGCCGACCGAGAAGCTGGCACCGCGCACACGCCGTCGCACGGCTGCTAAGGCCGAGCAGGTTGCGGAACAGGTAGTCCCCGAGCCCACTGAGACTTCGCTCCGTTCCGCGGCAGGGGAGGGTGCATCGTCTGTTGAGCCCGCTGCGCCTGTCGAGGCCAGCGAAGTTCCCGTTGTCGATCCGGCTTTGCGCCCGCACCGTCGCGGTCGCAAGCCCAAGGCCTTTGTCGAGGCCGAGAAGGCCGCAGCCGCAGCCGCCGCCGCCGCTCGGGATGCTGCGGCGACCGCCAAGTCCTCAACTGCTGCCGATGCATCCGTCCAGGATGCTACGACTTCCAAGGCCGTTTCTGCCGATGCCGAGCCCGCCGACGTCCGTCCCGGTCGCAGCCGTCGCACTGCTGCTAAGCGCACGTCCAAGGCTAAGGCTGCCAAGAAGGGTGCGTCCGAGGATTCCGCCGAGACGACCGCCGATGCATCGGCTGATGCCGTCGAGCCCCAGGACGTCGAACAGCCTGCATCCGAGAAGCCCAAGCGCGGTCGCAAGAAGTCCGTTAAGGCCAAGGCCGCCGAGCAGCAGGTTGATGTCGAAGCGCAGGTTGATTCTGGCGCCGAGGCCAATGACGCCGCTGCGGCCAATGTTGACACCGCCGCAACCGATGGTGCCGCCCCCGCCGAGGGCGAAGACGGCGCTCGCCCCAACCGTCGCCAGCACAAGCGCAACGAGGAGCGCAACGAGCGCAACGAGCGCAAGGACGAGCGCAACAACGATCGTCGCAACCGCCAACGCGATCGCAAACAGCGCAACAAGGAGCGTAACGCCGCCCCCACCGAGCCCACGCTTTCTCGTGAGGAGCTCGCGGCCATGAAGGTCGCCGAGCTGCGCGAAAAGGCCAAGGAGTTCGAGATCGAGACGACCGGCAAGAAGAAGGCCGAGCTCGTCGAGGAGATCTACACCACTGCCGCGAAGGCCGAGGGCTTCCGCGATATCAAGGGCATTCTGCAGATTCGCCCGGACAGCTCCGGTATCATCCACGCCCATGGCTACATGAAGTCCAACGACGACGCCTTCGTGCCCGCCTACCTCATCCGCTCCGCGCGTCTGCGCACGGGCGATGTCATCGAGGGCTCGCTGCGTCCTTCGCGCGGCGGCGACAAGCGCGCCGGCCTCGCCAAAATCACGACCGTCAACGGTCTGGACCCCGAGCAGATTCGCAACCGCCCCAAGTTCGGCGACCTCACCCCGGTCTATCCCAACGAGCCGCTGCGCATGGAGCACGGCAAGGATTCCATCACCGGTCGCGCCATCGACATCGTGTCGCCGATCGGCAAGGGCCAGCGCGGCCTGATCGTGTCCCCGCCCAAGGCCGGCAAAACCACGATCCTCAAGAAGATCTGCCAGTCCATCTCGATTAACAACCCCGAGGTGCACCTCATCTGCCTGCTCGTCGACGAGCGTCCCGAAGAGGTCACCGATATGCAGCGTTCCATCAAGGGTGAGGTTGTGGCCTCGACCTTCGATATGCCTGCCGACAACCACACCCGCGTGGCCGAGCTCGTCATCGAGCGCGCCAAGCGCATCGTAGAGCTGGGTGGCGACGTCGTGGTGGTGCTCGACTCCATCACGCGCCTCGCCCGCGCCTACAACTTGGCGGCGCCTGCCTCGGGCCGCATCCTTTCGGGCGGCGTCGATTCGGCGGCACTGTATCCGCCCAAGCGCTTCCTGGGTGCAGCCCGCAATATCGAGAACGGCGGCTCGCTCACCATCCTGGCCTCTGCCCTCATCGACACCGGTTCCAAGATGGACGAGGTCATCTTTGAGGAGTTCAAGGGCACCGGCAACATGGAGCTTAAGCTCGACCGCGACCTGGCCGACCGCCGCATCTTCCCGGCTATCGACCCCGTTGCCTCCGGTACGCGTAACGAGGACCTGTTGGTCGACGAGCAGATGCGTCCGTTTGTCTTTGGTCTGCGTCGCATTCTTGCAGGCATGAACAACACCGAGCGCGCGGCCGCATCGTTTATCAAGGGTCTTAAGGGCACCAACACCAACCAGGAGTTCCTGGTGCGTTCGGCCAAAAAACACAGCGACTACGAGCAGACGTTCTAGGTTGTCATCCACGCGCAGCGATAGTCATCAATGCGATAAAGGGTCGGGGCTTTGAGCCTCGGCCCTTTTCCATAGCGCCGCTCCGCGCTTATTTTTGACCGTAAGACCGACGAGCAGCAGGTTTCCCGTTTCAATCCGACATCGTCGCTTGCAATCGACAGGGCGGTTTCGCATAATAGCTTTTAAGCTTCGCGACGGAAAACGCAGATGAAACGAACCATATACCGTTGCTTTGGGGCATAGCCCCGCTTCATCTTCTCTCGCGCAGCCAACTGAATGATGCGATTTGGGTGCTGGAAGATGGGGAGAGCTCATGGCTTCTTCTGATGCAACACAACGAGCAGTCCTTGCCGGACTTTCGTGCGGGATCGGCCTTGCCGCTCCCGTGGTTATGTATGCCGCGACGCTGCCGTTTTCGTCGGTGAACGAGACGGTCGTGGCGGGTGCAGTTCCCTTCGCCGTGGGCGCGGTGGCGGGCGTGGGTATCTATGCCGCCTCGCTGGGTATCTCCGAGTATCGTGCGCAGCGTGAAGAGCATCTGTTCCAGCCCGATGTCATGGGCGGTGCCGCCAATCTCAATCAGCATCAAAGCGAGTTCAAGACCGCCTCGATTCCAGCTCAGCAGCAGGATGCGATTCCGTACGCTGCGGCTTCTGCTTCTCAGGCTCAGTCGGAGCAGTCTACCTCGGCATTCCTTTCCGGCCTGACTGGTGCGTTCCAGCGCCGTCATGCCGATGATGGTGTCCCTACCATCGCTCGAGCCGCAGATGCTATGGACGAGGCCGAGGCTTGGTCCATGATCGACAGCATGCTCGACGACGATTCGCCGGTGAGCTGCGACCCTGCACGCTCGCGCGACGTCTATCAAGTCGCCATCGACGAGCTCACCAACGGCGGGCAGACCGGCTCCTTCAATCGCGATGATATCGCCGCCGCGGCACGCGCCGTGTCGGGCTCCCAGGCCGCCCCTGCGGGCAGCACGGCGGCTTTCGTGGCACTCGTTGCCAATGCGGCGGTCAATAACGCCTACAGCGCTACCTCGGCGGACGCGAACGCTTCTGCCGATAATTCGTACGTTGATGAAGCCATGACCGCGGACGAGGAGGCTGTTGCCGCCCGCCGTGCCGCCGAAAGCTCGCTTTGGGGCGCTCCTGCCCAGCAGCAGGCGGCTGAGGCTGCGCCGTACAATGCAAACCTCGCCAGCATGCCTATCATCTCCGGTGCCGCGGGCATCGATCTCGATGACCTCGATGAGCCTGCAGCCATCACCGCATCGATTGATGCCCAAGATCGCATCGACACCGGCGACCTTCCGGATGCCTCGCTCGAGGTTGATGTCCCCATGGCCGATTACTCGGGCCACGAGGACATGTGGGCCGCTGCCACCGCGATTCTGGACGAGATCGACGAGCCTGCTCCTGTTGCAGCTCCCGCTCCCGTCGCTGCCCCTCAGCCTGCTGCACCCGCCTATGTCGGCCGTCACAGCGCTGTGTTCCCCGAGGATACCGCCCGTATCTCGCGCGAGGGCATCGAGCGAGCCGAGGCTATTGCCGCCGGCATTATGGAAAATCGTCGTCACGAGCGCGTCAATCAGATCCTCGAGGAAGAGATCGAGCGCCTGCAGTCCTCTACCGCCAAGCGTACGGGCCGTGCCTATCTGAGCGTTATCGAGGGCGGTACCGCCAGCTTCGCGCCGCTCCGCGCGGAGGCATAACTTCTGCATGGTTAAGATCAATCGAAAATGGGCGGTCGTGACCTGCCTGATGGCGCTCTTGATCTGGGGCAATTCGCTGGTTCCCGGCTCGGGGTCGGGTTCGCTGAGCCTAACGGTCATGGAAGCTATCCGCGGTTTCCTGCACGGCGTGGGACTTCCATATGCATGGGTGACCAACTTTGTTGTTCGCAAGTGCGCGCATTTTACCGAGTATATGGTGCTCGGTATCTTGGCAACGCACGCCTTTGATTTTGAGGGCCGGCGCACCTTTGACGTGCTGCTGCCCACGGCGGTGTTCCTGCTGCTGATTCCCTCGATCGACGAGACGATTCAGCTCTTTGTGCCGGGACGCGCCGGCATGATCACCGATGTGATGATCGACTGCTGTGGTGCGGCAACGGGCGTTGTGCTCCGATATCTCTTACGGCCGCTGATGCGCGCCAAAAAAGCCGCCTAGGACGTATTGTTTGGTCCTAGGCGGCCTTTTTTATTTGAGGGCTTATATGAGGCGTGGTGGCGTCGTTCCGTAGGTCGGATTTGCCGGGCGCGCCACGCCCTGTGGGTGCGTCTGCTACTGAAGCGCCTGAGCGCCCAGGGCCAAGCAGCCCATAATGCCCTGTTTGCCCTCGAGGCTGTTGTTGACGATATAGCTATCAATGTCGGCCATCTCGGGCGTGACGATGTAGCCGTTGAGCATCTCGGCGCACTTCTTGCGCGCGAGCGGCACGATGGGGGTGTGGTCGGCCACGCCGCCACCGATGACGATCTTTTGCGGTGCGTAGCACAGGATGTAGGTCATGAGCGCCTGCGCCAGATAGCCGGCGAGCAGGTCCATGGCCTCCGGGTCATCGGCCATCTCTCCGGCGCTCTTGCCACCCCAGCGCTTTTTGACGCCGGGACCGGCGATGAGGCCCTCGAGGCAGTTGTCGTGGAAGGGGCAGCCGCTGTGCTCGCCGATGGTGTCGCGCGGGTCGCGCGTGACCAGGATGTGGCCGGCCTCGGGATGCATCATGCCGTGCACGAGCTTACCGCCCGAGAGCACGCCGGCGCCCACGCCGGTACCGATGGTCAGATACACCACGTCAGTGAGGCCCTGGGCGCAACCAAAGGTGACCTCGCCCAGGCAGGCGACGTTGACGTCGGTGTCGTAGCCGCAGGGAATATTGAGCTCGTTTTGGATGGTGCCCAGCAGGTCAAAGTAGCGCCATGCCGTTTTGGGCGTCTCCAGGATCTTGCCGTATTGGGACGAGGCAGGGTTGACTGCGGTGGGGCCAAAGGCGCCGATGCCCAGCGCGGCGATGTCCTTGTCGGCAAACCATGCGTTGACGGCCTCAACGGTCTCCTGCGGGGTCGTGGTCGCAATCTGCTCGCGTTCCAGGACCGTGCCGTCTGCATAGCCCGTGGCGCAGACCATCTTGGTGCCGCCGGCCTCGAGCGCTCCGATAAGCTGCTGCTCTGCCATAGTATTCCTCTCTGGACGAGTTGCTCCGTGACTAAAGTATAGCGCTCTAAAAAATAAATGAGGTCGCTATAAAAAGAAACCTCATGGCCCAACGGGTTCACGAGGTTTCTTTAGTGCCTTTAGTTACTGACCGTCCTTACCCGCGCGGGTTGATTTTATCACGTAGCGACTTGAGGTTCTCAAGCGCAGCGTTGAGCGTCTCGTCTCGCTTGGCAAAGTGGAATCGAATCAGATGGTTGACGGGCTCGCGGAAGAAGCTCGATCCGGGAACAGCGCCCACGCCCACCTTGGAGGCCAGGTCCTCGCAGAAGTCGAGGTCGCTGTCATAGCCAAACTCCGAGATATCCATCATCACGTAGTAGGCGCCCTGCGGCACGTTGTGCTCAAGACCGATGCTATCGAGCCCCTGACAGAATAGGTCGCGCTTGGCGGTGTAGAGGTCGAGGACCTCCTGGTAATAGCTGTCGTCGAATTTGAGGGCGGTGACGACAGCTTCCTGCAGGGGAGCGGCAGCACCCACGGTGAGGAAGTCGTGGACCTTTTTAATGCGCTCGGTGATCTGGGCCGGGGCGATGGTGTAGCCCAGACGCCAGCCGGTGATGGAGTACGTCTTAGACAGCGAACTGCAGCTGATGGTTCGATCGAACATGCCGGGCAGCGTGGCCATATAGACGTGCTCGTGGGGCGCGTAGACGATGTGCTCGTATACCTCGTCGGTAATGCAGTAGGCGTCGTACTTTTTGCAGAGGTCGGCGATTAAGGTGAGCTCCTCGCGCGTAAAGACCTTGCCGCAGGGGTTGGAAGGGTTGCACAGGACGATGGCCTTGGGATCGTTGTCGCGGAAGGCCGCCTCGAGTGTCTCGCGGTCAAAATCGAACGCAGGTGGGTTAAGCGGCACGTAGATGGGCTCGGCACCCGAGAGGATCGTGTCGGCGCCGTAGTTCTCGTAGAATGGCGAGAAGATGACGACCTTGTCGCCGGGGTTTGTGACCGTCATCATGGCGGCCATCATGGCCTCGGTGGAGCCGCAGGTGACCACGATGTTCTCGTTGGGGTTGATCGGCATGCCCATAAAGTGCTCCTGCTTGGCGGCAAGCGCCTCACGCATGGCCTGGGAGCCCCAGGTGATGGAGTACTGGTGATAGAGCGGCTTGGGGTCGCTGGCGATGGCGCTCAGGCTGTTGAGCAGCTGCGCCGGGGGATCGAAGTCGGGGAAGCCCTGCGACAGGTTGACGGCGCCATACTTATTGGAGATGCGCGTCATGCGGCGGATGACCGAATCGGTAAACGTTGCCGTACGGTTGGAGAGTTCTTTCATGCTTGTCCTTTCGAGCATTTGCAGTGGGGCAAGTTTACTCCTATGAAACCGGTGGGAATTGCTCGAAATGGTCTCGAAAAACTCTTTTCAAAATTCTTGAAAATTGGGGCTTGCATCGCGTGGCGTTCCTTGCAATAATAGTCGAGCGCGAAGCGCACAGGACACGGTGGGTGTAGCTCAGTTGGCTAGAGCGACGGGTTGTGGTCCCGTAGGTCGAGGGTTCGAGTCCCTTTACCCACCCCAGTTCTTGCTTCGTGTTGATATCGGGTCGTTAGCTCAGTTGGTAGAGCAGGGGACTCTTAATCCCAAGGTCCAGGGTTCGACCCCCTGACGGCCCACCACACGATATCTCCTCTAAAGTCCGCCACAACGGACTTTAGCTTTGGGTCGTTAGCTCAGTTGGTAGAGCAGGGGACTCTTAATCCCAAGGTCCAGGGTTCGACCCCCTGACGGCCCACCAAAGATTGTTAAGACGGTCAACTTCGGTTGGCCGTCTTTTTTATTAACCTCGCATGGGGCCGAACCCGTAAGGGCACAGACGCTTTACAAGTCGAGCCTGCCCTGGGGGTCGGTGAATCCGTCTGTACCCTCCTTGAGCTTTTTCTCGTCTGCTTTCACGCGACGTTCGAGCTTCTTTGTATCTTCGGCAGGCGGTAGGTTCTCGGGTACAATTCCGCGGTCGATGAGGCTGCCACGCACGCTTGTGTTGTTCTCGACGTGCTCTTGCTTGATCTGGTCCAGACCGTACAGGTCGTGTTCCTCGGCGTTGAAGGCCGTCATCGAGTTCGTAAGGTCCTTTGCTTTGATGAGAACATCGGCTAGCCTGTCCGCCAATGCCGAGCTCTTGGATACGCCGAGCTGTTGTTTCATTTCCGCCGTGCTTCTGCCGCCGAATAACGCTTCATCGCCCTTCGACTTGATGATCGCGAATCCTTTGGAGTCCACGCCGCGTTTGAACGCAATACCCGAGAGCTGTTTCTCTGAATCAGATAGCGAGTGGCGCGCCTGCAAGCGCTGAATCTCTGCGAAGCGCTGCTCTATGAGCTCTTGGCGGCGCGTCTGCACGGCGAAGTACGCCTGTGCGAGCGCGATTTCTTGCTTGTTTGAATCTCCGTTCTGGGCGATTAAATAGCATGCATAGCGCGTAAGTTTGTAGTCTTTAACCGCGCGAGCGGCGACACCGGCAGTTACCATTTTCGTGGTGTCACGAAAATGGGAATCAACTGGAGTTTTGTTTGTTTCGCACGAGACTTTTGCCCTCTTAACAACTTCGGCAAAGTTCTCCCATCGAGTGTACCCCATGGGTTCCATTAAATCGCGTGCGAGCCAATACTCAACGCCGTCTTCTACATTGGCGTAGCTATCAAGTTCGACACGCCACTTCTCGATATCTCTACTGTCCATATCTCCTCCTCGCTGGCCTATTGTCTATGCGGGCTTTGCCCGCTCCGTATTCAGAATAAGGATACGCTGCCGTACGGACACGAATGGGCCCCGTGCCACTTCGAGCTCACGGGGCCCATAGATATCGATTAGTTGTGTTCTGCTTTAGATGGGTGTTCGAATTAGTCTGCTCGATAGTGCGATCCGAGACTTTCGGTTCGCTTACGCATGGCTTTGATCATTTCCTGTGCTAGTTGAATCTGCGATTGCAGGCGGGCGAGGGCTGCGACTTCGCTGTCCTGGGCTTTCTGTGTGCTCAAGGTCGTTGCCTCCGTCTTCAAGCCCTCAAGCTCGTGTAGTGCCTCGGATAGGCCTGTTTCGGTCCTGTTGATCATGCAATAGGTGCTCATCGTGTGCCTTAGGCTGTGTGTCAGGCGTTCGGCATCTGTTGCGGCTATGCCGTACTGGGGGAGGGCGATATCCGCCTTCAGGGCTGTCTCGGGCTCTTTCTGTGCTGCTTGGGCTGCCGATGCGCCCGCGATGCGCCCGAACACGATGCCGTTGGCGCTTGACAAGCCACCAATGCGGTCGGCGCCGTGTATGCCGCCTGTCGCCTCACCGCAAGCGTAGAGGCCCTCAACGCCCGTTTGCGCGGTCTTATCGATCTTGATGCCGCCGTTAGCGGCGTGGGCATACATCGCAACGCGCATCTCGTCAGTCGGGGCGATGCCGTGCTCGTCTTGCAGCCAGGTGGCAAAGGTCTGCACAAACTCTGGGACATCCTCGCGGGGAAAGTCGTAGTGGAGTGCCAGGCCTTCGACACCTGCCTGATCGATGACGAGATCGATAGCGCGGGAGGCCAAGCGTGACGTGAAGGGACCATATCCAGAGCGCTGCTCGAGCAGGTCGTCCAGCTTGTCGTCGGCAATATCTACCGGCTGGTCTACATGTACGTAGCGCCAGGTTTTCTCGTTGAAGACCAGGTTGCGCTTGGGCTCGATGAAGCCGGGCATCATCTGCATGAACTCTATATTAGTAAGTGTTGCGCCGTGCGCCAGCGCGATGGCCTGCGAGGAGCTGAGCACATCAGCCGACGTAAGGCTGCGCTCGAACAGGCCGCCTGTGCCACCGGTTGCGATGATCGTGGCCTTGGCAGCAAAGGGCACGATTCGATTTTCGGTGAGGTCGTAGAGCATGGTTCTGGTTATTCTGCCGTTCGTGTCCTCAACAAGGTCGATAAGCTCATGGCGGGGGAGCAGGCGAATGCCGAGCGACTCGATCCGGGTCGTCAGAGCGTCCTCAAGGGGCTTGCGGGTGAGGCCGCGCCACATGCGCGTCTTGTGGTCAAAGCAGGGGATAAATTGCTTTTGCTGAGCGCTTTCAGCGCTTTGCGGACGCTGGAGCTCAACACCCAGGTCTTGCTCGAGCCATTCAATTGCCTGGGGAATGCTGTGGACAAACGTCTGGACAAGATCGGGGTCGGCGACGCCGCCACCAACGGTCTGGATGGTATCGATAAGGTCTTGTTCGTCGTCTTCGTTAACGGGTCCGATAAGCCCCAAGCCCCAGGTTCCGGGGAAGAAGCTTGATCCACTCATAGTCTTGCCGGCGCTTGCCACAGTGACGGTCACGCCCGCGCGCGCCGCTTCGATGGCGGCGCAAAGGCCCGCAATGCCAGATCCAATTACCAGTACATCAGTCGATTCCATCGGATTCCTTTCTCGTCCGGCGCATTGTCGCACGGGTGATCGGCAATGGGGCCGCAAAGACTCGGCAAATCGGTAAAGGGCACATATGGCAGGTGGGCGTCATGGACGCTCTGGCGCTCCGTCTCATCACATCTCGTATTTCGCCCCAACTGATATATCGGCATTAGCTACCCTGCGACAGCGCAAACAAAAAGAGCCGCTACCCGGGTGGGTAGCGGCTCTAAAGCTCAACTATATGAGCATCGCGCGGGCGCGATTAGGCCTTGAGGGCCTCCTCGACGGCGACAGCGCAGGCGACGGTGGCACCGACCATGGGGTTGTTGCCCATGCCGATGAGACCCATCATGTCGACGTGCGCAGGCACGGAGGAAGAACCGGCGAACTGGGCGTCGGAGTGCATGCGGCCCATGGTGTCGGTCATGCCGTAAGAGGCAGGGCCGGCGCCCATGTTGTCCGGGTGCAGGGTACGGCCAGTGCCGCCACCAGAAGCGACGGAGAAGTACTTCTTGCCAGCCTCGAGGCGCTCCTTCTTGTAGGTGCCAGCGACGGGGTGCTGGAAGCGCGTGGGGTTGGTGGAGTTACCGGTGATCGAGATGTCGACGTTCTCGTGCCACATGATGGCAACGCCCTCGCGGACGTCGTCGGAGCCGTAGCAGTTAACGGCAGCGCGGGGACCATCGGAGTAGGGGATGGTCTCGACGACCTTGAGCTCGCCCGTGTAGTAGTCGAACTGGGTCTTCACGTAGGTGAAGCCGTTGATGCGGGCGATGATCTGGGCGGCGTCCTTGCCCAGACCGTTGAGGATGACGCGCAGCGGCTTCTTACGAGCCTTGTTGGCGTTCAGAGCCAGGCCGATAGCGCCCTCAGCGGCAGCGAAGGACTCGTGGCCGGCCAGGAAGGCGAAGCACTCGGTGTCGTCGGAGAGCAGCATAGCGCCCAGGTTGCCGTGGCCCAGACCGACCTTGCGGTCCTCGGCGACGGAGCCGGGAACGGTGAAGGCCTGGATGCCCTCGCCGATGATGGCGGCAGCCTCAGAAGCGGTCTTGGCGCCACGCTTGACAGCGAGAGCGCAACCGAGGGTGTAGGCCCACTCGGCGTTCTGGAAGGCGATGGACTGGGTGTTGTTGACGATCTCACGCGGGTTGAAGCCCTTGTCGGTGCAGATCTGCAGAGCTTCCTCGAGGGAGGCGATGCCGTTGTCGGCGAGGCACTTGTTGATCTTGTCAGCGCGGCGCTCGTAACCTTCGAACGTAACAGTCATAGTTATTTCCCTCCCTTTCTACTCGTGAACCGGGAACACGCTGGCGACGGAGTGAGTCTCCTCGTCGGTGCGCGGGTCGATGTACTTGGCAGCGTTCTCCCACTGACCATAGTGGCCCATAGCGCCAGCGATGGCCTCCTCGGGGGTCTTGCCGGCCTTGACGGCGTCGGTGAACTTGCCGAGGTTCAGGAACTCGAATGCGATGATCTCGTTCTTGTCGTTGAGAGCCATGCGGGTGACGTAGCCCTGAGCGAGCTCAAGGTAACGAGCGCCCTTGGCCTTGGTGCCGAACATGGTGCCGACCTGAGAGCGAAGGCCCTTGCCGAGGTCGTCGAGGGAGGCGCCCACGGGCAGGCCGCCCTCGGAGAACGCGGTCTGGCTGCGGCCGTAAACGATCTGCAGGAAGATCTCGCGCATAGCAACGTTGATGGCGTCGCAGACGAGGTCGGTGTTGAGGGCCTCGAGGATGGTCTTACCGGGAAGGATCTCGGAAGCCATGGCAGCAGAGTGGGTCATGCCCGAGCAGCCGATGGTCTCAACGAGGGCCTCCTCGATGATGCCGTCCTTGACGTTCAGCGTGAGCTTGCAGGCGCCCTGCTGAGGTGCGCACCAACCCACACCGTGCGTAAGACCGGAGATGTCGGAAATCTCCTTAGCCTGGACCCACTTGCCCTCCTCGGGGATGGGTGCGGGGCCGTGGTATGCACCCTTGGCAACGGGGCACATGTTCTCCACTTCCTGTGAGTACTGCATGCCTCTCCTCTCTATCGTGTTGGCGTCCCGTCTGGGGGTCGTGGCTGGCGATTGCCGGGCGACCCTTCGAAAGGGACATGACATGCAGCCCCTATAATACCGCGAAATGCACGGAATATTCGGCGAACGGCTCAGTTTTCGTAGCGAGAAGTCCGGAAGTTTTAATTGAAACGGTTTAACTATATGTTCTGTGGTCGCGAACTTCCGTAGAGGGGGTTCGTCTTGGGCAAGCTTTTGGTCAGCTCTTGTAAGCGTTGCAGGGGTTGACCTGTTGCAACGGTGCCGTTCGCCGCCCGTTTACTGCCTTTGGCCGCGCGAGTGTATTGTTTTGCGTGAATGTTTTGATGGCACGCTTCAATCGTGCTGTATTGGATGGCAATCAGATCCCGGCGAAGGGAGCGCCATGCAGCGCGTTTGGAGAACGGTTACCGGCTTTTACCATGTCTGTGCCCGCGGTGTGGGCAAGCAGCTCATCTTTGAGGGCGATGAAGACCGGTGGGAGTTTTTGGAGCTGATGCGCGAGTGCTGCCGCGAGGCGGGCGTGACGGTTATCGCCTGGTGCCTTATGGGCAATCACGTGCATCTGGTGCTTGCAGATTACGAGGACGCGATGAGCGCGGCGATGCACCGGCTGCTTTTGACGTACGCGCGGCGGTTCAATAAGCGCACGGGGCGCACGGGTCATCTGTTCCAGAACCGTTTTGACCGGCGCTCGCTCGATACCGACCGTTATCTAATGGCTGCCATTCGCTATGTTCACGCTAATCCGCAGGAGGCGGGTATCGCCCTGATCGAGCGTTATCCCTGGAGCAGCTTTGCCGAGTATCTGAGAGCGTATGACAACGATACGACGAGGGGATTTTCGGACCCTTCTTGTGTGCTTGAGCTCTTTGAGTCTGCCAAGGGGTTTCTGGATTATTCTCTGTCGATGCCCGATGGTTCCGATCCGGTGATTCACGATATGGATGAGACAGAGTGGGAGCGGCGTGCGTTTGCCGACAAGATGGCGAAGCGCCTGGGCGTGCCGCTCAACGAACTCAAGACCGTAGCGCCCTCGCGGCGAGATGGAATCATTTTCGCCCTGCACGATGTCGGCTACACGGTGCGCGAGATCGAACGATATACGGGAATCAGCAAGAGTACCGTCTCTCGTATCGTGCGCGCTTATGTTCGGGTGAATGCTCAGGCTGAGGGCTCGGAATAGAAAATGGCCGAACCACTCTTGTCAAGCGATTCGGCCAACAAAATTCTTAAGATTTGGGACAAATACTACTGATTATTTTGTCCCGTGAGCATGCCGTCGAGGGTGCGCCAGGCGAGCTCGGCGCATTTGACGCGGGCGGGCATGTGCGAGATGTCCTGGAGCTGGGCGGCCTCGTCCAGGTCTTCCAAGTCCTCCTCGGAGAGCTGCTCGCCGCGGATCATGGCGAGGAAGAGCTCTGCCAAGCGGCGAGCTTCCTCGACGGTCTCGCCGGTGATGAGGTCGGCCATGATGTCGGCGCTTGCCTGGCTGATGGCGCAGCCGTGGCCGGTAAAGGAGGCCTCCTCGATCACGTTGTTCTCGACACGTAGCTGCAAGGTGAGCTCGTCTCCGCAGCTGGGGTTGATGCCGTCGTGCTCGTGCGTGGGGGCGTCCATCTCGTACTTGTAGTCGGGGTGCGAGTTGTGCTCCATAAACGTGGTGGAGGTGTACAGATTACCCATTGAACGTGCTCCAAACGTGATGCAGGCCGGCGATGAACTTGTCGATATCGGCCTTGTCGTTGTAGAAGGCCACGCTGGCGCGGCAGCAGGCAAGGTTCTCGACGCCCAGCCAGGTGAGCAGCGGCTGCGCACAGTGGTGGCCGGCGCGAATGCAGACGCCGTCCATGTCCATGATGCTCGCTACGTCGTGCGGGTGGATGCCCTTGACGTTAAAGCTCACGACGCCGTGGTGGTTGTCCCAATAGATGGAGCCGATGATCTGGACAAAGTCGAGCTGCATGAGTTCGCCCATCAGATAGTGGACGAGTGCCTGCTCGCGGGCCTGGATGTTCTCGTAACCCACCGTGTTGACCAGGTAATCGAGTGCGGCGCCCGTGGCGAAGATGCCGGCGGCGTCCTGCGTGCCGGCCTCGAACTTCTCGGGGACGGGAGCCCAGACAGCGTTCTGCTCGGTGACCGAATCGATCATCTCGCCGCCGGTAAGCATGGGCGGCATGGCGTTGAGCAGGTCCATCTTGCCCCACAGCACGCCGATGCCCATGGGGCCCATGGCCTTGTGCGCACTAAAGGCAAAGAAGTCGGCGCCCAGGTCGGCCACATCGACCGGCATGTGCGGCAGCGACTGCGCGCCGTCGACGACCAGGTAGCCGCCGTACTTGTGCACGAGTTTGCCGAGGTTCTTGACCGGGTTCTCGACGCCCAGCACGTTGGAGACCTGTCCCACGGCTAGGATCTTGGTCTTGGGACCCACCTTGGCAAGAACCTCCTCGGTGGTGAGCTGGCCGGTCTTGGTGGGGTAGAGGTAGACGAGCTTGGCGCCGGTCTCGCGGCAGACCTGCTGCCACGGAATCAGGTTGGAGTGGTGCTCCATGATGGTGATGACGACCTCGTCGCCCGGTTCGAGCACTGTGGGCGCAAAGCTCTTAGCGACCAGGTTGAGCGACTCGCTCGTGTTGCGGGTGAAGACGACCTCGTTGGCCTGTGAGGCGCCGATGAGGTCAGCGATCTGCTGGCGGACCTTCGCGATGGCGTCGGTGGCCTCGACGGACAGCGAGTACAGGCCGCGCAGGGGGTTGGCGTTCATGCGCTGGTAGAAGTCGCGTTCGGCGTCGAGCACACGGGCAGGGCGCTGCGCGGTGGCGGCGCTATCGAGGAAAGCGATCTCGGGGTGCTGCTGGAACAGCGGGAACTGGCCCTTGTAGGGGTTGGTCTCGATGTCCACGGTGGGCCAGCCGCGCGAAGCCTCGTCGCTGGCGTCGAGCTCCATGGGCTCGGGGGCAGTACAGGTGTCGCATTTAACGTGCTCGGTGTCGATCATGCGAGCTCCTCTTCAAAGTTGTCGATCAGGTTGTTGCCTAGGCGGACGACGGCGGCGCGGGTGCGCTCGTCGGTGGCGGAAAGCGCGGCGTCCTCCAGCTTGGCGCGGATGAACAGGTCCTCGGCGGCGTTTTGGTCAAGACCGCGGCAGGCGAGATAGAACAGCTGCTCGTCGCGGACGTGACCGATGGTGGCGCCGTGGTTGCCGGCGACGTCGTCCTCGTCACAGAGAATGACGGGAACGGTCTTGTTGTCGACGCCCTTGTTGGCCAAAAGCACCGTCTCGCGTTCGGTGCCGGTTGCACCCTTGCAGCCGTGCACGAGGTCGATGGTGCCACGGTAGACCTTCTTGGACGTGCCGGTCAGCACGCCGTTGGCGTCGATCTCGCACTCGGTCTTGCGACCGCGGTGGCGCAGCTCGTAGTTAAAGTCGCGCACCTGCTCGCGGGCGCCCAGGTAATCGGTATCGATGGTCACCTTGGCGGTGTCGCCCAGCAGGTCGCCGGCAAGGCCGGTGGCGCTGGCGCCGGCGCCCAGGACGGTGTGCTGCACGTTGACGCGCGCGCCCTCGTCCAGGAACAGGCCGGTGTCGTCGAGTGCGATCCAGCTGTCGTCGAGTGTCTGCGTGCAGGTCACGTTGACGGTGGCGTACTCGTGGGCGCACACGCGTAGCACGGAGCCCACGACACCCTCGCCGGTAACAGGAGAGTCTAGGGCAATATGCAGGTCGAGCGTTGCCTGCGGGCGAGCGACGATGTCGATGGCGGCGATGGCCGCGGCGGCATCGACACCGCTCACACGCACGGTAACCGTGGCGTGCTGGTATGCGGGCACATCGATGACGATGCGCTTGGTAGCGTGCTCGGCCAAGTAGGCGTAGGCAGCCTCGCCCATGCCGGTTTCGAAGGCTTCAGCAGGGGAGAGCTCCTCCTCGAGCTTGATGGCGCCGGCCTGGTAGACGGAGGTGGCGGGCACGTCGAGCTCGGTCTCGGGCGTGATGCGGGCGCGGTCGGCGGCATCACCGGGGGCGGAGGCGCGGCGCTCGGGGAAGCGCTCGGCCATGGCGTTCATGGCGGTGCCAAACGCGTCGGCAGCGCCGGAAAACTGCTCGCCCAAGCCTTCGACCTCAACGGCCTCCGCGGGAGCGGCGGCAAGCTCGTCAGAGAGCTCGAGCTTGGTCTGATTCATTTTCAACCAGCCCCAGGTTGCTGCGGGCATCGCGTTGACCTGCTCGAGCGTGGTGGCAGCGGCGTTGGTTTCCTGTTTCATTATCCGATCGCTCCTTCCATCTCGAGCTTGATCAGGTTGTTCATCTCGACGGCGTACTCCAGCGGCAGCTCCTTGGAGACCGGGTTAGCAAAGCCGTTGACGATCATGGTGCGGGCCTCTTCCTCCGAGATGCCGCGGCTCATCAGGTAGAACACCTTGTCGTCGCCGATGCGGCCGATGGTGGCCTCGTGGCCGATGTCGACGTTCTTGGCGCGGATGTCCATGGCGGGGATGGTGTCGGAGCGGCTCTGGTCATCGAGCATGAGCGACTGGCAGCTCACGGTTGCCTTGGAACCCTCTGCCTTGGGCGTGGCCACGATAGAGCTGCGGAAGGTCTGAATGCCGCCGCTCTTGGAGATACCTTTGGTCTCGACGGTTGCCGAGGTATCGGGCGCGTTGAGCACGACCTTGCAGCCGGTATCCAGGTTCTGGCCGGCGCCGGCAAAGGTGATGCCGGTAAAGCTCGAGCGGGCGCGGCGGCCGTTGAGCACGCTCATGGGGTAGAGGTAGCCCACGTGGCTGCCGAAGGAACCGCTGATCCACTCGATATCGCCGTCCTCGTCCACGCGCGCACGCTTGGTGTTGAGGTTGTACATATTCTTGGACCAGTTCTCGATGGTCGAGTAGCGCAGATGTGCACGCTTGCCCACAAAGAGCTCGACGGCGCCGGCGTGGAGGTTGGCAACGTTGTACTTGGGCGCGGAGCAACCCTCGATAAAGTGCAGGTCGGCGTCGTCCTCGACGATGATGAGCGTGTGCTCAAACTGGCCGGCACCCTTGGCGTTAAGGCGGAAGTAGCTCTGCAGCGGAAAATCGAGCTTGGTGCCCTTGGGCACGTAGACAAACGAGCCGCCCGACCACACGGCACCGTGCAGGGCCGCAAACTTGTGGTCGGTGGGCGGGATGAGCGTCATAAACTTCTCGTGGATGAGCGGCTCCCACTGCGGGTCGTGCAGGGCCTCCTCGATGCCGGAGTAGACGATGCCCATCTTGGACGCCGTGTCCTGCATGTTGTGGTAGACCAGCTCGGAGTCGTACTGCGCACCGACGCCCGCCAGGTAGCTGCGCTCGGCCTCGGGGATACCCAGGCGCTCAAAGGTGTTCTTGATGTCGTCGGGCACCGACTCCCAGTCGTGCTTTTGGTCGGTGTTGGGCTTTACGTAGGTGACGATGTTGTCCATGTCCAGGCCCTCGATGGAGGGGCCCCACGTCGGATCCGGGAAGCGGTTGAAGATCTCGAGGGACTTTAAGCGCAGATCGAGCATCCACTGCGGCTCGTCCTTCTTGGCGCTGATCTCGCGCACGATGTCGGGCGTGATGCCGGCGTCGAGGCGCTCGAATCCCTCCTCGCCATAGGTGAAGTCGTAGAGGCTGCGGTCGATGTCCGCGACCTCGGTGCGGTTCTTGGTCATTGCGTCGCCCCTTTACGCCTGCTGCTTGGCAGTGGCGGTCTCGGCCTGGGCGCGCTGCTCGGCTGCCTCGCGCTCGAAGGTCTCAAAGCCGTTCTTGTCGATCCAGGGGATGAGCGAGGCGTCGTCCTCGCGCACGATGTGACCCTTGACCATAACGTGGACGCGGTCGACATCCAAGTGCTCCAGGATGCGCGTGTTGTGCGTGATGATAAGCATGGAGCCGTCGCAGCTCTTGCGGTAGGCGTCCATGCCGTGGCTGACGGTGGAAAGCGCGTCGACGTCCAGGCCCGAGTCGGTCTCGTCGAGGATGGCGAGCTTGGGCTGCAGCAACAGGAGCTGGAGCATCTCGACCTTCTTCTTCTCGCCGCCCGAGAAGCCCACGCCTAGCTCGCGGTTGAGGTAGGCGGTATCCATGTTGAGCTCGGCCGCGAGCTCCTTGACGCGACGACGGAATTCCTTGCCCTTCATCTCCAGGCCGGGGCGGCCGGCGATACTGGCGCGCAAAAAGCTCGACAGTGGCACGCCGGGGATCTCGACCGGGGCCTGGAAGCTCAGGAACAGGCCGGCGCGCGAGCGCTTGTCGGTGGTGAGCTCGGTGATGTCCTGGCCGTCAAAGACGATGCGGCCGTCGTTGACCGTGTAAACGGGATCGCCCATGACCAGGTGGCCGAGGGTGGACTTGCCGGCGCCGTTGGGGCCCATCAGCACGTGGGTCTCGCCGGCGGCGACGTTGAGGTTGACGTTGTGGAGGATGGTCTTCTCGTCCACGGAGGCGGTCAGACCTTCGATGGAAAGCAGCGGATTTGCGCTCATGCTGTCCCTCTCTGTATATGGTGTACTCATGGGTGTACGAAACCCTAGGAATCTTCTCGGAATAAAGTTACTATGGGTTCGGCGTTAGTCAAGGGAAAACCCGACTAATCCACTCGACTTTTTAGATGAGGGACATAATAATCAGGTTTGTTTGCTCCGCTTGCATAGGATTTGGGACAAACAAGCCTGGTTTTGTCCCAGTAACGATGGGAGGGTAGGTATGCTCATTTCTTCTAAGGGCCGCTATGCCCTCCGACTGATGATCTATATCGCAGCGCTGGGCGACGCCGAGGGCAAGATTGCTCTGCGCGAGGTCGCCGACCGCGAGCGCATTTCGCAGAAGTATCTGGAACAGCTGGTTCGTCCGCTTATGAAGGCTGGCCTGCTTAAGAGCGTGCGCGGCAAGGGCGGCGGCTACATGATGGCCAAGGACCCGGCCGAGGTGCGTGCTGGCGACATCCTGCGCGCTGTCGAGGGCAGTACGGCTCCGGTGGCGTGCGACGGCATCGACAACAGCTGCGCCCGTAGCGATCTGTGCTCAACCGTCAAGTTCTGGCGCGGCCTGGACGACGTGATCGAAAACTACGTCGACGGCGTGACGTTGGCCGACCTTGCTGCCGTCCCCGAGATCAACTTCGACATTAAGCTGTAGGTTGAGCGCAATTCCTTAAGATTTCGCGGAGGGTTGTTGCCGTTTACCGAGGGGTTGTTGTGCAACAACGGGCGAGCTGCAATACTTACTCTTATCTTTGCAAACTGCACTTTAACTACACCAATGCAGGGAGGATCTTATGCAGCGCAAGCATTCTGCTATTGTCGCGGGCCTGACGCTGGCGCTTTCGTTTGGCGCCGTTTCCGCGCCGGCACCCGCTGCTGCCGAGGAGCCCACGCCGGGCGTTGCCTCGGGTGCCACCGATATCGATAAGGGTCTCTATACCCAGCAGTCCTTCTCGGGCGTGCTGAGGTCGGTCCAGGGCGTTTCGTTTGTTAACGTTACCCCCGAGATGAAGTACTTTACCAAGTACGAGAGCCATGGCAACTATAACCAGGGCTTTTCGTATGGCGACGGCTATAACGCGCTGGGTTATTACCAGTTCGACCGTCGATGGTCGCTCATTCCGTTTATGAAGCAGGCCTACAACTACAACCCCGAAAAATACAGCATGCTCAAGGATGCGATTGATCGCGGCAGCGAGATTTCCAACACGAGCAATGCCATGTACGAGAACGGCCAGCTCACCGAGTTGGGCCGTATTGCGCAGGAGGCTTTCCAAGGTGCTTATAACACCGACCCTGTTGAGTTCTCGGCTCTGCAGGATGCGTATGCGTACAACTCGTACTATGCGGTGACCGAGGCGTGGCTCAAGAGCGGCCTGGGCATTGATATTTCGGGCCGTGCCGATTGCGTTAAGGGCATGGTGTGGAGCATCACCAACATGTGCGGCACCGGTGGCTGCAGGGACTTCTTCCGTTGGGCAAACCTTTCTAACAGTATGACTGATCGCGAGTTTGTGACGGCGCTTTCCAACAGTGTGGTCAATAACGTGGCGACCAAGTATTCGAGCCAGCCCCAGTATCATGAGGGCTGGAAGAACCGCTACCGCAACGAGCTGAAGGACTGCTTGGTTTATATCGCCGAGGACGAGGCCGCTGCCGCTGCGACGCCCGTGCAGCCCGAGCCCACGCCGGCGCCCTCGCCGACGCCTGATTCGAATGACGACTCGAGCGACGATGCCAACGATGACAGGATGGATTCGCCCTCGACCGATGCTGACGGTGATGGCTCTGCTGGTGGCACTACCAACAACGGCTCTACCTCGAACGGCTCCGTTTCGAACGGCTCTGCTGCGGGCGATTCGTCTTCAAGCTCTGCCGGCAATACGGACAGCGACGCTTCTGGTTCGACCGGCGCTGGCACCTCTAACTCATCCACCGGCTCGAGCGATTCGTCCGTTGGCACCGGCTCTAACAACGGCTCCGGCTCTGACGCAACCCCTGGTTCCGATGCTTCCAAGGATGACTCGAATAAGGCGCCGGACGTTCCCGTTGCTTCGCCGGACAAGAAGCCTTCTTTCTCCGAGCAGCTTGGTTCTACGCTGGGCTCTTCGCTGATGGCTGGCGTCAATAACGGCTCGACCCAGAACAAGGGCAACTCTGATCAGGTTTCCACGGAAAAGATCGAAGCCGCAAAGGGCGACTCCAAGGACAAGGCTTCCGAGAAGACCGAATCCGATAAGGGTTCTAGCTCTGAGGAGAAGAGCGACAAGTCCGAACAGAAGAAGGACGAGGATAAGAAGTCTGAATCTGAGGAGAAGGACAAGAGCAAGGCCGAGGGCGAAAAGAAACAGTCCGAAGACGACGACAAGAGCGGTGCTGACAACCAGGTCCAGGAGCAAAATGACTCCAAAACGGTGACCACCACAACCACGACGACTACAACTACCAAGTCCTCGGGCGGCAACATGCCCAAGACGGGCGATCTGATTGTGATGGCGAGCCTTGCCAGTGCAAGCTTGGCCACACTGGGCGCTACGTCTATCGTAAGTGGTAAGCATAAGCTCGATCAGCAGAAGAAGGCTTCTGGGGAGGACGGCTTGGAGGAGTAATCTTCCAGATCGTTTTCTATAAGAGTTTGGGACGGGGTCCGGTGCGGCGGCATCGGCCCCCCTTTTTTTGTTGTGCAACGATTTGTTATGCCCCCTCGGGGGTCTGTTGCTACCGCTGCCCGAAACGTTTGCATGTCGATATTGTTGCGCTCTACCCGCTCGCTACAATGGGCATCGTGCTGCGTTAGAAGGAGAGTTTACGGTGTCTGAACAGGTGAATTGTGGTTTTACTCATGCGTTTGGTGCACGGTTGCTCAATCATGCGGATAGCGCAGCTCTACCGGTTGATGCACGCGACTTTTCCGATGCAATCAATCGGTGTTTACTCGTCGATAAGACTATGTTTATTGCCGATATATTGGACAGTGAAGCACCTGTTGCGCTTTGCTGTCGGCCCAAGGGTTTTGGCAAGAGCATGAATTTATCGATGCTCAAGTGCTATTTGGAACGACCTGATCGCCGGCTGCCGGATCGAAGCCTGTTCGCTGGTACCCAGATTTGGCAGGCGGGCGGCGGTCGCTATCGTGATGAGTACGCGAGTTATCCGGTCATCATGCTCGACTTTACAGCTGCCGCTTCGAGGCATGGTGCTGGTGCTGCGGCAGCAATTCGCGGGGCTGTCGTGCGCGAGTGCGCCCGATTACTGCCGCTGCTTGCCGCGCCTGATCTGTCAAGACGTGAGGTTCGTCTTATCGAGAGGGCGGCGCGTGGGGTGGCCAGCGATAAGGAGATCGATGCGGCGCTTGGCGTGCTTATCAAGCTGCTCCAGGCAGCTTTCGATGAGCAGGTTGTTCTTCTGATAGACGACTACGACGCGGTATGTCCAAAGCGTTTGGACGCTAAGGACGACGGTAGCGTGGATTCCCTAGAGTCGCTCAGCCGAATGCTGTTCGACACCATTGCCGACGCCGGCGACTCGTTGCGATTGACGTGTCTTATGGGCGAGCGCCCCGGTCCTGCCGAGCTTGCGTTGTCCCAACGTGGGGTTTCCTATCGGTCGGCGACAGCGTTGTCGAGTTGGTGTGATCGATGGTTCGGTTTTTCGGACGACGAAGTCCAAGTGCTGTTGGATTGCATCGGTCGCAACGGCTGTCTGGATGACGCGCGTGAGTGGCTCGAGGGCTATCTGTTTGGTGGTTTTTATTGCTCGAGCCCGGAGCGCGTGGTGGACTACGCACATCGCGATTGCGTCGCGCCCGTTCGGGCGGATCTGTATTGTTACGCCGACCGTCTGGGCGCATGCGTCGGCGACTGGAATCTCATTCGCCTGTCCACATTGTTCGATTTGGTTGAGCCGCATGGGTTTATTGAGGCGCCAGTGCATATGCATGCCGAGGAGGTCGATGCCGCCAAGCCCGAAGATATCTGGACTGCGCTGTATCTGTCTGGATTCCTTACGACGGATATGACGGGGCATTCGGAGGACGGCGCGTGCCTTCGTTCCCTGCGTCTGCCTAATAACGAAGTGCGTCAGGCGCTCCGTCTTGTAATTCTGGAATGGTTTGAGTGCGCCGTTGAGGACGTTGGAGTTATCGACTCGTTCCATGACGGGCTGTGTCGAGGAGACGAGGACACTGTAAAGCAAGCTTTGAGCTGTGCTATCGGCGATCTGGGCATCGATGTGGGCCAATCAGATATGCCGACAGCCTATCATCTGGCGCTTCAGGGGCTCTGCTTTGGACTGCCCGGCTATTGCAATCCCAGCTCCAAGCGAAGTGGCGTCTCGGATCGCTGGGATATCCAGGTGATTCCCACCGGTCGGGTGTTTGACGTGGCCGACACGCTCGGCATGCTCGATGAGCGACCGCTCATTACGGTCAACATGTTGTACGACCCTGGCGTCGATGCCCTGGGCCTGGAACTGTTGGCGGTTCAGGCGCTGCTCGACATAGAGCGCGACGGCATCGATGATATCCGCGTGCCGCGCCCCGCCGTCGGGCGCATGCGTTGGGGTTTTGGCTTTGACGGTCAGCGTGTGTCCGTGGTGTGCCAACGACTGTAGCGGCGGGCGAAAGCCCTTTACTACTCGGCGTCCTTCAGGGGCGGCATGGGCTTCCAGTTGGGATCCTTAACGATCTTGCGGGCGTCCTTCATGCCGCGGCGCAGCGCCGGAATGCCGGTCTTAAAGCATTTGTCGACTGCTGCCAGACGAATGAACTCCTTGCAGAAGGTCGCGGCATTGCCCAGACGGAACAGCATGGGGTGGTAGTCACCGTAGATCTGCATATAGCGAGCGAGGAAGCCTCGGTTGCGCATGATGTAGTAGCGGTTGGTGTCGCTCGTGGAGTTGAGCTGTCGTTTGCCGGCGATATCCCAGTTGGAGACGGCGCGGGCGCGCTTGAGCACCACGTCGGCAACCACGGCGGCGGGGAAGTGCTGGCTGGCCACGTAGCCGTAGCAGGCATCGTCGCCGTAGATAAAGAAGCGCGCGTCGGGCAGGCCAATCTTGTCGACCACGCGGCGCGAGAACATGCCGCCCTCAAAGCACAGTTGGTTCATGGTGCGGTAGCCCTCGGGCCCCAAGTCCCACTTGGCGATGGGGTTAGGGATGCCGAGCGAAAGGATGAGCTGGTACTGCCAAAAGAAAGCGCCGCCGTCAAAGTCCAGGCGCGAACCCTGGATGACATCGTAGCGGTCGGTCCACTTGGCAAGACGCTCGATGCCTTCGGGGATGACGAGCACGTCGTCGTCCATCACCCAGAACCACTGGGCCCCCAGATCGTAGGCGCATTTAGTGCCAGCGGAGAAGCCGCCCGCACCGCCGCCGTTTTCGAGCTGCGGGGCGTAGATGACACGGTCGGTGCCGCCCTGCGCGTCGGGCTGCTCGGTGTCGATGCCCCACAGGCTGGCCAGGCGCTCGTTGAATGCGGTGCACATGGCCTCGGTCTCGCGCGAATTCTCGTTATCGACAATCACGATGCGCCAGGGCGTTGCCGTGAGCTCGGTCATGGAGTCGAACAGGTTGGCCAGGAGTTCCTGGCGCTTGTACGTAACGACAACGATGGCGAGCTTATCGATGGGAGCGGGAAGGGTTGAAGGCATGGGGCAATATATCCTTTCACGCGCGGCGGGCGAGCGCTGCGCGGAAGCTATCGAATACGTCCTTGGGACTGTCCTATTGTAAAGGCTCGGCGCACCTTGACGGCAAGCTTTGAATAAAACGCAGGAACCTGCCACGGGTGTAGCGGCTTTGGCGTCTGACGGCAGCGTGTCTATTGCCGCTTGAGCTAGCGAGCGATAAGGCTTCTAGCTGCATCGATGATGAGAAGCGCCAGAGCAAAGACGATGCTAATGACGGTACCCGTGACGATACATATAGCTGCCGGGCTGTTTTGGCTGACCAGTATGTTTGCGAGCAGGGTGTTGAAGACGGGACGCCACAGGCTACTGGTGAGCGACTGCATCACATAGAAACCGAGCGTGGCGGTCGATAAGGTGACGATGACACCTGCATTCCGCGGATTGCCTAAGGCCCTGCGTCGGGTAGCCGCAAAGAGCAAGGAGGCGGCAGCGAGGGCAAACGAGATCAACGAGGTCGATTTGTAGGAGAGGACTGCCATCGCCGTGAGGTTGCCGGTGAAGGAGAGTGCTCCTTCCAGGATGGTGGCGAGCGCCAAAATCGCAGCGAGCGACCGCATGCCCAAGGCGCCCGCCCTGTCCGAATCCATGACATCGGTAACGTCGCGGAGCAGACCGCCGATCAAAAACGCGATTACGTACGTGGCAGCGCTCATGAGCTTCTGGAGCCAAGAAAACTCGCCGGTGCTTGTCGTACTCATGGCGGCTATATACCCGTTAACAACAAATGCGAGGATGCCAACGGCGATGACCGTCGTCGTGTAGCTCTTCTGGGAGAGTCGACTCTTAGCCAGTCCAAACCATGGCGCCATGAAGACCGTGGCGGCATAGACCCAGATAAACTCAAGGCCTAGCGTGTACCAGTAGTGCGTGCTGAGGGTAACATCGGGAATGGGGGAGACGACCGTGGACCACGCGAGCGCCACGACGCAATAAAACGCAGTGGGCATAACGACCTTGCCCAGACGCTGCGCCGTCCGTTGCATTTGCGACTTCCACGTTGTTCCACCGTCCCAAGCACGCGCGGCTGAGGCGATGAGAAAATAGCCCGAGATCATAAAGAAGGCCTCGTTGGCCCAGCAGCCTAGCAAGTTAATAAAACCAAGCACGCCGGAATGGGGGAAGGCGGCAAGCGGCGCGTATTCCGGCAAGCCGACGCAGGTCGCTTGGAAGGTCCACTGAAAGGTGTGAAACACCGCGATACCGGCGACTGCGACCAAGCGCAAGGCCTCGATGGATATGTTGCGTGCGGCTTTGGGCTGCATGACGTCCTTTCGTATCAGTTTGCCTCTGCGAGCTCCATAGATTATATAAACGCCCGCTGGCGCGCTGACCCTTTGATACCATGAAACGACAGGTATTTCCTAAGGAGCACATTTGTCTACTAACGTCTCTGGCAGCCCTGTTCTGTCGCTGCTTATTCCCATTTACAATGTTCAGCGCTACCTGCGCGAGTGTCTCGATTCCGCCCTGGCACAGACGCTCAAGGATATTGAGATCATCTGCATTAACGACGGGTCGACCGACAACTCGCCGGCGATTATTCGCGAGTATATGGAGCACGATAGGCGCGTCAAGATGATCGACAAGGCCAACAGCGGCTACGGCGACTCGATGAACCACGGTCTGGAGATGGCGCGCGGCAAGTACGTGGGCATCTTGGAGTCCGATGACTTTATGGCGTCCGACGCACTCGAAAAGCTTGTCTCGGCCGCCGATAGCAATAATGCCGACTTCGCGAAGGCGAACTTTGATTTCTACTGGTCTAAGCCCGAGGAGCGCCGTTCGCTGCACGAGATGTTTAAAGCCAAGGACTGTGGCAAGCCGGTGCACCCGAGCGATACGACGCAGTTCTTTAAGCAAAAGCCGTCGATTTGGTCGGCCGTGTACCGTCGCGATTTTCTTGAGCGCAACGGCATTAAGTTCCTGCCGACTCCGGGGGCATCCTTTCAGGACACGTCATTCGCCTTTAAGGTGATCGCGTGCGCCGATAAGGCTGTTTACCTTCATGATGCCGTGTTGTCTTATCGCCAGGACAACGAGAATTCCTCGGTCAATTCTTCGGCTAAAGTCTTTTGCGTCAATACCGAGTATGCCGAGATTGAGCGTTGGATTCGAGAGGATTATGCCCGTGACCACGCAAGTGATGACGTCGCGCGCATGCTCAAGTTCAATCAGCTCATTAAGTACGATTCGTACATGTGGAACTACGTGCGTCTAGCGCCTAAGTTCTATAAGGAGTTCCTGGTTCAGATGGCCAAGGAGTTCCAAGCGGCCTTGGACGCGGGGGAGTTTTCGCTTGACGATCTCAAGCCGTGGAAGCGCGCAAATCTCGCTGCCATCCTCAAAGATCCTGAGGGCTGGGTTGACGAGCATCCGAGTTTTGCGACGGATGGTGCCTTGGGGCGTGCTAAGTATTACGCCTCGGTTGGAGGCCCAGGCGTGGTCGCCGCCTTCCTCATCGAATCGCTGAGGGGGTAGGTCGGCATGGGAGAGGCCTCGTGTCCTAAAGCTACCATTGTCGTCCCCGTTTACAACTCTGCGCGCTCCATTCAGCGATGCGTCGATTCGCTGTTGGCCCAGTCCGAGCGCTCGATTCAGGTTGTGTGTGTCAACGACGGTTCGACTGATAATTCGTTGAACGTGTTGTGCCAGATCGCGCAGACCGACGATCGCGTACTGGTGATTGATCAGGAAAACGCGGGCGTCTCGTGTGCTCGAAATGCCGGTATCGATGCCGCCGAGGGCGAGACCGTCTTTTTTGTGGACGCTGACGATTACATCGATGCCCAGACGGTCGAGCGCGTGCTGCATGCCATGGAGTCTGCAGATGCCGAGGCCGCCGTTTTTGGCGGCGTTTGTGAACCTGCCGATGCTGCCCCCAAACGCGTCCAGCAACTCATGAGCCCCAAAGCTGGTGCCTTCGGCGCCCGTGATCCCCAACTGCTGTTCCATTCGAATGCTCAGCCCTATGCCTGCCGTGCGGCTTTTTCGCGCGAGCTGCTCAATCGCGAAGGCATTCGCTTCGCCCCCGGTTTGGCTTTGGGCGAGGACGTCGTCTTCCAGTTTGCGGCTTATGCGCTTGCCCGCAAGACCGTCGTCATGCCGGACAAGTTCTACCACTACGTGATGGAGAGCGAATCGGCGACGCACGAGTTCAACAGTGCCGAGGCTCGCGCCAAAAAGCTTGACGCCCACATGAGGATGCTCGAGGAGGTCCTGGAGGACTGGGCGGCCTACGGTCTTTTGGACCTGTGCCCCGGCGAGCTGATCACCTGGTTCTTGGACCTCATTGTGTTCGACCTGGTGCGCTTGGATGCTGATGGCTTCCATCGCGTGGCGGCTCGCGTCAACATGGACCTCACGACGTTTTTGGGAACGGAGTGGGCGGATATGCCTGCCAAGGGCGCCGTTCGCCGTGTTGCCCACAAGCTCGTTGCGGCGACCACGGGCGTTTCGATGGCAGACGCCACGCTGTTCTATCTTTCGACTCGCGGTCTCAAAGCCTGCCTGGAGCGCTTTCTCTAGTTCCAAGCGCTGCCGCCCGCCGCAACTCGGCTGCTAAAATAACCCTGTTACACGCTATTCAACAGGAGGTTCTCTTGCAGAACTCTGATACCCCTAAAGTTTCGCTGCTTGTCCCCATCTGCAATGTCGAACGCTACCTGCGCGAGTGCCTCGATTCCGCCGTGGCTCAGACGCTCAAGGACATCGAGATCATCTGTATCAACGACGGCTCCACCGATAGCTCGCCGGATATCATCCGCGAGTACATGGAGCGCGACTCTCGTGTAAAGATGATCGACAAAGCCAACAGCGGCTACGGCGACTCGATGAACCGCGGCCTGGAGATGGCGCGCGGTGAGTACGTGGGCATCCTTGAGTCTGACGACTTTATGTTTGAGGATTCGCTCCAAAAGCTGGTCGCCAAGGCCGATACTGAGCATGCCGATGTGGTAAAGGGCGACTTTTACCTGTATTGGTCCACGCCCAGCGAGCGCCGTGAGCTGTTTGGGATCATCGACGAGCATATGACGGGCGCCGCGTATCGCCCCGTCGATCGCCCGGGCATCTTCTACCGCAAACCTTCCATTTGGTCGGCTATCTATCGGCGTGAGTTCCTCAACGACAATCAGATCCGTTTCCTTCCCACGCCGGGTGCCTCGTATCAGGATGCGGGCTTTAACTTTAAGGTTTGGGCTTGCGCCGAGCGTGCCGCGTTTATTGCGGATCCCATTTTGTGCTATCGCCAGGATAACGAGAAGAGCTCCGTTAATTCGCCCAACAAGGTGTTTTGCGTGTGCGACGAATATGCCGAGATGCAACGTTTTTTGGATCAACGTCCCGAGCTTAATGCTCAGCTTCAGGGTATCTTAATGCGCATGAAGGTCGATACGTACCGTTGGAATGATGAGCGCCTGGTCGATGAGCTGCGTGAGCAGTTTTGGGAGAAGGCCTCTCCCGAGCTCAAGTCCGATTGGGATGCCGGTCGCTTTGACCTGTCGCTGTTCGATCCACGTGGCGAGACCGACTTGCGCCTGATGGTCAAGTCGCCCCGCGCCTATATCGATTCGCGCTTTGACTTTAAGAAGCCGGGCAAGCTCAATACGTTTAAGCATTACTTTAAGATTGGCGGCCTGCCGCTGGTCTGGCGCGTGCTGACGTATCAGCGCACCTACGGCGGCAACCCGCACCCTGATGATGTTCCGGCCGCACAGTAGGAGCGAGTGACTATGGCTACCCCCAAGATTTCCGTTGTCGTTCCCATCTATAAAGTGGAGGAGTGCCTGGCCTGGTGCCTGGACTCCCTGCTTGCGCAGGACATGCCCGATTGGGAAGGCGTGCTGGTCAACGATGGCTCGCCGGACGGCTCGCGCGATATTGCGGCTGCCTATTGCGAAAAGGACGCACGCTTTACGCTGGTCGATAAGGAGAACGGCGGCCTGTCGAGCGCGCGTAATGCAGGCATCGCCGCGTCCACGGCGCCTATCGTTGCGTTTTTGGATTCCGACGATCGCTTTACGCCCGATGCATGCCGCGTGATCGTCGACGCCTTTGAGCGCGAGGACTGCGACGTTTTGACCTTTGGCGCGAATCCGTACCCGCTCGAGGCGGGGTATCCGTGGCTTAACTATGTGCTGAGCCCACGCGATGTGTCGTTTGAAGGCTATAGCTCTGGCCTGCTGTTTAAGGAAGCGTCTCGCCCCTTTGCATGGCGCACCGCCTGCAAACGTGAGTTTTTGTTGGGCAACGGGATCGTGTTCGACGAAACCGTTAAGTATGGCGAGGACCAGGTCTTCGATTTTGCCGTGTACGGTCGATCGCGCAAGAGCGCGCTTATTTCGAACAAGCTGTATGACTACCGCGTGGCGCGCAAGGGCTCACTTATGGACACCATGCGCTATGACGACGAGACGCGTCTGCTGGAGCACGTGAAGATTTACTCCGCGGTGCTGGCTGACTGGCAGCGCGACGGTCTCGATGCTCAGCATGCCGATGACCTGGCGTACTTCCTCTGCGACCTGGTGCTGTACGATGCGCTCAGGTTGCTGGGTTCGGACTGCGGCAAGGTGTTTGCTGCCGTTGCCACGGCACTTGCCGGTTCTGCCGTGGGCAGCGATGATGCGCTCGCACAATGCGCTCCTTCTGTTGCTGCTATGGTGCGTGTGGCGCTTACCAGCAAGGCCCCCAATGCCCGTGGGTGCAAGAAGCTCATGTTCGATTACGACGTCTTGAGGTTTGGGCGCCTGGGTGCCTGCAAACGCATGGCAGCGAACGCCCTGGGAAAGCGAGAAGTATAGATGAGTATCAAGCGTTTGGCACTTTGCCGCAGTCAGGGCCGTCTGTTTGTGTTGCTTCGTTTTGCCGGTCAGGATGTCGCCGCGCTTATTGAGTGGGAGGGTTCTCAAGCGTTTGCCCATGCGACGACGAGCGGTTCTTGCGTGCCGTCGCTGGTGCTCCCGGTCGATCATGGCCGCGTGCTGGCGCTTTGCCCTTCCGTTTCCGATTACGGGCGCGAGCTCGCCGTCTTGGTGCTTCCGTTTTTGGATGGCTCGTCGATGGATGTCGTTTTTGCATCCGGTGGCCAAAGGTTGGGCTCCATTCGCCTCGATAGCCGCGTGGCCAAGCTGGAATCCAAGATTAACTACAAAGCAAAGTCTGCGCTGTGTGCGCTTATCCGCGATGCGCAGCGTGGCGAACACTGCGGCCGCTACGAGATCGATGCCATTCGCTATTTGCCGGCAGACGCCGGCGCGGTGTGGCGCTATGAGGTTACGTGGGTGGGGGACTCCAAGTGCACCCCTGAGCTCCAGATTTTCGATGCGCATATGAATGCCATCGATGTCACCGTGCATGTGTTTGAATCGCAGATCGATGTGCCGCAGCAGAACGGATGCCGCGTCAATAAAACGTATTTGAGCGTTGAGATGCCCCAGGATATACGTGATTTTGTCGCGATTGCGGCTGATCCCACGGGCCTAATCCAGAGCGGTTTTTGCGCCATGGATGGTCGCCTGTACAACGGCATGGTCGACGACAGCTGGAACCGCATGAAGGACGCGCGTGCAGACGACGCAGCTTATCGACGTTGGTTTGAACAGCATCGCGCAAAGCCGGCCGATTTGGCGTGCCAGCGTGTCGCTTCGGCGGCCTTTGCCTATAGACCGCTCGTGAGCATTGTGGTGCCGTGCTACAAGACTGATCGGGTCTACCTGCGCGAGCTGCTGGAATCGGTGCTAGCCCAGAGCTATGACAACTGGGAACTGCTGCTCATGGACGCCTCACCCGAATGGGATGCGGTGGCCAATCTTGCGGCGGATGCCAATGACGAGCGCATCCGTCGCATCGGTCTTCCCGGCAACGGCGGCATTGTGGTCAACACCAACGCTGGTATTGAGCATGCGACGGGCGACTACATCGCGTTCTTGGACCATGACGACATTCTGGAACCGGACGCGTTATTCCACTATGTTGCCGTGCTGAACAAGGCTGCCGAGGACGAGCGTCCCCAGGTCCTGTTCTGCGATGAGGACATGTTCCAGAAAACGGGGGAGTGGGGCCAGCCGGTCTTTAAGACCAAGCTCAACGTCGACCTGCTCTATAGCCATAACTGCGTGACGCATTTCCTGATGGTGGAGAAGACGCTCATCGATTACATTGGCACGTCCCCAGAAGACGTTGCGGGTGCCCAGGACTACGACCTGACGCTCCGCTGCCTTGCAGCCGGCGCGCGGTTTGAGCACGTTGCGCATGTGCTGTATCACTGGCGCGTGCATCCGGGATCGACCGCCGATGGCTCTGCCGATAGCAAGCCGTATGCTATCGAAGCCGGGCGCCTTGCGCTTCAGTGTCACTTTGACGCGCTGGGCATTTGCGGAACGGTCGAGGAGACCGAGACGCCGTTTGTCTACCGCATGCGTTATGCGCTGCCGGAGCCTGCGCCGCTGGTGAGCATTGTGATTCCGACCAAGGATCACATTGAGACGCTCGACGCCTGTGTGATGTCGATCGCCCAGAAGGCAACGTATACCAACTACGAGATCGTTTTGGTGGAGAACAACAGCGAAGCCCCGGAGACGTTTGCGTATTACGAAACCCTGCCAGAACGTGTGGCTGCAGCATCCGAAGGCAAGGGCATCGCGCGCGTTATGTACTGGCCGGGCGAGTTCAATTACTCCAAAATCATTAACTTTGGTGTGGAGCACGCCAAGGGCGACTACCTGCTGCTGCTCAACAACGATACCGAGGTCATAAGCCCGGACTTCATCGAAGAGATGATGGGGTATCTGCAGCGTCCCGATGCAGGCGTGGTGGGCGCCAAACTCTACTTTGCCGATCATCTGGTGCAACATGCCGGCATTTTAGTTGGCGTGCGTGGCGCACTTGCCCATGCCAACCAGGACTTCTCGGCAAAGCGCGAGGGCTATCTTGCCCGCGCTGTGCGCCCGGGCAACTTTAGTGCCGTGACGGGCGCCTGCCAGATGGTACGCCGTGACGTATTTGAGCAGGTCGGAGGCTATAATGAGAAATTCGCCGTCGGCTTTAACGATGCGGACTTTTGCCTGCGCGTGTGGGAGGCGGGCTACCGTACCATCTTTACGCCCTATGCAGAGCTGTACCACTACGAGTTCACCTCGCGCGGCAGGGAAGAGGCCAACGAGGAAAAACTGCGCCGCTGGAAGCGCGAGCAGGCGCTGTTCATGCAGCGCTGGCCTGAGTTCTTTCTCGATGGCGACCCGTGGCTCGGGCCAAATCTATCCTCCGACAGTGAGTACTTCTCGCTTTAGTGCGAGGTGATGTGAAAATCCAGCATAGGGTGCTCAGGAGCTGTGAGAGCGTTGGGTTTTTGCTATATCTCTGGTGTTTGATTCGTGGAGCCTACGCTTAGCTTTTCTTATGCGTGTTGATGCGATTATTGGGATTTCAAACGCAGTCCGCTTGTCTAAGGGTGAAACAGCATGAGATTATCGAGAACGATCGTATTTGCGTCATCCATCATTGCTGCTATCTCGTTTATTTTCTATATTTGCCCTCTAAACGCGGTCATTTTGACGGATGAACAGATGAACGAGGTTTTGGTAGCGGTTTTAGGTGCAGGAATATCATCTTTGTTTGTTGGGGTAATTGAATACAGCGACCGATGTCGGGAACTTGAAGATCGTTTTTTATTTGGCATTCAGCCGTTATTGTCTGAGCTGGGCGGAATGGATGAATGCTACATTGAGCATCTATCTCGATGCGAAGATACCTTGGGACTTCTTTTGGCTTATTACGAGGAAGAAGAGTCATACGTCTCCCAATTGCTTTGCATATCGGATGATAGGCATGAACAAAGGGATTCTTTAGTTCAGGCAATTGAACATTGCGAAAGGGATGAATGCGAGCGCTACTACTCAGATGAAGATTCTCATACGCGACGATATCTGCTTCATTTGGAGAATAGACTTCGAAAGTCAGTAGGATCCTATCTTCGATTGGAGGCTATATTTCCCTCCGAAGACGAAGTCTACATTCTGAAATCAAAGCTTGCATACTTTCCTGGGACATGTAAGTTCAAACAAATATCTGCCATTGCTAGAAAAATTGATGCAATTCGCAATGATTATCAAGATATTGTCGGAAAATGTCATCATTTTAACAGCCGAGACTGTGGCTACTACGACTTGCTTAGCGCTATTAAAAAGTGTGAAAAGGAACAGACACGATACGACCGAGAAGGAATGGCGCGCTTAGATCGCGATGCATATGAACTCTACGTACTGGTTTACGAGTTTGCTAGTAGGTGTCATTCTCCCTATGCGGAAAAGTATGAAGAGGAGCCTTGGTTGGTGTAAGTGCGATAATAATACTTCTTTCTTGGGAGATTTTTCTGGACCGTGTGCTGGATAGTGGCTCAGGTCGGGTCAATTTACGATGTTACTCAGCTCAAAATGAGATAGCGAGAGGATGCTCCCTCTAATTCTGTGGAAGCTAATGCAAATGTTGTCACGAGCTCAAGGCGAGATGGGCGGCGGCGTGCCATGATGTATTTGCATGAGCGTCCGGCTGTTTAATAGGTATTTACAGTTAGGATAAAATTAGATCTGTTATTTCATCAAATACGCTGGAGAGCGCAATGAATAGTCCTATTCGTCAACAAGATATGTGCGATCAAAAGCCTTGGCTTACTCCTTGGGAACAAGTCTCCCATCTTAAGAGCAAGGGTGTCCGTTTCCGCTATATGAGCGAGGCAGAGGCGGTCGAGTATCTGACGAAGAACAACAATTACTTTCGCTTGCGCTCGTACCGCACCGGATTTTCAAAGGTTTCTGATGGAAAACGCAAGGGTGAATATGTCAACTTAGATTTCAAGATGCTTGTTGACCTTTCGATTATTGATATGTTGCTTCGAAACGAGATGATTTCGCTTACTCTTGATATTGAGCACTTCTGCAAAGTTGACTTGCTGGGCAGGATAGAGCAGCATGCCGAGGACGGTTACGAAATCGTTCAAGACTATTTAAGCGAGCAGGATACATTTGATAGCAAGGGGAATGTGACCAACTGGGTCAAAAAAGAGATTTCACGTTGTGAGTCGAGTGCCTATTCTGCAGGCATTCTTGCAAAATACAGTGGTTTTAATGTGCCTGTCTGGGCCTTTCTGGAAGTTATTACCTTTGGCGCCTTTAATTCATTCATTTTGTTTTGCGCCAAACGGTTTGACGATGATGAGCTTCGCGATAGGTTTTATTTGCTTCGCGCGGCAAAAGATCTCCGCAACGCGTGTGCTCACAATAGTTGTATTCTTAATGGTCTTGCTTCGGGTGAGAATGCCCGAAGGGCAAATAACGGTGTTATGAAGGCATTGAGCAAAATAGATGGGGTTGGCTCTTATCAGCGTAAGGCAAGGATGAGCAATGAGAGAATACGCCAGATTGTCACAACGCTATATCTGCACAAAGAGGTGTCGTCTAAAGGCGTTATTAAGCACAAAGCACAATCGCTTTCCAAGTTTATTTCTAGGGCAAATCGCAACATCAACTACTATAAAGGTGCGGAGGTCATAACTTCCTCCTTCTCGTTTTTGTCGAAAGTGATCGGCGCATGGTATTTGTGTGACGCTGAAGATATGCCTTCTTGCGATTCCTAGGCATCTGGTGCAAAATATTTCCACTTCGAAAAACGGTTCGGCCGTTTTGCAAGGGGGCTTCTCTTTATGGGACGCCCTCTATTTTTTTATGCCGCGCCAATCGGAAGATATTACGTTTTCGGCTACTGCATTTTTTCAATCCCCAACGGTTGTAGATCAATACCTACCGCTCGCGCTTGTTGCTTAACAAATGGCGAGGTTGGTGGACTAAGTTAGTGACAGTGTTTTGTTGGAGGAGGGCAAATGCCCTATGCCGAGCTGTGCCACTACGAGTTCACCTCGCGCGGCAGGGAAGAGGCCAATGAGGAAAAACTGCGCCGCTGGAAGCGCGAGCAGGCACTGTTCATGCAGCGCTCGCCGGAGTTCTTCCTCAACGGTGATCCATGGTTGGGGTCGAACCTATCTGCCGAGAGCGAGTACTTCTCGCTTTAGAGCGAAGTAATTCCAAGATCCGGCAAAGTATCCTCAAGAGCTGCAAGAGCGGTGGGGTTCAAGTACTCCTCGTTCAAGCGGCTCTTGTCATATCAAAAATGTGCGTCAGGAGTTCTCCCTTAGGCATTTTGCGGCTATAGGGACAAGGTCGAACATCGTGTGAACGACATCATCCGTGTTTGCAACGGTTGCCATGAACTTGCCGTTTCCAAAATCCATCAGATTGTAAAGGTTGATCGTCGGGTCGTGGTGCGCTGCGATCCGCAGAATCCAATATGCGCAGTTGTCGCCACAGTTTGAGGCGTTATAGACGTTTCGAGGCATAAAGTACATGGGGAGCAATGTTTTGGTGCCACTCGATAGCTTTTAGGTGGGATGATTCCCAAGATTTTAGTGTCTATGGCATGAGCCCGACGACAGTGCCCTTGTCGATAGATTTAATGACACATTGGGCAAAAGAATCTTCAAACCGCTGGAGAGTATACGTTATCGAAATAGACCGATGTGTTGTAAATCACGTTATCCATGTCCCCATAATGAATCGTTAACACGTCGATCTCCTAGGTTGAATGCAGCGTTTTCCCGTGGTGCTGTTTATATCGTTTTGTTTTTTGGGTCGCTGAAACTAGCTTGTCTCGTTGCGCGGCAGCAATCGATAAAAACGGGGCGCATCGTTGTTCTCTCCTTGTAAGCACTTTGATGCTTGCTGCGTCGGCTATTTTGCGTCGGCCATTCACTAGCCTTATCTTCATGAGCTCTCGAGTGCTTAAAGATCGAGTGAGCGAGCCGCACGTTGATGCAAGAGGTCCGATGAGCCCCTTATTCTCTTCGACTTCAACACGGCGCATAAGCACGCCATTTTCTGCGGCAATGGATTCGATTGCATTAAGAAGAACAGTTCTACCCACTTCTAGCAATCCATAGAACGTCATGGGTTGGGTTTGATATCCTTCGGATAATGCCTTCAACTTGAGTTCTGCTGATAGCGGTATTTCGCCTCGTCCAGCCAAGTATTTGGGCATAGTTTCAACTCTAGGGGTATATTGCTTTCGATAGTCGATCATTTACTTCATCTGCTTAGGTATCGAGGCAATTTTTAGTTTGATAATATCGGTAACCCTTATGCGTGTCACCAAATTGTGATACGGCTTAGTTGTCTGTCGCCTGTGAAATCGTCCCAATTATTATGTTTTCTCCTTGAGAGGAAGTGGGGGCACGCTCCTAAGAGCGCCGATTTACTTATTATTCGCGGCAAACGAAACCCATCACGCCTTTGGCGGAAATGCTGTCGACTCCACGCGATGGTACATTAGTTTGGAAATGAATATCTCTAAATTGACCACCTCCTCCTTCAAACAAAAATTAGTTAGCAAATAATTATTAGCATCTCCATATTCAAAGAGCGGGTCCAGGCTCGTTGGGTATATGAACGCGTGCGCAATGTGCTAATCAGGGAGTGAGGACTCGGCAGCCACGCACATATGCACGACGTCGCCGACCCTGTGCCTGAAGCGCATGGGGATGGAAAAGCTCTCTGCTCGTAGCTGAGACACTCCCCATGGTGCTTTACGAGAACGTTTCCCAAGAAAATGCAGGCCTACCTCGGCTGGTACGTTCACCTTTTGCGGGTCAACAGGGTCCACGAGAGGTTGGACCCGACCACTAAAAGCGATGTACCATGTGCTGAGGTCCGTGAAAGCCTTTCGCAGCTTAGGGTGGATGGGGTACCATCTGCTATCCAAAGCGTTGAACAATAAAATATAATAGTACCGCTGCCATCGTTCCAAATAAGACTCGAGCTACAGGGTGGAATCTAAAGTACTTTACCGAGGGCAATATAATTTCAGAGACAAAAAATCCGATTAGCAGTACTTCAAGTGCGCTAAGCATATTAGTGAATAAAATGATTGAGGCATAATTGACGTTTGCGTCGTTTTTAACTAATCCCGCAACTGTGTTTAGCATAGATACTAAAATTGCCAGTACACTAATGATAATACTGAAAACGTTTGCGGATTCTTTGTTAGATTTACTCTTATGTTCTTCGTCAAATTGTCGAAGAGCCATTCTGCCTTGCAATGTCAGGAAAACGTTTGAGTGCTCATGTCGAATATAGCCAAGGGCCATTAAATCCTTCAGTGATTCAGCATGTTTTATTCTTTTCAATTCGCTATCTGTTAAGGGAGCACCGTTTGATTTGAGGAATGAGTACATAATTTCATCGGCTCCAAAGGGGATTGTGGTGTTTTTATCTTTCAATTTTGATTCGCTCCTTGCATATTCAGCGCTTGCATTGCTACTGCGTTACTTTTCTGACCTGATGACTGCATTTGCTCAAATTAATGTGATTTTAAATGCTTAAATTCTCCGAGTGGTTGTAGGTGCCACCAAGATTCTTTCGATAATTGATTGAGCCAGTCTCGCTCTGTCCGATGCCCTAGCCCTTATTCTTGTCTTCAGTTCGTCGGTCTCTTCCGACTTTGTCATTTCCAGATACCTCCTCTTTATCCGCTCGTGCCCAACGGTGCGCACGAACCTTGCTGTGACGAGCATGGGGCCGAGTTTCCATCGATGAAGGTGCTGGCGAACCTCACCCTTTGCCTGACCTTGTAGTTTATCCGGTCGATGCCGTTGCTGGCTCGGGCGGGGAGTCCGTGTAGGCGAGTGTGCCTGAATCGGAATCCGTTCTGCGCGGTGAGCTCGCGCATGCTCAACCGCTTCCTTAACTGGTTCTCGTTGACCGGGCTGACAAGACACACCGACAGTCATAGGTTCGACGCGTTTGGGGTACAGTTTCGGACGGAACCCACAAGAATGTGCGAGATGACCTAGGGGCACCTTGCAGCTGTACTGGGGTTACTGGAAGGGGCGGCAATGTCGTTGGATTAACTTTCTTCAACAGAGACTTTTTTAATTGACGCGCCCATATAAATCTTTTCTGCATACTCGACTGCTTCTGCAGTCTCTGCGACGCTCCGTCATTGGTAAAGCGAACTGACAGAGAGGGGAGTTCGATGTCATAGCTGGTATCATCATCGGAGGATAAGATTGCTTGATAGCTATATGTTTTCATCTCTAGTCATCTCAGGCTATTATAGATATATCCGTTGGCAGCTTTTACGATTTCCGGTACGTTCCAATCGGAATCATTTTTGGTAGTTGATAGACATGGCTTCTGCTTCGTATGTGTATTCAGTTTTTATGCACTGGATAAAATCAACTGCATCTAATTTAGCTAGATCGGGAAGCGACATTGCATGGTACTAAGCTTGACACAGAAAGAAGCATATCGGGAGACACTTGCTAATCTCGTTGCTAAGCAAAACGATGGCGCTTCAATTGTTTCCGCTGAGAAGGAGCTGGAAGATCTATCGACTTCTCTCGTCCCGCGAATGCTTTACCGCTATCGACCTCCAACTGAATACGCTTTTGCCGACCTAGAAAACGCGACTGTTACATTTTCTCATCCAAGGGTTTTCAGTGATTAGCGCGACTCGGTACCGATCTATAACTGGAATGGTATAGATGAAATCGAAAGTTATCTCAATGATGATGAACACGCGTTAGAGATAATAAATCAAATTGATTTTAGACGACTTGCGTTTGTTTCAGGGGTTCTGGGGGTTCCTTTAAATCCAGCAAGAATAGATGAGTTTGAGATACTATCCGATGAGGGGAGAGTTAGCCTTTTTCGCTCGGCTGTTAAAAACTTGCGCTTATTTGTTGGAGGATTTGTTGTTCCAGTTCATCAGAATAGCTGCCGAAATTGTTGTCGCATTTTGTGCCTAACAGACAATCCTAGCGATTCGAATATGTGGAATGTATATTCCGAAAGCCAAGCGGGTTTCGTTCTTGCTTACGACAGAGAAGCTATTCGCAATTGTAATATTGCTAACGGAATGCGTACTGAAGTATTGCCAATTTTATATGATGACAAACCATTTAATTGCGACCCTCAAATTGCTTGGACTGCTGCTAGGATGCTTGGTCTTAATGTGAGCAGTGATGACATGCTTAGTGATCTACGGGCAATTTACAGAAAGGGCAGTGCGTTTGAGTGGGAGAACGAATATCGTGCCCGTCTTGTACCAGAGCCAGATGAGCTTGAGATGAATTATGTACAACGCTCATGCAAGCCGTTGCGAGTTATTCTTGGGAGCAGGATGACTCAAGAGGATAAAGAGCTTTGCATTTGTGCGGCGAATAAACTGGATATTCCTGTAGATGAACAGTGATAGTTATCCGTTAATAGTGCCGTATAGTCATTTGTTTGTCAGCTGAATCGTGTACTAGTAGACTCCTGAGTTGGCGATTGCTATATCTACTGGGGCATTTCGAAAGATAATTTGGGTTGATCCGTGGCTTGGGGCAAACCTATCCTCCGAGAGCGAGTACTTCTCGCTTCGGCGCGAAGCAATCCCAAGATCCGGCATAGTACGCTCAAGAGCCGCGAGTGCGGTGGAAGGTTTAGCCTCGTTATTGGTTTTTGGTGGTGTTATATCTGTTTGAATTTAATTCATAGGGCTGTAGGGCGTCAAAGCTGGCGGCTCTCCCCGATGGATGGATGATTTTCAATAAACCATATCTTTAGTGAAATCTAATGGATATAAATTTTTGGACTTATAGGAGCGGCGTATGGATGAGTTGAGTCGAGCGCATTATGATATGGAATCTATTGTTTCAAATATCGTGACTATTTTGGAAAACTGTAAAAGTATCGGAGATTCATTGGGGCTGCCGATGGATGCAGTAAGCATCGTGTTTGATGAAACGTTGGACGGCATTTCATTCTTCAAGGCCGTCAAAGCGGTGGCTTCAATCCCTGATCAGCTCTTTTTTAATAAGGTTGAACGCTTTCTTGTCGGACTGGATTCCGTCGATGACGAACAGCGTCGTTCGTTCTTTGCTAAGAACGAGAAGAAGTTGATCGAGAATTTTGAAACTACCTTGAATTTGATCAATAAAGTTGAAGACAGACGAAAGGTGGATTATCTAAGTAAGCTGTTCTCGGCCTTCATTGAGGAAAGCATAGGATACAACGAGTATTTGAGGCTTGCTGGTTTGGTTGCAAATACTCCTTCTACTGATTTGCAAGCGCTTTGCTCTTTAGATTTACGTGGTGACATACATCTCAATGATGTCGAGAAAGAATCTCTCGCGCAGAACGGCTGGCTGATATACGCCGGGCAAGAAGTTCTTGAATTTGATTCTTTAAGTGAGAATGACCTTCAGAAATCTGATGATCAGCTATATAAGGCCAGTAAATCTGCTGTCAGTTTTGTGAACCTGATGCGAAGCAAGACTGATAAGGGTCCTATTTAGACGGTTGATTTCCGATCTCAGTCGAACACGTTGAGCGGATAGCCCGTTCCCGCAGCTAGCTGAACGCCCCCGCGGCCCCTCACGGGCCCCGGGGGCGCCGTTTTCCAAGTTGAAAGAACAGCGGAGATGTGTTTCGATGGGTCCGGTGGCCATGCTCCGGCCTTCGCCCGGCGCCTCTTCCCAGACTCAGCCGGACGGTCGGCCCGTCTATTCCTTTTTGCCTTTAGGCTAGGCCAGCGGGGCATCGCCCCTCTCTGCGCGCACCCGCTCTATGAGCTCCGGCGTCAGGTCGAGCCCGCCGATGGGCACGTCCTCCACGCCGCAGGCGTGCAGCAGCGCAGCTGCGTCCTCCCCGAGCATCGCCCTGAAGGCACACGCGGGCGTCGAGAAGCCGAGTGCGCCGCGGGGCTCCGAGTTCACGTGCGACATGGCGAGCGCCGGGTTCGGCCGCCGAGAGCCGGTCGAACCTGAGCCCCGCGCCCTTGGGCGGCAGCTTCCTCGGCTCGACGTGGTTTCGCCCGCAGGCGCCCTTCTGGTCGCTGCGGCGGGGGACGCGGTAGAACAGCCTCGTCTCGCCCGGCCCTCGCCGACGAGCGCGGCGATCGCGTCCTCGTCAGAGAACTCCGCGCCGTTGTCGGTGATCGATTATTGACATCACTTCGATTTAACAATGCTTGAAACCGTCTGCGACAAAAAGCATCCATTGGTCCGAAATAATACATATCGAATCTCGTATTTTCGCTACCATCTAATTGGACTGTTACTCATGGAGGGTCGTATATGAAGCGTATTTCATGTCTGCTATCTCTTGCCGTTGCTATTTTCTTTCTTGTATGTACTCCGGCGATTGCTGAAAACTCGACAACAGGAATAGTGAGGCGTGCTGAATCTGTTTCTTATGCTGCATCCTCCGACCCGTCGGCGCCCGCCCCCAGGGCGGAGGCGACCGGCGACGGCGAGGT
>JAHYYI010000004.1:48845-57854 GCA_019425045.1 Collinsella sp.
CGGCGACCGCCGGCGACGGCAGCGTCGAGCTGTCGTGGGGCCGCGTGCCCGGCGCCACCAAGTACGCCGTGGCCTACCGGAACGGGTCCGGCTACCGCACGCTGACGACCTCCTGCTCCGGTGAGTCCTTCAAGGCCTCCGGGCTGTCCAACGGGACGAGCTACCGATTCCTGGTGCAGGCCTGCGTCTACGGCAGGTGGACCTCCTTCTCCGACTCCGATCTGGTCTCCGCGACGCCCTCCGACCCGTCGGCGCCCGCCCCCAGGGCGGAGGCGACCGGCGACGGCGAGGTCACCCTGACCTGGGAGCCCGTCGAGGGCGCCGAGCGCTACGCCGTTGCGGAGGCCTTCTCCAACGGCACCTACGCCACCTTCACCAAGTCCCTCACCGGGACGTCCTACACCGCCACCGACCTGCCCAACGGCTACGACCACGACTTCCTCGTCCAGGCCTACGTGAACGGCCGCTGGTCCTCCTTCGGCCCCGCCAGCCTCGTGCGCTGCAGGCCGGAGGGGACCGTCAAGCCCGCGCCCGCGGCGACCGCCGGCGACGGCAGCGTCGAGCTGTCGTGGGGCCGCGTGCCCGGCGCGAATCAATATGTAGCTTCGTGTTCGAACGGTAAGTCGTATAGATTGAAATCCCATCAAACTAGCGTTGAAATCAAGGGTTTGAAAAACGGTGAAGAATATACGTTCTATGTTAGGGCGAAGATTTACGATCGTTTGACCGCTCTTGAGGATACTGATTACATCACCTGCATGCCGTACTCTCTTGTTTCTCCTAAGGTTAGCGTTTCTGCTGTTGGCGATGGGACGGTGAGCCTTAAGTGGAATCCAGTTGCCGGTGCATTACGATATGCAATTGCATATAAAACAAATAATGGATACAAGACTGTAGCCTATGACTGTCTTAATACCGAATTCACCATTAATGGACTTACCAATGGCCAGATGTATTCATTTATTGTTCAGGCTAATATTGATGGTCGCTGGTCTCCTTTTGGGAGCAAGGACCTTGTTACCGCTATTCCCGAAGATCCTAATGCTCCGAGGCCTCATCTAGAGAAAGCCACGGCGACCTCCTGTGTTCTTTCGTGGAATCAGATTCCTGGAGCAGAGAGGTACGCGGTTGCTCTTAAGACTGGAAATAGCTACAAGACGTATTCTCTTGATGTCAAAGATTCCTCGTATCTGGTTTCCGGCTTGAATCCTGGTAATACTTACCGTTTCCTTGTACAAGCATTTGTAAATGGAAGATGGAGCTCTTCCTCGGACGCATATTTATGTGAAGCCGTTCTTGAGGACGTTCGTTCCCCTCAAAATGTTAAGGCCACTTGTCCTGGCGATGGAAAAATACAGCTTACTTGGGACTTTGTTCCCAATGCAACGCGATACGCGATTGCAGAGTATAAGAATGGCTCATATGTAACGTTCACGACTAATTGTTTGAGCACTAGCTATACGGTTTCCGGCCTTACGAATGGACGCAATCACAGGTTTCTTGTGCAATCTTACGTAGATGGAGCCTGGTCTGCTTACGGTGATGCGCTGCTCGTGGACGCAGTTCCACATGGTGTAATTACTCCTCGTGTAACTGGTAAAGCTGGGAATCTTTGCGCAAATCTATCATGGAGCAAGGTGTCAGGCGCCACGCGTTATGCTATCGCGGTAAAGACGAATAGTGGCTATAAAACTTATACATACAACTGTACTGGCAATTCGTATAGAGTTGAAGGGCTAAACGGTGGACAGACCTATCAGTTTGTCGTTCAGGCTTATCTCGATGGCGTATGGTCGCCTTTTGATGAAGACGACCTGGTTAGTGTAAAGCCGACGGGCACGAATGACACTGTATTTGGCATTCCGCGCATAACCGTTGTTAATTGGCTGACGAGCCATCAATACAATGGCTATTATCTTGGTACTCGATATTCAAGTGGCTTTTCATATCAGACTTGCTTGTATCCTAACGGCGCTCCAGGGCCCGGGGGCTACACCGGTATGAACTGCACTGGTTTTGTTGCCCATGTATTTAAATCTCTCGGCGTAAACGTTGATGCAGTCGCAGCCAACAACAACCATACTCCGTGGGGCGCGGGGCCCGGCGGCGGCGGCTATATCAATGCGTGGCGCTGGTATGGTTATGCAATTGACTCTGGCTGTAAGGTATATCACTTCAATACAGTTGCCGATATGTTGAATAGCGGATTGGCTAAGAAGGGCGATGTAATTTTCTTTAAAACAGATGGTTCTATCGATTGCCATATTGGATTTTTCTGGGGAGATAACTCCCATGACAATAAGATGTGGCACCAAATTCTGCCTGGCAACCTGATTGGCCCTTGTTTTAATAACGCTAATAAAAGCGAAGTTCGTCAGCAGTGCGTGCTCATCAAATAGGCCCGGCGTTCGTTTGATGATTGCCTTCACTATGATTTGACGGTTGGCTTAATCGAATGCATCATGAGTAAGTTATTAAACTCAATCTAAGGCTAGTTATGGATTTCTCTGTTGTAATTCCAGTTTATGGTTGTAAAGAGGCGCTGCCCGAACTGCATAAGCGAATCGTTGATGTTTTTGAAAAGATGGAGGCGTCTTTCGAGCTCGTTCTTGTTGACGACCACGATCCATATGATTCGTGGTCTGTTGTGCAGTCGATATGCGACGCTGATGAACGTGTGTATGGAATCAAGCTTGCTCGTAATTTTGGCCAAATTCGTGCGATCACTGCGGGTCTTGACTGTTGCCATGGTGATTGGGTTGTCGTAATGGATTGCGACCTCCAGGATAGGCCTGAGGCCATTCCCCAGCTCTATAATAAAGCTCTGGAGGGCTTCGATGTCGTTTTTGCAAAAAGGGTAGAGCGAAAAGATAGCGCTTTGACCATGGCGTTGTCTCGAGCTTTTTATAAAGTGTATGAGTATTTTACTGACGGTAGTTATGATCCTTCACTTTGCAACTTCAGTATTGCTCGTCGCGCGGTAATTTCTCAGTATTGTTCAATGCGTGAACATAACCGTGGATACACGATGTTTATTAAGTGGCTTGGGTTTAGGCAAACTGCGATAGAGATAGTTGGCGATGAACGCTTTGCTGGTGAGTCTTCCTATAGTTTTAGGAAAAAGCTTAATATGGCGTTTGAGCTTATTACCGCCCAGTCTAATAAGCCTTTGAAATTTGCGGTTAACGTTGGCTTTGCAATGTCCTTCGTTGCCTTGCTTGTTCTAATTGCAGCGATAGTTCAAAAAATCTGTGTTCCAGGAATTCAAGTTGGATGGACTAGCCTTCTTTGTTCCATCTTTTTTATGGGTGGTCTCATTTTGTCTGCAATTGGAATCGTTGGACTGTACGTCGGCAATATTTTTACTGAGGTTAAAAATAGACCTCTGTATGTGATTGAAAAAGAGTGCAATGGAAAGGATGAGTAAGCTATGGTAATTGTTATTGGAGCAACCAGTTTTATCGGTATGTATACCGTTGACGAGCTTGTCAAATCAGGCAAACAAGTTATTGCTACCGGTAGGAATGAACGACTTCGTCCTTTCCTTGAAGACATGGGTGCCGAGTTTATTAGTCTCGATATTACTAAGCCTGAAGATTTTTCAAAACTCCCTGCTGATAACGTCGAGGGCGTAATTCTTCTAGCTGGTTTGCTTCCTGCCAATGCAACTGCTGATTTGGTTAACGAAGAGAATGCCATCGATTACGTTAGAGTGAATACTATGGGCACAGTGAACGTGCTCGAGTATTGCAGGACGAATGGCATCAAGAAGATAATTTCCGCCACTACTTATGGTGATGTCTCTGGGGCATGGAGAAAGGACTATGCCATTACTGAGGATGAGCCCAGGAATTTCTCCTTTACTGGTGACCACGCTGTCTATACCATCACGAAGAATGCTGCCAACGATTTGATTGAGTATTATTCGCAGCAACATGGTCTTCAGGGGGCAGTGTTCCGTTTTCCTCCGGTTTACGGCGTTGGACCTCATGGCACAATCTTAGTTGATGGTAAGCCGTACAAGTCTGCTATCCAAGTCTGGATCGAAAAGGCCGCGTCCGGACAGAACCTTGAGATATGGGGAGACCCTCATATCTCAAGAGACATTATCTATGTGAAGGATGTTGCTCGGGCATATCGAATGGCTTTGGAAAGCGATTCAACGCATGGGCTTTATAACATGACAAGCGGGGTTCCTTTGGAGCTTGAAGATCAGGCTCGTGCAGTTATCGAGGTATTTGGCGACAGCTCTAAATCGAAAATCGTTTACAGGCCGGAGCTCAAGAACAACACCCCTTCATTTTTGTTCGATATGAGTAAGGCTGAGCGTGATTTCGGTTTTGTTCCAGCTTATAGAGACTATTATTCGATGATGCTCGATTATAAGGCTGAGATGGAAAGCGGCCGCTGGAATGATTTCGAAAAGAACTCTTCGGCCAATTGGGAGAAGTAAAGATGTCGAAAAAGCTCGCTATTATCGGTGCGTCTGATTTTCAAAATCCATTGATTCTTAAGGCCAAACAACTTGGCTTCGAAACGCATGTCTTCGCATGGGAATGCGGCGATATTGGCGAGCGCACTGCTGACTATTTCTATCCTATTAGTATTACCGAAATCGATCAAATTGCTGAGAAGTGTAGCTCTATCGGTATTGACGGCATTTGTTCTATCGGTACGGATCTCGGCAACATTACTGTTTCTAAGGTTGCCGACAAGCTCGGTCTGTGTGCCAATTCAGTTGACTGCATCGACGTATCCACAAATAAGCACTTAATGCGTGAAGCCTTTTTCAAAAATGGAGACCCTTCTCCTAAAAGCTACCAGGTGACCGACCTTACTGATATTGATGGTTTAGATCTCACTTATCCAATAATCGTAAAGCCTGTTGACAGGTCTGGTAGTCGTTGCATCACTAAGCTTCAGTCTTCAGAAGGACTTGAGGATGCCGTCCGCGCTGCAATCAATGTTTCCTTTTCTAAGGCATGTGTCGTTGAAGAGTTTTTTACTGGCATTGAATTTAGTGTTGAATTTGTTTCTTGGAAAGGTGAGCATCACTTTCTTGCACTGACGAGGAAATACACAACTGGAGCTCCGCATTTCATTGAAACTGGTCACTTACAGCCTGCACCCGTTTCAGATTCTTTACGTTCCAAAATCATTGAAGTTGTTTCTCACGCCCTAGATTCTTTGGGAGTTGAATTCGGCGCTTCTCATTCAGAGATTTTGGTTAATGAGAATGAGGATATTCGTATTGTCGAAATTGGTAGCCGCATGGGTGGCGACTGTATCGGCAGCGATCTCGTGGAACTCTCAACGGGAGTTGATTTCTTGGGTGCAGTAATTTCTGTTGCTACTGGGCGTGAGCCCGACCTGAGTGTCTCTGAGCATCCTGAATGCGCCATGATTCGATTTATTTTTGATGGCGAAGACTTAGCGATGCTTCGACAAGCAGAATGCGATAGGCATGTGAGAGTCGAGCGAAGTTCTGTGGACAATGACATGGAGCATGAAATTGTCGATAGCGGCAGCAGATACGGCTTCTATATCCTGACTTCAGATTCGATTGATAATTTGGAAAAGTACTTGCCGAAGCGAGGCGTATAGAAATTGAAAAATGGACGCGTTTTCTTAGCGCTTCATCTGCTATTGGTTTTGTATTCCTGTAGCGGTATCTTAAGTAAGTTTGCGGCAGGCTATCCTTTTCTATCTTTCGGTTTTTGTGTCTGCTATGCCGGAATTATCATGCTACTTGGCATTTATGCTATTTGCTGGCAACAAATTATTAAACGACTGCCATTAACGACAGCCTATGCCAATCGCGCCGTTACAGTTGTATGGGGCATGGTATGGGGTGTAATTGTCTTTAAGGAGCAGCTTGGCTTTCTTCAGGTTGCCGGAGGCATTATTGTATTAATTGGCGTGGCTTTGTTTGCCTCTTCAGATTCCGATGCTGCTTAGGAGGGAAGTGCTGTGGATTTTCGATATGCCTTGCTTCTTCTCCTCGGTGTTTTTATTAGTGCAATATCTCAAGTAATGCTAAAGAAGGCTGCTCTTAAGACGTATGACAGCAGGGTTCGAGAGTATCTGAACCCTCTAGTGATTTGCGCTTACTTCCTTTTCGTTTGTACGACCTTTCTTTCGATTTTTGCTTATAAAGGGATTCCCCTTTCCATGGGTCCGTTGTTGGAAGCCACCAGCTACATATATGTGACAATATTCGGTATTACGATTTTTCATGAGAAAATGTCTCGACGGAAGTGGATTTCACTGCTTCTTATTTTGCTTGGTATCGGACTATATTCATTTGGAGCTGCTATATGATCAATTTTAATCTCCCGCCTTATGTGGGCACGGAAATGGAATATGTTCGAGAGGCCTGCGCTGTCAATCGTAAGATTTGCGGTGATGGTCCTTTTACCAAAAAATGTAGCGAATGGCTCGAGAACCGTTTTAATTCCAATAAGATCCTGCTAACGACTAGTGGTACGAGCGCGCTTGAGCTTGCAGCAATCTTATGCGACCTACATCCTGGTGATGAGGTGATTCTGCCTAGCTTCACTTTCTCTTCTACTGCTACGGCATTTCAAATGGTCGGCGCCACTTTGGTGTTTGTTGACGTGTGCCCTGACACAATGAATATTGATCCCGATGCCATTGAGAGGGCGATAACTGATAAAACCAAGGTTGTCGTTCCTGTGCATTATGCTGGCGTTGCATGTGATATGGATCGAATCATGGACATCGCTACACGCAACAACTTGTTGGTCGTTGAAGATGCGGCACAGGGTGTTTTGAGTTCTTATAAGGGTGAGGCTCTCGGCACTATTGGTCATTTTGGTTGCTATAGCTTTCATGAAACTAAGAACTATTCGATGGGCGAAGGTGGCGCGCTTTCTATTAACGACTCGCGTTACTGCGATCGTGCTGAAATTATTCGCGAAAAAGGGACTAATCGTCAGCGCTTTTTTAGGGGTCAAGTAGACAAGTACACTTGGGTTGATCGTGGGTCGAGCTACCTGCCTTCTGACATGAATGCGGCTTATCTTTGGGCGCAGCTGGAGCATGCTGATGAAATTAATGAGAATCGACTCTCAACTTGGCATTTTTATCAGGAGTCTTTAAAGCCGCTTGCAGATGCCGGCAAGCTTGAGCTTCCCTATATTCCTGAAGGCTGCGAACATAACGCGCATATGTTTTACATCAAGTGTAAAGATCTTAAGGAACGCGGTGATTTTATCTCTTACCTTAAGGACCATGGTGTCCAAGCTGTTTTCCATTACATTCCTTTGCATGATGCGCCTGCAGGAAAGATGTTTGGTCGTTTTGACGGGGAAGACAGGTTTACTACCTCTGAAAGCAATAGGCTTGTCAGGTTGCCTATGTACTATGGTCTAAGCGATGCCGATAGGCATCATGTTGCTGACGCTGTTCTTTCTTTTTACGCCACTCGATAGATATTAAAAGGCGGCTTCTGGCCGCCTTTTTCTTTTAAGGACTGTATATGCAAAAGAGTATCCAGCGCTATTTGTTGACCGCAATCTTTGCTATGTCACTTCTTTCTCTTTTTCTTGGTCATCCCGTTAACGCTTTTGCCGATAGCTCAGATGTAGATAACCTTTCGTTTATTTATATCGAGAAGAGTCACGTTGACCTCGGAGATGCGCAAAGAGTTGCTTTGGGCTTTGACGGGACGCCGTCGGATGAGCCTGTGGCACTGTATTGTGCAAATACTGCGTCTGAAGCCCTTATCCGATTCGATGTCACTTCCAGTGCTGACAACACATTTCTTTTCTCTTCGAGCGTCTCTGCCGCTGGCGTTTATTCCTTGCTTAAGGTGGAGTATGCCTCTGGAGCAACTCGTATTTTTCCTGATGAAATTTCTGATCAGATGTTTAGCGCCGGTGAAGTGGCTGCACCGTATCGATTGCTGTCTGATGGCGACTCGGATGATCAGCTTGAGTCCGTGTTTACTGACGACACAGGTGCTTCGTTTGATTCGTTGGAATCTGCCGTTGATGTCATTTCGGAGAACTCTGCACGGGCGCGTAGCTGGGTCTTTGTTTTAGATGCTGGTCATGGCGGTTGGGATTCCGGCGCCATCGGCAATGGTCTTCGTGAGAAGGATCTTACGTTGCAAATTGCACGTTATTGCCGCGATGAACTCCAGAAGTACGCTGGCGTTCGAGTTATTATGACACGTGATTCTGACACTTCCGTTACTGGCGTTGCCAACACTACAAACGAACTTATTGCTCGCGCCCAAATTGCAAGAGACAACAACGCATCTTTGTTCATGAGTTTTCACATCAATTCAGGCGGTGGCACCGGAGCGGAAATTTGGATTCCGAGGCAAGCTAGTTGGTTTTCTTCATTTAATGAACTCGGAGAGTCTCTGGGCCAAGATGTTCTAAACAGGCTTGTATCTGTTGGCCTCGTTAACCGTGGTACAAAAAATGATTATTACGATTTAAACGGTACGCAGCTCTATTATCCTGACGGCAGCAACGCCGATAGTCTTTCTGTCATAAGAAATTGTCGCCAATATGGCATTCCTGCAGTTTTGGTCGAACATGGTTTTATCGACAACAGTTATGATGCCGGACTTTTGGCCAATTCGCTATACCTTCAAAAAATGGGCCAGGCAGATGCTCTGGCTATTGCTAACCAGTTTGGCCTTTCGAAGGAAGCTAAACCTGATCCGGTGGTTTCCGAGATGCATGACGGTAAAATCAAGTTGAGCTGGGATTCAGTCCCCAATGCATCTAAGTATGCAATTGCTCTGCGCAAGAGCGATGGTGGGTTTAATACCTATACGTATGATTGCACAGGAACTTCCTATGAAATCGATGGGCTTGAAAACGGGAAGACATATACATTCCTTGTTCAGGCTTATGCCAACGGTCGTTGGAATAACTTTACGTCTGACGATTATTTAACTTGTAAATTGGTTCCTTCCCCCCAGGCCGCTGCCGAGGCGACCGGCGACGGAGAGGTGACGGTGTCGTGGAA
>JAHYYI010000004.1:57954-113356 GCA_019425045.1 Collinsella sp.
GGTCCAGGCGTGGAACGGATCGTCCTGGTCGCCCTTCTCCGACGCCGACCTGGTGGCGTGCCGCCCGGCCGACGCCAGGGCCCCCCAGGCCGCTGCCGAGGCGACCGGCGACGGAGAGGTGACGGTGTCGTGGAAGCCGGTCGCCGGCGCCGAGCGCTACGCCGTCGCCGAGAGGCTCAAGGACGGGTCCTACAGGACCTACACGCTGGACGAGAAGGGCACCTCCTACAGGGTCTCCGACCTCGCCAACGGCGTGACCCACCGCTTCCTGGTCCAGGCCCGGGTCGGCGGCTCCTGGTCGTCGGCCGCCGACGGCCACCTGTGCTCCGCCGCCCCGTCGGGCACCGTCAGGCCCAGGGTCTCCGCGAAGGCCGGCGACAGGTCGGTCGAGCTCTCCTGGGGCCACGTGCCCGGAGCGACCCGCTACGCGGTCGCCGTCCGCCAGGGGTCCGGCTACAAGACCTACACGCTGGGCTGCGAGAAGGAGTCCTACACCGTGACGGGCCTGTCCAACGGCGCGTCCTACAGCTTCCTGGTCCAGGCGTGGAACGGATCGTCCTGGTCGCCCTTCTCCGACGCCGACCTGGTGCCGTGCACAACTTTGGGCACGCCGATTATGGGTAAGTCTGCAGCTTCGGTTTCGAGCATGGTTTCTTTGTACAACTCTACTGGACATACTTATCCGACTATTTATGCCTCGAAGGGTGCAGCAACTATTAATGACTTTTGCCAGATAGTATTAGAGGAAGCGAATGCTGAAGGTGTTAAGGCGGAAATCCTGTTTGCCCAAGCAATGCACGAAACTGGCTGGCTTCAGTTTGGTGGTAGCGTAAAAGCGGAACAATGCAACTTCGGTGGAATCGGCGCCGTGGATGCCACCGCGGGTGGTGCGTCATTTGGGGATGTGCGATCTGGTCTCCGCGCACAGGTTCAACATTTAAAGGCTTACGCTTCGAAAGAGCCATTAAATAATCTTTGCATCGACCCCCGTTTTGAAAAAGTAGAGCGCGGCGTTGCGCCATGCGTCGAGGATTTAAATGGTCGCTGGGCAGTACCCGGCGAAGGGTATGGGCAGCGTATCGCCCATATCGCAACGCAGAGTATTTAATCAGATTGCTAACGTTGTTGAGGTCTAGTATATGAAGCTGCTGCTCCTATTTTTAATGATGTTTGCCGGGTTATGGTTCTTCGCAGAGCTTGTGATGAAAATGGGGCTTATCTCCAAGTGTAGGGATAAAACCAATCGGTTTTATTGGGCATTGCTATTCCTATGCACAACGCTTGTTGTGCTGTTTGTTTACCGCAAGTTCATTTTTGGCGATATCGTCTATGCATTCAACGACATTGGGAGCGATACCACCCAGCAGTACATCCCGTTGTATCTAGATTTGATTCATGATTTTCAAAGAGGGAACGTATCTGTATGGAACCAGAATTACGGACTTGGATGCAGTAGACTTGTTTACCAGTCTCTATACTTCGACCCTTTTAATTTGATACTAATTCCATCGTGTGTATATTTGGGCGATTGGTTTTTACCATATGCGCTGATTTCTATCCAGATTGCTAAGGTTTATATTGCCTCGATAGGTTTCTATATCTTCCTTAGTTTTTATGGCTTTAAGGAGCCAGCTAAAATTGTATCGTCTCTTGTGTATTCGATTAATGGATACCTAGTTCTTTGGGGAAATCACTATTTTCTTGGTAATGCATGCCTCTTTGTTCTTTTAATTCTGGTTGGCATCGAACTGTATTTCGATAATCGATCTCGTCTTGGACGATTGCTTCTTTCGGCTGGCGTGGCGCTCGTCACCCTTCTCAGTGTATATATTTCGTTTATGACATTGGTGCCCTGTGCAATTTATGCATTATTGCGAGGGGTCTATCTGAATGAAAGCTGGTCAAAGGGCTTCAAATCGTTTTCCGATTTTATATTGCCAGTTGTAGGGGGATTGCTCGTTTCAGCAGTCGTTTCAGTTCCCGTCGCATATTTGTTGCTGTTCGATTCCAGCCGAATATCTGGCGGACCGTCTCTTCAGTCAAAGGTGCTGACCGCACTCTCTTCCAATGTTGGATTGGGAGACTTGCGTTTATTTTTACTTCGAGTAATGGGTAATAATTATGCTGGAACCTGGTCTTCAGACTTTGGTTCTTCGAATTACTATGAGCTTCCTCAGATTGGATGCTCTGGCGTTATTTATTCATTTATATTTCTATATCTTGTTTGGCTGCTCTCTTCCAAAAGATCTAGAACGCGCAACATCGTTCTCGGCATTGCCCTTGTGTTGCCCTGCCTATATCTGATTAATACTTTTTTCCCTGCATTTTTAAATGTATTTTCTGAGGTCAAGTATCGGTCATCCTTTTTCATTCCGGTTTGCTGCTGCTTGGTGATAGCAGTTGTGTTTGATCAGCTCCAGAGTGCTCACTTTTATTCAAAACCGAGTATTCTCGTTGCTTTATTAATTAGCTTGGTAATTAGCGTTCTATGTTGTATTGGCAACGAGGGCGACGCAAAGGCGCTTTCGTTATTTTTGATGCTTGTCTGTATTGCGCTTATTGCATGTTTGTTGCTATCGGTAAAGTCCCTTGTTCGATTTGTCTTCATCTTGTCAATATCTGCCGTCTCGCTTTCTATGGCTGATGCTTATGTTTCCGTCACTTGTCGCACGCACTTGAAAAAGGACTCATTTCCTACTTATCAACTCGTCGAGTCTGGAATCTCGGCAAATGCTCTTAATTACGTTATGGATAATGATTCAAGTGTTTACAGGATGGACAAGACATTTTCTGAATGGTCAGTCTTTCAAGATGGCTTAATCCAAAATTATGATGGAGTTACTTCCTATAATTCCACCCGGCCAAAAGAGGAGATTTCTCTACTGGATGCTTTTTGGCAGGGCAATACTGATGGGACCCCTTCACATGTTTATTCCGCATTCTTTTTTGATCAAAACGAAGGGGATGCAGCTGGTTTATTTGGAGTCAAGTACGTTTTATCTGGTGATGAATTAAGCTATGACTGGCTTGATTTGGTTGAAGTAATTGATCATATATACATTTACAAAAATCGTCATTACTCGTTTGGAACGTTTTATTCTAATGTGAGAAAGGAAAATGACTGCATCAATGAAAATCATAATTCCTTATGGGATTGTCTGAATAGCGGCGAGGCCATAGTTGATGACGATAGCTATGCCAAGCTCGACCGAACCTTAAACAACGATCATGATTCCAAGGTGTCGTCAGTCAATGTCACTGAGGTTGATGAAGGACGTTACGATGTATCCGTTTCTTCAGACAACGATGGGCTCGTGATGGTGCCGGTGCTCTCCAGCCCTGGTTGGCGTGCATTTGTTGACGGTTCAGAGGCGGAGTGTATAACAGTAAATTACGGGTTTATTTCTACCGCTGTCTCCAAGGGCGAGCATCACGTTGAATTTGTATACATACCGTATGGTTTAATGTTAGGTATCTTCTTAAGTCTCTTAGGTCTGTTTATTGTTTGTGTGGTTGTCGCTACGCCTTTTCGGCGTGGCTAATGTGTAGGTGATTGTAATGAAGCTAGTGGCTGCTGTCCGCGGCTGCGGAACTGTATATTTCGCTCTTGATGGTGAACTTCCTGCCTCTTATGCTGTCGATGTGGTTTCTAAGTCTGGTAATTTGATCCCGTATTCAAGTCACTTAATTGACTCATTGCTTGTAATTGCAATTCCTTTGCTTGAGGGTGAAGATTTCAATCTATCTGTGTTTTCTAGTAATCAAAAATTGAATCGGTTATTTAGTAAGAACTTCGGATGGGATGAAATTAAGTGGATTTCACGATTCAATTATCGATTTAAGTCATCGTTGTCTTATTTAATTCGCGACTCAGATCGTCAGGTATATTCAAATCAAATTCATGTGAGACCCACTATTCTCTTGAAATCAGCAGATGGCTCTGAGTTAATATGCAAAGGAGTTATTTGTTATCCCCATAGTGAGATTTTAGCTCGACTCGACGTTATTGATTCAGATGGCAGGGCGTTAGCGTATAAACCGGATTTTGGAAGAACCAATACCATTGATATGGGTGGGCTTAAGAGGAAAGAGACCTCTTTTAGCCTTCGTTTGTCGGTCGGTCCGAAGAGCTATTGCCTAGTCGCTAATGTTGAATCAAAGTCCGTCCAGACCGGTTTTCTGTGCTTTGATCCTGCATCTGTTGAGTTTTATTCAGATGTCTGTTCTCCACACTTTTATAAGGCGTCTTCGCCGGGTTTGTATTCTGAATTTTGTGCAAAGCGGCATGACTATTTGGCAATGCTTGATTCGTGTGACTTTGATACGAGTTGTTCGCTGAAATTCAGTATCGTTGTGCCACTGTATAAGACCCCTCTTAAGTTTCTTCATGAGATGATTGATTCCGTTCTCAATCAGATTTATCTAAATTGGGAGCTTATTTTGATTAACTCAACACCTGATTGTGTTGAGCTGTGTTCAGCTTTGGATCAATTGAAAGATGAGCGCATTAAGGTCGTTACTCTAGATTCGAATAAGGGTATTTCGGGGAACACTAACTTTGGCATTGCTGAAGCAAAGGGCGATTATGTCGTGTTTTTCGATCACGACGATACACTCGATCCATTTGCTCTTTATAGATACGCAGAGCGAATTCAGGACTGTCCTGATACTGATGCACTGTATTGCGATGAGGACTTCTTAAATGAGGACGGTGAGTATGTGGCCCCTCATTTCAAGTCTGATTTCAATCTGGATTTGCTTCGCGTTCATAACTACATAACTCATCTGCTTTGCGTTCGTGCTTCGTTCGCTAAAGAACTCATGCTACGGAAAAAGTTCGATGGAGCTCAAGACTATGATTTTCTGTTGCGTTTAGTAGAGAGAACTCAGAATATCTATCATGTCCCCGAGGTTCTCTATCATTGGAGAATTAGCGATACGTCAACTGCGAAGAGCGCGGGAAATAAGAACTATGCCGACGATGCTGGCAGAAGGGCACTGCAAGAGCATTTGGATCGTTGCGGTCTGAACGGTACTGCGGAGTTAGCTGATTCTGCCTGTTTCTATCACATTGCCTACGCTCTTAATGAAGAACCCTTGGTCAGTATCGTTATCCCCAATAAAGATAGCGTTGAGGTCTTACGCCGCTGCATTGACTCTATTGAGGAAAAAACTGATTACCGCAACTTCGAGATTCTGGTTGTTGAGAATAACAGTACGGAGGACGCGACATTTGAGTATTACCGCACCGTTCCCGAGCAATATGAGAACGTTCGCATTGCAACATGGGATGGTCCGTTTAATTACTCCGCTATCAATAATTATGGCGTTGGACTGACATCCGGCAAATACCTGCTGTTCTTGAATAATGACACTGAGGTTATTGAGGGCTGCTGGCTTTCTTCAATGCTGTCTTTCTGTCAGCGTGAGGACGTTGGGGCCGTCGGTGCAAAATTGCTATATCCGGATGATACGGTACAACATGCGGGCGTAATGATGATTTGCTGTAAAAATGAAGGTGAAATGGGTGGGCCCGTTCACGTATTCAACAACCTTGACCGGGATGATCCAGGTTACATGCGCCGCGCTGTTATTTCACAAGACTTAAGCGCCGTTACTGCTGCCTGCATGATGACAAAGCGCTCTGTATTTGAAGAGCTTAATGGGTTTAATGAAGACTTCGAAGTCGCGTTTAATGACGTTGATTTCTGCCTGAGGGTACGTTCACTCGATAAGTTAGTTGTTTTCGATGCAGATGCGCTTCTGTATCATTATGAATCCTTTAGTCGCGGCTATGAGACCGGTGAGAAGAAAATTCGATTTATGCGCGAGCAGGGTAAATTGCGCACTGCTTGGGCGGAGTACTATGTCAATGGTGACCCGTACCACGGTCCGATGAGCACTATGTAGATTGAAGTAAAGCTCTGGCGACACAATAAGTCGCCAGAGCTTTACTTATGAAATAGTTTTCCGAATATACTGGTCTGCCTTTTATTGATTTGATTGCAGATGCTTATAACATCCAAAAGGTCCAGTTTATTTGCTATGAAGTGGATACTTTTTGCCCCTGATAAGTGATACTGCGGATCGAATGTCAAAAACGTCTCTTGCGCTGTATTTGAGGAAAAACAGTTATTCGAAATGGGCTTGCAATTGCTAATAGTGCACTTGCACGGCTTATTATCGGGATCGAATCTAATGATAATAAGCCCGCTTCTCATTTGCTCTGGGAGGTCTATTTCGACTTCAGTTGAGTACCTATATTTAAACCGATAGCTATTGCACTGCTGGGCTTGTGGGTTGGATTCAGATTCTTTGTCATAAAAGAGCTCGCCTTGGCCAATGCAAGCGTTTTCGTAGCTTGTTGAATAATTCATCGCCTTAAGCCTGTAGAGTTCTTTTGCTTCATCAGAAATTTCATTCTGCACGTGTGGCTTTTTGTCTTTATTAACATTTATAAAGCTCATGACTTGTTCGAATAGATTTTCTAGTTGGAATCTGTTTATGCATAAATCCTTTATCTGGCTTTGCATCCTTTGGGCTTCTGCATAGCTATTGACTAAATCATTTTAGAGTTGTTGCGCTGAGCTCTTTCGTTTCTCTGGTCGTCCAGAAAAATTGAAAAGGGCATTATGTTCGATGTTATTAGGAGTGATATAGCCAGGTCCCCCGAAGTGGTCATAGCAATAGAAGGGTATTCCCATGGGCATACATTCCTGTGCGGTTCTTCCGATGGAAGCTACAGCATCATATTGAGAAAGTAATTCCGGCGTCACTTTGATACTTTGAGATTGATAGCCAAAGACATCGGCCCTTATTCGTCTTTTTTTTAATAAATCAAATGCTTCGAGGCATTCTGGAGCGGGATGATTAGATATGCAGCAGATGCTTTTCAGTTCATTATTTCCCTGGTAGTTATAATCGTAAAAAGATTTCGTGCAGTAGTTTGGAAAGACGTGAACGGGGGGGGCTGAATATTATGCGCCTGAGCACTGTTTTCTATATGACCTTTAACTTCATGGCTGACGGCGATGATTCCGTCTGACAGATTTGTGAAAAAGGGCAAGCCTTCATGTTCATCTGAGAGCCCGAGTACTGAAAAAATGGATGAGAACGTAATTCTTTGAAGTGAATATATGTATTCACTTACTACTCGTGTTTTGCAATAAATAAATCATACTGATTCTCGAGTTTGGTCTCGTCTCCTAGGGTCAATACTTCGATGCCTTCTTTTTCAAATTCTTTTAGTAAAGGGTAAGCGGCGCATAAGCAAAAGCAGGTGACAACGTAGCCTCTATTTTGCAGTTGTTTGGCGAACTCAAGAGTGTGAAGCTCTGAGCCAGTACGGGAGTTGATGTTCAGGTTGGTAAGCAGAGCCGTTGGCATGTGTTGATCCTCTTCCGAAAGGATTAATGGCAGTCAAATTAATATAGAATTACTTTAGCCTTCTCCACTTTTGTTTTTTCCTTAGAAGGAGTTTTTGATATGAAAGGCATCATCCTCGCCGGCGGGTCCGGCACGCGCCTGTACCCGCTCACGCTCGTGACCTCCAAGCAGCTGCTGCCGGTCTACGACAAGCCCATGATCTACTACCCGCTCAGCACCCTCATGCTGGCGGGCATCCGGGACATCCTGGTCATCTCCACGCCGACGGACCTCCCCAACTTCGAGCGCCTGCTCGGGGACGGCTCTCGCTACGGCGTGAACCTCTCCTACGCCGAGCAGCCGAGCCCCGACGGCCTGGCGCAGGCCTTCACCATCGGCGAGGACTTCATCGCCGGCGAGCCGTGCGCGCTGGTGCTCGGCGACAACATCTTCTACGGCAACGGCCTGTCGCGCCACCTGACGCGCGCCGTGCAGAACGCCGAGTCGGGCCGCGCCACGGTCTTCGGCTACCACGTGGACGACCCCGAGCGCTTCGGCGTCGTCGAGTTCGACCGCGAGGGCAGGGCCGTCTCCATCGAGGAGAAGCCCGCCGAGCCCAAGAGCTCCTACGCCGTCACCGGCCTGTACTTCTACCCGGGCGACGTCGCCGCCAAGGCGCACAGGGTGGAGCCGTCCGCGCGCGGCGAGCTGGAGATCACCACGCTCAACCAGATGTACCTGGAGGAGGGGACGCTGTCCGTGGTGACCCTCGGACGCGGCTACGCGTGGCTGGACACCGGCACCATGGAGAGCCTGCACGAGGCCGCGGAGTTCGTCCGCGCCGTGGAGCACTCGCAGGACCTGCCCGTGTCCGTCCCCGAGGAGATCGCCTGGGAGAACGGCTGGATCACGACCGCCGAGCTGGAGGAGGCCGCGAAGGCCTACGGCAAGTCGGTCTACGGTCAGCACTTGAAGAAGGTCGCCGCCGGCGAGATCGTCAACAGCCCGCGCGAGTATTAGCGCCTTCTTGCTTTCTTTTAGGGGCCACCGTTATTTGGTGGCCCCTTTCGTTATGATTACGGTGACCATATAGCCAAAATGATTGGGGGTGGATGTGTTAAGCGTCTACTTTGGCGATATGCCAGAAGCGATTTACAACACAGCGACATATTTCAAAAACTCTTACCGGTCTTCTTGGATTACGGATCCCTATGCAGTTTCGATAATTAAAGATGTCGATCGATCGGATGTTGTCTCCGAAAACGTCATCGAAAGCCCTGTGCTTGGATCCATCTCCCCACTCCAGCTTTCTGGTGGCGTGAAAACGCTGCTGCTTATGAGATTTGATCGTAAGCATATTTTTAACGCCTCTACCTGTGGTGACAACTGTGTCAAGTGGATTCTTGACATGGCGAAAGACCGCAAGCTCGTTGTGAATCTCTATCATGTGATGGACTTTGGTCGCGAGGATTTTAAAATTAAAGTCGTGAATAGCGGCCGAATCGTTCACAACATGGCCGAATTGATTCACGAGTCAATTCCGTATCTGTAGGTGCTGCTTATGAACGGTTCGCATCTTGTTAAGATTTCCCGCCGCAGGGGAACCAAGTACACATTTACCATCAAGCGAAACATCACTATTGTGCGTGGCGATAGCGGCACGGGCAAGACGACACTGTTTGATATGGTCGCAGACTACATGCGAACGGGTGAGCAGTCGGGTGTTTCCTTGCAATGCGATTGTCCCTGTGTCGCCCTGACCGATTATGATTGGCGAAACCAGCTTTCGTCCGTTCATGACTCGATTGTATTTGTCGATGAGGGCTTAAAAGAGATTCATTCTGATGAGTTTGCCCATCATGTGCTGTATTCCTCGAATTATTTCGTGCTGATCTCAAGGGCTGATTTCCCTAATCTTCCGTATAGCGTGGATGAGATTTACAAGATTAAGACGAGCGGAAAAAACCATTCTTTCGTCCCTGTTTATCAAGATCGTGGGAATCATCGTTATGCTATTTCCCGGTCGGCGCCAAAACAGGACTTTTCTATCCTTCTATGCGAGGACAGTAAGTCTGGTTTCCAGTTCTTTGAACGGCATTTCGCTGACAGTGAGCTTTCCTGTGCTTCTGCCATGACGAACAGCGCGATTTTGGGCTGGTTGGATCAGCATCTCGACGATCGCGTGTTTGTTGTTGCGGACGGAGCGGCATTTGGGTGCTATGCGGACCGTGTCCTTAAGCTGCAAGACATTCACCGCGATGCTGTTACGGTTTGTCTTCCCGAGTCGTTTGAGTGGCTTCTGCTGAGCTCCGGCGTAATTTCAGGGTTAGATGCCAAAGCGGTTTTGCAAGAGCCGGAAGCGTTTGCAGACAGTGAGAAGTTTAAAAGCTGGGAGGACTTCTTCTATAAGTACTTACGCGATAAAACTGGGAATTCGGTCTTCCGGTATGACAAAGACAGCATTCCGGAAGCTTTTTGTGGGGGAAGTAATTCTGCGAAGGTTATGGCTCTTATCGCATGCCGAAATGTCCGATAGTTTTGTTGAATAGTGTCGCGGCGTCACTTCCTGCGGCATACTAAAGAAGCTGTACTTGCTTCAGATTGGATTTTCATGTCTGAGATTTTTGAACCTAAGAACATCATCGTCACGGGCGGCTGCGGCTTCATCGGCAGCAACTTCGTGCACTACGTGGTGAAGAACCACCCCGAGGTACACGTCACCGTCCTGGACAAGCTGACCTACGCCGGCAACCCCGAGAACATCGCCGGGCTGCCCGCGGACCGCGTGGAGCTCGTCGTGGGCGACATCTGCGACGCCGAGCTTTTGGACCGCATCGTCCCAGGCCACGACGCCATCGTGCACTACGCCGCGGAGTCCCACAACGACAACTCCATCGCCGACCCCGAGCCGTTCCTGCGCACCAACGTGGAGGGCACCTTCCGCCTGCTGGAGGCCGTGAGGAAGTACGGCATCCGCTACCACCACGTCTCCACCGACGAGGTCTACGGCGACCTCGCGCTCGACGACCCGGCGAAGTTCACCGAGGAGACGCCGTACCACCCGTCCTCGCCGTACTCGAGCACCAAGGCTTCCTCCGACATGCTCGTGCGCGCCTGGGCCCGCACCTACGGGCTTCGCACCACGATCTCCAACTGCTCCAACAACTACGGCCCCTACCAGCACGTGGAGAAGTTCATCCCGCGTCAGATCACCAACATAATCGACGGCGTGCGCCCCAAGCTCTACGGGAAGGGCGAGAACGTCCGCGACTGGATCCACACGGAGGACCACTCCAGCGCCGTCTGGGACATCCTCACGAAGGGCGAGATGGGGGAGACCTACCTCATCGGCGCCGACGGCGAGAAGAACAACATCACGGTCCTGCGCATGATCCTGGAGGCGATGGGACGCGACCCCGAGGACTTCGACTGGGTCGCCGACCGCCCCGGCCACGACCGCCGCTACGCCATCGACTCCACCAAGCTCCAGCGCGAGCTCGGCTGGAGGCCGGCGCACACCGACTTCGCCGAGGGCCTCAAGCAGACCATCGACTGGTACGTGGAGAACGAGTCCTGGTGGCGCCCGGCCAAGGAGGCCACCGAGGCCCGCTACAGGGCGCAGGGGCAGTAGGCCCGGATTCCCGGACGTTTACCTTTTCGAGCGCCCCTCGCGGTGCCGCAGGGCATGGGGATGATCCTGCGGCACCGCGAGGGGCGCCCGCAACACGATTGGAATTAACCACATGGCTGACATCTCATTCGAGAAGGAACTTGCCGTCGCCGAGACCGGCATAGAGGGCCTCAAGGTCGTCGACCTCGCCGTCCACGGCGACTCGCGCGGCTGGTTCAAGGAGAACTGGCAGCGCGCCAAGATGACCGAACTCGGCATCCCGGACCTCCGCGTCGTCCAGAACAACGTCTCCTACAACGACAGCCGCGGCGTCACCCGCGGCATCCACGCGGAGCCCTGGGACAAGTTCATCTCGGTCGCCCGCGGCTCGGTCTTCGGCGCCTGGGTCGACCTGCGCGAGGGCAGCGCCACCTACGGCAAGGTGTTCACCTGCACGCTCGACCCGTCCAGGGCCATCTACGTCCCGCGCGGCGTGGGCAACTCCTTCCAGGCGCTCGAGGACGGCACCGCCTACACCTACCTGGTGGATGCCCATTGGTCCCTTGAATTGAAGAAGACCTACACCTTCGTGAACCTCGCCGACCCGGAACTCGCCATCGAGTGGCCGATCCCGCTGGACCAGGCCACCGTCTCCGAGGCCGACCTCAACCACCCGTACCTCAGGGACGTCGTCCCCATGGCGCCGAAGCGCACCCTCGTAACCGGCTGCGACGGCCAGCTGGGCCATGCGGTGCGCGCGCTCGCCGAGGGGCGAGGCGTCGCCAAGGACTTCGACTTCTGCGACATCGACACCTTCGACATGTCCGACCCGGAGGCCTATTCGCAGTACGACTGGTCGCTCTACGGCACTGTGATCAACTGCGGCGCATACACGGCTGTCGATAAGGCCGAGACCCCCGAGGGCCGCGCCATAGCCTGGAAGGCCAACGCGACGGGGCCGGCGCTGCTCGCCCGCACCTGCGCCGAGCACGGGATAACCCTGGTCCACGTGTCCTCCGACTACGTCTTCGACGGCGCCGCGGAGGTCCACACCGAGGACGAGCCGTTCTCCCCGCTGTCTGTCTACGGCCAGACCAAGGCCGCCGGCGACATCGCCGTGGCCGGGTGCCCGCGCCACTACATCATGCGCTCCAGCTGGGTCATCGGCGAGGGGCACAACTTCGTCAAGACCATGAAGGGCCTCTCCGACCGCGTCGCCGACCCCGAGGACAAGCTGGACAAGGTCACCGTCGTGGACGACCAGCTGGGACGCCTGACCTTCACGCGCGACATGGCCGAGGCGATCTTCCACGTGCTGGACGCGAAGGCCCCCTACGGCACCTACGACTGCACCGGCTCCGGCACCGTGAAGAGCTGGGCCGATATCGCCCGCGCCGTCTTCGAGGCCGCCAACGGCAACGGGGAGAAGGTCGTGCCGGTATCGACCGCCGACTACTACGCGAGCGCCGAAGGCCCCGTCGCCCCGCGTCCGGTCCACTCCGCGCTCGACCTGTCCAAGCTCGAGTCGGTCGGGTTCCACATGCCCGACTGGGAGGAAGAGCTGGGGGAGTACATCAAGACGCTCTAGCCGCTATTAACTTTTCGAGAGTAAAAGCCGCCGCTTGTTAACGGCGGCTTTTCTTATGCCTGGTGAATAGCCCCGCTGCAACAAGGGCGGAGGTCGCCAGACTCACTGCAAGCCCCGCAAGGGCGCCCGGAGTCTTGTAGGTCATCACGATTCTATTCGCGCCTTTCTGCATGTTCAGGGATGACAAGCCCTTATCGGCGGCGGGCGTTAGTTCTGCGGCGGTTCCGTTTACCGTTACGTTCCAGCCCTCATCGTACGGAACGCTCAGCAGCAGGTTGCCGTCGTCCTTGGCGGTATACTCGCCTTCGATTCTTCCGTCCTCAAAAACCGTCGGAATAAACTCGCTCGTCTTAAGCTCGCTAATAATCTGCTCGAAAACGTCCAGATTGAGGGCGTAAAAGACCGGCTCATTGTCTTGGGGCATGTCTGTATAGCCCTCTGCGACTCCGATTGACACCGTATGCTGGCTCGGGGCGTCCGATGCATCCGCAATCTGGCGGATATTATTGTCGAATCTCCAGGCCTCGTTTGTGATCGTTCGCTGGTCGATGGTAAGGGTGACTGGCCAATAACTGCCGGCGGTCGCATCTTTGTTAATGTAGAGGTATCCGATGGAGCTTGCCGGTACAGTAACGCTCCATTGCTTTATGCTATCGCTATTCTCAGTGCTCGTGGCCTCGATCTTGGTATAGAGATTGACCTCGCGGCCTAGGATTTTGCTGTAGAGTTCGTTTTGCTTTTCGAAGGGGTTCTCGCTCTTCAGCGTGCTGTTTTGGATATCGCTTGAGGCTGCGACGCCAATGCTGAGCGCATAGGGGTTCTCGTACACTGCGCTTGTGGAGTCGGCCTGATTCATCTTGGCTAAAACGTATCCCGCAGACGCGTTCTCGGGAATGGCATACTTGACTCCCAGTAGGGCATCGACGGCGAGAATGGGTTCGGCATAACGGGTCGAGAATTCGCCGACGCTGCTGTATCCAAGGGAGTTGAGCAGTGCGATGGCCTGCGGGTTGTTGGCAGACGAATACGAAGACAACTGGTTGTACCCAAGCGCCAGGCCTTCGTTGAGGGAGGCGCTGTCGACGCGTGCGGTCGTGCGGTCAATGCGATAGAACGACGCCGAAGTCTGGTCTTGAATGGCCGTGATCGTGTCGGTTGCGGTGGCGACATAGGTGCTGTTGGCTTCTTCGGAATAGCCTACGTACAGCTGATTCCAAATGACATGGGCGTTGGCAAACAACTCAATGGCGGTTAGTGCCAGGAGTGGCAAGATGACGGCGGGGCGATAGGCTTGGCGCAATTTAGGTTGATCCTTGAGGATCTGCAGGGTATAGCCCGCAGCCCACAGCGCAAAGAAGCTCAGCAAAAAAGCCGTGCGCGAGTAGAAGCCGTTGGGAACGCGCATGCCGCACCAGATGTACTCGAGCGGGCTCAAAACGGAGCTTGCAACCAGGATTATCGTGACGACGAGTGTTGCGATGCGCGTCTTGATTGAAACCGTGCGGTTAACCAGCAGGCTCACCGCAAGCAGCATCATGATGATGCCGCAATAGAACTGCGGTGTGCTTTCGTTGCTTACCCACATGCAGGGAAGAAAGCCCCTGATGACCGACTTGAGGCTGGTTTTAAGTAGGGGGCCGAGTGCTAGAACGGGACCGCCCTTGGACATGGCAAGGATGGTCGGCAAAAAGGTCCAGGCGGACAGAAGCAGTCCAAGCGCGATGGCCCCGGCGAATCGCAGGGCCCGATCGAGCATGAGCTTCCAGCTAAATCCTTTTTCTGCAACATAATCGACAAATTCGATCAATACGAAGATGCAGAGGAACAGGATGCTGATGTAGGCCGTATACCAGCAGAACATGACATTGAGCGCGGTTGCGATGACGAGGCGGATCATGCGCCGCTTGCGGATGAGCTCGTGGCATCCGTAGGCGCAGATGGGCAGCAGGATGAGGCAATCGATCCAGAGAGGGTTGCGCAGGTTGCTGATGGTCCAGCTGCAAAACGTGAACGAGAGGGACAGCAGGAATGCGGCGGGCTTGGACAGGTCAAAGCGCTTTTGCACATACCAAGCGCTGCTGATGTGGATGCAGCCCAGTTTGAGCGCGGTTATGGCAAATATGAAGAGCGTCAGCTTGTCTGCGGGAAACAGCGCGCAGAGCAGGTTGAAGGGGCTGGCGAGGTAGTAGCTATAGAGCCCCCATGTGTTCATGCCGAGTCCTTGCGAGAAGGAATAGCGAAGGTTTGCCTCTCCTAAAAGGACGCGGCGAAACCACGCGAAGAAGTCGATGTATTGGTATTTGAGATCGTTGGTGAGAAACGAGTTGTCGCCAAAGGGGTAGACATGCCCTGCCGCTGCAAGTGCGACAAAGAGTGCGACGGAAAACGTGAAGCAGGCGGCGTAGAACGCCACATTCTTGAGCGTGCTGTTATTGGGCCGTGTCATCAGATTCCTCGTTGGACTCTCGGATGATATAGATGGGGCGGCGCTTGGCCTCCAAGTAGGCTTTTGCCAGGTACTCGCCAATGATTCCCAGGCACAGGAGCTGCATGCCGCCAAACAGCGTTATGAGGCAGGCGAGCGACGGCCATCCGCCGACGGGGTCGCCCCAAACAAGCGTCTTTACTAGGATGACGACGAATCCCAGAATAGCGATGAGGCAGAAGACGATACCCGTGAGGGCAGCGAGGGAGAGCGGCGCCGTGGAAAACGCGACGATGCCGTCGATGGAATAGAGGAGCAGCGACCAAAAGTTCCATTTGGTCTCGCCGGCCACGCGGTTGACGTTTACGTAGGGGAGCCATTTGGTCTTGAAGCCGACCCAGCCGTAAATGCCCTTGGAGAATCGGTTGTATTCGCCCATGGAGATGATGGCGTTGACCATAGGTCGCTTCATAAGCCTAAAATCGCGTGCTCCGTCAACGATGTCGGCCTTGGAAATGCGGTTGATGATCTTGTAGAACATACGGGCACAGAACGACCTGATGGGAGGCTCGCCTTTGCGGGTGGTCCTGCGTGTGGCGACGTTGTCGTAGTCTTCGGTTTGCAGAATCTCGTACATTTGCGGCAAGAGCGAGGGCGGGTCCTGCATGTCAGCGTCCATGGTGGCAACATAGTCGCCCTTTGCGTGCTGGAGTCCGGCGAGTAGTGCCGCCTCCTTGCCAAAGTTGCGCGAGAAAGAGTGCCAGCGGATGGCGTATGGGTGCGCCGCCTCGGCCTCCGCCTTCATGACAGTGAGCGTTTTGTCCGCCGAGCCATCGTCGATGAGGACGGCTTCAAAGGAGATGCCGGGGTTTTGCTGGGTCATGATGCGAACGACGCCATCGAGCTCTTTGAGAAAGATTGGAAGTGATTCCTGCTCGTTGTAGCACGGCACGACGATGGAGATGAGCGGCATGGTGGTTTACCTCTCGCTTGGCTTGGAAGTAGGGTGGCAGGGCTGGTCGTCGTAGGCGTACTTGCTGTACACGTTGACCTCCCACTGCTTTTTTTCGACCTTTGCCACGGAATCCAGGATGAATCCGGTCGCAAGGCTCAGACCGCACAGGAACATAAACGACGCGGCGAGTATGGCGGTGGGGAAGCGCGGGACCAGACCGGTCTGGAAATACTCGACAACGATGGGCATGCCCAGGGCAAGGCCGATTACCGCAAACAGAAGCGCGACGAGGCTGAAGAACTTCAGCGGGCGGTAGTCCTTGAACAGCGTGCCGATCATCGCGACGACTTTAATGCCGTCGCTCACGGTATTGAGCTTGGACTCGGAGCCTTCCGGACGGTCGCGGTACTCGATGGGCACATCTTTGATGCGCCAACGGTGGTCGACGGCGTGGATCGAGAGCTCGGTTTCGATTTGGAAGCCCTCGGAAAGCACAGGGAAGGTTTTAACGAACGGGCGGCTCATGGCGCGGTAGCCGGTCATGACGTCATCGAAGCTGTAACCATAGATCCACTTGATCATGGCGCGGACCAGATTGTTGCCAAAGCCGTGGAATGCGCGCTTGTTCTCCTCGGCGTAGGTGCCGTTGGAAAGGCGGTCGCCTACGGTCATATCGGCCGTGCCGTTAAGGATGGGCTCGCAGAGGGCTTTGGCCGCCTCGGCGGGGTAGGTGTCGTCTCCGTCGACCATCAGGTAGCAATCGGCGTCGATGTCGCGAAACATCTGGCGGCACACGTTGCCCTTTCCCTGACGGGGTTCAAAGCGGACCGTGGCGCCGTGCTCGGTGGCGATGCGTGAGGTATCGTCCGACGAGTTGTTGTCATAGACATAGACCGTCGCTTGCGGAAGCTCGCGGTGAAAGTCGTCGATGACCTTACCAATCGTGAGCGCTTCGTTGTAGCAAGGGATGATGACGGCGATGGATTTAGAATTCACTCAATGCTCCTTATACAATCAATCCTTGAAAGTATAGCCGTTTGGGCTTGTCATCCTAAGATGTGGGTTAGTTCTCCAGTTTTGTTGCGCGAATCGTTTGCATGGCCGTCGGGTCTATACTGTTCGTTTGTCAACGATTACGAGTAAAGGAGTTGCATCCGTGTCGGATCAGACAAAGCAACAAGAAGCTCGCAGTCTGCCTGCGACGTTTGCTAAGAACGAATTTGAGAAGGACGCGTTTATCCTTCGTCAGCTGGTTACCAAGGATTTTAAGATCAAGTATCGCCGTAGCGTTCTGGGCGTCGCATGGTCGGTGCTCAACCCGCTTCTGATGATGATCGTCATGGCCATCGTGTTCTCGACGATTTTTGCCCAGGGCCGCAATGGCTCGATTACGCCCGAGATGTACCCGCTGTACTTGATCGTGGGTAACGTTACCTTTGCCGTCATGTCCGAGTCTACGAACCAGGCCCTGACGTCGATCGTGGGTGCTGCCCCGCTGCTCAAGAAGGTTAAGGTGCACCGTTGGGTCTTCCCAGTACAGAAGGTGCTCTTCTCGCTGGTTAACTTTGCCTTCTCGCTGGTCGCCGTTGCCATCGTCATGCTGTGGTTCCATGTTATGCCTTCTTGGCACCTGATTCTGCTGCCGGTCTGCCTGCTGCTGCTTATGTGCTTCTGCATGGGCTTGGGCATGATGCTCTCGGCCCTCACGGTCTTTTTCCGCGACGTTATGCATCTGTGGAGTGTTGTCATCACGGCTTGGACCTATATCACGCCTATTTTCTGGACGACCGACTTTGTTGCTCAGATGCCGCATATCGTTCGGATCTTGGTGTATGCGAACCCCATGTACAACTACCTGCAGTTTATGCGTGATATCTTCCTGTTCCAGACTACGCCCTCGCTTTTGACGTTTGGTATGTGCGTCGCTTGGGCGGTCCTTGCGCTTGTTATTGGCTACACCGTGTTCCATAAGTCCGAGCGCAAGTTCATCCTCTACATCTAAGGAGTGCTGTGATGACTGAATCTGTTGTTGATTACAGCGAGCAGCCTCTGGCTGTCGAGGTCGACGACGTCACCATGATCTTTAACATGGCGTCCGAGTCGCTGACCAACCTCAAGGAGTACTTCATCAAGCTTGCCAAGCACGAGCTGTTCTTTGAGGAGTTTAGGGCGCTTAAGCACATCTCGTTCGATATTCATCGTGGCGAGGTCGTGGGTCTGGTCGGCACCAATGGCTCCGGCAAGTCTACGATGCTCAAGATTATCGCTGGCGTGCTTGAGCCTAGCGAGGGCAGTGTTAAGGTGCACGGTAACATCGCGCCGCTGATTGAGCTTGGTGCCGGCTTTGACCCCGAGCTGACTGCCCGCGAGAACATCTATCTGAACGGTGCCCTGCTCGGCTATACCAAGGAGTTCATCGACGCCAACTTTGACGGCATTATCGAGTTCGCTGAGCTGCAGAACTTTGTCGATATGCCGCTTAAGAACTTCTCCTCGGGCATGGTGGCGCGTATCGCCTTTGCAATCGCGACGATTACCGAGCCCGATATTCTAATCGTTGACGAGACGCTGTCCGTCGGTGATGTGTTCTTCCAGCAGAAGTGCGAGGCCCGCATCCAGCACTTTATCCAGAGCGGTGACGTGACGGTTCTGTTCGTTTCGCACTCTATGGAGCAGGTTGAGCGCATCTGCCAGCGTGCCGTTTGGATTGAGAAGGGTGACCTTCGCATGGACGGTCCGGTCGATGAGGTCTGCAAGGCGTACCGCGAGCAGTTCAACTAGGTTATAATTACTTGCGCCTGACAGGCTTGTGCTTGCTTGGGCGTGCGGTTATTTGCTCCATTAGCTCAGTTGGATAGAGCAGGGGACTTCTAATCCCAAGGTCGACGGTTCGAATCCGCCATGGAGCACCATCGTTTATTAAGCCCGGACCGCTAGGTGGTCTGGGCTTTTTTCATCTTGTGTGCTGCGGTTTTGAAGGGTTCGCAATGGGAAGCAAAAGGCTCGACTGGATTGATATTGCAAAGGGGATCGCAATTATTCTGGTCATTGTGGGGCACACCGTTCCAAATCCCTCTCCCTTGCGACACGCGATCTTCTCGTTTCACATGCCGTTGTTCTTTATTCTTGCCGGGTATACGTTTAGGCCGAAGCCGTGGCGTGAGCTGCTGAGTGGTTCGGTGTCACGCCTGCTGGTGCCGTATGTGGTTCTTGCACTGGCGTGGCAGGTGCCGACGTTCTTGATGAGCGGTGTTCCTTTGACGAACGGTACGCTGGTTGCGGGGTTTAAGATGCTTGTGTTTGCTTCGGGCGTTGATGTCCCTGGGCTTGGTGTCGCTGCCGTTGGCATGGCATGGTTTTTGGCGGCGCTGTTTACGTCGCGCCTGCTGTTTAATGCGCTTGTGCGGCTGTTTGATCGCGGCGGGATTGGGGTTGTTTGGCAGGGCGTTGTCTGTGCCTCGATTGCCTTTTGCGGTTTGAGCGTGTCTCGCTATTTTGGTGCTTACCTGCCGCTCGATTTGGATTTGAGCTGCTATATCGTCTTGCTGATGTGGATTGGTTATATGGCGCGCCAAAGGGGGCTGGAGCCGAGCGTGAGCAAGCCTCTGCTGTTTATTGGAGCCGGTGTTGCTTGGCTCGTCCTTGCCGCGCTGAGTGGGCTTGAGCTTTCGAGCCGCCGCGTGGATGGATTTGTTGTTGCGACGGTTGCTGCTGTTGCGGGTAGCTACTGCGTCTGTTGGGTTTCGATGGCGTTGGAGAAGTTGAAAGACGTGCCGGTTTTGGGGTCCTTTGAGCGAGGACTCGTGTTTTGCGGACAAGCCAGTCTGGCAATCTTTGCAATCCACGCGGTCGATTGGTTTATCCCTTGGCAGACGATGCCTCTACTTATGACGCTGCCAACATCGTGGCTCTTTGCATCAATCGTACGTTGCGCCTGCGATATCGGCCTGGCATACGTGATCAGGAAGGCGTAATTAAAAGTGGGGAGGACCAAGTTGGTCCTCCCCACTTTTAATTACGCCTTCAGACACTCGGGCAAGACGCTTGCAACTGCATCCATCGCCTGCGGCTTTAGGTACTGCTCGTTGAGCCGTGCCTTTCTGTAGACGTAGCGAGTGTCTGCCGAGTACTTGATCAATACGTCGGTGAAGAACCGCTCCCAGCTCAGGTAGTCGCGGCTTTCGATATAGCTTGAGGGATCCTCGAGGATTTTTAAGATATCGTTACTGGGAATGAGGCCAGATTGCAGGAGTGTCCACTCGAATGATTCGGGGAGGAACAAGCGTACGTTCTTGTAAACGCGCTGTCCGAGCACCTTTTCGATGTAGGGACCAAATGCTGCTCCGTCTCCAATAGCAAGGATGTTTTGCTCGGGACATTCGTGAATCGTACGTTTTAGATTTGCAACGCCGGTGGCGGTATAGCAGGGGATCCCGAGTCGGTTGCAAAGAGCGTCGTAGAATTGATAGCCAGATTTGCTATCCTCGACAACTACGGCGTCGGGTGCCTCGAATCCAACATTTAGGTCCTGGTAAAGCATGTTTGCTGTGTGGCTGTATATCGGTTTTGTTACCGAGTAGAAGCGTTTATCGCTCTTTCGACCATTGATTGTTTTACTCGTGGTGTTTACCAGCTTTAGGATTTCGTCGACACTGTAGGGGAGCTCGCTGGCGTCTCGACGAGATATCAGAACAAAATAGTTGGACGACCCGTTAACGGCTTTTGCGAAGTCTTTTGAGTAGATAAATTCGTTGCCCTCATCTAAAAAGATTATTGAGTCCTCGATAATCGAAAGCTCGCGCTTCCAACGTCTGCCGGAAAGCGTTTCGCAGGGCACGTCGCAGCTGAGTGTAACGCCGCTTTCCGGTCCTCGGTCGTTGTAGTCGCGAATCATCGAGATAAGCGTCGTTTTGCCCGTGCCGCTGTTGCCGCGAATGAAGGAAATGTTGCGTTTAAAGGTGAGTGTGTATTTGACCTTTGCACGCTCTACGACAACGGTATGCGTTCCCTTCATTACTCATCAACATCCAAAAAGTCATTCGTGGCGCCAACAAACTCCTGCATGTTTCTGACGATGCGGTTATCGTTTTCAATGCGGATTTCAAAATTCTTCCAGGGGAACTTCATGATGTGGTAAAGGGTCACCAGCACATCCTGCTCTTTGCCGATCTTGAGTAGCCAGCGGGCACAGTTGTCTCCGCAGGTAGATGCGTTGAACACCATATTTGGGAGATTGCGTACTAACAGCAGCGTCTTGACGCCGCCGGACAGTTCGAGTGGGGTGATTGAGCCCAGCTGCTTGCTTACGATGTTGTGGGGGCCGATGAGCTCTGATCCGTCCACGCTTTTAATAATCTGTGCGGCCATAGGATCTTCGAACCATGAGTCCAAGTATGAGTTCCTAAAATAGGTTTCGGTATCGTAGATAGAATCGGGGTAATCCCCCAGATGGATGCTTAACATGCGCGTCTCCAGACGTTGTGTGACTGCAACGATTATATGCTAGTAATAAAGTGCCGCCAGTAGCGAGGTTGCTGCTGGCGGCACTGGCTATATTAGCGTGCGAATCGGCGTTGATGGATTTGCTCGCGAAGCTACTTTTCGAGACGCTCTTTCAGCAGCTCCAACGCGTGGGCGTAGCCCATCAGGCCTTCGCCGGTGATGGTGGCGAAGCAGGCCAGGCGGGCGTAGCTTACCTGGCGGAAGTCCTCGCGGGTCTCGACGGCGCTTATGTGGACCTCCACAGCCGGGATGGCGACGGCCTTGAGGGCGTCGAGGATCGCGACGCTCGTGTGCGTGTAAGCAGCCGGGTTGATGACGATGCCGTCGACCTTGCCGTATGCCTCCTGGATCTTGTCGACGATGCTGCCCTCGTGGTTAGACTGGAAGACCTCGACCTCGTCGAAGCCCTGTGCAGCGCCCGCTTCCTGGCAGATCTGCACTAAGCGATCGTAGTTGTCGCTACCATAGATGCCCGGCTCGCGAATGCCGAGCATGTTGAGGTTGGGGCCGTTGATGACGAGTGCTTTCATGGTTGCTTCCTTTGCGGTTGGTTGGTGTGGCTGGCCATGCGATCTTCGGCGTTTGCCCAGATAAAACCTGTCAAAATAAACCTGTCCCTTTTTGGCAGGTTAGAGGGTGTCGAGGAGGGCTTGGGCGGTGTTGGCGGCGCAATCGCGCGAGTCGATGATGTGGTCGGCCCAGGCGCGGTAGCGCGGCATACGCTGCTCGGCCAGCTTGTCGATGCCGTCACGGGCGGTGATGGGGCGACCCTTGTGGGCGAGCTCGTCGAGCTTGCGGTTGAGCATCACGATCTGGCTGTTCTGGTGCAGCAGCGGATAGTTTTCGTCGCGCGTGACCACGCCGCCGCCCGTGGAAAGCACCAGGCTACTACGCTTGGAGATGTCGGCCAGCGCCGCCGTTTCCTGCTCGCGGAAGGCCGCCTCGCCGCGCTCGACGATATAGTCGGCGCAGGGCATCCCCAGGCGCTCCTCGAGGGCGCGATCGAGGTCGATGTGCTCGCGGCCCGTGAGCTGGGCGATCTGCTCGCCTACACGGGTCTTGCCCGAACCCGGCATGCCGATCAGGGCGATGTTCTGTTCGCGGCGTGACAAGCGTTCTGTCACGTCCAGGATGCGCTCACGCGGGGTGACCTGGCCGGTATAGCGCTCGACGGCTTGCGCCGCCTGGGCCACAAGCATGAGCAAACCACCGATGCAGGGGATGCCGCGGCGCTCGGCCTCGAGCATCAGGCCCGTGCGGGCAGGGTTGTAGACAATGTCGATGACGCCCTCGAGCGCGTCAAGCCCTTCGAGCGTGCAGGGAGCGTCGGGGCAGTGGGGGAACATACCGGCGGGCGTGCAGTTAACGAGTAGCGCTGCATCGGATTGCTGCGCGATGTTGCCGTAGTTGACCTCGCTTGTGCGGCCGACGGGCACCACGGTGGCGCCTAGGTCGCCGAGTACCATGCTGGCCGTGGTGCCGGCACCGCCGGTGGCGCCGAGAACGAGGACCTTCTTGCCGGCAACCTCGACACCCAGCTCCTCGACTAGACACTGAAAACCAAAGTAGTCGGTGTTGTCGCCGCGCAGACGGCCGTCGGGCAGGCGCGTGATGGTATTGACGTTTCCCATGCGCTCGGCGAGCGGGCTCAGCTCGTCCAGGTACTCCATGACGGCGCGCTTGTAGGGGATAGTCACGTTGGCGCCCTCCCACTCGTCGCCCGTCATAAAGGCCGCGAGGTCCTCGGGCTCGCGCTCAAATCGCACGTACTCGAGCCCAGCGAGCTCTTTGTAGATGGTCGGGGTGTAGCTGTGGCCCAGCACGCGGCCCAGCACGCCGTAGGGGCGGGTTGCGGCGGTATCGGTCATCTAGAGCACCTCCGTGTAGCTGCCAAAGTAAGTGAAGCTCTCGCACACGTCGTCGATGGAGTCGAGCAGGTCGTCGAGGGCCTTGCTGCCAAAGGGGCAGTCCAGATCAAAGTAGAACATAAACTCAAAGTCGCGGCCGGGGATGGGGCGGCTCTCGAGCTTGATGAGGTTGATATTGAGCGCGTAGAAGCGCTCGAGTACGCGATAGAGTGCGCCCGGCTCGTTGGCCGTGGTAATCATGAGCGAGGTGCGGTTGGCGCCGGGGTAGACGCGTGGCTCGCGGCTGATGACGACAAAGCGCGTGTAGTTGTTGTCCGAGTCCTGGATGTTGGGCTCCAGTACCTCCAGGCCGTAGAGTGCGGCGCAGCTGCGCGATGCGATGGCGGCAACATCGGTGCGATCGGAGCTGGCGACCATCTCGGCCGACATGGCCGTGTTGGGGTATTTGGTGGCGTGCAGGTCGTGGGCTTCGATAAAGCCGGCGCACTGGGCGATAGCCTGGCCGTGGCTATAGACCTCGTGCACGTCGGCGAGCTTGGTGCCGGGTTTGACGAGCAGATTGTGGTCGATCTTGAGACGCAGCGAGCGCACGATATGGAAATCGAACTGGGCGAGCAGGTCGTAGACGGCGTTAACCGAGCCGGCGGTGGAGTTCTCGATGGGCAGCACGCCAAACTCGCAGAAGCCGTCGCGCACGGCGCGCATGACGCCCTCGAAGGTCTCGAAGAACGCGATGTCGGGCACGTCAAAGAGCTTGCATGCGGCGATCTGGCTGTAGGCGCCTTCGACGCCCTGGCAGGCAACGGTGGCCGTTTGAGGGAAGGGCGTGTCGGAGGCTGCAGCCGTGGCGTGGGCCTTTTGCGAGACGGTAATGCCCTTGAGTTCGTTGATGTAGCGCTGCTGCTCGGCCTTGCTCATGCTCATGAGGAGACGGAACAGGGTGATGGTCTGCGCCTCGTAGCGCTCGGGCGCGCGGCTGGCGAGGTTGTTGAGCTTGGAGCGCTCACGGGCGGGGTCGAAGACGGCCTTGCCCATCTCGATTTTTGACTTGGCGACCTCGGTGGCAATGTCCATGCGCTCGACAAAGCTGTTGAGGAGCGTGGTGTCGATGCCATCGATGGCCTGGCGGATGTCAGCAAGGTCCATGGAGACCCCTTTCACGTGTCGGGGGATGTTGAGGGGTGGGTAGTTAGCGCTGGGCGGCGTCTTCGAGGAGGGCGTCCCAGATGGCGAGGGCGGCGGCTGCTTCGGCTACGGGGACAGCTCGGGGGACGATGCAGGGATCGTGGCGGCCGTGGACCGAGAGCTCGGCATTTTCCATAGCGTCCATGTCCACCGTCTGCTGCTCGCGGCCAATTGAGGGCGTCGGCTTTACGGCCATGCGCCACATGACGGGAGCGCCGGTCGAAATACCGCCCAGGATGCCGCCGGCGTTATTGGATTCGACCTCGATCTCGCCGGTTTCGGCATCGATTCGATACGGATCGTTGTTCTCGCTGCCGCGCATGGCGGCCACGGCAAAGCCCATGCCGAACTCCACGCCCTTTACGGCGGGAATGCCAAACGCGATTTGCGCGATGCGGTTCTCGATGCCGTCGAATATGGGGTCGCCGATGCCTGCGGGAAGCCCGTAAATGCCGCACTCCACGATGCCGCCGATGCTGTCGAGTTCGTCGCGCGCGGCTAGGATCTCCTCACGCATGCGGCCGGCTGCGGCGGCGTCAATGCACGGCAGATCGTTCGTAAGGATCGCCTTGCGGTCGGCCTCGCGATAGACCATATCGTCCATCGGCAGGTCGGAGATGCCGCCGATCTGCGCCACATGCGCCATCACTTTAATGCCGCAGGCCTCGAGTGCCTGCAGCGCAATGCCGCCGGCGATGCATAAGGGGGCCGTTAGGCGGCCGGAGAAATGACCGCCACCGGCGACATCGTGCATGTTGTGATACTTCACGCGCGCAGGGAAGTCCGCATGTCCGGGGCGGGGCTTGCGGCGCAGCTCGGAGTAATCCTTGGAGCGCGTGTTGGTGTTCTCGATAATCGCGGCGATGGGCGCGCCGGTGGTATGTCCATCGACCACACCGGCGATGATGTGGGCGGCGTCGGCCTCGCGGCGTTTGGTCGCGGTCTCGTCGCGACCGGGGGCACGACGGTCGAGGAAGGCCTGCAGCTGCTCCTGGTCAACAGCGATGCCCGCCGGAATGCCATCGAGGGAGCAGCCGATGGCGGGGGAGTGCGACTGACCGAAGATGCTTAAATGCAAGACGTTGCCAAAGGTCGAGGACATGCTATTCCTCCTCGAGTGTGACCTTGCCGCCCAGCAGGCGGTAGTGGTCGAAGAAATCGGGATAGGACTTGTTGACGGCCTCGGCGCCGTGGATCACGACCTCGCCGGTGGCGCGGCTCGCGGAGATAGCGGCCATCATGGCGATGCGATGGTCGTTGTGCGAATCGATCTCGCCGCCGGTGAAGGCATCGACACCCTTGATGATGAGGTCATCGCCGGCAATGCGCACCTGCGCGCCCAGCGCGGTGAGCTCGCGGGTGGTGGTGGCCAAGCGATCGGATTCCTTGATGCGTAGGCGGGCGCAATCGCGAATAAAGGTGCGGCCTTGCGCCAGCGATGCCACGGCCGAGATTACGGGCACCAAGTCGGGGATGTCGTGGGCGCTCATCTCAAAGCCGGCGAGCTTGTCGGACTGCACAGTGGCGGCGTTGGTGGAGCGCACAATGCGGGCGCCAAAGCGCGAAAGCGCGGCAAGCACGTTACGGTCGCCCTGTGCGGAGCTCAGTGACACGCCCTCGACGGTGATTGGGTCGGTGCCGATGGCACCGGCGCACAGCCAAAAGGCGGCGTTGGACCAGTCGCCCTCGACGGCTACGCTGCCGGGCGTGCGGTACGAGCCACTGTTTACGCGGAAGTTCGTGACCTCGGGCTGGCCGTCCTTGGCCGGAATACGCTCGACGTTGACCTCGACGCCAAAGGCCTTCATGGCCTGGATCGTCAGGTTGATGTAGGGGCGGCTCTCGATGAGGCCGGTTACCTGCACGCAGGAGGGCTGGGCCAAAAGCGGGGCCGCCAGCAGCAGGCCGGAGATATACTGCGAGCTCACGTTGCCCGGAAGCACAAAGGTGCCCGGGCGCATGCGTCCGCTCGTCTTGAGCGGAAAACCGCCCAGACCCTGCAGGTCGCAGCCAGCGGCGATGATCTCGTCCGAGAGCGGGGAGAGTGGGCGGGCGCCCAAGCGTCCCTGACCCACAAAAGTTGCTTCTGCGCCCAGCGCGCAGGCGACAGGCAGCATAAAGCGCAGCGTGGAGCCACTTTCACCGCAGTCAAGCGTGCTGCCGGCAAGGGCCTTGAGCAGGCCAAACTCAACACTCTTCATGGTGGGGTGGACCTGGAAGCCGTCCTCGACGGTCTCGATGCGAGCACCCAGGGCCGTAAGGCAACGCACCGTGGCCTCGATGTCGGCGCAGGTGGTATTGCAGGTGACGTGTGTCTCGCCGTTGGCAAGCGCAGCGCAGATGATCAGGCGATGCGCCATCGACTTGGACGCGATGGCGGGAACGGTGCCCTTGAGCGGGGACGGGGTGATGCGGGCTAGCATGCGGATGCGTCTCCCTTCTGGCCGAGGCCCTCGGCAATGAGTTCGTGGAAAGTGGAAAGCGTTGTGCGGTCGATGCTGCAGCGGCCAATGCCGTGCGGAATCACCAGGTCGATGGTGTCGCCCGCGCGCTTCTTGTCGTGGAGCGCCTCGGCAAAGACGGTATCGGCATCTAGGTCGCAGCGGGTCTTGAGGCCATGGCGGGCGCAGAGCTCCTCAATACGACCGGGCAGTGCAGCATCGCAAGCGCCGTGCAGGGCCGCGGCGCGCGTGATGATGCCCATGCCGATCGACACGCAGTTGCCGTGTCCGAGTTCAAAGTGCTCGCAGGCCTCGACGGCGTGTCCGGCGCTGTGTCCAAAGTTGAGGAGCTTACGCTGGTTGGTTTCGCGCTCGTCGGCGACGACCACGGCGCGCTTGATGTCGATATTGCGGGCGATGATGAGCGCTACGCGGGCCACATCGCGGTTGAGCAGCTCCAGCGTGAGCGGGGTCTTCTCCAGCTCGGCGAAAAGCTCCGGGTCGGCGATCACGGCGTGCTTGACGACCTCGCCGCAGCCGTCGGCGAACTGCTCGGGCGTGAGGGTGGCCAGGCACCCCACGTCGGCAATAACCACGCTCGGCTGCCAAAAGGCGCCGGCCAGGTTCTTGCCGGCAGCCAGGTCTATGGCGGTCTTGCCGCCCACCGACGAATCCACCATGGCGAGCAGGCTCGTGGGGATCTGCACAAACTTGCAGCCGCGCATGTAGGTGGCGGCCACAAAGCCCGCCACGTCGCCCACGACGCCGCCGCCGAGTGCCACGATCACGTCGGAGCGCGAAAGCTCGTGTTCGGCCACAAACTCCAAAATGGCAACGTAGGTCTCGGCGCGCTTATGGGCCTCGCCGGCCTCGAAGGTGCAGATGCTCACCTCGTAGCCTGACGCCTCCAGGCTCTGCTTAACGGGCATCTGGTAGAGCGGGCCCACGTTGGTGTCCGTCACGATGACGGCCTTGGTGCCGCCGGCGGTGGCGCGCACGAGCGGCCCCGCCTGCTCCAGCAAAAACGTGCCAACATGCACCTGGTAGGGGCGTGCAGTGTCGATATCGATGGTAATCGCCATAAGCTTCGGTCCTTTCGACCTGGCGTGATGGGTTGTCTAGTGGGAGGCCTCGTCGTCGAGTGCGCGCTTAATGCGGTCGCCCTCGGCAAGGAGATTCTCCAGATAGCGCTGGTCGCGGTCCTTGAGCGCGCGGCTGTAGGCGCCAAGCGATTCGATCAGATGGTCGATCTCGAAGGCGAGCGCGTCGGCGTCGTCGATCATGAGCTCGGACCACATCTGGGGGTTGAGGTGCGCCACGCGGGTGAGATCGCGGTAGCTACCGGCCGAAAAGCCGTGGTGGACCTGGGCAGTGGGGCTTTTGACGTAGGCGTTGGATACCACGTGCGCAAGCTGGCTCGTGAAGGCGATGACACGGTCGTGCTCGGCGGCGCTGGTCACGCTGAACTTGCCAAAGCCCAAGGGGCGCACCATCTCGCGCACCTGGCCCAAAAGCTCCAGCTTGAGCGCATCGTCCACCGCGGGCGGTACGAGCACCAGCGGGGCGCCCTGGAACAGGTCGGCGCGGGAGTGTGCATAGCCCGAGTACTGCGTGCCCGCCATGGGGTGCGCGCCCACAAAGTAAAAGCCGTGCTCGCGGGCAAGCTCAAAGGCGCGCTCGCACACGATACCCTTGACGCCCACCGTGTCAATTACCACGGGGCCCATGATGGCCTCGGTATCGGTGGCGTCGGCGAGTGCCTGGGCGTGTGCCTCGAGCCACTCGATGCAGGCTTCGGGGTAGCAAGCCAGGACGATGATGTCGCATTCGCCGAGCGTCTCGTCGTTGAGCTCGCCGGCAACGGTGCCCATGCTGGCGGCCGTCATGACATCGTCATCGGGATCCCAGGCCAGCACGCGGACGCCCGCCTGCGCATAGCCGCGGGCAAAGCTGCCGCCGATCAGGCCAAGGCCGACGATGCCGGCGCACTTGGGGCCGCCCTGGTTAACGCGCGCGTTTCTCACTGTACCCATGGGCTACTCCATGGTCTCTTGGCAGACAACCTCGCGGATGGCTCGGATGCGGCGCATGGTGTCGTCGAACTGATCGGGGGTGAGGGCCTGGGCGCCGTCGGACCATGCGCGGCTGGGCTCGTCGTGGACCTCGATCTCCAGGCCGTTGGCACCGCAGGCGGTCGCGGCGAGCGCCATGGGCTCAACGTAGCGGGTGTAGCCGGTGGCGTGGCTGGGGTCGGCGACGACGGGCAGGTGCGACAGGTGGTGCAGCACCGGAACGGCGTTGAGGTCGAATGTGTTGCGAGTACGGGTCTCGAAGGTGCGGATGCCGCGCTCGCACAGGATGACGTTGTCGTTGCCCTCGCTCATGATGTACTCGGCGGCCATGAGCAGCTCGTCGACGGTGCCGGCCATGCCACGCTTGAGCAGGATCGGGGTCTTGGTCTTGCCGACCTCTTTGAGCAGGGGGAAGTTCTGGGCGTTGCGGGCGCCGATCTGCATGACGTCGATCTTCTTGTCCAGGAAGACCTGCACGTCGCGTGGGTCCATGATCTCGGTGACGATCGGCATGTCGAGCTCAGCAGACGCCTCGCACAGCAGGTCCAGACCGGCGGGGCCCATGCCCTGGTAGGCGTACGGGGAAGTGCGGGGCTTGTAGGCACCGCCGCGCAGCATCGTGGCACCGGCGGCCTTCACGCGGCGGGCGATGCGGATGAGGTTCTCGCCCTCGACGGAGCACGGGCCGGCGATGACCTGGAACTGATCGCCGCCTACATGTACGCCGTGGCCGCAGTCGATGACGGAGTCCTCGGGGTGGAACTTGCGGTTGGCGCGCTTGAACGGCTCGGAGACGCGCTGCACGCGCTCGACGACATCCATGGACTCGAGCAGGAACGGGTCGATCTTGGTCGTGTCGCCCACCAGGCCGATGATGGTCTCGTTCTCGCCGCGTGAGACGTCGGTCTTCAGGCCCTTTTTCTCAATCCAGCTGACGATGTGGCTGACGGCCTCGTCGCTGGCGCTCTCTTTTAAAATTGCAATCATGGTGTGCCTCTCACCTCGATGGATAACCCTTGCAAAAACGGCCCGCATCGCGAGCCGTGTACATATGGTGCATGAGAGTTTATACTATCTGACTCGCTTTTGCCTTCTAAAGTGGGCCGTTGAGCCGCGTCTTCCTCGGAATTGCAAAGCTTTTTCTTTTATTTTGATAGCCCGTGGTGCACTTGGGTATAATGCCAAACGTTGGCCCTATTAGCTCAGGGGATTAGAGCGTCTGCCTCCGGAGCAGAAGGCCGTTGGTTCGAATCCAACATGGGGCACCATCGAACGTGAGACCGTCCGAACCTCGCATGGTCCGGGCGGTTTTTCTTATACCGACGCGACGTGATGGGACGTGGTATGGCAGCAACGGATATCGAGCGCGGACTCTCGACCGCCGAGGTCGAGGAGCGCATCGCCGCCGGTAAGATCAACCGCAACATGGAGCTCAAGACCAAGTCGGTCAAAGAGCTCATCATCGAGAACCTCTGCACGCTGTTCAATTTGATCAACGTGATCTTGGCGTTCCTGGTCATTTTGACCGGTTCGTTTAAGAATTTGACGTTCCTGTTCGTGGTGTTCCTCAATACCGCTATTGGCGTCATTCAGTCCATGCGTTCCAAGAAGATGGTCGATAAGCTCACGCTGCTGACCTCCAAGAAGGCCATCGCGGTGCGTGACGGCTCCGAGGTGGAGCTCGACCTGGACCAGATCGTGCTCGACGACATCATCCGCCTGGGGCGCGGCGACCAGATTCCCGCTGACGCCGTGGTGGTTTCGGGCGAGGCGCTCGTGAACGAGAGTCTGCTGACGGGCGAGAGCGACCTTATTAAGAAACAGCCCGGTTCCGAGCTCATGAGCGGCAGCTTTATCGACTCGGGCCTGCTGCGCGCCCGCGTGATCCATGTCGGCGCCGACAACTACGTGGCCAAAATTAATAACGAGGCCAAGTACGTCAAAAAGGTCAATTCCGAGATCATGAACGCGCTTAACGCCATCGTGCGCTTTGCGAGCATCATCATGATCCCGCTCGGTTTGGCGTTGTTTGCCTCGAGTGTGAGCGAGCTGTGGGATGCCGCGGGAACCCCGGGCGATAGCGCGCTTTCGTGGTGCTTCTCCGAGCTGTTGGCTGGTCATGTGCCTTCGTCGGCGCTGCTGTCCACGGTGGGCGCCCTGCTGGGCATGATCCCGCAAGGCCTGGTGCTTCTGACCTCGTCGGTGCTCGCCATCGCCACGGTGCGCCTGGCCCGCCGCAAGGTGCTGGCGCAGCAGCTTTACTGCATCGAGACGCTCGCTCGCGTCGACGTGCTGTGCCTGGACAAGACGGGCACCATCACGTCGGGTCGCATGGAGGTCGAGGGTACGTATCCGCTGCCGGTCGAGGGTATGGGTGCGGGGGAGGGCGACGCCGCCGTTCCCGTCGATACCACGGTGCTCGATTTTGCTCTGGCTAACGTCGCACGTGCGACCTCGGCCGATGCCAACGAGACCTGTCAGGCGCTGCTCAACTATTACGCCGACCGTCCGGTCGAGGTGTCCGAGCCGCTGTCGGTCATTCCGTTCTCGTCTTCCAAAAAGTGGAGCGGCGCGTCGTTTGCACAGGGCTCCTATGTGATGGGTGCGGCGCAGTTTGTGCTCTCTGATCGTGCGTTTGTCCAGGTCGAGAACCGTGTCGCCGAGCTTGCCGATACCTGCCGCGTGCTCGTGGTGGCGCGCGTGGACGGCTTTACGCCCGATGGCGATATGGTGGGCGAGGCCGAGCCCGTGGGCTTTGTGACCATCCGCGACGAGATTCGTACCTCGGCGGCCGAGACCATCGGCTACTTTAACGAGCAGGGCGTGACGCTCAACGTGATCAGTGGCGACGACCCGCGTACGGTGTCGTCGATCGCGCGCGTGGTGGGCGTGCCGGGGGCGGACGCTTATGTGGACGCCACGACGCTCGATACGCCGGCCAAGCTCGATGCCGCAGTGGACCGCTACCATGTCTTTGGTCGTGTGACCCCGCAGCAGAAGCGCGAGCTCGTGCAGGCGCTCAAGCGCCGCGAGCACACCGTGGCCATGACAGGCGACGGCGTCAACGACGTGCTGGCGCTCAAGGAGGCCGACTGCTCCGTGGCCATGGCGGCCGGCTCCGATGCCGCGCGTAACGTGGCCGAGATCGTGCTCGTCGACAACGACTTTGCCTCGATGCCCGCCGTGGTGGCCGAGGGCCGTCGCTCCATCAACAACCTGCAGCGTTCGGCTTCGCTGTTCCTGACTAAGACGCTGTTCTCGATGGGCCTGGCGGCGCTGTGCATCGCGCTGCCGCCGTACCCTTTCGAGCCGATTCAGATGACGCTCATCAACTTCTTCTGCATCGGCGCGCCGGGCTTTGTGTTGGGCCTGGAGCCCAACAATGCTCGCGTGAAGGGGTCGTTCCTGACGAACGTGCTCAAGCGGGCACTGCCGGCGTCGATTGCGGTCATTTTGGCCGCGGCGCTCGATATCTTTGTGGCGCGCGTGTTTGGCTTTAGCCAGCTCACGCTGTCTACGATGTGCCTGCTTTCGTCGTGCGCGGCGAGCGTCAGCCTGATCTGGCGCATCTCGCAGCCTCTCACGCCCTTACGTGTGGTGCTCTTCGTGTTTGTTGTCGCCGGCATCCTGGTGGGCGTTATCGGATTCCCGGAGCTGCTGTCTATTGCCAACCTGTCGATGGGCCAGATGGTAATCTTGGCTGTCATCGTGGTCTTTACCTGCTCGGTGTTCTTTAAGCTCGCCACGATGATGGATTCGCTCAAGCCGCGTCGTCGTCATGCCGCAACTGGTTTTGGCCGCGGTGTGCGCGTCCACCTGGGTCGCGGTGGCGGCAAGGTGAGCTCGACGGGTTCGACGGCCGAGCGTTTTGCCAAGCGCGTCGCCGCCGACATGGCGCAGCGCCGCGAAGATCGCACCGCTCGCGAGGCCGAGGCCCGCGCACTCGAGGGCGTGGCCCAGGCCCAGCCCAAGAAAAAGAAGGGTAGCGGAGCCAAGCGCTCTCGCGTAACCAAGTCCGCCCAAGGCATCAAAGTCTCGATGCCGAGCAAAAAGAAGAAGTAACTACGCGCCCTGGCGATGTTGAATTGGTGCCTTGCTCCTGTAGGGCCGTGGCGATGTTATGCTCTAACCTCGATTATTTGAATTGCTTCGAAAAGAGGATGCCGTGATCTGCCCGCATTGCCTTAAGACTATCGAGGACGGCGCCTCGTTCTGCCCCTACTGCAACGCCTATGTGGGTCCGGGCGATGGTCCCGAGCACACCGAATTCGTGTTCTGTGAGGGCTGCGGTGCCCGTCTTTCTCCGCATGATCGTACGTGCCCCAAATGCGGACGCCCCGCTCCGGGTATCCTCTCCGAGGATGCGGCAGCATCCGACCTGGCAGCGGGCCGCACGGCGGGCTTTCCGCGCCTAACGCAAGAGCAGATCGATACCGAGGTGCCGCATGCGCCGGCCTCTGCCGCTGCGGTGCTTTCGGACGCCGCCGACCCCAATGAGACCTGCGTGCTGCCAGCTTTCGATAAGGATTTCGGTATCCCCAAGGTCGATATTCCCACGCCCGTTTCCCTGCATGACGATGCTCAAAAACCCAAGCGCAAGGTGCACCCCGACGAGGACGCCTATCACAAGCACAAGCGTCATATTCCCAAGCCGCTCATTATCATCGCGGTCCTTGCCGTCGTGTGCGGTGGTGCCTATTGGTTCGTGACGACCGATCCCATGGGTGTTATGCCTGGCTTCTACGACCAGTTTGGCCAAGCTGCACAAACCACCTTCCCCACGCGTCAAAAGGGCGAGGCGACTGAGGACGATACCAAGCAGGGCGATTCTGCCGAGGTGGTTCAGGAAGAAACCGTGCTCACCGATGATCAGCTCTATACCAGGCTCGATGGTCTGTATCAGACCATCGTGTCCTACGCTGACGAGGACCAGATCGGCGAGGTCATCGATTCCTTTAACAACGGTTATCTCCGAACGCCGCTGTCCACCCGTCAGGAGCTGTCGCAGAGTGCCTACGCCCTACGCGACCAGATCAAAAAGACGCAAGATGAGCTCAACAACCTGAAAGTACAGGACGATACGGTCTATGCGGATGACATCGCCCACTTAAAGCAGCTTGCCGAGTGGATGTATGAGCGCGTCGACGTGATCTGCCAGAGCTGGGATATCTCGCTGGCCATTCCCGATGGCGAGTCGATGAGTTCCCACCAAAGCGAGATCCTGGCGCCCATCGCGCAGGGCGGCAACAGCGCGCTGAACCAGTACGATGCCAATGTGGGTTCCTGGAAGCCGCAGCAGCGTTCCTAAAATTAGTTCGCCATAGTCGGCATAACCTACGTGCGCAATTGATGTAAACCCGTGCTTATTGCTACAATTCGTACAAATATGCTTTAAACGCACGAGGAAGGAACCACATGTTTGGTTTTAAGAAAGAGCTCTACACGCCCGAGTATCAGCTTGTCGGCGACGAGTGCGCCGTAATCGAGACGTCGAAGGGTACCATCAAGGTCAAGTTTGACGGCGAGGGCGCTCCCATTCATGTCGCGAACTTCTGCGAGCTTTCCACGATGGGCTTCTATGATGGCCTTAAGTTCCATCGCTATGTGCCCGGTTTTGTTATCCAGGGCGGCGACCCCAATACCCGCGACATGTCCGGCGCCGACGTCGCTGCCGGTCTTGAGGGCCCCGACGGTATGCCCGGTACCGGTGGCCCCGGCTACTGCATCAAGGGCGAGTTTGCCACCAATCCGCGCAACAGCCATGTCGATGGCGCCCTTGCCATGGCACGCTCCATGGACCCCGATTCCGCGGGTTCGCAGTTCTACTTCTGCCTGGGTGCCCAGCATAACCTCGATTCCGGTTACACCGTCTTTGGTACCACGGTCGAGGGTCTCGATGTGATTTCGCAGCTGCGTGCCGGCGACGAGATCGTCCATGTCGAGATCGTTCACGAGTAAAGGGGACTTCCTTGAATAGCCAGCTGATCCAACAGGGCCGCGCCGCTTACCGCGCGGGTGATTTTTCTGCTGCAGCCCAGATGCTTGGGGCGGCAAAGACTCCCGATGAGATTATGGGCGAGGCCGATCACCTTCGTGGCAACGCCTTGATGCACCTTGGCATGTATGCCGAGGCCGCCGAGGCCTATGCCGCCGCCCTCAACGACGGTACCTACGGCAAGCGCGGCGCGCTGCTCACCAACCGCGGCAAGGCGCTCGCCGCCGTGGGCGACTACACGACGGCCGCTCAGGCTTTCTCTGCCGTTACGCAGGATGCTTCCTATGCCACGCCGTTCAAGGCCTATCTGGGCCTGGGCAATGCGCTGTTCCAGTCGGGCGACTATGCCAACGCGGGAACCGCCTTCCGTCAGGCTGCCATCGACGGCGCCAATCCGGCTCCTGCCGCCGCACTCGGCGAGCTCGGTCGTTGCTTCATTAAGCTCGGCCGTCCGGCGGATGCCGTGGAGACCTACCGCACGGCTATCGACTTTGCCGGCCCCCGCGACGACACGCGTGCGCTCAACGCCGGCATGGGTCAGGCGCTTTCTGCCGCCGGCCGTCCCTCCGACGCACTCGACGCCTTTAACGCCGCTACTGCCGATGGCATCTACCAGCTCACCTCCGAGCAGGCCGATGAGCTTGCCCGCGTGCACGATTCGCTTGCCGCGCTGTCTGCCCAGACGGCTATGGCCACGGCTCCGGCGCCCGCGATGGACGCTCCTGCCGTCGATCCGCTCGATCCTACGGGCGCGACCGGTCAGTTTATGCCCGATCCCTCGGACACCGGCTTCTTTACGCTGTCCGAGTCCGAGATGGTCCAGCAGGACCGTCAGGATCGTAAGCAGGCCAAGGTCCGTCGTCGCCATCGCCACACGGGTCTTAAAGTCTTCATCGTGCTGCTTCTGCTCATTTTGATCGCCGCGGGCGGTCTGGGCTTTGCCTACACGCGCGGCTTTGGCTTCCCGTCTCAGGAGTCTGTCGTTACCGATCTGTTCCAGGCTGCCGGCGACGGTGACGCCGCAAAGGCCGAGTCTTGCCTGGCCTCGAGCCTGTCCGAGGACGCTAAGTCGATGATCATCTCCTCGATTCCGCAGGGTGCCACCGTGTCCGTCGAGGGCATGGATCAGTCCATGACCGAGACGACCGCCAAGGTGAAGGCATCGCTGTCCAAGGGCGGCGAGCAGGAGTACACCGTCAAATTCGTGCGCTCCGACAACCATATCGGCTGGGCCGTTTCTTCGCTCGATATGGATTTCTCGGCTGCTGACAACCAGTAGTGACCTTATGGGATTTAGCTTTGCCCGGCGCTTCACCGCAAGTGAGGCGCCGGGCTTGCGCTAGTATGATGAGCTAGTAGTTTTCCAGCAATCATCCAACACATCAGGAGTTGCGTTGTTTTCTTTGATGGATATGTTCTTCGGTAGCTATGCGGGCGATCTTGCCATCGACCTCGGCACCGCCAATACGCTTGTCTCCGTGCGCGGCAAGGGCATCGTCATTCGCGAGCCCTCTGTTGTCGCCATCGACAAGAACGACGAGCGCATCTTGGCGGTCGGTATCGAGGCAAAGCGCATGCTCGGCCGTACGCCCGGCAACATCGTGGCCGTTCGTCCCCTGAAGGACGGCGTCATCGCCGACTTCGATGTTACCGAGGCCATGCTTCGCTACTTTATCGACAAGGCGTCCGAGAAGCGCTATCCGTGGACTCCGCGTCCGCGTGTTGTCGTCTGCGTTCCCTCCGGTGTCACGTCGGTTGAGAAGCGCGCTGTCTTTGAGGCCACGATCCAGGCCGGTGCCCGCCAGGCCTATCTGATCGAAGAGCCCATGGCGGCTGCCATCGGCGCCGACCTGCCCGTCGAGGAACCCACCGGCTCCATGGTCATCGACATCGGTGGCGGTACCACCGAGGTTGCCGTTATCGCTATGGGCGGCATCGTCGTCTCGCAGTCTATCCGTATTGCCGGCGACGAGTTCGATCAGGCCATCCTCACGCACGTTCGCGATGCCTACAACCTGGCCATCGGCGAGCGTACGGCAGAGGACATCAAGATCAAGGTCGGCTCCGCCGTGCCGCTCAAGGATGAGCTCGACGTCGAGGTCAACGGCCGCGACGTGATCACCGGTCTGCCCAAGACCGTGCGCATCGAGAGCGAGGAGATTCGTCGCGCACTCAACAAGCCGCTCGACGAGATGGCCAAGGCCGTCAAGGACGCACTCGACGCTACGCCTCCCGATCTTGCCTCGGACCTTATGTACTATGGCATTTTGCTGACCGGTGGCGGCGCGCTGCTGCGCGGTCTCGATGTGCGCCTGCGCGATGAGACCGGCGTTTCGGTCAACGTCAGCCCCACGGCGCTCGATAACGTTGTTAACGGCTGTGCCCGCGTGCTCGAGGCCAATGCGTTTGATGGCGGCTTCGTCCAGACCAATGCTTAATTTCCAAAAGGTGGATTCCATTTGGCACGATCTTCGGGTTTCTCCACAAATCTGAATACCAAGCGACAATCAACGGGTATGCGCCCGTTGATTGTTTTCAGCCTGATTTCGGTGTTGCTGCTCACGTTTTATATTCGTGAGGGCGAGACGGGGCCGATTCATGCCGTTCGTTCGGGCGTGACGACGATTACCTCGCCGGTGCGTTTTCTGGGCTCGACTGTGGCGGCTCCCTTCAATGCGATCGGTAACGTGTTCTCTAACCTTACGGCGTCACAGGACACGCTTGACGAGCTTAAGAAGCAAAATGAGGAGCTGACCTCCAAGGTTGCCGAGCTCTCCGAGGCTCAAAAGACCGCCGAGCGACTGGAGGGTCTGGTCGGTCTGCAGTCGACCTACAACCTCAAGTCCACTGCAGCTCGTATCGTCGGCGCTTCGGGCGATGCCTGGACCTCGACCGTTACCATCGATAAAGGTTCTGCCGACGGGCTTACCATCAACATGCCTGTGACGAGTTCGGCTGGTGTTATCGGACAGATCATCGAAGTCTCGGCCAAGACGTCCACCGTGCGTCTGATCGGCGATGAGAACTCGGGCGTGTCCGCTATGGTGCAGGACACGCGCGCCCAGGGCATGCTGCAGGGTCAGGCTGACGGCACGCTGCGTCTTGAGTACGTGAGCGTCGACTCCGACGTTAAGGTTGGCGACATCATCGTGACCTCGGGCATTGGCGGTGTGTTCCCCAAGGGCCTTCCGCTCGGCACCGTCTCGTCGGTTGAGAAATCGGCAAACGACGTGTACTACACCATTGTGGTACGCGCCCAGACGACGGCCGAGAACAACGAGGAAGTGCTGGTCATCACCTCGCTGACCGACGAACAGTCGGCCTCGGATGAGGACGTGAGCACCGCTAATAGCACGCCGCAGGGAACGTCGCGCGATGCTGCGACCAAGACGAAGGACGAGAGCTCGGATGACGGTTCCGACACGTCCGAGACGACCGATTCCGGCTCGAGCGAATAGGGGGCATGTCCATGGATCTACACGAGCAGGGGATGAGCTCCCGCACGTTTGTAATCGCCGCCATCGTGTGCGTGCTGCTGCAGGCAGGCCTGGCACCGCAGATCTCCATTGCGGGCGGTCGCGTCAACTTCATGATTATCCTGGTGTGCCTAAGCGTGTTCTCGGGCGACCCGACCCGTGCCGTCGTGTGCGGTTTTTGCAGCGGCTTGTTTTATGACCTGTCCGCTGCCGTGCCGGTGGGAGTTATGTCGCTCCTGCTGACCGTGGGTTCTTTTGCCCTGGTGCACAGCGCTGCCGGTCAAACGAGCGGTACCCCGAGTGCGCGCGGCATCACTGTGGGCGCCTTTGCGCTCGTCATTAATGTGATCTACAGCATCATCTTGCTGTTTATGGGTATGGAGACGAGCTTTGTCGTGGCGATCTTCGGCCATGCGGTGCCGTCTTCGATCCTGACGGGTCTGGTTGCCATTCCGTTTTTGATGTCCGGCGTCGTGCCGCAGTCCGGTTATGGATTCTCCGCACGTGGCGGACGCCAGACGGGCATGCGCTTTAAGCCCAAGACCCGTAAGCTCAAATAGGGGAGGCCCGTAGATGTCTTCCCAGATGACGGTTATTATCGCCGGTATCGTGCTGGTTGTGGCCATCGTGGTCGCGCTGGTCATCATGCGTCGCGGCGATTCCCGTTTTACCTACGATACGCAGCATGGAACGGCCCCGCGCGCCACCGAGGGCGAGGGCAATACCGCGGCGACCGCCTTTAAGGGCCGCTTCTCCATCCTCACCACGGGTGTGGGCGCGATGTTCGCGGCGCTTGCCGTCAAGCTGTGGGGCATGCAGATGGTCTCGTCGGACTATTATGAAAAGCAGGCTAATAGTAATCAGACGCGCACCGTTACCACACCCGCTGTGCGCGGCCGCATCCTCGACCGTAATGGCGTGGCACTTGTCCAGAACCGTCCCTCACTTGCTGTCGTGGCCTACCGCGACCTTGCCGAGGATGAGGTTCTGGTTCGCCATCTTGCCAACGTGCTCGGTATGCCCTACGTGGCGGTTCTGCGCAATATTCAGGACAATTCCGAGGGCGCCCAGAGCCTGCATACCATCGCGACGGACGTCCGTCGCTCCACGGTTGCCTATATCAAGGAGCACGCCGGCGAGTTCCCGGGCGTCAAGATTGCCGAGCGTACCGAGCGCCAGTACCCGTACGGCGAGACGGCCTGTCACATTTTGGGCTATACCGGCACCATTACCTCCGAGCAGCTTGAGGCCCAGAATAAGAAAACCTCTGGCGACGATGATGCTTCTGCTGGCCGGATTACGTACCAGTCGGGCGATATCGTGGGCCAGGCGGGTGTTGAGAGCTACTACGAAAACCTGCTGCAGGGTATTCGTGGCGAGCAGACCGTCAAGGTCGATGCCTCGGGCAATGTGACCGGTCAGGCCGGCGCCGTGCCCGCCAAGGCCGGCTCCGACATTAAGCTCACGCTCGACCTCAAGATCCAACAGGCCTGTGAGACGGCGCTGGCGAGCGCCATCGAGCTTGCCAAGACCACTGGCTACAGCAATGCCGGCAACGGCGCTGTGGTGTGTCTCGATCCCAACAACGGCGAGATCCTGGGCATGGCGAGCGAGCCCAAGTTCGATCCGTCCGTCTTTATCGGCGGCGTCTCAAATGACGTGTGGACCGAGCTCAATGATGACAAGGGTTCGCACCCGCTGCTCAACCGCGCCATTAGCGGACAGTACATGTCGGCCTCGACCATCAAGCCGCTCTCGGCACTGGCCGGTCTTGAGTTTGGAACCTACACTTCAACGCAGACAACCAACTGCACGGGCTATTGGACGGGCTTGGGCAAGGCTTGGGGCAAGCGCTGCTGGCTGACGTCTGGACACGGCACCATGACGCTGCAGTCGGGTATTGCCAACTCGTGCGACCCCGTCTTCTACGATATGGGCAAGGCGTTCTTTTATGACGAGCAACATTCCGAGGGCCTGCAGGAGGTCTTTCGTCGCTGGGGCCTAGGCAAGACCTGCGGTATCGATTTGCCGAGTGAGGGCGCGGGCCGTATTCCCGATGCCGAGTGGAAAGAGTCGTACTTTACCGACGCCTCTGCCGAGGACCGCAAGTGGAATGCCGGCGATATGACCAACATTGCCATCGGCCAGGGCGACATTTTGGTGACGCCTCTGCAGATGGCATGCGCCTACATGGGCCTTGCCAACGGCGGTAAGCAGTACGTGCCTCACGTGTTTTTGTCTGCCGTGTCGCGCGATGGCGACGGCGATGCCTATAAGTACAACGGCAAAGGCAAGAAGAAGCGCTTGGAGGCCAAGATCAACAGCGATTCGGATTTGGCTCTTGTTCGCAACGGCATGCACGACGTGATTTACACGGCATCGACGTCCCTGGCGGCTCACTTTGGCACCCTGACGCCGCAGGTATACGGCAAGTCGGGCACGGGCGAGAAAAGCGGCGAGGACGAATACGCGTGGTTCTGCGCCTATGCGCCGGCCGATGATCCCAAGTATGTCATCGCTACTGTCCTGGAGCAGGGCGGCGGTGGCTCAGATACCGCGATGCATGTCGTGCGCGACGTGCTCGGCGCGATTTATGACGAGCCCGATACCTCTTCGGCCTCGGGCGATTCTTCGGTTCGATAGGAGGTTGCGATGGATTTTTCTCCGGCGGATCTGTTCCGTTCAACCAAGACCGGCTCTCGCAGCAGCCTGGACCGCGTCAACAAGCAACTTTCGGCCTCGCGCGGTACGTTTCGCCAAAAGGTGCATATCGGTGTGCTGCTGGCTACCGTCGCGCTCGTTGCCTATGGCGCCATCATTATTTGGTCGGCGTCACAGTTTAAGGCCGACGCCTCATTCTCGCGCCACCTGCTGGGCATTGGCATTGGCGCGGTGCTTGCGGTGCTCGTCTGGCGTACCGATCTGCGCGGCATCTCTAACTTCTCGACGGCGCTGCTCGTCATTGACCTTATTGTGATCTTCTCGCCCAAGATTCCGGGCCTGTCCTATACGGGCGGTCTGGGCATGACGGGCTGGATCAAGATTCCCGGTATCGGCTTGACATTCCAGCCGGTTGAGCTTGCCAAGCTCATCACCATCTTCTTTATCGCCACGCTTGGCTCGCAGTATAACGGCCGCATCGATACCGTTCGCGACTACGTCAAGCTCTGCGGCATGCTGTCCATTCCGTTTTTGGCCGTCGTCGCCATGGGCGACCTGGGCTCGGGCCTGGTCGTGCTGGTCTCGGGCGCCATCGTCATCTGCATGAGCGGTGCACGCCGCGAATGGGTGCTGTCGACCCTGGCCCTGCTCGTGGGCCTGGTGGCCCTCGTCCTGGCGCTCGATTCGGTCTTTGATTCGTTGCTCGGCCACGATGTGCTCATCAAGCAGTATCAGATGAACCGCCTGACGGTCTTTATCGACCCCGATAATGCCGATTCGGACGATGCCTACAACCTGCAGCAGTCGCTTATCGCCGTTGGCTCGGGCGGCTTCTTTGGTAAGGGTTTGGGCCATGCGACGCAGTCGGCCGGCGGCTTTCTGCCTGAGTTCCACACCGACTTCGTCTTCGCCTTCCTGTCCGAGACCTTTGGCTTTTGCGGTTCCTTTTTGCTCCTATGCCTCTACGTGCTGCTGATCTTTTCGACGATTCGCGTCGCCTTTAAGTGTGAGTCGCTGTTCTTGCGCCTATCGTGTGTGGGCATCGTTGGCATGTGGGCGTTCCAGACCTTCGAAAACATCGGCATGTGCATCGGCATGATGCCGATTACCGGTATTCCGCTACCGTTTATTAGCTTCGGTTCGTCTTCGATGATGATTCAGCTGCTGACGGTGGGTATCGTACAATCCATATGGCGGCATCGTTCGGGCGCCGCGTAACCGCTGGAGGGGTTTGCTATGAAAATTCCCGTAGATAAGCTGACCCGCGCTTTTAAGATGGGCGCGTCCGTTAAGAAGGATTCCGATACGCCGGTGCGCGTCTCGGTCTATCTGGATTCGTCCGCCTCGCGCTTTCTTGCTGAGACGGTGCGTGACGCCTTTGTGCCGCAGACGACCTCGGGCATTGTGCGCGTCGAGCGTCTGGGGGAGGAGCGAATTGCTCCAAAGACCGATACCGATGTGGTGCTGGTGCTCTCGTGTGGTTCCGACCGCCTGGAGAGTGCCGTGCAGGAGCTCGTGATCGCCGGCGCGCCCGTGTGCGTGCTTGCCGAGTCTGCTGTGGAGGTGCCGTTTATCGAGGAGTCCACGCCCATGCTCGGCGTGGTGGCGGCAACCGATAAGACGTATCTGCTCGAGACGCTTGCCCGCTGGATTCTCGATCGCACCGACAAGGAAACGGCTTTTGCGGCGAACTTTGCCTTTATGCGCATCGCGGCAGCTAATCGTATCATCACCTCGTGCGCGCTCACCAATATGGCGACCGGTGCGCTGGTGTTTTTGCCGGGCGCCGATTATCCCGTTATGGCGCTGGCGCAGGTGGGCATGCTCTTTGAGCTCGCTGCCGTCTTTGGACGCGGCATTAAGCCTGAGCGCGGCTACGAGGTCGCGGGCGTGCTTGCCGGCGGTCTTGTGATCCGCGCGGTCACCCGCGCGCTCGTCAAGCAGACGCCGCATATTGGGTTTGCCGTTAAGGCGCTCACTGCTGCCGCGGGCACCTATGGCATGGGCCGTGCGCTTGTTTCGCTCTACGAGCGCGATGTCGACTACAGCCGTGCCAACGAGGTGGTCACTGCCACGTTCTCCCGCGTTCGCGATCTGGTGACCACGGTCGCGGGCGCTACCCGTCCTATGGCGTCCTACCAAGACGCATCCGATCTCGCTGCTTAGGGGTTTTCTGTTGCGCGTTCCGTATCAAGACTGCTTTCATTTAATTGAGCCGCTGCTCGCCAAGGTCGAAAAGCCGAGCCGCTATATCGATCACGAGTGGGGCACGCTTTCCAAGGCCGATGCCGACTACCGTTGCTGCCTGATCTACCCGGATGTGTACGAGGTTGGTTTGCCCAACCAGGGCATCGCCATCCTCTACAACATCCTTAACCAGGCCGAGGGCATCTCCTGCGAGCGTGGCTATGTGCCGTGGCCCGATATGGGTGACGCCATGCGCGAGGCGGGCATTCCGCTGCTGTCGCTCGAAGGTGCTGCCCCCGTTGCTTCGTTTGATATCGTCGGTCTGCATGTGCCGCACGAGATGGCGGTGACGAACTTCCTCGAGGCACTCGATCTCGCTGGCATTCCGCTGTTAGCGGCCGACCGAGGTGAAGACGACCCCATCATCATCGCCGGCGGCCCCTCGGTGTACAACCCCGAGCCGTACGCGGCCTTCTTCGATGCCATCCTCATCGGCGAGGGCGAGGAATCGCTGCTCGAGACCTGCCAGCTGCATCGGCGCCTGCGCGACGAAGGAGTCCCGCGCGCGCAGATTGTTGAGCAGCTTGCATCCATTGCCGGCAACTACGTGCCGTCGCTCTATGAGATTCGTCACGACGAGCCCTGCTCGCCGCATGGCTACACCGTGCCGCGCGAGGGCAAGGATGCTCCGGCCGTGGTCTACAAGCGCGTCGTCGAGGATTTCGGCGCCACGAATCCGCTGTCGCAGTCGTGCGTGCCCTATGCGCAGCTGGTTCACGACCGCCTGTCTATCGAGATTCTGCGCGGCTGCGCTCGCGGCTGTCGTTTTTGCCAGGCCGGCATGACGTATCGCCCGGTGCGCGAGCGTTCGGCCGACCAGATCGTCTCGTCGGTGATTCAGGGTCTGGAAAAGACCGGCTATGACGAGGTGTCGCTGACCTCGCTCTCCACGACCGACCACTCCTGCATTCGTGACGTGCTCGGCAGGCTCAACCGTCGCCTGGAGGATACGGGTATTCGCGTGTCTATTCCGTCGCAGCGCTTGGATTCGTTTGGCGTGGATATGGCCGAGTCGGTCGCCGGCGAAAAGAAGGGCGGCCTGACGTTCGCGCCCGAGGCCGGCAGCCAGCGCATGCGCGACATCATTAACAAGAACGTGACCGAGGAGGACCTGGACCGTGCGGCCAAGGCGGCCTTCGAGGCCGGCTGGAACCGCATGAAGCTCTACTTTATGATGGGCCTTCCCGGCGAGCGCGACGAGGACATCGTGGCCATCGCCAATCTGGCCGATCACGTGCTGGAGCTTGGTCGTTCCGTGGTGCCCAAGGCTCGTCGTGGCTCGATCTCGGTGTCCATCTCGGTTTCGGTCTTTATCCCCAAGGCTGCCACGCCGTTCCAGTGGTGCCCGCAGCTCGACTACGACGACGTCAAGCGTCGCCAGAAGTTGCTTATCACGAGCGTTCGCAACCGTGCCGTCCGCGTGCATTACCACGATGCCGAGACTTCGCTCATCGAGGCCGCGCTGTCCCGCGCCGGTCGTGACATGACGCCCGTCATCATCGATGCTTGGCGCGCGGGCTCTCGCTTTGACGCCTGGGTAGAGCATTTCTCGCTCGATAACTGGAAGGAGGCTGCTGCCAAAAACGGCATCGACCTCAATGAGCTCGTGCACCTGCCCTACGAGTTGGACTGGCGCCTGCCGTGGGAGCATGTGAGCCCCGGCTGCACGCGCGGCTTCCTCGAGCGCGAGTACCGTCGCTCACTCGAGGGCGTCACGACTCCCGACTGCACCCGCACGTCGTGCACCGGCTGCGGAATCTGCCCCACGCTTCACGCCAAGAATGTATTGATGGGTGATCGCGCATGAGTGAGCGCCTGACCGACACCCCCACGCTCTTTAGGCTTCGTGTTCGCTATGGCAAGCGCGATCGCCTTAAGTACCTGGGCCATCTCGAAGTAATCCATACCATTGAGCGCATCGTGCGCCGCGCGGGACTTCCCTATGCCGTCACGCAGGGCTTCTCTCCGCACATGCGCGTGGGCTTCTCTTCGGCGCTACCGGTGGGTACGTCGTCGACCTGCGAGTGGTATGACCTGTTTATGACCGAGTTCGTGGCGCTCGACGAGGCGTTTGGGCGCCTGGCTGCGGCGTCTCCGGCCGATCTGGCGCCCATCGAGGCGGCGTACATCGACGTGCGCACGCCGGCGTTGACGGCGCAGCTCACGCGTCTGTCGTATCGCATCGACCTGCACTTGGATCCCGAGGCGCCCGTAAGCGCCGACGAGGTGCGCGCTGCGATTGACATGCTGCGCGCGGACCATGGCATCGACTACGCGCGCGGCAAAAAGAGCAAGCGCTTGGATTTGGATCACACGCTCGTGGGCTATGAGCTCACGGCAGGGGAGCGCCCGGACCATTTGGTGCTCATGCTCGACACCCATGCCGACAACGAGGGCTCCATGCGTCCGGAAATTTTGCTTTCCGCTGCTGATGTTTTGTTGCAGGGCTTGACCCCGGGCGTGGATGCACCTATTGTTTCCACCGGTATGCAAGACCTCGTGACCATCTGCTCCTACGATGTCGAGCGTCAGAATCAAGCATGCGAGGACGACGAGGGCCGACTCGTCAGCCCCATACCTGTGCGAACTTGTGGATTTGCTCCACATACTCGTTGACGGGGGTATTTTCGCCTGCTACTATATTCGGCTGTTGCACTAACTGATGCATGAAGGGCAAGTAAACATGTACGCAATCGTTAACACGGGCGGCAAGCAGTACAAGGTCGCCACCGACGATGTCATCACCGTCGAGAAGATCGAGGGCAATGAGGGCGACAAGGTCACCCTGCCGGTCATCTTCCTCAACGATGGTAAGAAGATCGTCACCGATCCCGACAAGCTGGCCAAGGCCAAGGTTACCGCTCAGATCGTTGAGCAGTTCAAGGGCGAGAAGCAGCTGGTCTTCAAGTTCCACAAGCGTAAGCGCTATCGTCGTCTGAAGGGTCACCGTCAGCAGCTCACCAAGCTGAAGATCGTGAAGGTCCAGGCTACGTCCCGCGCCAAGAAGGCTGTCAAGGCAGAGGCCGAGGCTGTTGCCGAGGCTCCCGTCGCCGAGTAGATTACACTCGTAACGAAAGAGTAGGTATACACAATGGCACACAAAAAAGGACTCGGTTCCTCCCGTAATGGCCGTGACTCCCGCGGTCAGCGCCTTGGCACGAAGCGCTATGCCGGCCAGACGGTAACCACGGGCACGATTCTCGTCCGTCAGCACGGCACTCACATCCACCCGGGTGAGAACGTTGGCCGTGGCAAGGACGACACGCTGTTCGCGCTGGTCGACGGTACCGTTGAGTTCCACAAGGGTATCAAGCACAGGGTCAGCGTACGCCCGCTCGCGAACGCGTAATTCACCCTTCATAGAGCACATATGTGGGAGGCACTTGAGTTTTAGGATTCAAGGGTCTCCCTCTTTTTGTAGGAGGCGATTCTGTTGTCACAGTTCACCGATATCAGCCGCATTAACGTGTGCGGCGGCGACGGCGGAGCCGGATGCATGTCGTTTAGGCGCGAGGCATTTGTCCCCAAGGGCGGCCCCGATGGCGGCGACGGCGGTCGTGGCGGCAATGTCGTCATCCAGGCCGATGCTCAGCTGTCTTCGCTGATCGATTACCGCTTCAAGCATCACTTCCGCGCCGAGCGCGGCACGCATGGGCAGGGTGCCCGTCGTAACGGTAAGAGCGGCGAGGACCTGATCCTGAAGGTTCCCATGGGCACCGTGGTGCGCGAGCTCGACCCCGAGACGCAGACCCCGATGTTCGAGATTGCTGACCTGGTGCACGATGGCGAGCGCGTTGTCGTGGCGCCCGGCGGTGCCGGTGGCCTGGGCAACACGCACTTTGTGACGTCGGTGCGTCGCGCGCCCGCGTTCGCTCAGCTGGGCGAACCGGCTGAGGAGCACTGGATTGAGCTTGAGATGAAGCTTATGGCCGATGCCGCGCTCGTGGGCCTCCCCTCGGTGGGAAAGTCCTCGCTCATCGCGCGCATGAGTGCCGCCCGTCCCAAGATTGCCGACTACCCGTTTACCACGCTCGTGCCAAACCTCGGCATGGTGCGTGCCGGCGAGTATTCCTACGTCGTTGCCGACGTCCCCGGCCTTATTGAGGGTGCGAGCGAGGGCAAGGGCCTGGGTCACCAGTTCCTGCGCCACATTGAGCGTACGGCCCTGATTATGCACGTCGTAGACATGACAGGTGGTTTTGAGGATCGCGATCCGGTCGAGGATTATCGCATCATCAACCGCGAGCTCGAGCAGTATGGCGCCGAGCTTTCGGAGCGTCCGCAGATCGTTGTCGCCAACAAGTGCGACGCGCCGGGCACGGCCGATAAGATTGCCGACCTCAAGCGCGCAGCGCTCGACGATGGACATATGTTCTTTGCCGTGTCTGCCGTGACGGGCGCCGGTCTCAATACGTTGATGCTTGCCGTAGGTGAGCAGGTGGCTAAGCTTCGCGCCGAGCTGGCGGTCTCCGATGAACCGGTCGACCTGCGCGACGATGAGTGGGAGCGCCGCCGCCTGCAGCGTGAGAAGCGTTTCCGCATTGTCCAGGAAGAGCCCGGTGCCTTCCGCGTGGTCGGTCGTGCCATCGAGCGCATGGTCATCCAGACCGACTGGGAAAACGAGGAAGCCGTTATTTACCTGCAGCATAAGTTTGCGCGTATGGGTGTTGACGACGCGCTCGAGAAGGCCGGTTGCCGTGCGGGCGACGAGGTCCGCATTTGCCAGCGCGCCTTTGACTTTGAGGGCGCTGAGGACTTCTCGGAGTACGAGGAGCTCGAGGATGCTGGCGAGGACGTTGCCGTTGAAGCCATTGACGTGGCCGATGCTGCGGATGAGGGCGTCGAGGTTGTCGATGCGGCGGATGCCGCGGGCGATGCCGAGACCTCGGAGGGCGAGTAAGCCATGTCGCTGCGCGGTGGAATCGGTTTGCCCGAGCTTCCTCTAGAGGACGGGCAGGAGTTTAGGCTTGGCATTATGGGTGGCACCTTTGATCCCATCCATTACGGACACCTGGTGACTGCCGAGCAGGCGCGCGAGTCGCTCGACTTGGATGCCGTGCTCTTTATGCCGGCGGGCACGCCTGCCTTTAAGCTTGACAAGCCGGTGACGCCTGCCGAGGACCGTTATGCCATGACGGTTCTCGCCACCGCCGCGAACCCGGCCTTTTTGGCGAGCCGGTTCGAGATCGACCGTCCGGGCGTAACCTATACGGCCGATACGCTTCATGCCCTTCGTGACTTTTACCCGCCGCAGGTAAAGCTCTACTTTATTACGGGTGCCGACGCGATTATTGATATTGTGACCTGGCATGATGCCGAACGAATCGCTGAGCTTGCCACCTTTATTGCGGCGACGCGACCGGGCTTTGATATCGATACGGCGCGTGCCCGCATCAAAGAGTCGGGCCTGCCGTTCGACGTGCGCTATATTCAGATTCCGGCGCTGGCGATCAGTTCGACGAACATTCGCAAGCGTGTTGCTCGCGGTATGAGTGTGCGCTATCTTACGAGCGAGTCTGTGCTCGGCTACATTCGCAAACGCAGGCTATATGCCGATTTGGGCCAAGAAGATTTTGAGTGATGGGGGTCTACGTTGTCGGTAGAGGATCAGTTTGAGGGCGATGAGCGCGCGCTGCTGGCGCGTATCCGTGGGCTGCTCGATGTTCGCATGAAGGATAAACGTAAACGCTACGTTCATTCGCTCGGGGTTGCCGAGACTGCGCTGCACCTAGCTGAGGTATACGGTGTCGACCGCTTTGATGCCGCTGCCGCTGGCCTGATCCATGACTGGGACAAAGTGCTCTCCGACGACGAGCTGGTCACGCGCGCCCTGCATTACGGCATTAAGATTGCCGGCTCTCCGTCTGCCGCGACGCCGCTTTTGCATGGCCCGGTTGCCGCCTATGAGCTTCCGCAGCTATTTCCCGAGCTATCGCCGGCCGTTTTCCAAGCTGTCGACCGTCACACCGTGGGCGCCTGCGACATGACGCCGCTCGATATGGTGGTCTTTGTGGCCGATGCCATCGAGCCCAACCGCCATGGTGATTATGCCCACGCGCTGCGCAAGATGGTGGGGGAGTCGACGCTTGACGAGTTGTTCTTCTCCTGTTTTGCGCAGGGTTTGGTCTATGTGATCCAGTCCGGGCGCTATCTTTATCCCACGGCTATTTCGATTTACAACCATTACGCCCAGCTGCGCTAGCTCGGGTGTGTCTAGAAAGAGGTATTCCATGGCCGACGAGACCATGACTGACGAGCAGATTCTTGAAGGTGTGGAGCACAAGAGTTTCGTTGCCACGTCCGACCGCACCGCCGCCTCGCTGTCCGCGAGCGGTGTCGCCGCCGAGGATGTCGCCCGCGCCGCCGCGCAGGCCGCCTACGACAAGAAGGGCGAGGACGTGCAAGTGCTCGATTTGACCGAGCTCTCCGACGTGTGCGACTACTTTGTGCTTGCCACCGGTACCAACAACCGCCAGGTCGATTCAATCGTCGACGAGATCGAGGAGAAGGTCGCCGAGGCTTGCGGCGAGCATCCGTTCTCCATCGAGGGCCGCGAGCAGAAGACCTGGATGCTCATGGACTACGGTTCGGTTGTCGTCCACGTCTTCACTCCCGAAGCCCGCGACTTCTACCGCCTCGAGAAGCTCTGGGGCGACGCCCCCCAGCTCCCCCTCAACCTCCTCTAAATGATTTTTCTGGGACGGGGATAAAAAAATCATTCCTACCGTTCACCGAACCGCTCATCTTTGTTGGGCGGTTCGGTTTTTTCTTTTTCCTCCTTTTGTATGCTGTAGCTATTGCAGACTCGGAAGGGAGGGCTTCGATGACTCGCGTTGCCCGTGTGTTATCCGAACTCGGCCATTATCACGTCATGCTCAAGGGTTGTGCCGCCCAGCTGATCTTTGAGGACGATGACGACCGCCTTTATTTTCTCAATCTATTAAATAGGCGATTTAGGTCCGCTCACATTCGTTTGCTGGCCTGGTGCCTCATGGACAATCATGTTCACCTGCTGTTTGATGACCCCGATAATCAGATGAGCGTTTCCATGCATGCGATTGATACGGCATATGCGAAACACTTTAATCAAAAAACCGGTCGCCGCGGACCGGTGTTCCAGGAACGATTTAAGAGCGTGATCATTTCTGACGATGAGCAGCTGCTCCGTTGCGTTCGATATATCCATGACAACCCTGCAAAGGCTGGAATTTCTTCTGCTCCTCTTTATCGTTGGAGCAGCTTCCACGAGTATTTCTCTCATCCCGAGATTTGCGATTGTGACGGTGTCCTCGATCTGTTTGGGGGTACGGAGGCGTTTTATCTTGCGAGCACCGACGGCAAACCTAATTCCTATTTTATGCCCGAAGGTAAGCATATTTCCGATATGGATGCGCTAGAAGTTGCCCAGGCTCTTTTGGATCCGCATGAGCCTTATCAACTTAAATCTTTGCCGAAATCAGAGCGTAATCGTCTTCTGGCAGTGTTGAGGCATCGGGGGTTTACGATTGACCAGATTGCGCGCCTGACGGGAATCGGGACCAATATCATTCAAAGAGCGAAATGACGCTCCAAATGATTAAAAAATCCCCGTCCTAGAATAATCATTGGGAGGAGAAGCGGGATTGGCGGCCGAAGGATAGGGCGGTGTCGCCGAACTTGTCTCGGACGGCGTCGATGGCGACCGAGAGATCGCGACGGTCGCTGGATTGGGCTCCGCGGTCGTCGATTTCGCAGAACAGGTCGGTCTGGATGCCGCCCTGATGGTCAAAGTCGCTCATGCCGATGCCCGCCAGGCGCACATGCATGCCTTCCTGCCAGATGTTGTCGAGCAGATCGAGCGCCACTGCCACGAAGATGTTCTCATCGTCGGTCGGATGCGGCAGCCGGCGCTGTGCCGAGCGCCCGCTTCCATACGAATACTTGAGTTTGAGTGTCACCGTGGCACCTGTTAGTCCCTGACGGCGCAGGCGGCGTCCCACTGACTCTCCCAATAGTGCAATCGCGGCTTCGATGTCCTCACGCTCAGTCAAATCTTTCGCAAAGGTGCGTTCATTGCTGACCGACTTGACCTCGCGCTCTTCATCGAGGCTCGTGACTTCGGAGAGTTCGAGTCCCAGCGCACGCTGGCGCATGCGTTCGCCGTTGATGCCAAAAATAGAGGCCAAGGTGGATTCCGGTGCGCGGGATAGCTCGCCGAGCGTGTAGATGCGCATGCGGCGCAGTCGCTCTTCCGCCGAGCGCCCGATGCCGCTCATGACAGATACCGGCAGTGCTGCCAAAAAGCGCTGCTCGGTTCCAGGGCGCACGATGGTCAGCCCAAATGGCTTGTCCCGCTCGCTTGCGATCTTTGCGACCGTCTTGTTGCAGCCCACGCCAATGGAGCAGGTCACCCCCAGCGCCGCCACGCGGTCGCTTATACGCCGCGCAATCAGCAACGGGTCCTCGGGTGCAAAGCGACCTGGCGTGATATCGATAAAGGCCTCGTCGATGGATACGCGCTCTACGCGCGGGGTCTCGTCGGCGAGAATCGCCATGACCTGTGCGCTGACCTCGTGGTAGCGATCGAAATGCCCATGCGTCCAAATGGCCTGCGGACAGAGGCGCCGTGCCTCGGCCGAGGGCATGGCGGAGTGCACGCCAAAGCGACGTGCCTCATACGAACACGTGGACACGACGCCGCGCGAATCGGCGTCTCCGCCCACGATGAGCGGCTTGCCGCGCCACTCGGGATGATCGAGCATCTCCACGCTCGCAAAAAACGCATCGAGATCCATGAGGCCCACCGCCGGACCCGTCCAGGGAGGCGGCGTGACGCCCGCAGCATCTTCATAACCGTATGTATGTTCGCGTCTTTTCATGGCATGAGTATACCGCGCAGCTCATGTGGGGTGCGTGTATGTGCTTGCAAATCGAGAATTCTTGTCTAAGATATGGATTTGCCTTCGACTATACCGAAGAAGTTGGTCTCACGGACTTCACCTGCCCGCGTCGATGGCGTATTATGTTCAACTGTTTGTTTGTAGTTGCAGCCTAAAGCTGCTTGGTTGGAGGAGTTTCCTTTGGCAGTCAAGATTCGCCTTGCTCGTCACGGCGCTAAGAAGCGTCCGTACTACCGTGTCGTCGTCGCCGATTCCCGCGCCCCGCGTGACGGTCGTATCATCGAGGAGGTTGGCCGCTACAACCCGATGACCGCCCCCAAGACCATCAACCTCGATCTCGAGAAGATCGCTGACTGGCAGTCCAAGGGCGCTCAGCTCACCGACGCTGTCGCTGCTCTGGTCAAGGCCGCCAACGAGGGCGAGAAGACCGAGACCGTCGTCAAGAAGTCCAAGAAGCAGCTCGCCAAAGAGGCCGAGGCCGCTAAGGCTGCCGCTGAGGCCGCTGAGGGCGCCGAGGAGTAAATCGTGCCTGAGGTTGACGCTGCACAGCTCGAGGGTGAGGCAATGCTCTCAGATCGCATCGCCGATCTCGTCGAATATCTCGTTGTTCAGATCGTCGACGACCCGGATTCCGTGAGCCTCGAGGTCATCGACTGTGACGACGCCTCCACGATTGAGGTTTCGGTTGCCGAGGATGACGTCGCTAAGGTCATCGGCCGTCGTGGCCGTACCATCAAGGCCATTCGCACGCTCGCCCGTGCACTGGCCGCTCGCCTCGACACTGCAGTCGAGGTAGAGGTTCTGGGCTAGGACCTTGAGGTCCCAGTACAAAAACATCGCCTGTGTGGTCAAGCCGCACGGAAGGAAGGGGGAGGTCCTCGCGCAGCCGCTGCGGGGGCTTCCTTCTGTATTGACGCCGGGTATGCGCGTCGCCTTGACGCCGCCGGCGCTCAAGCGCGACCGTTTTTGCACGGTCGTATCCGTCACCGATACGGGCGATGGCGATCTGGTCTCGTTCGAGGGCATTGACGACTTGACGGCCGCCGAGGGCATCACCGGATGCTACGTGCTGGCAAATCGAGACGACTTTGAGCTCGATTCGCTCGACGCCGCCTATACCGACCTGATGGGTCGCGAGGTGGTCGACGAGCGCTTTGGCTCACTCGGCACGGTTGTCGAGATTATGTCGACGCCCGCCAACGATGTTTGGGTTGTCGAGGGCGATCGGTACGGCGAGGTGCTGATTCCCGTGATCGAGCAGGTTGTGCTCGATCTTCCCGATCAGGGGACAATTTCCGTCCGCGTTATGGACGGTTTGATCGATATGGACAAGTAGGGAGGATAACATGCTGATCGAGACCCTTTCGGTCTTTCCCGAGATGTTTGAGCCCGTCATGTCCACATCGATCTTGGGCCGCGCCCGCAAGGCCGGCCTTTTTGATTTTAAGGCCTACAACCTGCGTGACTGGACGCACGACCGTCATCGTACCGTTGATGACGAGCCGTACGGCGGCGGGCAGGGCATGCTCATGAAGGTCGAGCCCATCGCCGAGGCCATCGAGGTTATTAGCTCCGAGGGTCCCAAGCCCACCGTGGTGTTCTTTACGCCCTGCGGCGAACCCTTTACGCAGCATGTGGCCGAGCGCCTGCTCAAAAGCGAGCGCCTGCTGTTTGTTTGCAGCCGCTACGAGGGCGTCGACGAGCGCGCTTATGCGTATGCCGACGAGCGCCTGTCGATCGGCGACTACGTGCTTACGGGCGGCGAGCTTCCCGCTATGGTCGTTGCCGATGCCGTCGTACGTTTGATTCCCGGCGCCCTTGGTGACGAGATGAGCAATGTCGATGAGTCGTTCTCGACTGCCGAGGACGGTGGCCTGCTCGAGTACGCGCAGTACACCCGTCCCGCCGAGTTCAACGGCGAGGGCGTGCCGCCGGTGCTCGTGAGCGGTGACCATGCCAAGGTTGACGCCTGGCGCCGTAAGAATGCCATCGAGCGCACCTGCCGCTGGCGTCCCGACCTGATCGAGACGGCGCGGCTTACGCCCGAGGAGCGCGCATACGCGCAGGACATCCTGGACGCATCGTATTCGCAGAGCAAGGAGTGAGAATGGTTCCATCGCAGCATTCCGTGCTAAAGGGTGCGTTTGAGTGGATCGTGGTCATCGCGATCGCACTGGTCGCCACCTTCCTGATTCGCTCGTTTGTGGTCGAACCCTTTGTGGTGCCCACCGGCTCCATGGAGTCCACGATCGAGATCGGTGACCAGATCCTGGCGCAAAAGGTGAGCCTTGAGCTCGGCCAGCCTGTCAGCCAAGGCGATATCGTGGTGTTCCACAACCCCGATGGCACCTCCGAGCACGATGTTCTCGTCAAGCGTGTTATTGCCACGGCCGGCCAGACGGTCGACCTTCAGGACGGCAAGGTGGTCGTTGACGGTCAAGCGCTCGACGAGGGCTATACGACCGGCATGAGCTGGCCGCTTTCGGTCCAAGCTCCCGGCGCTCAGGTAAGCTATCCCTACACCGTTCCCGACGGGTGCGTGTGGGTGATGGGCGACAACCGCGAAAACTCTGCCGACTCACGCTACTTTGGTCCCGTCGATCGCTCTGATTTGATCGCCGTGGCACTTGTGCGCTACTGGCCGCTCAACCGCATCGGCGCTATCGACTAAAAACCGCTATAGTACAGTACCTAACCGTGTAATCGTTTCGACGAGGGGATATTAGAGGCATGAACGCTTCATCGCTTTCCTTCCAAGACATCATCCTGCGCCTCCAGCAGTACTGGGGCGAGCAGGGCTGCGTCATTATGCAGCCCTATGACTCCGAGGTCGGTGCCGGTACCTTCCACACCGCGACCACGCTGCGCTCGCTCGGTCCCGCCGAGTGGCGCACCTGCTACGCTCAGCCTTGCCGCCGTCCTGCCGACGGCCGCTACGGCGAGAATCCCAACCGCATGCAGCACTACTATCAGTTCCAGGTGCTCATCAAGCCGTCGCCGGTCAACGCCCAGGAGCTTTACCTGGGGTCTCTTGCTGCTATCGGTCTGGACCCCAACGACCATGACGTCCGTTTTGTAGAGGACGACTGGGAGAGCCCGACGCTGGGCGCCTGGGGCCTTGGCTGGGAGGTCT
>JAHYYI010000004.1:113456-124631 GCA_019425045.1 Collinsella sp.
GAGGACGACTGGGAGAGCCCGACGCTGGGCGCCTGGGGCCTTGGCTGGGAGGTCTGGCTCAACGGCATGGAGGTCACGCAGTTTACGTACTTCCAGCAGGTGGGCGGCATCGAGGTCGACCCTGTGCCCGTCGAGATCACCTATGGCCTGGAGCGCATCGCCATGTACGCCCAGGGCGTCAACTCCGTCTACGACCTGGTGTGGAGCTACCTGCCCGACGGCACGCCGATGACCTACGGCGACGTGTTCCTGGAGAACGAGCGTGAGTTTAGCGCCTACAACTTTGAGGTCGCCAACGTCGAGATGATGCGTCAGAAGTTTGACGACTACGAGGCCGAGTGCCACTCCTGCCTTGAGCGCAAGCTGCCGCTGCCGGCATATGACTGCGTCATGAAGTGCAGCCATGCCTTCAACCTGCTCGATGCCCGCGGTGCGCTGTCCGCGGTCGAGCGTGCTAACTACATCCTGCGCGTCCGCGCCGTCGCCAAGGCGTGCTGCGAGGCCTATATGGCCGAGGTCGCCGGAGTCAACGAGAATGCCGACCAGGAAGGCGAGGTGGCGTAAGCCATGGCAGACGCTAAGGATTTCCTGTTTGAGATTGGTACGGAGGAAATGCCCTCCGCACCGCTGAACAATGCCGTCAAGCAGCTCGGCACCATGATTGCCAAGGGCCTCGACGAGGCCGGTCTGGCCCATGGCGAGGTCCGCGTGATCTCGAGCCCGCGTCGTCTGGCTGCGCTCGTGGCCAACGTCGCCACCGCGACCGATGAGGTCCATGAGGTCAAGCGCGGTCCCGCGGCAAACATTGCCTTTGATGCCGACAGCAACCCCACCAAGGCCGCCCAGGGCTTCGCCCGCAAGTGCGGTGTGGCTGCCGAGGACCTGGTCCGTCGCGAGGACACCGACGGTCGCGAGTATGTGTTCGCCGAGAAGAACATTCCCTCCGCACCGGCTACGCCGATTCTGACCGCTCTGTGCGAGAAGACTATTGCCGGCCTGCAGTGGCCCAACTATCGCTCCCAGCGCTGGGGCCACGAGCACGCGACGTTCGTGCGTCCTGTCCGCTGGATCTGCTGCCTTTTGGGCGAGGATGTTGTGCCCGTGTCGTTTGCCGACGTGACGAGTGGCAACACCACGCGCGGTCATCGCGTACTTGGCCCTGGCGACCATGTGGTTGCCAGCCCCGCTGTTTACGAGCAGGTGCTCGAGGACGCCGGTGTGCTTTCTGCCGAGCGTCGTCGTGAGGCCATCCTCGCCGGTATCGCCGAGGTCGAGGCTGCCCGTCCCGGCTGCCATGTCGATACGCCCAAGAAGGTCTTTGAGGAGGTCATTAACCTCTGCGAGTGGCCGACGGTGCTCGTCGGTACCTTCGATGAGGAGTTTCTCAAGGTCCCGCACGAGATTATCTGCGAGTCCATGCTCACCAACCAGCGCTACTTCCCGATCTATGACGGCGAGGGCAAGCTCACGCGTGAGTTCGTGGTCGTTTCCAACAGCAAGCCCGAGAATGCCGAGCGCGTGATTGACGGCAACGAGCGCGTCGTGCGCGCCCGTCTGGACGACGCCAAGTTCTTCTACGAGGAGGACCTGAAGATCTCCCTCGACGAGTTCCGCGAGCGTCTGGCCAAGGTCGCCTTCCAGGAGAAGCTCGGTAGCGTGCTCGCCAAGTCCGAGCGCATTGAGCAACTCGCGCTTGCCATCGCTCGCGAGGCCCATCTGGGCGCCCACCTGGCCGCCGACGCTGCTCGCGCCGCGCACCTGTGCAAGGCCGACCTGGTGTCTAACGCCGTCGTCGAGTTCACGAGCCAGCAGGGCGTGATGGGCGGTTACTACGCCATCGCGATGGGGGAGAACGACGAGGTCGCTCATGCTATTCGCGATCACTATCGTCCTCGCTTTGCCGGTGACGAGCTGCCCGAGGGCACCGCTGGCTGCATCGTGGCCTGTGCCGACAAGCTCGATACCATCGCCGGTATCTTTGCCATCGGCGAGCCCCCGACCGGCTCTTCGGACCCCTACGCGCTGCGTCGTGCCGCTATCGGCATCATCAACATCCTGCGCGACCGCCTGCCGATCGACCCCACGTCGCTCATCGACTTCGCCCTCGAGCTCTATAGCGAGCAGGGTATCGAGTTCGATGACGCCGAGGTCGCCCAGCAGGTTCGTGACTTCTTCCACGGCCGCCTGGTGAGCATGGCCCGCGACGAGAAGATTCCGGCCGATACCGTCGCCGCCGTCTCCGCGGTGCACATCATCGCCCCGTCCGTCTTCTTCGCCCGCTGCGCCGCGCTCGACGAGGCCCGCAAGAACGACGCCGAGACCTTCGACAACCTGGCTACCGCCTATGCCCGCGCCGCGCACATCTCCAAGCCCGAGCTGGGTGCGGAGTACGACCGCAGCCTGATGGGCGAGGTCGAGCTTGCGCTCGCCGACGCCTCCGAGGCTGCTCAGACCGCTGTCGATGCTGCCCTTGCTGCTGAGGATTACCCGGCCGCATTTGCCGCCCTTGCCGCCCTGCGTGCCCCCATCGACCGTTTCTTCGATGAGGTCATGGTCATGGACAAGGACGAGCAGCTCCGCGATAATCGCCTTAAGCTGCTTAACCGCTTCGAGGCCGTTTTCTCCGGCATCGCCAACATCGGTGAGCTTGCCCGCAAAAAGTAAGCCAGCCTGCGCATAAGCGCAAAAGGAGCCCCGCATGGATTGCCCGGTCACCGCTCGTCCCACCGTTATCGTTATCTCCGACTCGCTCGGTGATACCGCTTGTGAGGTGGTGCTTGCGGCGTCCGGGCAATTTGATGAAGGGGCTTTTCGTGTTTTGCGCCTGCCTAAGGTGACCTCGGTGGAGCAGGTGGAGTCGTTTGTGGGCCCGCGCGTCGATGCCGACCATCGCGATATTGCCGTGTTTCACACCATTGTCGATCCGGCGCTTCGCGCCCGCGTGCTCGATTACCTGGGCATGCTGCATATCCGTTCGGTCGACCTGATCGGTCCGACGCTCGCCGTGCTATCGTCGCTCATCGGTGTGCCGCCCAAAGGCGTCGCGGGCGTGATTCACAGGACCGATGACCGCTATTTCCATCGTATCGAGGCCATGGAATATTTCGTTGAGCACGATGACGGGCGCGGTTGCGACGATTTGTCGGGTGCCGATATCGTGCTGCTGGGCGTATCGCGCACGTCCAAGACGCCGCTGTCGATGTATCTGGCTTATCAGGGCTACAAGGTTGCCAATATTCCGTTGGCCCATGGCATGGAGCCGCCGAAGTCGATTTACGAGGTCGACCCGATGCGCCTGTTCGGCCTGATTTCGACCGTCGATGTGATTTCCGAAATTCGCGATAGCCGCTTGGGCGATGACTACGCTCGTGCCGTTGCCGGCTCCTATGCCGAGCCCGAGAGCGTGCGCAGCGAGCTTGAGGAAGCTCGTGCCCTCATGAAACGCCTAGGCTGCTTTGTGGTGCGTACCGACGGCAAGGCGATCGAGGAGAGTGCCTCCGAGATCATTGCCCACCTCGAAGAAATTCAAGAGGCAAGAGCCCGCCGTGCCGCCCGCCGCACCCAACAAAGCTAGCTTATTGGATTAGCTTAAAAAACCTGATACTGATAAAGCGATTTAGCAAATAACTTGCATTTGACCTGCGAGTTTCTTGTAGTGGTATCTCCATAAGGTAACCACCTTTACCTACCGTTTACCGCTAGTTTTAGCACGTTTACCAAACCTCGTATCCTCTGCTCAAGCCCGTTCAAATCCCGCCGTATAGTTCCCTCACGGCCCGCATCCGGCGGGTCGATTCGTCACCACGGTCGCGCGCGAGAGCGCATGGAAGGGGAAGTATCGTGAGCGATTGCAAGAGGGTTTACCGTTTTGGAACCGATGCCCAGGGCACTTGTGTCACCGAGGGCGACAAGTCCATGAACTTCGTGCTTGGCGGCAAAGGCGCAAACCTTTCCGAGATGAGCCGTATCGGCCTGCCGGTTCCCGGTGGCTTTACCATTACCTGCCAGACCTGCGTCGAGTACTCTGGCGCCGGCAACGTGTGGCCCGTGGGCGCGCTCGACGAGATCGTTGCCGCCGAGGCCGACCTCGAGGCCCGCTGCGGCAAGAAGCTCGGCGACGCCTCCGACCCGCTGCTCGTGTCGGTTCGCTCGGGCGCTCCGTTCTCCATGCCCGGCATGATGGACACGGTCCTCAACCTGGGCCTCAACGACGATTCCGTCCAGGGCCTTATCGCCCAGACGCAGAACCCGCGCTTTGCCTGGGACAGCTATCGTCGCTTTATCCAGATGTTCTCCAACGTCGTCATGGGCGTCGATGCCGACTTGTTCGAGAATGCCCTGACCCAGGCCCGCCTGGTCGCCGGCGTTCGCGTCGACTCCGAGCTTTCGGCTGAGGACCTGCAGGAGCTCGTCGAGACTTTCAAGGGCATTTTCTCCGACAACGTCGAGGCCGCCGTGTACCCCGAGCTCGAGGTCGCGGACGGCAAGCCCGTCTTCCCGCACGATCCGGAGCTTCAGCTGCGCCTTGCCATCCAGGCCGTCTTTGGTAGTTGGATGAACGAGCGCGCCTGCATCTACCGCAAGCAGCACGGCATTTCCGACGACCTTGGCACCGCCGTCAACGTCCAGGCTATGGCCTTTGGCAATAAGGGCGAGACCTCGGCGACCGGTGTCGCCTTTACGCGCAACCCGGCCGACGGCACCAAGGAGTTCTACGGCGACTTTCTGGTCAACGCCCAGGGCGAGGACGTCGTCGCCGGCATCCGCAACACCGAGCCCATCGCCGACCTCAAGACCACCCCGGGCCTCGAGTCCGCAGGTGAGGAGCTTGAGCGTGTCTTCCTGACGCTTGAGGATCACTATCGCGATATGTGCGACATCGAGTTTACCATCGAGCAGGGCAAGCTCTGGATGCTCCAGACCCGCGTGGGCAAGCGTACCGCAACCGCCGCTCTGCGCATCGCTATCGAGATGGTCGAGGAAGGCCTTATCACCCGTGAGGAGGCCGTGAGCCGCATCGACCCCGCGCAGCTCGACCAGCTCCTGCACCCGCAGTTCGACTCCTCCAAGAAGTACGAGGCGCTCGCATGCGGCCTTAACGCCAGTCCCGGTGCCGCCGTGGGCGAGGTCGTGTTCTCGAGCGATGACGCCGTTGCGCGTTCTGCCGAGGGTCATAAGGTCATTCTGGTCCGCTGGGAGACCAACCCCGACGACCTGAAGGGCATGGTCGCCGCCGAGGGTATCTTGACGAGCCATGGTGGCAAGACGAGCCACGCCGCCGTTATCGCCCGTGGCATGGGTACTCCCTGTGTCTGCGGTGTCGAGCGTTTCCATATCGACGCTGCCGAGAAGGTCGTACGCATCGAAGGCAGCGATCGTGTGCTGCACGAAGGCGATGTCATCTCCATCGACGGCACCCAGGGTATCGTCGTCGATGGCGCTGTCGATTTGGTCTCCGCCGAGCTCACCGGCGACCTGGACACCATCCTGTCCTGGGCCGACGAGATTCGTCTGGACGAGACCGGCGGTCACGCCAATCATGTGCGCGTCAACGCCGACAACCCCGAGGATGCCGCGCTCGCCCTCGAGTTTGGCGCCGAGGCCATTGGCCTGTGCCGCACCGAGCATATGTTCCTGGGTGACCGCAAGAACATCATCCAGAGCTTTATCCTGTCCGACGACGATGCCGTGAAGCAGCAGGCCCTGGCCGACCTGCTCAAGGTTCAGACCGAGGACTTCCTGGCTATGTTCAAGACCATGTCCGGTCGCGATGTGGTCGTTCGCCTGCTTGATCCGCCGCTTCATGAGTTCCTGGATAATCCTCGCGAGCTCGAGGTCGCCATCACCAAGAAGGAAGCCGCTGGCGCCAGCGAGGAAGAGCTTGCCGTCCTGCGCACCCGTCTGCGTCGTATTGACAGCATGGTCGAGTCCAATCCGATGCTCGGCCTGCGCGGTGTGCGCCTGTCCGTCGTCTTTAGCGATCTGCCGCTCATGCAGGTTCGCGCCGTGGCCACGGCTGCCGCCCGCCTTATTAAGGAGGGCGTCGACCCGCGTCCCGAGATCATGGTTCCACTCGTTTCCATCACGGCCGAGCATGTCCAGACCCGCGAGGTCATCGAGCGTGTGATCGCCGAGGTTTCCTCCGAGGAAGGCGTCGAGCTCAACATTCCCGTGGGCACGATGCTCGAGCTGCCGCGCGCCTGCATGGTCGCCGACGAGATCGCCCAGCACGCCGACTTCTTCTGCTTTGGCACCAACGACCTCACCCAGACGACCTTCGGCTTCTCTCGTGACGATGCCGAGGCCAAGTTCATCCCGCTGTACATGCATAAGAAGATCTTGAAGGACAACCCCTTCGAGACCATTGACACGGCAGTACTCGAGCTGGTGCGCATGGCTGTCGAGAAGGGTCGCACCACCAACCCCGGTATGCACTTTGGCGTGTGCGGCGAGCACGGCGGCGACCCCAAGTCCATCAAGGCCCTGTTTAACGTGGCCGATGTGGACTACGTGTCCTGCTCGCCCTATCGCGTGCCCCTCGCGCGTCTGGCTGCCGCTCAGGCCAAGCTCGAGGCGAAGCGTTCCGCTTAACGTTTTGGGTTTGGGCGCCTAGCGTAGCCCCCTTCACGCCGCCCGTCTCATTCGTGAGGCGGGCGGTTATCATGTGCGGGTTTTGTCTTTTTGTCTGCGTAAAAAATTGTTCTTGCAGCAGAAACCCGCGCGTGTATACTCGAATACGTTTGTTCAACTACGTGCCGGCCAAGGTGGTACGGCACCTCTAGAAGAGTAAGGAATTGCACATGGATTACATCCGCGCAATCGAGCGTCAGCAGATCCGCGAGGACATTCCTCAGGTTCGCGTCGCCGACAACGTCAAGGTTCACTACCGCATTAAGGAAGGCGACCGCGAGCGCATCCAGGTCTTCCAGGGCGACGTCATCCGCATGGCCGGCGCCGGTGCCCGCGAGACCTTCACCGTCCGCAAGATTTCCTTCGGTGTCGGTGTTGAGCGTACCTTCCCGCTTCACAGCCCCAAGATCGCCAAGCTCGAGGTCGTTCGTCATGGTCGCGTCCGTCGCGCCAAGCTGTACTACCTCCGCGACAAGGTGGGCAAGGCTGCTCGCATCCCCGAGAAGCGCTAAGAAGATCGCAGCGTCTGTCCACTCGTTTGGACACAAGGGTCACCTTCGGGTGGCCTTTCTTTTTATCTGATTTGCATGCAAGGAGGGCCTGGTATGGCCAATATGACGAGCTCGGTTTCGGCATCGCAGGTTGCCGGCGAGCTGGCGAGCGCCACGTTCGAGGAGATTCCCGCCCTCGTGGAGCATTATCGCGAGGATCCGCGCCAGCAGGTGATCAAGGCTTGCGAACGTGCCCTTAAGCGCCATGCCAAGGAACTTTCCGAACGCGAGCGCGTCAACGGCATGTACGAGCTTATGCATGAGCTCGGCGGTGATGGTGTGGTCGTGGGCGTCGACGAGGTGGGCCGTGGCTCGGTAGCGGGTCCCTTGACCGTGTGTGCCGTGTGTCTTCCGATGGAGCCGCGCATCTGGGGCATCAATGATTCCAAAAAGCTCACGCCGGCGCGCCGCGAGCTGCTCTCGGTGAAGATTGCCGAGGTGGCGACTGCTATCGGCTTTTGCCATATCGCTCCTGCGGATATCGATGAGATGGGCATGGCCCGCGCCATTCGAGCCGCTGTCGCGGGTGCGGTGGCAGATACGGGGCTTGAGCCCGATTGCGTGCTTATGGACGGTAACCCCCTGGGCGCCGTGCCCCATGAGCGCGACGTGGTCAAGGGCGATGCCAAGATCGCCTGCATCGCCGCGGCATCCATCATGGCAAAGGTCACGCGTGACGAGATGATGGTCGAGTACGACGCCGAGTATCCCGAGTACCATTTGGCCGAATCGAAAGGCTATGCGAGCCCCGAACACATTGAGGCCATTCGCAAACATGGTCTTTCTCCGCTGCACCGTGTGAGCTTTTGCGGAAACTTTCTGCAGACTGAGCGCCTTTTTTAGGCCAATTGTGGAGACTGGGACCTTAAGGGTTCTATAAACCTGCTGGTAGGGGCCGTGTGCAACGCTATTGTTGCGCGCGGCCCCTCATTTGTCGGCATTTGGTTGGTTTTCGGTTTGCTTCCGGTACTTACCCGCATGAAACCTGCCCTCATTATCGAGGCAATGCAGGGAGTGGGAAAGGAGACCCCATGTGTGCCGCAGCCAAAATGAGCAAGACGCAGCAGCTCAAGGAACGTTGGGAAGAGGGGGAGCTCGATTGCGGGTCGATCACGCCTGAGTTTATCAAGGGGCTCAGTCCTCGCGAGCTCGGTATGCTGGGCGAGCTTATCGCAATCGATTACTTTAACGAGCGCGGCTATGCATTGCTGGAACAAGGCTATCGATGCTCGGAGGGCGAGGCCGACCTGGTGCTGCTCGACGAGCTCGACGATGTGGTGGTGATGGCCGAGGTCAAGACCAGGCGTGTTGCGCTGGATTGCGATACGCGAGTGTTTCCCGAGGAAGCGGTGAACGCCCAAAAGCAGCGGCGCTATCGTCGCATCGCGAGTTGTTATCTCATGGAGCATTATCCGCTCAAGGCGATCCGCTTCGATGCCGTGGGCGTCACCATTCGCGGCGGGCATATCGCCGAGATCGAGCACCAGTACAATGCGTTCGATTGGCAGGTGTCGTGATGGCGTTCGAGACCTTTGCCGTCCACGCTGCCTGTATCCGCGGCGTCGAGGCGATTCCCGTCACGGTCGAGGTATCGCTTGCGGGCGGCATCCCGGGCATCCAGATGCTCGGCATCCCGAGCATGGAGGTCATGGAGTCGCGTGGACGTATTCGCTGCGCGATGCGCTCTGCCGGATTCGAGATCCCGCGCTCGGGCATTACGGTCAATCTGGCGCCGGGCGATATCCGAAAGACCGGTAGTGGTTTTGATCTGCCGATAGCCATTGCGGTGCTTGCAGCCGACGGGCAGATTCCCCGCGACAATCTCGACCGCTGCCTCATTGCCGGTGAGCTCGGCTTGGATGGCACGGTGCTTCCCGTCAAGGGCGAGGTGGCGTTCCAGCTGCTGGCTCGCGACATGGGGTTGTCTTTTATCGCCGGTAGGTCCGACCAGCATGTTCCGCTTGCGGGCGTCGACTGCGGTTTTATCGACCATCTGTCGCAGCTTGCCCACGGTATGGGCGAGGCGGCTCGGCACTATCTGGATTCCGACGGCGTCGAGGCCACCTTTGAGCCCGAGCTCGATTATGCCGACGTGTTGGGGCAGGAGGTCGCCAAGCGCGGCATGGCGCTTGCGGCGGCGGGGGAGCTGGGCCTGCTCATGATTGGGTCTCCGGGATCGGGCAAGACCATGCTTGCGCGCCGCATGACGGGTATCTTGCCCGAGCTTTCCGTCGAGGATCAGCAGGAGGCGCTGTGCATTCATTCGGTCTTGGGTGAGAACATCGATGGCCTGCTTGCGGGGCATCGGCCGTTTCGAAGCCCCCATCACAGCATTTCGACAGCGGGCCTTATTGGCGGAGGGCGCCCGGTGCATCCGGGCGAGATCAGCCTTGCCCATGGCGGCGTGCTCTTTTTGGACGAGCTTGCAGAGTTTCCCACCGGTGTGCTGCAGACGCTTCGTCAGCCTATCGAGCGCGGCTATGTCAGGATCGTACGCGTCGACGGTGCCTTCACGTTTCCCTCGCGCTTTCAGCTGCTTGCGGCGAGCAATCCCTGTCCCTGCGGCTTTTTGGGCGATCGCGAGGTTCCGTGTCGCTGTTCGGCATCGATGGTCGAGCGCTACCGGTCCAAGCTGCGCGGTCCCTTGGCCGACCGTATCGACCTGATGCTCGATGTGACCCGCCCCGATCCGCAGGTGATTATCGAGGGCGCCGAGGGCATGTCATCGGCCGAGCTGCGCGACTACGTTGTCCGCGGTCGGGCTTTTCGTGCCTGGCGCGAGTCCCGTATGGATGATGCGGATGCCGAGGCCGAGCACGATGAGTCACGGTCCATTGACGGCGTCGTGTCGACCTTTGCACTCGACGAGGCCGCCGAGACATGCGTACTTGGCCTGTCGAAACGCACTCATCTCACGGGGCGCGGCATCGTGCGCCTGGTTCGCATCGCGCGCACGATTGCCGATGTCGCCGAAAGCGAGCGGGTGACGCAAGATCATGTGCTCGAGGCCGCGATGTATCAGGGAAGGAGGGACCAGTGATGGGTGAGGTCCGCTATGAACTGCATCCCGGTGATGGGCTGTTTCCCGCTACTGTTCTGGAACTTTCCGATGTGCCGCAGACGTTGTTCGTCCGTGGCGACCCGGAGGTGCTCTCGACGCCGGCGCTCTCGATTATCGGTGCGCGCAAGGCGTCTCCCTACGGTCTTGCCGTCGCGGAGCTTGCAGCCAAGGTTGCCGTGGAAGCGGGGGTGACGGTGGTCTCGGGCGGCGCGGTCGGCTGCGACCAGGCCTCGGGTTGGGCCGCGGTCAACGCCGGTGGCAGGCACGTCGTTGTGTTGGGTACGGGCGCCGACGTGGTCTACCCGCGCTCGAGTGCGGGGCTCATCGCGCGCACGATCGATACGGGCGGCGCGGTCGTGTCCATCTCGCCTTGGGGTATGGGGCCACGTAAGTTTGCCTTCCCGCGGCGCAATCGCGTGATTGCCGCGCTTTCGCAGGCGCTCTTCGTGTCGGAGGCTGGCATGCCTTCGGGCACGTTCTCGACGGCGGAGGCCGCCATGGACCTGGGGCGCGAGCTTCTTGCCGTGCCGGGTTCGATTTTGTCACCCGAGTCGCGCGGTACCAACTACCTCATTGCCAACGGGGCCTGCTGCATTATTGACGAGGAGTCCATCGAGGTGGCTATCTCTCGCATATACGGTACCCTGCGCTATTCGCGTCCTGATGCACCCGGTATCGCAGATCTGGACCCCACGCAGCAGGCCGTGATGCATGCGCTCATCGCCTCGCCGCTCAAGGTCGACGACATCGCGGCACTCGTCTCGCTCGATGCCGTCGGCGTGCTCAAACTTCTGGGTTCGCTCGAACTCGAGGGCCTCATCGAGCGCATGATGGATGGAAGGTATGCGCCCTCCAAGTTTGCCCTTCACGCCCAGACGCCCTTCGGTCACAATGGAAAACGTGTCAATTAGAAAGGTGTTTGCAGATGCTGTT
>JAHYYI010000040.1 GCA_019425045.1 Collinsella sp.
GCTATCGAATCTGTTGTACATCATATGCGGCAAGGCTTGCCGGGCGCTGCAAAAACTGTTTTGCACGGGGTTTACCTGCATGATTGTTGCTGCGATGGCTTAGCGATGTTGTCGAGCAGTCATCCAAGTGTACAGGCCCATGGCGGCGTAGCCGATTGCGGTATAGGCAACCCCATGGAACGCAAGGTCCTGGCTGCCCTCGACCTTGAGGGGAAACAGGACCGCGGGTCCGATTCCGAGCGCCGCGGGTACCCAGAAGAGCGTCCTCGCGGAGTTTGCGGCGAGCAGGCCGAGGGCGATCGCAGTTACGGGGAGCACGAGGTAGATCAGCGCCATCATGGCGATCATACCGGCATCGGATGGGACGAAGCTCACCAGGAGGCGGGGATTGCCCAGCAGGCGCCAACGATTGCGATCAATGCGATGAGGGATGCGCGTGCGGTGACGTTCATGGGGCCTCCTCAATGAGAATCGCCCCCATTCTGCCACGAGGGGCGGGAATGGGGGCGATCGTACCGGCGAAAGGTTATCCGGTCTGCAGGTCTACCTAGCTCAGCATCTTGGCGAGCATGCCGATGCCAACACCCACGAGGCCGCCGGCGATGGCGCCGATGATGATCTGCACGCCGTTGCGGGCGCCCTTGACCCAAGGGTTCATCTCGCGTTCGCGACGTCCCTCGAGCGTGTCGCGCTCGACCTGCTCACCCCGGCTAAACGCCAACACCTCGCGGTAGGTGACGAGGTCGTGCTGCTTCTTCATACGCTCCAGATACACGAACGCCACGAGCATCACGACAAGCGCCACGGCGGCGAACGCCGCGGTGGGCGCGATGTGGGCGCCCCAGCCCCATTCGAACTGGAAAGCCGCCCACGCGCTCAGCGCCAAAAACACGACCGCGCTCACGACCGTGATCGTGGAGAGGGTGTTGTACTTCTTGACCGCTTCGTTCATTACCTGTGCCATGGTTTCCACATCTCCTTTGATGAGGGAGTCCACGGTCACCCCGAACACGTTGGAGAGCAAGAGTAGGCTCTGGACGTCAGGATACGTGCGGCCGCACTCCCAGTTGCTGATGGTCTGGCGCGACACGTAGATGCGCTCCGCCAGGTCGTCCTGGGACAGTCCGAGTTCCGTGCGATGCTCCTTGATGTGAGAGCCCAGCTCCATGCGCTTGCTCCTTGCGGATCGGGGTGACCCTTGTCGAGAGTCACCATGGCATTGACGGGCAAATCGTACCATCAAAGGTCTTTATACCGCGTCCCCGAGGGGTCAGATCGCGCTGCCAAAAGGCTTTATACACGCTTCTGATCTGCAGGTTTTACAGTCCACATTGTTCATCGGCTTTGGTGGCTTCGGAGCTCGATGGTGAGGCGGCCGCCATCCGCCTTCGCCTCGAGGGACATCCCCATGGCCTCGGCCAACTTCGCCGACGTCGCCAGGCCGAGCCCCGACCCCCCGCCGCGCCGTGCGGAGTCTGCCCTGTAGAACCGATCGAAGAGATGCTCCACATCCAGCTCATCGGGACGTTCGATGGGGTTCGAGATGGAGAGGATGGTCTGTTCGGGCGCCGCCGCGATGCGGAGCTCGGGTGCGCCGCTTCCATGTCTCAGCGCGTTCGCGACGAGGTTCTCCACGATGCGCCCCAGCGCCTGCCGGTCGGCCTCTGTGATGCGCGGAGCTCCGGTCCCCGTTACGACCGGCTCCCATCCGAGCCGTTCGAAATCCGGATAGTGGCCGAGCAGGCATTGCTCGACGATTTCGCGCACGTCGATGGGCTCGGCACTGAGAACGAGGTCGGGGTCGCTCGCCTTGGTGTAGGAGAAGAGCGCGTCAAGAAGCTCGGAGGTCCGGTCGATGCGCTCGACCGCGGCGTCGATGCGCTGCCGCTTGAGCGCGGGGTCCGCCTCGTTTGCGGCGAGCTGCAGGTAGCCCTTTGCCCCGGTGAGCGGGGTCCGTATGTCGTGCGAGAGCGCGGAGAGGTCGCGTTGGAAGTCCCGCTGGGCTCTCATGCCATCTATATGCGAGCGCATGGCGCAATCAAGCTCTCGGTTGATCGCCTCGGCGAGCTCGGCGACTCCTGGGGCGCGCGAGCCGATGGTGACGCGCGCGTTGGCGGACGCGCTGCCGTCCCGACGCGCGTCGAGCAGCCGCGAGATTCGGCGGAGCTCGGGTGCATATGCCGCAGTCGTGATGAGCGCGCCCGCGAGAACGCCGATGATGAGCATGAGTACGGCGAGTGCGCCTGGGGACACGGTGCCTCCTTGATGTCGTGCCGCCCCCCTGACGAGCAGGTGGGCGGCGGGGAGCTTAAAGATAGGATAGTCGGGTTTCGTCGCCGTCTCGGTGCGGACTCGAGGGCGGGCCTGAGCGGCGACTCATCGAGCACCCGCGGATCACAGGTCTCGCCTGCTTGCGGTGAGGAGAAGCGCGCCGCCGCCGATGGCGGTCCACATGAGGCCCGCCAACGCACCCCACAGCCACGTGGGGACGGCGCCGATGAGCGGCAAGGTCTGCGCTGGATCGAACATGGCTCCCGCCCCGAGCTTGAAGGCGGCGATGACCATGCTTGGCATCCAGTTCGCGATGCCGGTGAGGGCGGAGAACAGCGGCTCAAACACGGGAGCGGCCTGCACCCCCATATTGGCCGCGAACATGAGCGCGACGGGGACGACGCCCATGATCAGGATGAACGTGAGGGTGTAGGCGGGCAGCTTCTTGCGGAAGAGCAGGACGACGGAAAGCGGGATCACCGTGAGCGCCCACACGGCGAGCCAGCCTCCGAGCAGCCACAGCGCGAACTCGGCCGTCCCGTCGAACGAGGTGAAGGAGAGGCCCAGGGGAAGGGTGAGGAGCAGCTGCATGCAGATGAGGTGGCACACGATGCCCGCGATGAGCATCATGACCGCCCAGATGCCCGAGAACACGACCTTCTCCGTGAAATATGACAGGCGCCCGGCGAGCGATGAGACGAGCGATTTGACATAGCCGTCATTCAGATCGGCGAATATCCACTCGACCATGCCGTAGGCGCTCGCCAAGGCCACGACGGAGACGGAGCCGAACATGGACCAGCCCAAAAACACTGAGGGCGTGGCGAGGGATTCGTGTACGCTGATCGCTTCGAGTTCACCGAGTCCCTGAGAGATGGTGAGGGCGTTAAGCCCGACCTCGAGGATCGCGACGCCGAGGACGACGGAGAGATACTGCCACAGGGGTCCGCGTAACCCACGGAAGCGCGTGCAGCGATAGAGGTCCGAGCGAAGGAGATTCAACATGGTTTACCTGCCTTTCCGGGCGGCGACGAGGATGTAGACGAGGAACGCGACGAGCGCGATGTCGATGAGGAGGTTGATGGCTGGTGCGAGCCGACCAAGTGTCGGCGGCCATGCGGGCATGAGCGTGGACGGCGCAAAGGCGCTCGGGAGGGGCGTTGGACTAAGCATCCGGCCCGCCCATCAGCTCGACGAAGTACTCCTCGATGTCGCGTTCGACGTGACTGAGCTCGAGGATGAGCAGGCCATGCTCACTGAGGGCCCTTGCCACGTCCTCCGCGGAGGGCGCCATGGGGGCGACAGCGGCGCCCCCGAAGCTCATGGCGGCGTGGCGTACGGCTGCGCTCGCGAGAATCGACCCGTCCGGCTCCGCGCGCAGTGCCGTCCCCGGCAGCGCCTCCTCCAGTATCGCGAGCGTTCGTGCGGGGTCATTCGTCCTAATGCGGATGGAGTTGCCGCACTCCCGATGCAGGTCGTCCATGGAGAGCTCGCGCACCATGCGGCCCGACCTGATCACACCGAAACTCGTCGCCATGCGGTCGAGTTGGTCGAGGACGTGGCTTGAGATAACGATGGTCACGCCCCGTTCCCGGTTGAGACGTACAAGGGCGCCGCGCATGGCCCTCGTCGATTCGGGGTCCAGCCCGTTGAATGGCTCGTCGAGCAGGAGCAGGTCCGGTCCGCCCACGAGCGCGAGTGCGAGTCCCAGGCGCTGCTTCATGCCCAGGGAGAATTTCTTGACGCGCAGGCTTCCCGTGTCGGCAAGGCCGACAAGCTCCAGTAGTTCGCGACAGTGCGCATTGGGGCGGACGACGCCGAGGGCGAGCGCCTTGCACATGAGGTTCTCGAGTGCGGAGAACGTCGGCAGGATGCCGGGGTCCTCGATGAGTGCGCCGACGCGGGAGAACCCCTCGCGCGCTCGTCTCTGCGCTCCGAAGAGTTCTACGGAGCCCGAGGTCGGGCGCACGAGCCCCGCGATCATCTTCATCGCGGTCGACTTGCCTGCGCCGTTCTTGCCCACGAATCCGTATATTTCGCCGGCAGCGACGCACATGTCGAGGCTGTCGACGGCGCGCCTCTTGCCGTAGACGCGCGAGAGCGCATGGGTTTCGATGATGTTCATGGTGCCTCCTTGCAGTTCAGCATCAACTTGATTACAAGGATGCGGTCCATCTCTTGATAAAGTCCGAAGCAACTCTAAAGAAAGGGTAAAGTTCAGCGTGGTGGGTTAGCGCTCATCCTCGTCGAGCCTGAAGCCGATGCCCCAGACGGTTTTTATGTACGCGTCGGTGCCCGACGGCTTGAGCTTGGCGCGGATGTTGGATATATGGACCGTGACCGTGCTGTCATCGCCGGCATAGGGTTCACCCCAGGCCGCCTCAAAGAGATTCTGCTTCGAGAAGGCGCGCCTGGGCTGGCGCATCATGGCCTCGAGGAGGTTGAACTCGATGCGGGTGAGTTGAAGCGGGGAGCCCGCCACCAAGAAGGTACGTGAAGAGGGTTCGAGCATCCAGTCGCGAAAGACGAGCGTGCCGCTGGCTTTCTCGTGCGGCATTCTGCTCTCGTTCGTGCGTGGTCCGCGTTGCTTCGACCTATGCCGGAGTTGCACCTCGACGCGTGCTGCGAGCTCATCAAGGTCGAATGGCTTGGTGAGGTAGTCGTCTGCACCGAGCTTGAGCAGCTCCACCCGGTCGGCGGTCGAGGTCCTCGCCGAGATGACGATCACGGGCAGCGCGGAATCAGCCCCCCGCACGCTGTCGATGATCTGCTCGCCCGTGGCCCCGGGGAGCATGAGGTCGCATATGACGAGGTCGTAGGGGAGCAGGCCGCCATTGGGGTCGAGTCGCATGAGCGCCTCGGTCCCGGAGAACGCCTGCGTGCAGGTGTGCCCATTTCGTGAGAGCTGGGTGGAGATGATCTCGTTGATGTCGGCGTCGTCTTCGACGACCAGGATGTTCGCGGTCATGTTGGTCTCCTCGTCCGCGTCTGCCTTGGGTGCGTCCATTATTGTTCAGAGACGTAAATAATCCCCCTTGAAAGCGATGTGCTTTCGAGGGGGGTGTACATCGATTGGCGGGTTGCGGCTACAGGCTGTCTACCTGCCCATCGGATGCATTGTGTGGTTTCTCCTTCTTTGGCAGTCTTCCCGCACGCTTGAGAGCGTCGCGTAAGATCCACTCCACCTGGCCGTTGGCGCTGCGCATCTCATCGTCCGCCCAGCGTTGGACGGCCTCCCATATGGCGGGGTCTATGCGAAGGGGGTATTGCTTGCGTGCCATGACGTGCTTTCTTATCGAGCTGAGATGCGTGTAACTGGAACGATTCCAAGCGTATCAAAACCTCAGTTTAGGGACTGTCCCTAAACTGAGGTTGGGTGGTTAGTACAGAGAACCTGCGTTCAGGACCGGGTGCGCCTCGGATTCACCGCAGAGCACCACCATGAGGTTGCTGGCCATCTGCGCCTTGCGCTCGTCGTCCAGCTCGATGGTGCCACCCGCGGCCATCTCCTTAACGGCCATGTCGACCATGGAGACGGCGCCCTCGACGATCTTCTTGCGCGCGGCGATGACGGCCTCGGCCTGCTGGCGGCGCAGCATCGCCTGGGCGATCTCGGGGGAGTAGGCGAGGTGCGTGAGGCGTGCGTCGTCGACCTCGACGCCGGCGGGCGCCAGGCGCATCGTCAGCTCGCGGCGCAGGGCCTCGGAGACCTCCTCGACGTTGGCGCGCAGGGTGATGGCGCCGGATGCGTCGGATTCGTCCTCAAGATGGTCGTAGGCGTACACGCTCGCCACATGGCGCAGCGCGGTTTCGGCCTGCATGGAGACGTAGCTCTGGTAGTCGTCCACGTCGAAGAGCGCCTTGGCGGTATCGGCGACGTGCCACACCACGACGGTTGCGATCTCGATGGGGTTGCCCATCTTGTCGTTGACCTTCAGGCGCTCGCCGTTCAGGGTGCGCACGCGGGTGGAGATGGTGGTGGGGTTGCCCTTGGCGGCCTTCTGCGCCGCGGCCTTGGCGGCCTTGGAATCGCTCATCTCGAGCTCGATCATATCGCCGATCCCGGCCGATCCGCCCATGCTCTTGCTAAAGAACGGGTTGGCCCAGAAGAAGCCCTCGTCGCGGACGGTGCCCACGTACTTGCCGAACAGGATGCACACGCGCGCCTGGCCGGGCTGCAGCGAGAAGAATCCGTTGAGCGGGATGAACCACAGGCAAAACGCGAGGATGCTGAGGCCGAGCCCCCATCCGTAGGCTGCGGGCGCGTCGACGCCGTCGGGTGTGCTCGCGAGCCCGATGGTGCTCCAGATAAAGAGGCCGATGATGGCGATGAGCGCCACCGCCACGGCGACGAGCATGCCGTAGCCCGACTTGGCCTTGAGTTGCTTTTCCACGCTCATTGTGAGTTCCTTTCATGACTGCGCCGGCGTTTGCGTGACGGCCCCGGCGCCGCCTCCAGATTGCGATGGGGAGGAGGCGAATCCCCGAGCAGTCCGTGCGGCTGCTGATTGCATTGTGATATCACATTGAGACCAAGTCAAGGAGAATCGGATGCCGTCTCTCATGGCATAAGTGGTTCGGGGCGCCCGGCATCTACGCTCCGTAGAGGTCTTCCTGTTGCATCTTGGCTCGCAAGTCCCTATAATAGCCCCACTCACGGCTGAAGGTTTACCTCGAGATTTGGAAAGGGGAGCTGCACCATGCTTGCTTCCATGAGGATTTGGCTCTAGCCACGGTCGCGTGAGCGACCGGTACTTCGCTGCATACCACCGATCGCATCAAAGGATTATTCCATGACACAACCGAATCCCTGCGCTTCTTGGAAGCGCTCGCTCGCCATCGTCTGGATCGGCGAGTTCTTCTCCGTGCTCACGAGCTCCATTCTGCAGATGGGTCTCATCTGGCACGTCACCCTCACCACCGGCTCCGCGAGCGCCCTGTCGTTCGTGAGCCTGGCGGCCTTCTTGCCCATGGCGCTCCTCGGCGCCTTCGCGGGCACCATCGTGGACCGCACGTCCATCAAGCGTCTCATGATCGGCGCCGATCTCTTCATCGCGGCCGTGAGCCTCACGCTTGTCTTCGGCTCGCTTCGGGGCGACCTTTCTGTCGCCGTTGTGGCGGCGGTGCTGTTCGTCCGTGCGCTGGGCAGCACGCTCCATACGCCCGCCTTCAACGCGCTCACACCGCTCATCGCCCCGCCCGAGGTGCTCGGCAAGCTGGCGGGCATGCTGCAGTTCATGCAGTCGGGTAGCTATATCATCGGCAACGCCATCGCCGCGGCGGTCTACCCGGCGTTTGGTCTGACTTTCATGATCGCGCTCGATGTCGCCGGGGCGGTGCTCGCGAGCATCGCGGTGGCGACCTCCGGCATCAAGACGCCGGCGCCCGAGCGCCATACGCCCGAGGAGAACGCCGAGGCGTCGCACCGCGCGGTGCGGGCCTTCCTATTGGAGACGGCCAACGGGTACCGCGAGCTCAAACGCCATCACGGTCTGTTCGCCATGCTCTGGATCGGCTTCGCCTTCTCGGTCCTGTTCTCGCCCATATCCGCGCTGTTCCCGCTCATGGTGTTCGACCATTTTGGGGGCACCACTACGCAGTCGGCTATCGCGGAGATCGCGTTCTCGGTCGGCATGATCGCGGCGAGCGGCTGGATCGGGGCGACGGGTGGCCTTAAGAACCGCGCTCTTTCGTGCACGCTGGCCATCGGCCTCTTCGGAGCGGGCACGCTCGCGGGCGGCCTCGTGCCCCCTTCCGCGCTCGTTGTGTTTCTGGGGCTTACGTTCGCGATGGGGGTCTCGAGTCCGCTGTACAGCGCGCCGCAGATGGCGCTCATGCAGGAGCGCGTCGATCCCGAGTGCATGGGCCGCGTCTTCGGCCTGTACGGAGCGGTCTGCAGCTGGGCCATGCCCGTGGGGCTCGTCGCATCGACCTTGTTCGCGGACGCCATCGGCGTAAGCGCGTGTTTCGTGCTCATCGGTGCTGCAATGGTGATCCTAGCAGGCATCACCTGGGCGATCCCGAGCATCCGCAAGATTGGGTAGCGCTCTGGCGGAGTGCGTTTCGTTTCGGACGGCTCGTAGGGTCGCTGCGACGTGAAGGGTGGTCGACGGTGCGCCTGCGAGGGCGCCGTCGACCACCCTTTTGTTTAATTCGTCTGGCCCGGCGCCGATCATCATCTGTTCGCCGGGCGATTGCGATGCCGCCGCTTGCCGATACGCGGCTCCTTACGTTGTGCGCATCCCATCGTTCTGGCAGCGTTTCCTGCAGTTAATCTCCAGAGCCCGAGGCGGTGGCCCCTATGAGTAATCTGCTCGAATCCATTCTGCGCGTCGGTATGACCGTGTTCATCGTCGGCCCGCTCACTGCATGGGTCGCCCGCCGCGGCGCGCGCGAGCGCAGCGAGGCAACGGACAGCCTCGATTGCTTCACGGTGCGCATGCCCGCAGCCATCCGCACGATCATCGCCTGCTGCGCCGTCGCGTTCGAACTGCTCATGCTGGGTGTCTACGTCTGGCAGGGCGTCTCGCTGGGCGAGTGGGACCACGGACTTGTGTGGTTCGGTCATGCCATGGCGCTCGCGGGTATGGCTATCTGGGCCTTGCTGAGCATCCCGCGTATCGACGTGGACGGTGGGCGCATTCTCTCGCGTAACGCCTTCGGCATCCGCAAGGAGACGACGTTTGGCAACATCACCCGTGCAACGCTTCACGCGCAGATGATGAGGATCGACCTGTTCGAGGGCGACCGGAAGTTCTGCTCGATAAGCCTCGAGGGGGTGTGCTCGCTCAACCTCCTCGCCCGTCTGGAGGAAGAGGGCATCGAAGTCTCGGACGCCGTCGACGGTCCCATGACCAAGGCGGGCCTGTGTTGGTCTGCCATCAAGCCGTTGACGATTGTTTTCAACGGCATGGCCCTCGTCTTCTCGCTCGTCCTCGCCTTCATGGCGGTCTTCACCGACGAGGGTGCGCGCCTGCTCGTGCTCATCCCGTTCCTGTTCCTGTTCATAGGGGGGTTCCTGCCCCTGCTCATGCTCGGCATGCCGGCCCGCGGCATCCTCGAGATCGGCAGGCAGGAGCGCGCGCTCGGTTTCTCCTTCTCCGAGGAGATGGCAAGCCGAGGTGCCACGGGTACTTCGCTTGTCGATGACGATTGGTTCATCGAGATCAGCAACGCCCGCGTCGTGGCGTTTCGCCGCGATTACCTCAAGAAGATCACGGCGCACGAGAACAGCGAGAGCGGCGACCGCTGCACGGTGACCACGAGGGGTGGTCGCAAAATCAAGGTGTATGCAAGCGGGCAGCACGCTCGAGGACCTGCGCACGTGGTTCAAACAGGGTGCCAAGGTCAGAAGCACACTCGACCGCGCGGGGGACGCACTCGAGGCGACCGTTTGATTGGGTTGCCTGCCAAGGATCCAAAACGGGAAGGGGCGCTGTCGGCGCCCCTTGTCATACCAGGCCCGCTGGCCAGCGAGAGGCCTGCAGGTCGACATGTCCGTTGGCGAGGAAGGCAACGCCTTCGTCCTCGAGCAGTGTGCGCTGCGCCTCGGGCCCACCGAAGGCGAACCCCTCCGCGAGGCGTCCGTCGGCGAATACGATGCGATGACAGGGGATGGTGCCGGGTTCCGGATTGACGTGCAGGGCGTATCCCACGTATCGGGCTCGACGGGGCTCACCAACGAGCTTGGCGATCTGACCATATGTGGCAACCATGCCGCAGGGCACCTGGCGTACCATGTCGTATACGCGGTTGAAGAATCCGTCGGTGTCCCGGTCTGCCATGCCGCCCTCACTTTCAATCGATATCGCCATTGTAGTCAAGAATGGCGCCCCACATGCGCGGGGCGCCATTCCAAAGAGGTGTTGCGCGAGGGGAGGGAAGGCGCAACGTTCGTGTCGAAGGTCTTTAATTCGCCTGTGCCTTCATTAAGTTAACTATAGCTAATTCTCTGAGACCCAAGTCGTAGACCGACGAGCACACAGCCTCTCCATAAGTTAATCAAGGGTTACAAATAGAAAGACACAGTGACATGTGGTCGTTGGGGTTCAAGGAATCGCTCGATGAGTTCGGAGAACGCACCCTCAGTCCCAGCCGTTTCAAGGACGACATCGCAATACGGCCGCACGTCGTCGGTGACATTCGCCACGCCGACGCCCAGTCCCGCCGCCTTGATCATGGAGAGGTCGTTTGCGGAATCACCAACGGCGATGACCTCGGACATCGGAATTCCCAGCATATCGGCAAGGCGCGTGAGCCCCGTCCCTTTGTCAACGCCTGCGGGCATGAGTTCGAGGTAGCGCTTGGAGGAGAAGGTGATGTCAACGCCGAGTCGCTCGGCCATCGGCGCGAGCTTGCGGCCCAATTCCTGCAGCTCATCGAAGTCCCAGTCGACGTACAGGATCTTCACGATGCCACGGCCTTCAAGGAATGAGAGGTCGGGATGGTCAGATCCGCGAAAATGAGTGACCCCGGTGATCGATTCCAGATAGTCGCGCTCCCGTGTGGGTGCGTCATTCACGAACACGTGGCCGTCGGCGACGTTGACGTGCATGCAGAGTCCGAGTTCGAGCCCCTTTGCATAGATCGCGTTCGCGCATTCGTTGGAAAGGCCGCAGGTGGTGAGCGGGGTGGGGTCTCCCACGCGGTTGATGAAGCCGCCGTTATAGGAGAGCACATAGCCGTCTTCGATCAGCTCGCGGGCCTCCCCCGAGAAGTTGTCCATGATAGAGGAATACCATCGCCCGCTCGAAGGGACGAACAGCACACCGAGCTCCCTCATGCGTTTGAGTGCTCGGAGATTGGACGCCGGGATGGCGTGGTCGGCATCGAGAAACGTCTCATCCATATCGCTGGCAACAAGTCGGTACATGCAATCCCCCATACAACGTAAAAAACGAGGCGGGCTTATTATCGCCCACCTCGTAAGACCTTGGCTATGTCGAAGGCGTGGACACGTGAAGATGGCCCATTCGCGTGTCGCGGCGCGTTTCCGCGAGCCGGATGGCTTAGTACACCATGCCCATGGCCTCGCGCACCTCGGCGAGCGTGGCCTCGGCGACCTCGTTAGCGCGGCGGTTGCCCTCGTGCAGGACGTCCTTGACGTAGTCCATATCCTGCACGAGCTCCTCGCGGCGCGCGCGGATGGGGGCGAAGTGCTCGTTCACGCTCTCGGTGACGTACTTCTTGAGCGCGCCTGCGCCGCCCATGCCGATCTCCTCGGCGATCTCGACCTCGGAGCGGCCGGTGCAGATGGCGGCGGTGGAGAGCAGGCCGGACACACCGGGACGGGCTTCGGGGTCGAACGTGATCATGCGCTCGCCGTCGGTCTGGCTCTTCTTGATGCGCTTGGCCGTCTCCTCGGCGGTCATGGAGATGTTGATGGCGTTGCCGTAGGACTTGCTCATCTTGCGCCCGTCAAGGCCGGGCAGCAGCGGCGTATCGGACAGCAGCGCGTCGACCTCGGGGAACACCTTGCCGTAGCGGTTGTTGAACTTGCGTGCGATGGTGCGGGTGAGCTCGATGTGCGGCAGCTGGTCGCGCCCGACCGGCACCACGTTGCCCTTGCAGAACAGGATGTCGCACGCCTGGTGCACGGGGTAGGTGAGCAAAAGGCCGGTGAGCTCATGACCGCTGGCCTCCATCTCGGCCTTGACGGTGGGGTTGCGCTGCAGCAGGGCCTCGGAGACGAGCGACAAGAACGGCAGCATGAGCTGGTTTGCCGCGGGCACGGCGGAGTGCGTGTAGATCATCGTCTTGTCGGGGTCCAGGCCGCAGGCCAGGTAGTCGATGACCATGTTGTAGACGTTGTCCTGGATGTTATCGGTGCTGTCGCGGTCGGTGATGACCTGGTAGTCGGCGATGAGCACGTTGGTGTGCACGCCCATGTCCTGCAGCTCGACACGGCTCTTGAGCGTGCCGAAGTAGTGGCCGAGGTGCAGGCGGCCGGTGGGGCGGTCGCCGGTGAGCATGGTGTACTTCTCGGGGTGCTGCGGCAGGTCGGCGCGGATCTGGTTGCTGCGCTCGAGGCTGACCTCATAGCTGAGCTCGTTGGGCATGCTGTCTCCTTTTGGGTTAAGTGCCTGGCCGGCATTGTCGGTCTGGGTTGAAGATGAAGGTACCAGAGAAACGGCGTCTCTTGCCGGAATCAACGATGGTTTTCGCCGTGTCGTCCCGCAGGGTCGTTTCCCTTCTTGGGAAGGAGCCCCTCGATATGCTCGAGCCGCTCCTCATGGGCCACGTGCGCCGCGCGTTCCTCGGCGGCGAAAGCGGGGTCTTCGGGCGTGACGGTCTCATCTCGCTGTCGACTCCGGTACCACCGCGACGGCGCTCCTGAGCCTGCTCGTCGACAAGCCGGTGACTATCTACACCACCAACGGC
>JAHYYI010000041.1 GCA_019425045.1 Collinsella sp.
TCCGTACATGTACGGATGAATATGGGAGGTGTTCGGATGAAGTTGCCAATCAAGGACCGGCATCGTTTATCGAAACCGCGGCGTGCTGCGGCGATTGGCGTCCGCACTGCACGGTATAATAAATCCGTTCAACAGATCTGCCTGCCGAAGCGGGCATACACAGAGGACTCATCGCTATGAACCGTGAGAGGTATCGCGGCGACCTGCCCCTATCGGGGGTGGGTGCCTATGTCATCGCTTAAGACGACGCATCGCTGGGCGGTCGCTCAGCAAAACCCCGAGCTCGAAAAGGAGCTTTCGGCTGGTCTGGGCATTCCCGGGCTGGTGGCGCGCATTATGGTTGCGCACGGCATTACATCCATCGAAGAAGGCCAGCTGTTTTTGACGCCTTCGCTCGATCGCGACTGGGTCGATCCACTTATTATCCCGGGCATGTCGGTCGTTGCCGACCGCGTCGAGCGTGCTATTCGCAACCACGAGCGCATCGCCGTCTTTGGCGATTTTGACGTTGACGGTATTACGTCGACCTGCCTGTTGACCGAGGCACTGCGCACGTTTGGCGCCGATGTCACACCGTTTATTCCGCATCGCTTTGACGAGGGCTACGGTCTTTCGCGAGCGGCGCTCGACCGCGTTAACGAGCTCGCTCGCCCCCAGCTGATCGTGACCGTCGATAACGGTATTGCTGCCAAGGAAGAGGTCTCCTATCTGGAGAGTCTGGGGATCGATTTGGTGGTCACGGACCATCACGAGCCGTCCGACCAGGTGCCGCAGGGCGTGCCCCTGACCGACCCTAAGCTCGAGGACGAGGGCCCCTCGCGCGAGCTTGCCGGTGCCGGCGTGGCACTCAAGCTGGTGCAAGTCCTGGGCGAGCGTCTGGGCAAGCCGTCGTATTGGCGCTCGCTGATTGAGGTTGCGGCGTTGGGTACCGTGTCCGACATGATGCCGTTGACGCCCGAGAACCGCGCGCTGGTCGCCGAGGGCATCCAGCAAATGCGCGTGACGGCTCGTCCCGGCTACATCGCGCTGGCGGCGCTCGCCAAGGCCGACCTCTCTAGCATTACGGCCGATGGCCTGTCGTTTTCGCTCATCCCTCGTCTGAATGCTGCCGGCCGCATGGCTGATCCCAAGCTGGCGCTCGACCTGCTGCTTGCCCGCGACCCCATCGAAGCGAGTGCGCTTGCCGCCGAGCTCGAGGAAATCAATCGCCAACGTCGCGAGATCGAGGCGGAGCTCACACGCGATGCCATGGCGAAGGTCGAGGAGACTTATGACGGCGGTCGCGCGATCGTCGTGGGCGGCGAGGGCTGGCACGAGGGCGTCAAGGGTATCGTAGCGAGCCGTCTGACCAACCGTTATCACGTGCCGGCGCTGCTTTTCTCGATCGAGGACGGTATCGCGCGCGGCTCGGGTCGCTCGGTGGGCAAGGTTAACCTGTTTGACGCCGTCGAGCGTTGCTCCGACCTGCTGATTCGTCGCGGCGGGCATGCCGGTGCGGTGGGCGTGACCATCGAGGCGTCCAAGCTCGACGAGTTCCGTCGACGTCTTTCTGCTGTGCTGTCCGAGCTTCCCGCCGAAGACTTTGAGGACACCGACGAGGTTGCCGCCACGGTCGACCTTTCCGAGTTGAATATCGAGACTATAGAGCAGATCTCCCGTCTTGAGCCGTTTGGCCAGGGCAACAAGGTGCCGCTGTTGGCGGCCGAGGGCGTGATAATGTGCGATCGCGCCGTGGTGGGCAAAACCGGCGAGCACATGCGCTTCGTGGCGACCGATGGCGCCGCGAGTGTGCCGGCTATTATGTTCCGCGTGTCGCAGATCGATAAGCTCATCAATTGCGATAGCGCCGTCGATTTGGTGTTCGAGGCCGTGGCCGAGCATTGGCAGGGACGTGTGAAGCCCAAGCTCATGATCAAAGATGTCTTGGTGCGCGATACCACGGCGTCCAATATCGACGATCCGGCATGTGAACTTCGCCGCGGCGTGCAACCGGCGGATTCTGGTCTGCGTCTGGAGTCGCGTAAACGTGAGACGCTCGCCCAGCTTTCCTATACCGAGCTGACGCGCTCGCTTATCCATAGCTTTATCGGCTCGAACCAGCCGCACCGCGCGCAGGTCGAGGCGCTCGATGCCCTGGCCGATCACCAAAGTGTTCTGGCCGTCATGGGAACGGGGCGCGGCAAGTCTCTTATCTTCCATGTGCATGCCGCGCGCGAGGCGGTCCTTCGCGGGCGTGCGAGCATCTTTGTCTATCCGCTGCGTGCGCTCGTTGCCGACCAGGCCTATCACCTCTCGTCGACGATGGCCGCGCTCGGCATTGGCGTCGGCGTGCTGACCGGCGAGACTGTGGAGGCGGCGCGCGATGACGTGTTTGCCGGCTTGGCTTCGGGCCGCACCGGCATCGTGCTCACGACGCCCGAGTTCCTGTCCATTCACCGCGACCGCTTTGCGCGTTCGGGGCGCATCGGTTTTGTCGTTATCGATGAGGCGCATCATGCCGGTCTTGCCAAGGGCGGCGACCGCAGCGCCTATCTCGACATGCCCGACATCCTCAAAGTTCTGGGCGACCCGGTCGTTATGGCTGCGACGGCCACCGCGACGGCTCCGGTCGTGGCCGAGCTTGCCCGCATGCTGCCGATCACTCGCACGGTGGTCGACGAGACGGTGCGCGAGAACCTGCAACTCGAGGACGATCGCGACCTCGCAAGCCGCGAAAATCGCCTGGTGTCGATTGTGGCGACGGGGGAGAAGACCGTTATCTACGTCAATTCGCGCGACCAGTCCGTGGCGCTTGCCAAGACGCTGCGCAAGCGCGTGCCAGACTGTGCGACCCATATCGCGTTCTATAACGCCGGGCTCGCGCGCTCCGATCGTCGCCGTGTCGAGGAAGCGTTTCGTGACGGAAGCCTCAGTTGCATCGTTTCGACCTCTGCCTTTGGTGAGGGCGTGAACCTGCCCGATATCCGCCATGTCGTGCTCTACCACATGCCCTTTGGCGCCATCGAGTTCAACCAGATGAGTGGGCGAGCCGGTCGCGACGGCCAGCCTGCCGTGATTCACCTGCTCTATTCATCGCGTGACGCTCGCATCAACGAGCGCCTGCTCGACTGTTACGCGCCCGAGCGCGATGAGCTTGTCACGCTCTATCGAGCGCTGCAGACCATGTGGCGCTCCAACCGTGGCAAGACGGGGGACGATTCATTCTGCGCAAGCGATATCGACATTGCGCAGATGTGCCTTGCCATCGATGCTCGCACGCCGGTCGACGAGCGCTCGGTGGAAAGCGGTCTGGGAATCTTCGAAGAGCTTGGTTTCTGTCGCGTTTCGGGGTTTGACGACACCCGTCGCATCGCGATGGCCGAAAACCCCGGTCGCGTGCAATTGAGCAGGTCAATTCGCTATTTGGAGGGCTTGCGCTCGCGCATGGAGTTCTCGGCTTTCCGGAGCTGGGCGCTCGATTCGTGCGCTTCTGATATGCTAGCCAAAGTTAACCGCCCGATCGTACCGCGGGCCTAGGGGAAGGGGACCTCGATGGATGCCGCAGCCCGTACCGCCCATGATTCCACCCTCCAGCCGTTCTCGGAGATGGAGCACTATAAGCATGCCGATGAGCTGCCGCCCGAGATTATGGCGGACAGCTACGACAAGCTGGAGCGCCTGTGCCTCAAATATATGAATGAGGATGACTTCTCTAAGGTGGAGCAGGCCTATTGCTTTGCTGCCGAGAAGCACTGCAACCAAAAGCGCCGCTCGGGTGAGATGTACATCAACCATCCCGTCGAGGTTGCCATCATTTTGGCCGATCTCAAGATGGACTGCGATGTGGTGTGCGCCGCGCTGCTGCACGATACCGTCGAGGACACCGAGACCTCGCTTGCCGATGTTTCCGGCCTGTTTGGCGATACGGTGGCCGAGCTCGTCGATGGCGTGACCAAGCTCACCAACATCGAAGTCGATAGCATGGACGAGAAGCAGGCGCTTACGCTGCGCAAGATGTTCCTTGCCATGTCCAAGGACATCCGCGTCATTATCGTCAAGCTTGCCGACCGCCTGCATAACATGCGTACGCTTGCCGCCCTGCGCGAGGACCGTCGCCTGTTTAAAGCCCGCGAGACCATGGACGTATACGCGCCCTTGGCCGACCGCCTGGGCATGAGCTCTATCAAGTGGGAACTCGAGGACCTGTCCTTCTTTTACCTGGAGCCCGATGCCTACCAGCGCATCTCGCGCATGGTAGCCGAGTCGCGCGAGGTTCGCGAGCGCTATCTGGCCGAGACTATCAAGACGCTCACCGATGAGCTCAACCGCATTGGCCTGGAGGGCTTTCAGATCAACGGCCGTTCCAAGCACTATTGGTCTATCTATCAAAAGATGAAGCGCAAGGGCAAGGAGTTCTCCGAGATTTACGACCTGGTGGCGCTGCGCGTCATCACTCATTCGGTGCGCGATTGCTATTCCACGCTTGGTGCCGTGCATACCTTGTGGCATCCTATGCCCGGTCGTTTTAAAGACTATATCGCCATGCCCAAGGTCAATAACTACCAGTCGCTCCACACGACGGTTATCGGCCCCACGGCTCGTCCGCTCGAGATTCAGATTCGAACCTACGAGATGCATGAGCAGGCCGAGTACGGCATTGCCGCCCACTGGCTCTATAAGAAGTCGGGTGGATCGTCTGCGTCTAAGACCAATGACGCACAGCGTCTGGACGATCAGATTAACTGGCTCAAACATTCGCTCGATTGGGCTGCGTCTGATGAGATTACCGACGCCAAGGAATACCTGCATTCGCTGAAGGTTGACCTCTTCGATCAGGAGATCTTCGTCTTTACGCCCAAGGGCGAGGTCATGGCGCTTCGTGCCGGCTCCACGCCGCTCGACTTTGCCTATGCCGTTCATACCGAGGTCGGCAACCACTGCGTCGGCGCTAAGATCAACGGTGCGGTGGCCCCGCTCACGCACGAGATCAAGACGGGCGACCGCGTTGAAATCCTGACTAACAAGAGTTCCAAGCCGTCGCGTGATTGGCTCAAGATCGTCAAGACGCCTTCGGCCAAGTCCAAGATCCGTCGCTACTTTGCCGCCGCGACTAAGGACGACGACGCTGCCGCCGGCCGCGATATGCTGGCCAAGGACCTGCGCAAGCGCGGATATGGCATTTCTACGCCGCGTTCGACGCGTGCGCTCAATGCCGTGGCGGAGCAGTTTAACTTCAAGCAGCTCGAGGACCTGTTCGCAGCCGTTGGGGCGGGCAAAGTCGCCCCGCGTGCCGTGGGCAACAAAGTCGAGCAAATCTTGGACCCCAAACCCGAGGAACAGCTCACCAAGGCCGAGGCAATCGCCGAAGTTGTTAAGCAGCCTGCCCGCGGCTCCAACCGCAAGCCGCAAAAGCGCGGCAAGAGCGCCAGCAACGGCATTATCGTCAAGGGCGAGAGTAACAGCGGCTTGCTGGTTCGTCTGGCGCATTGTTGCAACCCTGTGACGGGCGACGATATCGTGGGCTTCATCACGCGCGGCCGCGGCGTTTCGGTGCATCGCGCCAATTGCCCCAACGTCAAGGGTCTTATGGAGCATCCCGAGCGCATGATCGAAGTAGAGTGGGACGGCGCTGCCGACACCCTCTTCCAGGTCGAGATCGTGGTCGAGTGCCTGGACCGCATGGGCCTGCTCAAGGATGTCACCATTGCCATTGGCGATGCGGGCGGCAATATCCTTTCCGCCGCCACGTCGACCAACCGCGAGGGCATTGCAACCCTGCGCTTTATGGTCGAGATCTCGGACGCGAGTGGTCTGGATCCGCTGTTGGCCTCTATCAGCAGCGTTGACTCGGTCTATGACGCACGCCGTTTGATGCCTGGTGAGGGTGGGGCTCAGCTTAAGCGTCGCGTTTAGTTGCGACGAGCGTGTCACATTATCGATATTCGCTACACTCGAGGCATCGTTTGATGCCTCGAGCTTTATAGAGAGGAGAGGGACATGAGTGCTGTGCCCTTGGATTTAACTCCCAAGGGATCGGTCGAGATCGAGACGCTCGTAAACGGTCCCATTCAGACCAATAGCTATGCTGTTATTTCGGACAATGAGTGCGTGATTATCGACCCCGCATGGGAAGGCGAGCGCCTGGTGGAGCATATTCGAGCCGAGCATCCCGGCGTACGCGTGCTTGGCGCCGTATGCACTCATGGCCATGCCGACCATGTTGGTGGTGTTGCCGGGGTTCGAGCTGTCATTGGCAACGGCGCATTATATGAGTTGTGCGCTAAGGACGTGACGGTACCTCGCGCAAATATCGAGGAGCAGCGCGCCATGTGGGGTATCGAGACGCCCGATCCGGGTGAGCCGACGCGCCTGCTCGCCGAGGGCGATGCTATCGAGGTGGGCGATATCTGCCTGCAGGTGATCGAGACACCCGGGCATACGCCGGGCGGTATCGTCTTGTTTGCTGCCACCGAGCAGGGGAACATTGCCTTTGTGGGCGACACGCTATTCCCGGGCAGCCACGGCCGCACCGATCTTGCCGGTGGCGACGAGGCAGCGATTCTGCGCTCGCTCTCCAAGCTCGCCCGGCTTCTCCCACCCGATACCGTTTGCCTAACCGGCCATGGCGATTCGACCACCATGGCACGCGAGCTCATGCAGAACCCTTTCATGCAGATGTAGCTTAATAGTCGGCTTTTGAAGCACGAGAAGCGTCCAAACGTCAAGCTATTTTTCCCCAACGGGCCGATTCCGTAGGGCAAACGGTCAAAAAAGTCTGTTTGGACGATATTCGTGAACAAACGAACGTTTATGCTCGGGTGCGCCGTGGTAAAATCTCAGGCGTTATCGGAGCAACCTTACAGGAGGTTTCTTTTATGCTCGTCAACGCAGCAGACATGCTCAAGAAGGCCGAGGCCGGCAAGTACGGTCTCGGTGCCTTCAACACCAACAACCTCGAGTGGACCCTGGCTATTCTCCAGGCCGCCGAGGAGGCCAAGTCTCCGCTGATCCTTCAGTGCACCGCTGGTGCCGCCAAGTGGATGGGCGGTTTCAAGGTCTGCGCCGACATGGTCAAGGCTGCCGTCGAGGCCACGGGCGTTACTGTTCCCGTCGCCCTTCACCTCGATCACGGTTCTTACGAGGACTGCTTCAAGTGCATCGAGGCCGGCTTCACGTCCATCATGTATGACGGCTCTCACGAGGAGACCTTCCAGCTTAACCTCGACCGCACCAAGGAGCTCGTTGAGCTTGCCCACTCCAAGGGCATGTCCATCGAGGCCGAGGTCGGCGGCATCGGCGGCACCGAGGACGGCGTGACCTCCAGCGGCGAGCTCGCTGATCCTGCTGAGTGCAAGCAGATCGCTGACCTGGGCGTCGACTTCCTCGCCTGCGGCATCGGCAACATCCACGGCGTGTACCCTGCCGACTGGGCTGGCCTGTCTTTCGAGCGTCTGGGCGAGATTAAGGCTCAGACCGGTGACCTGCCCCTCGTTCTGCACGGTGGCACCGGCATTCCCGAGGATCAGATCAAGAAGGCCATCTCCCTGGGCATCTCCAAGATCAACGTCAACACCGACCTTCAGCTCGTCTTCGCCAAGGGCGTTCGCGAGTACATCGAGGCTGGCAAGGATCAGCAGGGCAAGGGCTTTGACCCCCGCAAGCTCCTCAAGCCTGGTCGCGACAACATCGTTGCCCGCACCAAGGAGCTCATGGAGGAGTTTGGCTCCGTCAACAAGGCGTAAGTAGCGGTTTAACTTCCCGCCGGAGACCCCGTCCCCCTACACTGTTTCCTTTGCGCTCACCTGGCTTCGCCAGAAGTCGCGCCAAGGAAACAGTTCCGGGGGACGGGGCTTCCTTTGTTTAACGCCACAGGGTTACTGGGCTGAATTCATTTTTTATAGGTACCGTTTATCGGTGTTGAGGGTTCCTTTATTGGGGCTTTCTTTTTTATCTCGCTACAATGGGCTTCAAGCGTTCTAGTGACTTGGAGTTTGGTATGGCTGTTATTGATGTGCTGCCTTCGGATGGGAAGGTTATTGACGAGGGTCCTGTTGGTTGCTCTGTCGATGTTTGCTGTGATGACTTTCGTCATCTCGATATTGGGCTACCGCCTGAGATTCTCCGTCTTAAGGATGCCGGGTATTTGACGCAGGCTGTTGCTGCCTGCGATCGTCTTTTGGAGCAGAACCCTGAGCCTTCGCTGGTTGCTTGTGTTCGTGCCGAGCGGTATCGCATGCTCGAGACGCCGCTTCATTTTTCGGCGTCGCGCGATCGGGCTATTGCGATGATTCGTGAGGAGTGGCCTGAGTTTACCGAGGAGCGCTTTGACGATCTGATTGACCGTAAGCGTATTGACTGGCGCTTTATCGATGGCGAGCTGTTCGTTCTCGACAACTTTCTCGATTCTTTGCGTGTGTATCCCAAGGAGGTCCCGGGTCTGCGTCCCGATTCTACGGATGGAATTGCGCTGCGCAACCAGATGCTCAAGGATATGGAGTCGCTGGGCGGGCTGTCTCGCGCCATCACGCTTAAGGCGTCCGTGTCTGTCCCCGGTGCTTTGGAGGGGGAGACCGTTCGCGCTTGGCTTCCCGTTGCCGCCACCTGCCGCCAGCAGTCTCAGATCGAGATACTTGATATGACGCCGGAGGGGTCCATTGCTCCTGTGAACGCCTCGGCGCGTACTGCCTCGTGGGTATCCTCGACTGACCGATCGTTCTCGGTGACCTATCGTTACCAAATCGATGCCGCTTATCGTGATATCTATGGAGGTGCGCTTCCGGCGCATCCGTGTATGGACGCGCCGCTGCCCGAGGACACTTCCGAGGAACGTCCGCACATTGCGTTTACGCCGTACCTGCGACAGTTGACGGAGCGTGTTATTGATGGGCTCGAGGATCCGCTCGATCGCGCTCATGCTATCTATGATTACCTGACACAGCATATCGACTATCGCTATCAGCCGCCGTATCTGCTTCTGGGCTCCATCGCCGATGACTGCGCGCATTCGCTTCGCGGTGATTGCGGCGTTATGGCACTCACGTTTATCACCATGTGCCGCATTGCCGGTGTGCCCGCCCGTTGGCAGAGCGGCCTGTATGTTGCGCCCGATTCGGTGGGGCCGCACGATTGGGCTGAGTTCTATACGCCACAGACCGGTTGGCTCAACGCCGACGTGTCATTTGGATCTTCTGCTCGCAGGATGGGGGAGGAGTGGCGCCGCCGTCACTACTTTGGCAATCTCGACCCGTGGCGTATGGTGGCCAACGATAGATTCCAGGCTGAGTTTGTGCCTGCTTTCGACGGCATGCGCGAGGATCCCTACGACAACCAGATGGGCGAAGCCTCGGTTAACGGACGCGGGTGCCGCCAGCGCGAGATGCTCCGTTCGGTCGAACTCATCGAAATGCGCGAAGTTCCATTTTCGGACTAATCAACAGAAAGCTGTGATAAACTAACTCACGCATTACGTGCCCGAGTGGCGGAATTGGCAGACGCAGTGGACTCAAAATCCACCGTTGGCAACAACGTGCGAGTTCGAGTCTCGCCTCGGGCACCATACATGCAAGTGAGCGTTCAAGGGGGTTGCGGCCCCCTTTTTCGTGCGAACTCGCGTGAGCGCGCGAAGCGTTAAGCAAACAGGCCTGTGGCCTGTCTGTAGCGGAGCGTGGCGAGGGCGCCACGCGCCCGAAGCCCGGGGCTTCGCGAAGCGAAGGCCCTTCGAGTCTCGCTTCGGGCACCATAGCAAGCGAGCGTTCAAGGGGGGTCAAGGCCCCTTTTTCGTGTACGTAATGTGATAGCGCGCTGTACGTGTTATTATTCGCAAGGCGTTGTTCCCGCAATGCCCTAAAGAGGAACCCGAGGGTTCCCACCTTTTGGCGCCAATGAGCAGCTGACTGGTCATACAACTTAGATTCCCTTCCTCATTGCGAGGATGTCTATGTGTACGACCTGGTTGCTGAGAAGCGCCGGGTTATTTTTTTATGAATGGAGGTAGGGAAAATAGCTAAGTCTGATGACACCCGCATCAACGACGAGATCACTGCATCTTCGTGCCGTTTGATTGGCGTCGATGGCTCTCAGCTCGGCCTGTTCGCCATCCGCGATGCACAGCGCGTCGCCGACGATCAGGGTCTCGACTTGGTCGAGATCGCTCCCAACGCGGAGCCGCCGGTCTGCAAGGTCATGGACTACGGTAAGTTCAAGTACCAGCAGGCCATGAAGGCCAAGGCCGCTCGTAAGAACCAGTCCAAGGTCGAGGTCAAGGAAATGAAGTTTCGACCCAAGATCGACGTTGGCGACTACGAGACCAAGAAGGGCCACGTTCTGCGTTTCCTCAAGAAGGGCGCACGCGTTAAGATCACCATCATGTTCCGCGGCCGTGAGATGGCTCACCCGGAGCAGGGTCTTAACGTTCTCGAGCGTCTTGCCGAGGATCTCAAGCCTTACGCTACGGTTGAGTCCAAGCCTAAGATGGAAGGCCGTAACATGCTTATGCTGCTCGCCCCGATTAAGGGCGCCTTCGATGAGGATAAAGCGGCAAGCGATACCAAGTAACCAGTGTTCTGTAACCGATTAAGGAGTATTTCATGCCTAAGATGAAGTCCCACAGCGGCACCAAGAAGCGTTTCCGCAAGACTGGTACCGGCAAGCTTATGCGCGCCAAGGCTTTCAAGAGCCACATCCTGAGCAAGAAGTCCACCAAGCGTAAGCGTGGCTTCCGTCAGGAGACCGAGATCGCCGCTGCCGACCGCAAGGTCATCAAGTCGCGTCTCGCCTAAGTTCGCGTTCCCGTTTTTCGTTTTACCGTCTAGGAGTTGATAGAACATGGCACGTATTAAGCGCGCTGTTGCCGCCAAGAAGAAGCGCCGTACCGTTATGCATCGTGCGAAGGGTTACTACGGTGCCGCTTCGCGTACTTACAAGCATGCTAAAGAGCAGGTCCAGCACTCCCTGCAGTATCAGTATCGTGATCGCCGCAACAAGAAGCGCGAGATCCGTTCTCTCTGGATCACTCGTATCAACGCTGCTGCTCGCCTGAACGACATCTCTTACTCTCAGTTCATGCACGGCCTGAAGGTTGCCGGCATCGAGCTCGACCGTAAGGTCCTGGCTCAGATGGCATACGAGGACATTGAGTCCTTCAACGAGCTGGCTACCATCGCCAAGAAGGCTCTCGAGGCCTAATAGATTCTCTTGAATCGCTAGGGGAGTGTCGCGTTGTGCGCGGCGCTCCCTCTTTTTATCTGAAGCGCGGTTTACATTGCTAAAAGCGCGGGTAGATAAACACTTACAGGTGACCGATCTCTATATATTCCTGAACCAAAGGGTCATCATCTGATACGTGCGGAAGATCCGCACCAGTCTTTCTATTACCTATAGAAAGCAATATGTTGTGTAGGACTTGTGAAGAGTGGAATTGACGTCCCACAGGGCTTCGCGGTCTGGCAATATATCTCCTTGCCGCGCGGCCCGGTCGAACCGGGAACCAGCGCAGGCGTGCACCTTGAGAACCGGATACTGCGAGGATGGACACATTCAGTGTCGCA
>JAHYYI010000042.1 GCA_019425045.1 Collinsella sp.
GTCCAAGAAGATCAACCCCATGGTGCTGATCGTGGCCACCATGGTCGTGGGCATCATCGGCGCGTTCTTCGGCGTGCTGGCGTAAGGGCCCGGCTGCATAGATTTTCGTTGCAACCTGGAAAGGGGATGGAGCAGGCCTATGCCCTCCATCCCCTTTTTGTATAGAAGGAGTTCGTATGTTCGCGAAGGATCGCGAAGCAATGCGCCTGACGCCGGCGGAGGTCAGGCTGATTCTTATTGAGTCCCTGCAGTGGTGCGCCAACAACGCGGTCTACTTTTTAGGGCTTATCGGTGCGGCCACGTATGATCTGGCCGGCACGGCCTTTTTGGTTGCCGCCATTACGCTCGTGCGCAATCTTATGACGTCGGCGGGCAATATAGTGTCGGGTTCGGTCATCGATCGCTTTGGACCGCGCCGGACGTCATTTGTGACGTGCGTGATTACGGCTGTGCTATCGCTTGGCGTGGGGTTGGCGCCGCTGTCTGTCCCCGGGCTTGTGTTTGCCGCGTGCGTCTTGGGGCTTGCGGGCGGCTTTATCAACACCTGCACGCATGCGTTTCCGGGATACCTGGAGTCGACCACCGAGGGCCGTACCCGCGTGAACGGTCTCATGGTGTTCTACAGCAATATCGCCTATACCGCTGGCCCGCTGCTCGGCGGTGCCATCGTGAGCTGTTTTGCCACGCAATCGGTCTACCTGCTCATGGCGGGCATGATGGGTGTGGCGGCCGTGCTCTCCTTGGGCTGTCACGAGTGCGTTGTTCCCGCAAAAGGGGAAAAGCCGAAGGGCGGTATTCTGGGCGGCATGGCCGAGGGTGCGCGACTTACGTTTCGCGACCACGACCTGCGCCTCATCTTTATCTCGGGCTTTTTGGGATTCTTTGCGTTTGGCGCGTTTGATTCGCTTGAGTCGTTGTTCTACCGTGATGTGCTCAACGTGGATATCGTCTGGCTGGGCTGGCTGTCCTCGGTCGTGGGCCTCACTTCCTCGGTGGGCGCGTTCATCCTGACCAAGCTTTCTGCTCGCCATGTCAACCTGCGATTGCTGCTCGGCGCGCTCATGGCCGTGGGCATTGGGTCCATGGTGTACGTGGGCACAGATATGCTGGGGGTCGCGATTGTCGGTCAGGCGATTAACGGTCTGGCCTGGGGGTTCCTGGAGCCGCTGCAGATGATCTTGATTCAGGAGCGCGCCGACATCAAATACCTGGGTCGCATTACCGGCTTTGTGCGCTTTGGCCTGATGAGCGCCGGCGTGGTGCCGCTGCTGGCGGCTCCGTTTTTGGCGGAGGCTTTGGGCGTCCAGACGGTACTGTTTGGAGCATCGACCATTATTGCGCTGGTAGGAACGCTGTTCTTTGTCACACAAGGGAGACGCCGGGGGCGTTAGCTATACATCAAATTCTAATTTAATACCACTCACCAGAGAATTTCGACCGTTCACCGAGGATTGGAACAGATTGAAAAGTGGTATTAAAAACACGTCGGGTGTATGTCTATAATTGGTATCGAAAAGAAACGCGATGTATAGATTCGCGTGCAGGACAGAAAGGAAAAGCCATGAAGGAAACCGAGAAGATCGAGATCATGCACTTTAGCCAGGAGGGCTACGTCGAGGACGGCAAGAACGTCTACGAGGCCGGCAAGAAGATGACCGCGCTCGCCGACAAGGTCGCCGACGAGGGCTACGACGCCGTGTTCCTGATGGGCGTCGGCGGCACCTGGGACGAGCTCATGCAGCTCGAGTACCTCATGAACAAGTTCGGCGACCGCGACCTCGAGGTCTACCTGATCCACGCCGCCGAGTGGAACGTCATGGGCCACAAGCGCATGACCGAGAAGTCCGTCGTGCTCACCGCCTCCGAGTCCGGCACTACCCCCGAGGTCCTCGAGGCCGTCAAGAAGATGAAGGGCATGGGCGTGCGCGTCTACGCCATGACCAAGCCCGAGGGCCCCATCGGCCAGGCTGTCGGCGCCGAGAATTGCGTCAAGATGGCTTCCGATCATGGTAACGGTGGCTGCGAGATGGGCTACTACCTCGCCGACTGCTTCGGCCTGCGCCTGCTCAACCGCCGCGGCTGCTTCCCCAAGTTCGATCTGTTTATCGAGCAGACCAAGGACATCTGGAAGGACATGCTCGATATCCGCAAGCGCTTCGAGCCGCGCGCCGAGGAGCTCGCCAAGAAGTACGCCCTGGCCCCCTACACCATGTTCATCGGCTCGGGCGCCCTGTGGGGCGAGACGATCCTGTTCTCGATGTGCATCCTGGAGGAGATGCAGTGGAAGCGCACCCGCTACATCACCTCGGCAGACTTCTTCCACGGCACCCTCGAGCTCGTGGAGCCCGGCGTCCCCGTGTTCCTGTTCATGGGCGAGGACGAGAACCGCAAGCTCGACGAGCGCGTCCGCGCCTTCCTGACCCGCGGCGTGACCGGCGACACCGACATCAACATCATCGACACCGCCGAGTTCGCGATCCCCGGCCTTGACGACGAGTTCCGCGTCATCGTGTCTCCGTGGATCCTCTCCTCGCTGATCACCGATCGCCTTGCCGCTTACTACGAGACGGTCACCAAGCACAACCTCAACTACCGTCGTTACTATCACCAGTTCGACTACTAATAGTTGACCACTCATTTTAGAAGCACCCTGCCCGGGCGCATGCGTCCGGGCATTTTTATGCCGAAATTCGCTAGGAAGGGGAATCGAATGAGGCAGTTTATCGTGGCGTCCCATGCTCATTTTGCGTCTGGAATCGTCGAGAGCATCGGCCTGCTTTCCGGCGAGCGCGAAAACGTCCATGCGCTCTCTATGTATGTCGACGGAAACGAGGACCTGACCAAGGAGGCCGCAGCGATTCTGGACGGCTTTGCCGCGGACGATGAGGTCGTCGTTTGCACCGACCTCTTTGGCGGCAGTGTCAACAACGAGTTCATCAAGATCGTCCAGACGCGTCCCAACACGCATCTGGTGACCAATATGAACCTGCCGCTCCTTATTCAGCTGCTGTTCGTGCCCGAATCCACCCCGATCGATGAGGCCATTCGCCAGATCGTCGAGGCGGACGACACCAAGGTCAAGTACGTCAACGACCTGCTGGGGCAGGCCGAGCTCGATGAGTTTTAACCACTAGGGAGCACATCATGATTCAGATGATTCGTGTAGATTATCGACTGCTTCACGGCCAGGTTGCCGTTAGCTGGACCTCGGCTCTGGGTGCCGATTGCATCCTGTTGGTGAGCGACACGGTCCTCAATGACAAGCTTCGTCTACAGGCCCTGTCCCTTGCAAAGCCTGAGGGCTGCAAGGTCGTCGTCAAAAACACCGAGGACGCCGTCAAGGCGCTCCAGAGCGGAGTGACTGATAAGTACAAGCTCTTCGTGGTTTGCGAGACGATCCAGCAGGCCGGTGCCGTCGCCAAGGCGATGGGAGTCAAGAAGATCAACCTCGGCAATGTTGCCTTTAGCGAGAATGCCCGCCAGGTCTCGACGAGCGTGTTCCTTACGCCCGAAAACGAGGCATACGTCAAAGAGCTGCTCGGCGAGGGCTATGAACTGTTCATTCAGATGATTCCGGCAGATGCGAAGACTGACGCCGCGAAGGTCATCGGTTAGGGGCTGTCATGGTTATCAAGACAATCCTGATTTTCCTGATTGCCCTTTTGGGCTATTCCGAGTGGCTGACGGGCACGAGCTACCTCCAGCGCCCGATCGTGCTCGGACCTCTGGTTGGCCTTGTCATGGGCGACATGGTGACCGGCACGATCATGGGCGCCACGATGGAGCTTGCCATGGTCGGCGCCATCTCGGTCGGTGCGTATAACCCGCCCGATACGATTTCCGGAACCATTCTGGGTGTGTCGCTTGCCATGCAGGCCGGCGCGGACGCTTCGGCGGCCCTGACCCTGGGTATTCCCATCGCAACGATCGTCCTGGCGCTCGATACCGCCTTGGGCCAGCCGGTGATGCTGCTGCTGGTGCACCGTATCGACAAAAACGTCGAGGACGGAGACACCAAGGCCATCACGCGCAACATGCTCATCGCCGGCTACGCGCAGAGCTGGTGCGGCCTGCTGATTATTCCCCTGGCATTCTTCTTTGGCGCCGATGCTGTTGCCAGCCTGCTCAACATCATCCCCGATTTCGTTCAGACCGGTATGGATGTCGCCGCCGCCTTCTTGCCCGCACTCGGTTTTGCAATGCTGGCTCAGATGATTATGAACAAGACTGTGGCGCCGTTCTTCTTCGCTGGCTTCTTCCTCGTCGCCTACTTTGGCATTAGCACGACGGGCGTGGCGATCTTTGCCGCGATCATCGTCGTCGCGATGACGGTTTTGGGTGACAAGAAAAAGACGGAGCAGCCCGCAGTGGCAACCGAGGATCCTGCGATTGGGAGTGGGTTCGATGAGTTTTAAGTTTGAGTCTTCTTATGACGGGCTGATTTCCCGCGCAGACCTTAAGAAGCTGTTCTGGCGCTCGATTCCCTATGAGCATTCCTGGAACTACGAGCGTATGGGCCATATCGGCTTTATGTGGGCCCTTATGCCGATCCTTCGCAAGCTGTATCCGCAGGATGCGGACTTTAAGGCCGCCCTCAAGCGCCATATGGAGCTCTATAACGTCACGCCGTACATCTCGACGCTCCCCATGTCCATCGCCGCTGCAATGGAGGAGGTCAACGCTACTGACGATAGCTTTGACACGAGCGCGATCTCTAATGTCAAGCTTGCTTTGATGGGGCCGCTGTCCGGCGTGGGCGATGCCTTCTACTGGGGCACGCTGCGAATTTTGGCAACGGGTGTCGGTACGTCGCTGGCGCTACAGGGCTCTATTCTTGGCCCGATTTTGTTCCTGCTCGTGTTCAATGTCCCTCACTACATCATCCGTTACCTGCTGACGTTTGTGGGGTATCGCTTTGGCTCGGACATGATCAGCAAGGTCCAGGAATCGGGCATTATGGACACGATCGTCAAGATGGCCTCTATCATGGGCGCCATGGTGATCGGCGCTATGACCATGGAGATGGTCACCGTGGACATTCCGCTCATGGTCGGTGCGGGCGATGGTGCTCAGACGCTGGCCGAGCTGCTCAACGGAATCTTCCCGGGCTTTGTCACGATGGGGCTGTTTGGAATCGTCTATCTCATGCTCAAGAAGAAGATGAATCCGCTGGTCATCATGCTCGTGATCCTGCTCGTGAGTATCGCCGGCGCGTTCTTTGGAGTGCTTGGTGTTCAGTAGGGCATCCGTCATAATGAGAATAATGTAAGAGGGGGCGTCGCGCACACTGTGCTGCGGCGCCCTTTTGCCGAAAGGTGGACAAGATGGAGTATCCGCAGCTTGCCGTCATGAATATCAGCCATCGTTATTTTGACCTTGAGGAATTCTTTTCTTCGGCAGCGGCCTCGGGCTACACGTGTTGCGAGCTTTGGACCGGGGCGATGCATCTGTATGTCGATTGCCATGGATACGATTCGCTCGAGCAGGTGCGGGAGCTGTCGCAGCGGTATGGGGTTCGGATTGTGGGGCTTTGTCCCGAACAGAACAACCCCAAGCCGTGGAATATCGCGGCGCGTGGGAATGAGGCGCGTGCCCGCACGCTCGCGTACTTTAAGAACGTTGCGGATATCGCGGCGGAACTTGGAGCCGAGCAGGTCATGGTCTCGAGCGGCTGGGCATTTTTGAACGAGCCGATCGAGGACGCGTGGGGTCGCAGCGCCTCGATGCTGCGTGCGATTGCCGAGCATGCGGGAGAGCGCGGCGTGCGACTGGTGCTCGAGGCCCTACAGCCGGTTGAGTCGATGATCGTGAACTCGGCGGCCGACACGAAGCGCATGATCGAGGCAGTTGATCATCCGGCACTTAAGGCGTGTCTGGATTTGGGCGCTATGGCGGTGGCAGGGGATACCATCGACGATTATTTCGATCTGCTTGGCGATGATGTCGCCCACGTGCATTTTGTCGATGTTGCGGCAGATGGCACGACGCATCTTGCCTGGGGTGACGGCGACCGCGATATGCGCGCCGACCTGGATAGGCTGGTGGCGCGCGGCTATCGCGGAGTTGTTTCGGCCGAGACCTATGACGGGCGCTATTTCGCCGACCCCGCAGCTGCCGATGCGCAAGTAATGGCAGAGTATCGTCGTGCGATTGGCGCCTAGGCGGGTTTGGGTTGCGGCGATCTGCCCTATGTTTCCAAATGAATACGGCGTGAGCGGCTGCGATGGATTTTCCCCGCAAGCACTCTAGTATGCTAAAGTACCCAGAAGACCGGCGGAGCTATGCCGGTCTTCTGTTCTATATGAAGCACAGCATGAGGAGGCTCACCAGATGACGGCCACACCGTGGGGATTCCGGGACATATTGCCCGAGGAGGCTCAGGCGCGCGAGGAGATCGCATGTACGGTGAAGGGCTGCTTCAGGGAGCATCATTACCTTCCGGTCGAAACGCCGCTGCTCGAGGACAAGGGTTCACTCGAGGAAGGCGGCCGCATTGCGGACACGCCGTTTAAGCTCTTTGATGACGACGGTCGCCTGCTGGTGGTCCGTCCCGACAACACGCTGCCGATCGTGCGCTTGGTTTCGACCCGCATGCACGCGGCCGATCTGCCGCTGCGCCTTCGCTACGAGGCGCCGGTGGTTCGTGAGTGCCAGCGCAACGCTGGCGGTTCGCGCCAGTTTACGCAGCTGGGCTTTGAGCTTATCGGTGCGGGCGATACCGCGGGCGATGCCGAGATTGTCTCGCTCGTGGCCGAGACGGTGCGCAAGCTGGCGCTGCCCGATGCGCGCATTATCGCAGGTAGCGTGCGTCCGTTTAAGGAGCTGCTCGCGGCGTGCGAAGATCGCGAGCTGGCTGCCGAGGCATTGCGTTGTGTGCACGCCAACGACTTTGTGGGCCTCGATGCCCGCGTGGCGGCAAGTGCCGAGTCCGAGGCTGTCAAGGCTGCCATCAGCGAGCTGCCGCGCTTGCACGGCGGCGCCGAGGTGCTCGACCGCGTGGACGCGCTGCTGGATGCCGCCGGTATCGTCGCGCCGCTCACGCGCGAGCTGCGTGCCCTGGTCGAGGGCCTGGCTCCCGAGGACGCCCAGGTGCTGTCGTTCGACTTCTCCATCATGAACTCTTTTGATTACTACACGGGCCTGGTCTTTAAGGCTTATGCCGGCGGCCTGCCCGATCCGGTCGGTTCGGGCGGACGCTACGACTCCATCTTTACTGGCGCGTTTGGCGACGGCATTGAGGTGCCGGCGGCGGGCTTCGCCTTTTCGCTCGAGCGTCTGGAGGCCGCGCGCACCTCGGCCGAGGACGCCGCTTCCGACGGCGATCATGCCGCGGGCCGTGGCGCCGAGGGCCCGCTGCGTATTGCCGTGCCCAAGGGCTCGCTCAAGGCCGATACCCTCGACGTGCTCGAAGCTGCGGGCCTGGACGTCTCTGAGCTTCGCGACCCCGGCCGTCACCTGATCGTGCGCGGTCGCGACACGCGCGCCAGCGAGGGCGCGGTCGCCGATATCGAGTTTGTCATCGTGCGACCCAGCGACGCGCCCGCCTTTGTGGGCTGCGGCGGTGCCGACTGCGGCATCTGCGGTTGGGACTCGCTTATCGAGGCCGACCTCAACCTGCTGCAGCTGGTCGATCTGGGCTACGGCCTGTGCACGTTTATCGAGGCGGAGCCCGCATGGCGCGCCGGTCAGGCCGAGCGCAACTATGCCCGTCGCGGCTCGCTTCGCGTGGCCACCAAGTATCCGCGCATCGCGAGCGCCTGGTATGCCGGGCGCGGCGTGAATGCCGATATCGTTTCACTGCACGGCAATATCGAGTTGGGCCCTATCGTCGGCATGACCGACCGCATCGTGGACATTACCGCCACGGGTGCCACGCTGCGCGACAACGACTTGGTCATCACCGGCCGCATTATGGACTGCACGGCCCGCTTCTTCGTCAACCCGGGTGCCGCGCGCCTGGATCCGCGCGTTCGCAACCTGGCCGATCGCCTGGTGGCTGCCGTGAAGGACAAGCATTTTGAGCCCGTCGCGGGTTCGGCACAATAGCGCGAGCGCGCACGGGCGCCCCAACGTCCGGGCTGCGGGCCGACTGGTGCCGCCGTCCGGCCTCTCGTTTTTCGAACACAACCTCGACCGATAGGGGATACCGAAATGAAGACCATCAAGCTTGCTCCCGGTGAGCGCCTCGTTACCAACCAGCTCAACCGTAAGGGCGTGCTGCCGCAAAATATCGTCGACGCCGCCCGCGATATCGTGGCCAACGTGCGTGCCAACGGCGATGCCGCGGTGCGCGATTACTGTCAGCGTTTTGACGGTGTTGAACTGCAGAGTTTCCGCCTGCCGCAGGAGCAGATCGATGCCGCGCTCGAAGGTCTCGATCCCGCTTTTGTCGCGGCGCTCGAAAAGGCTGCACGCCAGATCCGCGAGTTCCACCAGCGCGAGGTCGAGCAGAGCTGGTTTACCACGCGTGCGGACGGCACGATGCTCGGCGTTAAGGTGACCCCGCTTGCCGCTGCCGGCATCTACGTGCCGGGCGGCCGCGCGCAGTATCCCTCCACGGTGCTCATGAATGCCATTCCCGCCAAGGTCGCCGGCGTCAAGCGCGTGGTCATGGTGACCCCGCCGCAAAAGGATGGCCTGATCAGCCCCTACACGCTTGCCGCGGCCAAGCTCGGCGGCGTGGACGAGATCTATATGGTGGGCGGCGCCCAGGCCGTGGCCGCGCTGGCGTACGGTACCGAGACCATTCCGCGCGTCGACAAGATCACCGGTCCGGGCAACGCCTTTGTCGCCGCGGCCAAACAGATTGTCTCGGGCGACGTGGGAATCGACATGGTCGCCGGCCCCTCCGAGGTCTGCGTGCTGGCTGATGCTACGGCCAAACCCATGGTGGTTGCGGCCGACCTGATGGCCCAGGCCGAGCACGATCCGCTGGCTGCCTGCTATCTGGTGACTTGCGACGAGCAGTTTGCGCGCGAGGTCGAGGCGGGTGTCGACATCCTGGTGGCGCAGTCCCCGCGCGCCGAGATCACGCGCGCCTCGCTCGACAACGAGGGCACGATCGTGGTGGCCGCCGACATGACTGCCGCCGTCGAGGCCGTGAACACCGTGGCGCCCGAGCACCTGGAGCTGCACTGCAAGGACGCGATGGGCCTGCTCGGCGGCATTCGCAACGCCGGCGCCATCTTTGTGGGCGCCTGGAGCTCCGAGCCGCTCGGCGATTATGTTGCCGGCCCCAACCACACGCTGCCGACCGGCGGCACGGCCATGTTCTCCAACCCGCTTTCGGTCGAAGAGTTCGTCAAGCGCTCGAGCGTCATTTGCTATACGCCCGAGGGCCTGCTCTCCGACGCTCCCGCTACGCAGCGCCTGGCCGAGGCCGAGGGCCTGTGGGCGCACGCGCTTTCTGCCGCCCTGCGCCGTCGCGTGCTGGAACAGGGCGAGGATGCCGTGAGTGCCGCGTCGCTGGCCGCGGCCGACCTGACCAAGGTTGCCTGGCCGGGCGACGCTGTGGCGACGGTCGCCGAGGGTGTGGACCTGGCGGCTGCAGGCTCGGATGGCGCTGGCGCGACCGGCGAGGAGGCCTAACATGGCCGAACTTACGCCGCGCATGAAGGAGCTCGTCCAGCCCTACCTGGCCGGCATTGAGCCCTATGATCCCAACTTTACGCCCACGCGCATCAATCTTTCGGCCAACGAGAACACCTATCCCGTGCCCGTTGGCGTGCGCGAGGCGATCGACGCGGCCTTGGCTGCCACGCCGCTCAACCGTTATCCCGACCCCATGTCCAACGACCTGCGCGATGAGCTTGCTGCTTGGCATGGCGTGACGCGCGAGAATATCTGCGTGGGCAACGGCGGTGACGAGCTGCTCTATAACTACTTGCTGGCGTTTGGCGGCGCGGGGCGGACCCTGCTCAACTGCCCGCCGTGCTTTAGCGAGTATGCGTTCTTTGCGTCGCTGTGCCAGACCGAGGTGCGCGACGTGTGGCGCGACCCGGCGACCTTTGAGCTCGACCAGGCGGCGGTGCTTGCGGCGGCTCCCGAGTGCAATCTGGCGATCGTGACCTCGCCCAATAATCCCACGGGTGACGTGGCGCCGCTCGACTTTGTTGCGGCTCTGTGCGATGCCTGCCCCGGCATGGTGATGGTCGACGAGGCCTACGTGGAGTTTGCCGACGATTCGTTTGGCGCGGCCACCACGGCGCAGGGGCTTATCGCCGAGCATCCCAACCTGGCGATTCTGCATACACTGTCCAAGGCGTTCGGCGCCGCCGGCACGCGCCTGGGCTATGTGATCGCGGCGCCCGAGGTCATCGACGTGTTCGCGGCGATTCGCCAGATCTATTCGGTCAACGTGTTGAGCCAGGCGGCGGCGCTTGCCTGCGTGCGTGCCCGCGATGCGTACGCGCCCGTGGTGGCACAGGTCGCATCCGAGCGCGAGCGCGAGCTGTGCGCCCTACGCGCAATGGCTGCCGAGGGCCTGCCCGTGGAGGTATGGCCGAGCGCGGCGAATTTTGTGCTCGCGCGCACGCCGCATGCCACGCGCGTGCGCGAGCGTCTGCGCGACGAGTATTCAATTTTGGTGCGCGACTTTAGCTACGCGCCGGGGCTCGCGGACTGCCTGCGCATTACCGTGGGCACCCCGCAGGAAAACGACGAGGTGCTGGCCGCGTTTGCCGCGCTGGTGAAGGAGGAGATGTAGATGGACCGCTATGCCGAGGTAACCCGCAAGACGGGCGAGACCGACATTGTCGTCAAGCTCGACCTGGATGGATCCGGTGTGTGCGATATCTCGACCGGCGTACCGTTTTTCGACCACATGCTCAACGCCTTTGGCCGTCATGGCCTGTTCGATCTGACGGTGCACGCGGTGGGCGACGTGGAGGTCGATGCGCACCACACCGTCGAGGACACGGGTATTGTGCTGGGCGAGGCGTTTTGCCAGGCTCTGGGCGACAAGGCGGGCATTACACGCTTTGCCGACGCGGCGATCGCCATGGACGAGACGCTTGTGATGGCTGCTGTTGATATTTCGGGCCGCGGGCAGGCCTACTGCGAGCTGCCCGTGCCGACCGAGCGCGTGGGCAGCTTCGATAC